>NZ_JBWKOP010000008.1:0-341835 GCF_059416145.1 Rhodoferax sp. GW821-FHT09E07 | reverse complement strand
AAATTGGCAATAATAAGGACTTGATATTGCAGAAAGGCCCCCTATGGATCGGTTATTGTCAATGCGGGTTTTCGAGAAGGTGATCGACGAAGGTGGCTTCGCCGCTGCTGCCAGGGCCATGGATATGTCGCCTGCCGTGGTTACCCGTTTGGTGGCGGATTTGGAGGATCACTTGGGTGCGCGCCTGTTGCACCGTTCCACCCGCCGTCTGTCCCTGAGTGAGGCGGGGGAGACCTACTTGGGGCGTGTGCGCGCCATTTTGCAGGACATCGACGATGCCGATGCCCTGGCCCAGTCGCATACGCAGGAGTTGGCAGGAACGCTGCACGTGCTGTCTACCCCGGTGCTGGCGACCCACGTACTGGCACCTCTGGTTGCCGGGTTCCGTGCGCTGTACCCGAAGATCGTGCTGGATATTTCGGTGGAGTCGTTCAAGGAGCCGCCCATTGAGGATTACGACATTACCCTGTTTGCCACGGACACCAGTTTTGATGGCGACGTGGTGGCGCGCAAGATTGCCAGCCCTCAAGCGATTCTTGTGGCCGCTCCGTCCTACCTGGCGCGCAAAGGCACGCCGCACAAGCCGCAAGACCTGTTGAAGCACGACTGCCTGCGGGTCAAGGGAGGTTCCTTTCCCACCCGCTTGTGGCGTTTGCAAAATGGAGACCGACCGGGTGAGTACGTGGACCTGGATGTCACCCCGGTGCTGTGGTCCAACCACGTCGACACTTTGTTGCGGGCGACCCTCGACGGCGCCGGCATCACCTCCACCACGTCCGCACTGGCTGCGCCCTACCTGGCCAACGGCGAACTGGTGCAGGTGTTGGCGCCCTGGATCGGTGGCCAGCTGATTCTGTACGCGGCGTTGCCCAGTCGCAAGTTTCTGCCGCAGCGCACGCGGGTGTTTTTGGACTACCTGTCTGAGCAAACCCGCCGGACACTGGAGGGTGTGTCTGTCGCGCCGCGCAACCTGGCGGTTTAGGAGAGTGGCAACTCCGCACCAAACTTGCTGCGTTTGATGCTGAAGAAGGCTTTGACATTGCGTACGTTGGCATCGTTGGTAAACAGACGCTGTGTCAGTGCCTGGTAGGTAGGCATGTCGCGGGCGTGTACCACCAGGCAAAAGTCCGGGCCGGGGGAGACGCGGTAGCACTGCTGTACGGCCGCGTCGCCCGCCACGCGAGCTTCAAACTCAGCCAGTGCTTCGGCATCCTGCCGGTCCAAGGTGATTTCCACAATGGCGGTCAGGCCATGGCCTATGGTTGCGGCCAATCGCTCCGGCTGCAGGATGGCCACCTGTTTTTCGATCAGCCCTGCATGGTGCAGGCGCTTGACCCTGCGCAAGCAGGTTGGGGGAGATGTGTGTACCCGTTCGGCCAGCGCCTGGTTGTTCAGGCTGGCATCGCGCTGCAGCTGGGCCAGCAGCAAAAGGTCGATAGCATCGAGCGACATTAATTCCATTTATTATTTATATATTGAATTTAATTTCAAAACAATATCTATATGAAATAAATATTCATTTATTGAAAAAATAAGAAAAAATATTTTTCAATTCCATGCCTACCATGCAGTCCATTGCTTGTTTGGAGACTGTCTATGTGTGGCATCGTCGGCGCGGTATCGACCCGCAATATTGTTCCTGTGTTGGTGCAAGGCTTGGAGCGGCTGGAATACCGGGGGTATGACTCCTGCGGAGTCGCGGTCTACGCCCAAGACGGCAAGTCCGGTTTGCGCCGCGCGCGCAGTACATCCCGCGTTTCAGAACTTGCCGCGCAAGTGGCCACCGGTTCGCTTGAAGGCTTGCTGGGCATTGCCCATACCCGCTGGGCGACGCACGGTGCGCCTGTCGTGCACAACGCCCACCCCCACTTCAGCCATGGCAGTGGCGCCGACGCGCACCAGCGTGCCGGCCGCATCGCCTTGGTGCACAACGGCATCATCGAAAACCACGACGAGCTGCGTGCCGCACTCAATGCCAAAGGCTATGTGTTTGTCAGCCAGACCGACACCGAGGTTATTGCGCACCTGGTGGACAGCCTGTACGACGGTGATTTGTTCGAAGCCGTCAAAGCCACGGTGCGCCAGTTGCACGGTGCGTACGCGATTGCCGTGTTTTGCAAGGACGAGCCGCACCGTTTGATTGGTGCGCGTGCCGGCTCGCCGCTGATTCTGGGCGTGGGCAAGGATGGACAGGAACACTTTTTGGCCAGCGACGCAATGGCGCTGGCCGGGGTGACGGACCAGATCGTCTACCTCGAGGAAGGCGATGTGGTGGATGTGCAGCTGGGCAAGTACTGGCTGGTGGACAAGGCGCACAAGGCGGTAACCCCAGCCCAGCGCCCTGTGAAAACCGTGCACGCCCACAGCGGTGCTGCCGAATTGGGTCCGTACCGTCACTACATGCAAAAGGAAATCTTCGAACAGCCACGCGCCATTGCCGACACCTTGGAGGGGGTGGAAGGCATCGTTCCCGAGTTGTTTGATGCACAAGCCAACCATGCTCCGGGCAGCAATGCGGCGCGCGTGTTCAAGCAGATCGACAGCGTGCTGATCTTGGCCTGTGGCACCAGCTACTACAGCGGTTGTGCTGCCAAATACTGGATCGAGAGCATTGCCAAGGTGCCCTGCAATGTGGAGGTGGCCAGCGAATACCGCTACCGTGATTCCGTGCCCAACCCCAATACCCTGGTGGTCACCATTACCCAGAGTGGGGAGACCGCTGACACCTTGGCGGCCCTGCGCCATGCACAAAGCCTGGGCATGCGGCATACCCTCACCATTTGCAATGTGGCGACGAGTGCGATGGTGCGCGAATGCAGCCTGGCCTATGTGACACGCGCCGGGGTCGAGATTGGTGTGGCCTCTACCAAGGCCTTCACGACCCAGTTGGCCGGACTTTTTTTGCTGACACTGTGTCTAGCCCAGGCCAAAGGCCGTCTGAGCGACGCCGATGAAACCCGCCACCTGAAGGCCATGCGTCATTTGCCTGCGGCATTGCAAGCCGTGCTGGCACTGGAACCCCAAGTCATGGCATGGGCGGAGGATTTTGCCAAGAAAGAAAACGCCTTGTTCTTGGGACGCGGGCTGCACTACCCGATTGCATTGGAGGGCGCCCTGAAGCTCAAGGAGATCAGCTATATCCACGCAGAGGCCTACCCGGCGGGTGAGCTCAAGCACGGTCCGCTGGCGCTGGTCACAAGTGACATGCCGGTTGTGACGGTGGCGCCCAATGATGCATTGCTGGAAAAACTGAAAAGCAATTTGCACGAGGTGCGTGCCCGTGGCGGCGTGCTCTACGTCTTGGCGGACGCCGACACCCGCATTGAGAGTGGTGAAGGCCTGCATGTGATTCGCATGCCCGAACACTACGGCGAGTTGTCGCCGCTGTTGCACGTGGTGCCTTTGCAGCTATTGGCGTACCACACGGCCTGCGCGCGTGGCACGGATGTGGACAAGCCCCGGAACCTGGCCAAGAGCGTGACCGTGGAGTGAGAGGCGGACAGAACGGATTACAATACAAATGCGAATTATTGTTATTTGCGTTGTAACCACAACGTTCGTGCCACCCTTTCTTGATTCGGGCTTGCCTCATGAAAAAAAACCTGTCTTTTCCGTTGGTACGCGCTGCGGCGCTGGCTGCTAGTTTTTTTGCTGCCTCCTTGGGCGCTTCTGCGCAAAGCGCGCCGGATGGCATCGTGGTCTACAACGCGCAACATGCCAGCCTGACGCAAGCCTGGGTGGACGGATTTACGCGTGAAACCGGTATCAAGGTGACCGTGCGCAATGGCGGCGACACCGAGCTGGGCAACCAGCTGGTGCAAGAGGGCGCTAACTCGCCAGCCGACGTCTTTTTGACCGAGAACTCCCCCGCCATGGCCTTGGTGGACGGTGCGGGCTTGTTTGCGCCGCTGGACCCGGCGACCCTGGCTCAAGTGGCACCCAACTTCCGCACGGCCCATGGCCGTTGGGTGGGCATTGCAGCCCGTAGCACGGTGTTTGTCTACAAGAAAACCAAGTTCACACCTGCGCAATTGCCAAAGTCCATGCTGGATTTGGCCAACCCGGAGTGGAAGGGACGCTGGGGCGCTGCGCCTGCGGGCGCTGACTTTCAGGCCATCGTCAGTGCGCTGCTGGAGCTCAAAGGGGAAGCCGCAACGGCAGCCTGGCTCAAGGGCATGAAAGAAAACGTCGTCCCTTTCAAGGGCAACAGCATTGCCATGAAGGCGGTGAACGCTGGACAGGTGGATGGCGCTTTGATTTACCACTACTACTATTTTGGCGACATGGCCAAGACTGGCGAGAACAGTGAGAAGACCGGCCTTCACTACTTCCGCAACGAAGACCCGGGAGCTTTTGTCAGCATTTCTGGCGGTGGTGTGTTGGCTTCCAGCAAACACAAATCCGAAGCCCAGGCCTTTGTGAAATGGATCACAGGCAAGGGTGGCCAGGAAATTTTGCGCACCGGCAGCTCGTTCGAATATGCGGTGGGTGCAGGTGCCCAGTCCAATCGCAATCTGGTGTCCTTGGCTGAACTGCAGGCTCCCAAAGTCGAGCCTTCCAAGCTCAACAGCAAAAAGGTCTCTGACCTGATGACCCAGGCTGGCCTGCTGTAATCCTGCTTTGACCGCTTCTTCGATTCGCGTCACCACGCCGTTGCTGCGCATCGCGCAGCAACGGCGTTGGTCGTGGGTGACGGTTGCTGCTGTGCTGGTCACGTTGGCGGCCCTGTTGCCACTGGGCTTTGTCGTCTGGGTGGGTATCCAGTCGGGCTGGGCTACGGTGTCGGCGCTGGTGTTCCGTCCCCGCGTTGGTGAACTGTTGGTCAACACCGGATTGCTGGTGTTGGTCACTGTGCCCATTTGCGTGGTGCTGGCGGTGGCCTTGGCCTGGGTGACCGAACGCAGCGATCTGCCAGGCGCACGCACCTGGGCGTGGCTCGCCGCGGCACCTTTGGCTGTTCCTGCGTTTGTGCATAGCTACGCCTGGATCAGCCTGGTGCCTGGTTTGCATGGCTTGGGCGGCGGTGTGCTGGTGTCGGTGGTTGCCTATTTCCCTTTTCTGTACCTGCCGGTAGCGGCGGCTCTGCGCAGGCTGGACCCTGCAATGGAAGATGCCGCCGCGTCGCTGGGTGAAGGTCCCTGGGAGGTGTTCTTTCGTGTGGTACTGCCGCAGTTGCGTCTGGCAATTTGGGGCGGCGCTTTGCTGGTAGGCCTGCATCTGCTGGCCGAATACGGCTTGTACGTCACGATCCGTTTTGACACCTTCACCACAGCCATCGTGGACCAGTTTCAGTCCACCTACAACGGCCCGGCAGCCAATATGTTGGCAGGGGTGCTGGTGGTGTGCTGTTTTGTGCTGCTGGGTGTGGAGTCTGGAACCCGCGGGCACGAACGCTATGCCCGCGTGGGAGCGGGTTCGGCCCGGCAACCACAGCGCAGCCGCCTGGGGCGTCTGACCGCGCCATGCCTGTTGCTGCCCGTAGTGACTGCTGTGCTGTCCTTGGGCGTGCCTTTGGTCACGCTTGGGCGCTGGCTGGTGGCGGGCGGCGCAGGCGTATGGAACCTGTCCGAGTTGGGTCCTGCGCTGTGGCAAACCTTGGTGCTGGCGCTGGCTGGCGCGTTGCTGACCACTGTGGTCGCGGTGCCCATGGCGTGGCTTTCCATACGCGCACCAGGGCGCGTGCAGCGCATGCTGGAGGGCGGCAATTACCTTGCCGGCGCCTTGCCAGGCATCGTGATCGCTTTGGCTTTGGTGACCATCACGGTTCGAGTGGCACTGCCGATTTACCAAACGGTGGTTACCGTACTGGTGGCCTATGTGCTGATGTTTTTGCCGCGCGCGCTGGTCAGCCTGCGCGCCGGTATTGCCCAGGCGCCGGTGGAGCTGGAGCAGGCCGCGCGCAGCCTGGGCAGATCCCCAACCCAGGCGCTGTGGCACATCACCATGCGGCTGGCGGCTCCTGGTGCCGCCTCAGGTGTGGCCATGGTGTTCCTGGCCATTACGAATGAGCTCACCGCGACGCTGCTGCTTTCGCCCAACGGCACGCAAACCCTGGCCACAGCCTTTTGGTCCCACAGCAGTGAGATTGACTACGCGGGTGCCGCCCCCTATGCGCTGATCATGGTGCTGCTGTCGCTGCCCCTGACTTGGCTGCTTTACCTTCAATCCAGACGCATTGCCGGACGATGACAACCCTTGACCTGCACGCAGTGCACAAAACCTATGGCGCAGTGACTGCACTAGCCGGCATTGACTTGCAGGTGAGTGAGGGCAGCCGTACTGCCATCGTGGGCCCGTCGGGCTCCGGCAAGACCAGCTTGTTGCGCATCATTGCCGGGTTTGAAGCGCCCGATGCGGGCCGGGTGTTACTGGGTAACCAGCTGCTGGCAGATGGTCCGGCCATCGTGCCAGCGCACCAGCGCGGCATTGGCTATGTTCCGCAAGATGGAGCCCTGTTTCCACACCTGAGCGTGGCAGACAACGTGGGCTTCGGACTGCCCAAACACACGCCACAGCGCGCCCAGCGCATCGCGGAATTGATGGACATGGTGGCACTGGACCAGCCCATGTTGCAGCGCCGCCCGCACGAGCTGTCTGGCGGTCAGCAACAACGTGTCGCGCTGGCCCGCGCGCTGGCTTTGCGGCCGCGGCTCATGCTATTGGACGAGCCTTTTTCGGCACTTGACACCGGTTTGCGCGCAGCCACGCGCAAGGCCGTCGCACAGCTGTTGCAATCGTCCGGTATCACTACGATTCTGGTGACCCATGACCAAGCCGAGGCGCTCTCCTTTGCCGACCAGGTTGCTGTGATGCGTGAGGGCCGTTTGGCGCAAGTGGGGCGTCCACTGAACCTGTATTTGCGCCCCACGGACCCGGCGACGGCTAACTTCCTGGGTGAGGCCGTAGTCTTGCCTGCGCAGCTGTCTGCGGGCTGGGCCGAGTGCGCGTTGGGCCGTGTCGCCATCCACGATATGCAACGCAGTGGGACGGGGCAGATCATGCTGCGCCCGGAGCAATTGCAGCTGAATGAGGTGACTGCCAGCGGAGCAACCACCGCCGGAGCCAGTGCTTGCCTGGGTACGGTGCTGGAAGCAGACTTTTGCGGGCCGGTATCCGAGTTGACCGTACGCTTGCTCGCGCATGAGGGTACCGCGCCCTTGCTGGTCCGCACTCCCGGTCTGCACGCCCCCGCCGTTGGTGCCACGGTCAGCATCTCGGTACAAGGCCATGCGCATGTATTTGCGCCTGCTGGCTGAGTCGGCATCCCTTTACCCCGTCTTTACACAGCAATGTGCGCCAAGCCTGCGCAAGCTTTTTAGAATCGCGCTCGTCATCCACTACCGGCCAATGCCATGGACCCGCATAGTTCCAAGCCTTCGCCCGAGTTGAGCACCGCATAACACTCTTCTTCGTATGCGTTCGCCAGATTCGGCACGGAGGCAAATTCATCCGTGCCCGGCGAGCCAGGCAAGCGATCCCATGAACATCGTTTGCCTTACGCCTTGGGCTATTCACAGTCTGGCGCGACACGCGCATATGCATGCTGGCATGTCTGCCAGTGGCACAAGGAGTTTTCATGGTGACCCAAACCGCCAAAGAATTTGTACGCCGGCTCGGCCCTGGTCTGATCACCGGGGCTGCGGACGACGACCCCAGCGGCATTGCCACCTATTCGCAGGCAGGATCTCAATTTCGCTTCGGGCTGGTTTGGACCTTGTTGGTCACCACCCCGTTGATGATTGGCATCCAGATGTTGTCAGCTCGCATCGGTTGGGTGACCGGCGAGGGGTTGGCTGCCAACATCAACAAGATGTTCCCGCGCTGGTTGACCACGGGCTTGGTCAGCCTTCTGGTATTGGCCAATACGATCAACATCGCGGCCGACATTGGCGCAATGGGCGAAGCCATGCGGCTGTTGGCCGGCGGATCGCTCGCTCTGTACGTGGTGGGCTTCGGCTTGCTGTGTATTGCTACCCAGGTGTTCTTCTCTTACGAGCGTACCGTGCGCATCCTCAAATGGCTGACGCTGGTGCTGTTTGCCTACGTGGCCGTGATTTTGACGGTGCGCGTGCCCTGGCGACAGGTTTTTGCGGAGTCACTCCGGCCCTGGCAGTTTTTCCCGCGGGGTATGTCTCTCAAAGATTACGCCGCCATGGTGGTGGCCGTGCTGGGCACCACCATCAGCCCCTACCTGTTCTTCTGGCAGGCCGCGCAAGAAGTCGAAGACAACAGCCGTCGACCAGACGCGCGGGCTTTGCGGCTGCATCCAGAATATGCGGCAGAGCATTTGTCCCGCATCAAACAAGACACCTTTGTGGGGATGACTTTTTCCAACGTCATTGCACTGTGCATTGTGGTGGCCACCGCCGTCACTCTCAATCTGCAGGGCATCACATCCATCCAGACCTCTGCGCAAGCAGCGGAGGCGCTACGGCCTGTGGCGGGTGAGTTCGCTTTTGCAGTATTTGCATTGGGCATCATCGGCACCGGTTTGCTGGCCGTGCCGGTGCTGGCAGGTTCTGCCGCTTACGCGGTGAGTGAGTTGTACGGCTGGACGGCGGGGTTGTCGCACGATTTTCATGAAGCCAAGGGCTTCTATCTGATCATTGTGGCCGCTACCGGGATAGGCACACTCATGGGCTACCTGGAGGTGGACCCCTTGCAGGCCCTGGTTTGGAGTGCCATTGTCAACGGTGTCATTTCTGTTCCCATCATGGCGGCACTGTTGTGGATTGGCCAGTCTCAGCGTTTGATGGGATCGCATACCATCGGCCGCAAACATCGCTGGTTGGGCTGGACGGCGACCATGGTGATGGCTGCCGCAGTGATCGTGATGATTGCCACCAGTTTTTAGATTCGCACAGGAGGAATGGATATGGACATTGATCCGCTGGAGATCGTTGAGACGGCCCAATCGGGGGCGCGCAAGCCGCGGGCGGCCTGGTTGAACCCAGCCGTCGCCATTACCGTGGCGCTGCTGGCCACGTTCATGGGCATTTGCAAGGTCAAGGATGACAACATCGTTCAGGCCATGCAACAGGCCCAGGCCGACAAGCTGGACCACTGGCAGTTTTACCAGGCCCGCAATATCCGTGAAGAGGTAGCCAAGTCCACCCTCGTGCAATTGCGCTTGCAGGCGCTGGCCGCCACGCCCACGCAGCAAGCTGCCTACACTGAGCAGATCCAGGCGTACGAGACCCTGGCCAAAGAGCAGAACAGCAAAAAGGATGAGCTGAAAGGCCAAGCCGAGAAGGATCAGGCCAACTACGACGCACTCAACTACCGCGACGACCAATTCGATCTGTCCGATGCATCGATCGCCATCGCCATCTCTCTGCTTGCGGTGGCATCGCTCACGCAGCTGCCCTGGTTGTACCTGTTGGCCTTGCTGCCTTCGGGATTTGGTGTTGCGATGGGTGCTGCAGGCTTGGCGGGCTGGGCGCTGCACCCGGACGGATTGATCAAACTCCTAAGTTAGGGTGGGCGCATGAGGGGCGGAAGGTAACACTCTGCAACACAGTCGGCGCGCGGACAACGCCCTGCGTTGCATGGGGGCGGGGCACAAACGCTATGCTGTTTGTGCCCCGCAGCCTTGCGGTTTGCCGTTCCTTCCCTGTTTTGCAGAAAGCCCTTCATGCGCACTGTCTCCGCCCCTTTCGCCCTTGCCGCCCTGACTCTCCTGACGCAGGCCAGCTTCGCCCAGGCAGCTGAACAGCGCAGCACGCTGGATGACCAGCAAGAGGTTGCCGTCACCATTTACAACGAGAACCTGGCTCTGGTGAAAGACCAGCGCCGTGTGTCGCTCAAAGCGGGTGCGACCGCGCTGGCCTTTCGCGATGTCAGCGCACGCATGCGCCCGGAGACGGCGCTGCTGCGCAGTGTGAGTGCGCCCGGCAGCTTCAGTGTGCAAGAGCAGAACTTCGACTTTGATTTGCTCACCCCCCAGAAGATGCTCGAAAAATATGTGGGTCGTACCGTGAACGTGGTGCGCACCAACCCAGCCACCGGCGTGGAGAGCAGCGAAGTCGCCACGGTGCTCTCGGCCAACAACGGCGTGGTGCTGAAGATTGGACAGCGCATCGAGACTGGCATACCGGGCCGGCTGGTGTTTGGCGATGTACCCGCCAATCTGCGGGACCGCCCTACGCTGGTCATGGCCTTGGACAACACGGGGGCGGTCCAGCAGGATGTGGAGCTCAGCTACCTCACAGGTGGGTTGGCCTGGAAGGCGGACTATGTGGTGGAGCTCAATGCCAGCGATGACAAGCTCGACATCTCCGGCTGGGTCACCCTTACCAACACGAGTGGTGCCAGCTACCGCAATGCCAAGTTGCAGCTGGTGGCCGGCGATGTGAACCAGGTGGCGCCGGAAATGCTGAGAGGCGGGCTGGTAAGGCCCATGGCGGCCCCCTCCATGGCCGTGGCCAAGGATTCACGCATGGCGGAAGAGTCCCTGTTTGAATACCACCTCTACACCCTGAGCCGCCCCACCACCATCGCCGAGAACCAGACCAAGCAGGTCGCGCTGTTGTCCGCCACTGGCGTACCTGCGCGCAAGGAGCTGCTGCTGCAGGGCAATGACTATTACTACCAGGGTGCTTCCGCTGAACTGGGCCAGAAAATGAAGGTGGCCGTGTTCGTGGAGTTTGACAACAAGGAAGCTGCGCACCTGGGCATGCCCTTGCCCAAAGGCGTCTTGCGGGTCTACAAGAAAGACGGCGCAGGCAATGCACAGTTCATCGGCGAAGACCGCGTGGACCACACACCCAAGAACGAAAAAGTACGCCTCAAACTGGGAGAGGCCTTTGATGTGACGGCCGATAAAAAGCAAACCGATTTCAAGAAGCTCAGCGGCACCAGCAAATACAACTACGTGTTTGAAAGCGCTTATGAGCTGGTGCTGAAGAATGCCAAGAAAGAGGCCGTGACGGTGACCGTGCAGGAACCCGTGCCCGGTGACTGGCAAATCCTGAGCACCAGCCACAGCTACACCAAAGGCGCTGCCAATACCGCAGTTTGGAAGGTCAATGTACCTGCGGAGGGCAGTACTGTTTTGACTTATCGCGCACTGGTTCGCTATTGACCCTGGTGTGCGCAGCTTGGATACTGGCCCGCACCGAATAACGGAGCGTGTCCATGAAGTCCCTGAGTATTGCGTTGAAGCTGTGGTTGCCGGCCATTGCGGTGAGTGTGGGCCTGGTGGCCATGGCGGCAGGCTCTGCCGTGCGGACCATCCACTCCCAGGCGCTCACCGTGTCCGAGCAATCGGAACAGCAAAGCAAACTGGAGATGGCCGCACGATGGCGCGGCTTGGGGGAGGCCAATGCCCTGCGCGGCATCGGGGCTGCGCTGAATGCGGACGCCGCCGCTGGTGAGCTGCTGCAGGCCGGCCAGGAGGCCACCAAGCAGGAGATGGCCACGCTGGAAGCTGGGCTGGACAAGGTGATGCAAAGCGCCATGGAGCGGGGGGCTCTTGAAGCCGTCAAAGCCAAGGCGCAAGCGCTCAATGCATCGATTGCCAAAGCCCAGGAACTCAAAGCCGCGGGCGATGCCGCCGCCGTTGCAGCCCACATCAAAACCGCTACCCAATCCGAACTCAACGCCTTTCTGGCAGCCCAGCAAGACATGGTGCGTCTGACCGAACAAGGCGCCACCGAGCTGCGTGACAAGGCCGGGGCAGAGCGCATGCGCACCGTGTGGTCTGTGGCCGGCATCATGGGCCTCATCGTGGTGCTGATCTCTGCAGGAACCCGCATGTTGCAGCGCAATGTGTGTGACCCGCTCCAAGACATTGTTCGCGTGGCCCAGTCCATCGGGAATGGCGATTTGAGTGTGACCATCCACACGACACGCCAGGATGAAATGGGCGATGTGCTGCGCTCGCTGGCCCACATGGCAGATTCCCTGGCGCATCTGGTGGGTCAGTTGCACAAATCCACCAGCAGCATCAGTGTGGCCAGTTCCGAGATTGCGCATGGCAACCAGGACCTGTCCAACCGCACCGAGCACACAGCGCAAAACCTGCAGAGGGCGGCGTCCAGCATGGAGCACCTGAATGGTTCTGTGCAGCGGTCTGCCGAATCGGCCCGCCAGGCCAATACCCTGGCTGGCTCGGCCTACGCCGTGGCAGAAAACGGCGGCGCTGCCGTTTCCCAGGTGGTCAACACTATGCATGAGATCAACGCCTCGTCGCGCAAGATTGTGGACATCATCTCGGTCATCGACGGCATTGCCTTCCAGACCAATATCCTGGCCTTGAACGCAGCAGTGGAAGCCGCCCGCGCCGGGGAGCAGGGGCGTGGCTTTGCCGTGGTGGCCAGCGAGGTACGGGCGTTGGCAGGGCGCAGCGCCGATGCCGCCAAGGAAATCAAGACGCTGATTGGCAGTTCGGTGGCCAATGTCGAGCATGGCTCGCGCCTGGTGGACGGTGCGGGGCAGACCATGCAGGACATCGTGAGCTCTGTGCAAAGCGTGACCGGCATCATTGGCGACATCACCGCGTCCAGCAACGAGCAAAGTCAAGACATGCAGCAGGTCAGCACCGCCGTGGCCGAGCTGGAGCAAATGACCCAGCAAAATGCGGCCTTGGTGGAGCAGAGCGCGGCGGCAGCGGCCTCGTTGCGGGAGCAGGCGGCGCTGCTGGACCAACTGGTTGGCCGTTTTACCCTGCCCGGTGGTGGGGCCCGTAGCGGCGCATTGGCGCTGGCTCATCGGGCTTGACAGGAGGCGCCGGTTGGGCGCTATGCTTTTGGGGTGTTTGCACTGTTTTGGTGCGATTTAGGGCGCTTTCGTATGTGGTGGTCAAAAAATTTTTAAAATTTTTAGAAATAGGCCTAAATAACCCTCTAAATCTGCCGTTAAGAAACGTACGTCAACTCCTAAAAGTAACCGGAGGGGCTGAAAAGCCTACCCAAAATGCAATTGCCATCCATTGATCGAACCCCGCAAGTACGCCCATCTGGCGTAGATGCGGCTTCGTCTGGGGCAAATAGGGTTATCCCAGTTGCTCCGGTTAACCCGTCAGTCAGCCCCAGCCCGTCTATTGAGCGAACCCCAGGTGTGATCGACATGGTCAATCCCGCCCTGAAACCGCAGGAGGCTGGCGGACCCTACAGCAGCGTGCCTGATCCCATGAGCCACACGAAAGAGGCCGCCGCTCCGCAGAAGGACTGGACCATCCACCACCCCGCACCGCAGAAAGTGGAGGACCCTCCACCCAAGCCCATCTCGCAGGTGCTGATGGATCATCTCAAGACGGTTTGGACCGCCAGCGCCAGTGCTATCCAGATTGAACAGGTGAAAGACCAGTTGACGCCACCGATCAACGTGGTGCCCACCGAGGTCCCCGGCGATTTGGCCAAGCAGGCGCTGGTCTACACGCCCAGCAAGATCAAGAAGACCGAAAACATCTAGGCGGGCATCAGCCCGCTTAGCGCCGCGCTGTTCTACCATCGCGGGTATGCATACCTCCGCACTCGTTCTCTTCTCCGGCGGCCAGGACTCCACCACCTGCCTGGCCCATGCCTTGGCGCGTTACGAGCGCGTTGAAACCATTGCCTTTGACTACCGCCAGCGCCACAGCGTGGAGCTGGAAGCCCGCCTCAATGTGCTGCGCGAGCTGCGTGTCCGTTTTCCGCGATGGGCTGCCAAACTGGGCGAAGACCACCTGCTGGATCTGGCCGTGCTGGGGGAGGTCAGCGAAACCTCACTCACGCGCGACACCGCCTTCCAGATGGAGGCCAGCGGCCTGCCCAATACCTTTGTGCCGGGGCGCAACCTGCTGTTCATGACGCTGGCCGCGGCCCTGGCCTACCGGCGCGGGCTGCAGGTGATCGTGACCGGCGTCTGCGAGACCGATTTCTCTGGCTACCCCGACTGCCGCGACGACACCATGAAGGCCCTGCAACTGGCCCTCTCGCTAGGCATGGACAAGCGCTTCCTGATCGAAACCCCGCTCATGTGGATCGACAAAGCGCAGACTTGGGAGCTCGCCTACGCGCTGGGCGAGCAGTCCGGTGTGGCCGGTGGTGGGGAGGCGCTCGTGGATCTGGTGGTGGAGCACACCCACACCTGCTACCTGGGCGACCGCACGCACCGCCAGGCCTGGGGCTATGGCTGCGGAACTTGCCCCGCGTGCGAACTGCGGGCCAAGGGCTATGCGCGGTTTTCGGACAAGGTGAACAAGGCGCCTGTTCCCTGATTGGGCGTCAGCGTCCACTGCCGCGTGTGAAAGGCCGCCACGGTCGGGCGGTGGGCGATGGACACCATGCCGCCACCGCGCCGGGCGACCAGATCGCTGAGGCGCTGGTACAGCGTGTGCTCCGCCGTTTCGTCCAGCGCGCTGGTGGCCTCGTCGGCAAACACCCATTGCGGCTGTTTGAGCAGCACGCGGGCAATGGCCAGGCGTTGCTGCTCGCCTCCCGACAGTTTTTGGCTCCAAGCGTCCACGCGGTCCAGCTCACCTGCCAGATGTGGCAACAGCGCGTCCTCCAGGGCCTGCTGCAGCTGGGCGTCGCCGTACGTGCTGGGGGCCTGGGGATAGGCTAGCGCGTCGCGCAGGGGACCGTTGGGAAAGTAGGGGCGCTGGGGCAAGAACATGGTGTCTGCCGGAGCTTGCACGGCACCGTGGGCAAAAGGCCAGATGCCGGCGATGGCACGGAACAAGGTGGACTTGCCGCTGCCCGAGGGACCTTGCAGCAGGATGCGGTCGCCGCCTTGGGCTTGCAGGTCGGTGTGGGCCAGCAACTGGGTGCCATTGGGCAGTGACAGGTCCAGGCCATGGACCGACAAGCGGTTGGGTTCTGCTATGGATTCAGGAGCTGCTTGCGAAGTATTCACGGGGGCTAGCGCCTGAAATGATGCCTCAAAGCTGGTCAACCGATCGATGGTGGCACGCCAGGTGGCCAAGCTGCTGTAGCTGTCCACAAACCAGCTCAGGGAGCCTTGCACCTGGCCAAAAGCGCTGGAGATTTGCATCAGCTCGCCCAGCTGGATCGCACCACTGAAGAAGCGCGGTGCTGCCACCACAAACGGAAACACCACCGCGGCCTGGCCGAAGAAGCTGGTGAACCAGATCAGGCTTTTCTGCGCCTTGATGAGTGCGAGGTAGTTGCCCAGTACCTTGTCGAAGCGTTGGCCCAACTGGCGGGTCGCCACGGCTTCTCCTTTGTCCAGCGCGATGGATTCGCTGTACTCGCGCACCCGCACCATGTAGTGGCGAAAGTCGGCTTCCACCCGTTGCTGCTCAAAGTTCAGCGGAATCTGGCGCCGGCCGATGTACTGGGTGATGACACTGCCCACCGCGCAGTAGAGCACTGCCATCCAGACCATGAAGCCCGGAATGTTGTATTCACTGCCGCCCAGCTTGAAAGCGAAACCACCCGAAAGGCTCCACAAAATACCCACAAAACTTGCCAGCGTGACCACAGCGTTCAGCAGGCCCATGGAGAGCGAAATGGTGTAGGTGGTGAATTGGTTGATGTCTTCCTGGATACGCTGGTCCGGGTTGTCGGGGTTGGCTGCCGTGTTGGCCGCGTGTGTGAAGCGGGCCAGCTCCAGCCGGTAGAAGGCCTGACCGCTGAGCCAGCGCTGCAGGTAGTGACCGGTCATCCAGGCGCGCCAGCGCATCTCCAGCAGTTGGGTCAGGTAAAACTTGTAGACCGCGATGACGATGAAGGCGAACGCCAGGTAGGTGAAGCGGCCCAACTGCGCCCAAAACACGGTGGCGTTCTTGTCTTGCAGCGCGTCGTAGAACAGCTTGTTCCAGTCGTTGAACAGCACGGCCATGTAGACCAAGGCCAGGTTCAGCGCAATGATGGCGGCCAACATGCCGCGGGCTTTCCATTTGTGTTCGGAGGCAAAGTAGGGCGTGGACAGTGCCCACACCCGCTGGAGCATTTGTCGGATCGACGCCAGCTTGGCGCCCACAGCAGTCATCAAAGCCATCGGATTCCTCGGTTAAAAACGCGGCATACGTGCCGACCTCACACCCTGGGTTGCACAGGGCGCATGTTAGTCGGTGTGGCCACCGGGGAATTGTTCAGAGGTCTTGGTAGGCGCTGTCGGACAACTCATCGTCGTCGCGGTCGCGCTGCAGGGCTGCTGGCTGCGTGGCGCGCACTTTGGCGGCGGTGTGGCCATAGCCTTTGAGCGCCAGTTGGCGCCAAGCTTCGGCGTTTTCGGACAGCTGGGCGTGGTGGCGTGCCATCTCCGCGCGGCGGCCTTCGTCGGCAGCGGAAGAGGGGGGCGGTGAGGACATCACGTTGCGCATGTCACCAGCTTAGCCAGTGCTGGTGCGGCTGTCAGCCGCTTTTACATAGGTTTACCAAATGCATACGTAAAGCTACCTGCGGGCTCAGGCATGCATCAGTCCGTCGAGCTTGGCGTCCCACGCGAAGCCGGGGAACAGCGCGTCCAGTCCCTGAGCGTTGATGCCCTGCGTGCTGCGCAGCACCTGGGCCAGCACCGCGCGAAAGTCGTGGTGCACGGGCAGGTCGCGGCCTTCGTGCAGATTGCCCTGTGCCAGGCCGTCCCAGCGTCCATGCCAGCGCCCGCCCTGCACGCGGTTGCCCATGAGCCACAGCGCATTACCGTGGCCATGGTCGGTGCCGCGCGTGCCGTTCTCGGCGCTGGTGCGGCCAAATTCGCTGACCACGGCCACCACATCGTTGGGCCGTGAGAACTCGCGGCGCAGCTGCACCAGCGTAGCCGCCAGGCTGCCCAGGTTGTTGGCCAGGGCGCCGCTGGCGTTGCCCTGGTTGGCATGCGTGTCCCAGCCGCCAGCCGAGAGAAAACCCAGGCGCAGGTTGCGGTTCTGCCGCATCAGTGTGTTCAGGTGCTGGGCGTCCAGCAGCAGGCCCTTGGCGCTGCCGGCGCCGTTGTCGGCGGCCGCCATCTCCTTGCGGTTCGCCATGGCACCGCCGGCCATGTCTTGCGCCTGCATCTCGTCGTCGCTCAGGGCCTTGGCGGTTTCCATACGGCTCTCGGCACCTGCGCGGAAGGTCTTGGACAGGGCATCGTCGCCCGCATAGAGGTTCATCACCGCGTCCCGCGTGCGCGGGTTGCCCAGCGCGCCTTGTTTGGTCGCGGCCTCGCCCTTGGGGACCAGCTGCACTTGGGCGTTGCCCGCCAGGATCAAGGGGTTTGCTTCGCCCACGCCCAGTGCTTCTACATGGCGCTGGCCAGCCAGCGTGTTCAACCAGCCGGGCGAGGCGCTGTTCTTGCCGGGGATGCCGATTTCCCAATGGTGCTGCGCCTCGAAGTGCGAACGCGTGGCATCGGGCGAGCCCGCACAGGGAATGGCGGCGAGCACACCCTGCTGCCACAGCGGTTGCAGAGGCGCCAACGCGGGGTGCAGGCCAAAGGTGCTGTCCAGTGCCAGCGTGGTCTGCGCGCTGCTGTCAGGCGCCGCGATGGCGATGTTGGGGCGCAGGCGGTAGTAGTTGGCGTCGCCATGCGGCACCAGGGCCGAGAGGCCATCGTAGGCGCCGCGCAGGAACACGACGACAAGCCGGGCGTCGTCGCCCGCACTGGTGCGGCTGGATTGGGCCCAGGCCTGGGGGGCGGCCCAGGCGGCCACGCCGCCCAGTGTGGTGGCCAGCAGGCTGCGGCGGTTCAGGGGGTGCTGTGTCATGGGGTGCTCACTTGTTCATGAAATCAGGGCTAGCCAGCATGAGGCCCGTGCGCAGCGCGGGGCGTTCCTGGTTGATGCTGGCCAGCGTGGTGGCGCTGAGGAAGGGGGTGAGGAAGCTGGTGTCCGCGGGCCGCACGATGCTGAGCGCAAAGTCGGCGCGCCGCGTCAGGGCCTCGGGCACCAGCCAAGTGGCGGCGTCAAACGCATAGCCGTCTGGCGTTTGCCAGCCATGCAGGGGCTGGCCCGCGTTGGCCAGAAAGCCGGCGGCCAGAAACAGGTTGCGGTTTTCGCGTGCACCCTGGGTGGCGGTGAGCACCGAGCAGGCGTAGTCCATGGGCGTCTTGAACAACACGTTCTCGGCTTGCCAGAAATCGGGCAGCTGCAGCAACGTGCGCATCACTGCGCGCAGGTCGCCGCCAGTGGAGGAGAACGTATCCACTAGCTTTTTCACTGCAACCGGGCTGGGCTGGTCGGCAATGAAGAACTGCGCCAGGCGCAGGCACACGCGCTGCGCGGTGCTGGGGTGACGCGCCAGCAGGCGGATGGCGTCCACGCCTTCCTGCTCGCCGCCGCCGAACGAGATGCCCGAGTAGCGCTGGCCCATCACGCTCTTGCTGCCCGTGTCGTGCAGGCGCGGCACAAAGCGGAAGCCCGAGCTGTCCTGCGGCCCCACGGTCCAGCCCGTGAGGATGCGCGCCATCTCGCGCACATCGGTCTGCGTGTAGCCGCCGTGCACGCCCAGGGTGTGCAGCTCCATGAGTTCGCGGGCGTAGTTTTCGTTCAGGCCGCGCGACTTGCCCATGGGGCCACGCCCGTTCTCGGCCACGCTTTGCGCTTGGTCCAGGTAGGCCAGCATGGCGGGGTGGCGTGCACTGGCCAGCAGCAGGTCCTCAAACTTGCCCAGTGCGTGGCCGCGCGCCACGTTGATGAGGTAGTGGCCTACAAAGGGGCGCACCGCGCCCTTGCCCACGTAGACGTTGAAGTGGTTGAACCAGAACTCGGTGAGCCGCGCCAGTAGTGGATTTTCACTCTCGGGTTCGCTGCAGCTGCTCAGGTGCCAGGCGGCGGACTGCAGCGCCATGGAGCGGCTGAAATACTCGGGGTCGCCGGCCAACAGCTCCTGGCGGTTGGGTTTGTCTTCGCGGTTCTTGGGCCTGCCCTTGTCGCGGGCGCGCTCCTGACGTTCCTCGCGGAACTTGGCAAAGATCTCGGGTAGCGGTGCGTTGATACCGGCCCATTCGGGCGCAATGCGTGGGGGCTGCTGGCTGGCGGTGTAGGCGGCGTCTACCTGGGCCAGTGCCCAGTCGCGTGGGCTGGGGGCTGCTTGCACGGCCTGCACCAGCGCCGCTGTGGGGCCGTAGCCCATGCGAGACAGTGCACGCCAGGTCAGCGCGGTGCTGTTCAGCGGTGTTGTGTTGCCCTGGGCCCAGGCCTGGCGCACCAGGGCGCTGCTGCCCATCAGAGCCACGGTAGAGAGGGCGCGCAGGGCGCTGCGGCGGGGCAGAGAGGTGGGGGTGATAAGCATTCCCGCACAACGCCAGCGCGCCGCCCTGCGCCTACGGGTTAGCCCGCGGTCGGGGCAGGCTTTACAAAGCTTTACGGCTTGGTGGGTCAGCCGCGCGGTATGTTGCTCACGCCGCTGGCCACATGGCCCGCAGGCACGTGGCGCGCGGCCGATTCAATGTGGCCGGTCTGGTCGTCAAAGAAGAAGTCGGGTTCGAACTCGCGCAGGAATTCGCCCTTGTCCAGCCCGCCCAGGAACATGGCTTCGTCCACCTCGATGTTCCAGTCCATCAGCGTGCGGATGGCGCGCTCGTGCGCAGGGGCGCTGCGTGCCGTGACCAGCGAGGTGCGGATGCGCATGTGCGGGATGGCCGCCTGCTGCATGCGGTGCAGGGCCACCAGCAAGGGTTTGAAGGGGCCGTCTGGCAGAGGCTGGGAGACCTTGTCGGTCTCGTGTTTCTGGAACGCGGAGAGGCCGCCGCTTTGGTAGACCTGCTCGGCCTCGTCGCTGAACAGCACGGCGTCACCGTCGAATGCAATGCGGACTTCGGAGGGGTGGGCGTCACTGGCGTGCGCGCTGTGCGGGTACACCTGCGCTGCGGGCACGCCCGCCGCCAGGGCCGCACGCACGTCGCTCAGGTGGGTGCTCAAAAACAGGTTGGCATGCAGCGGCTTGAGGTAGCGCCAGGGTGCCTCGCCACGCGTGAACGAGCAGCGGATGATGGGCAGGGCGTAATGCGCTGCGCTGCGCATCACGCGCAGGCCGCTGACCGGGTCGTTGCGCGAGAGGATGACCACCTCCACGCGCTGCGATGGCGTTTCGTTGAAGGCCAGCAGCTTTTGCACCAGCGAGAACGCCACGCCGGGCTTGGCCGGAATGTCCAGGCGGTCGCGCTGCAGCTGCATGTAGGCGCGGTCGTCGCCCTGCTCAAAGATCAGGTTCTCTTCTTCAAAGTCAAACAGCGCGCGGCTGGAGATGGCGACCACCAGCTTGCCGTCGAGAGTGAGTGCCATGGGTCTTTACTTCACAAGTTGGTTGAGCTGGATGATGGGCATGAGCACGCCCAGCACGATGAGCATGACCACCACGCCCATGGCCACGATGAGCAGCGGCTCCAGCAGCGTGGCCAGTTGCAGCGCGCGGCGCTGCACCTCGGTGCGCAGTTGCAGTGCGGCACGGTCCAGCATGTGGGGCAGGCGGCCGGTCTGCTCGCCCAGACGGGCAAACATGGCCAGCAGCGGCGGAAAACGTTTCTCATGCGCCAGCGCGCTGGCCAGCGGCGCGCCTTCGCGCACCAGCACCAGCGCCTGCAGCGCGTCCTCGCGCATGGCGCGATTGGAGAGCGTATCGGCCGCGGCCTGAAGCGCCTTGAGGATGGGCACGCCGGCCGCGGCCAGCATGGCCAGCGTGCTGGCAAAGCGTGCGGCGTTGTAGCTGCGGGCCAGCCGACCCAGAATCGGCAGGCGCAGCCATGCGGCGTCCACCTTCAAGCGAAAAGCGGCCCCAGCCCACGCCAAACGTGCACCACCAGCTACCAAAAAAATAGCAATAAGCGCCACCCAGCCGTACGAACGCACCGCGCCGCTGATGCACAGCATGGCGCGTGTGAGCAGCGGCAGGGCCTGCTTGGAGCCCGCAAATACATTGGCTACCTGCGGCACCACATAGGCCAGCAGGAACAGCACGATGGCCAGCGCCACCACACTCACCACACCGGGGTACAGCGCCGCGCCCAGCAGTTTGGATTGCAAGTTGTGCTGTTCTTCCAGCTCGTCGGCCAGTCGCTCCAGCACCAGGCCGAGCTGGCCGCTGTGTTCGCCCGCGCCAATCACGGCCACATAAATGTTGGAGAACTCGCGCGGGTGCTGGGCCAGTGCCGCGCCCAGAGTGGAGCCGCCATTGACCTCGGACCGCAGGGTCGCCACTACATCGCGCTGGGCCGGAGTTTCTGCCTCATCGGCCAGCGAGGTCAGGGCCCGCTCCAGCGGTAGGCCCGCGGACACCAGGCCGGCCAGCTGGCGCGTCCACACGGCGCGCTGCGTGCTGCTGAAGGCGCGGCGCCCGCCGCGTACGCCTGCGGTGCTGGCCTGGGCCTCCGTTCCCAGCACTTGCACGCTGAGGGGCACCAGGTGCTGCGCCCGCAGCTGGCTGCGCGCGGCGCGCGGCGCATCGGCCTCCAGCACGCCGGTGCGGGTTTTACCGTCGGCGTCCAGGGCGGCATATGAGTAGGCGGGCATGGCGCAATGGTAGCGGCAGCGTGGTGCGCGGGTTTTCCACCATGACAAGACATGCCCCGGCCTTTATGCTCACATAAAAGCACGATCGTGCTATTTAAGAGCTCCATCCACCGACACAAGCGTTGGGCCACAGCTCCCCTGCGACAGCGCCCCACCCCAGAGGTCGCACCGGTTATATCGACGTATCCCCCTTCAACCCCATCGCCCCTCAGAGGGCCCGAGGAGACATTTGTGAAGAGAATCGTGATGACCTGGCTGGCCGCGTGCGCGCTGGCCCTGTGCCTGTTCCCCGCCACCGCATCCGCGGCCGGCTACACCCAGACCAAGTACCCCATCGTGCTGGTGCACGGCTTGTTTGGCTTTGACAACATCGGCCCCGTGGAATATTTCTACGGCATCCCATCGGCCCTGCGTGCAGACGGCGCCAAGGTCTATGTGGTGCAGGTGGCGGCCGCCAACAGCACCGAGGTGCGCGGCGAGCAGCTGCTCACCCAGGTGAAGCAAATCCTGGCCGCCACGGGCGCTGCCAAGGTGAACCTGATGGGCCACAGCCATGGCGGGCCCACCGCCCGTTATGTGGCCTCGGTGCGCCCCGACCTGGTGGCTTCGGTCACCTCGATTGGCGGGGTGAACAAGGGCTCGGCCGTGGCCGACGTGCTGCTGGGCGTGGCACCGGCAGGTAGCTTGAGTAACACCGTGCTGGTGTCCATCACCAACGGTCTGGGTACCATCATCAACTTCCTGTCGGGTGGTGGAGGCCTCACGCAAAACTCGTTGGCCGCTGCGCAGTCGCTCAGCACGGCGGGCACAGCCAAGTTCAATGCGGCGCATCCCCAGGGTGTGCCTACCACTGCCTGCGGCGAGGGTGCCTACAGCGTGAACGGTGTGGCCTACTACTCGTGGAGCGGTGCCCAGCCCTACACGAATGTGCTGGACATCATTGACCCCGGGCTGGCGCTGACTTCGCTGGCGTTTGCAGGTGCCAAGAACGACGGCCTGGTGAGCAGCTGCTCCTCGCGCCTGGGACGGGTGATCCGCGATGACTATGCCATCAACCACCTGGACGAAGTGAACCAGACCGTGGGCCTGACCAATCTGTTTGAAACCAGCCCGGTTACGCTGTTCCGCCAGCAGGCCAACCGCCTGAAGAACGCGGGGCTGTAGGCCTTGCTGCGGTCTACTAGAAGCCGGGTGGGCGCCAGCCTGCTCGGCGTGTTGGTGGTGGCTCTGGCCCTGTGGTGGGCCAGCCGCCCGGAGGGCGCCACGCCGGCAACCACCGCCGCAAGCCCTGCGGGCGATAGTGCCGTCGCCCGTTCCCTGCAAGGCACGGTGCCCGATGGTCTGCCCCTCTCCGGGGCGCTCAATGCACTGCCGGGAGCGACTGCCACTGGCGGGCTGGACTATGGCGCACTCAAGCGCCTGTTTGACTACTACCTGAGCACGGTGGGCGAGCAATCGGTGGACGCCATTGCGCAGCAGATCCGCACCGAGCTGGACAAGACCCTGGATACCACGCGCGCTGAAGCCGCCAAGCGCCTGCTGGGCCGATACCTCAGTTTCAAGCGCGAGCTGGTGACGCTGGAAAAGCAGTTTGCCAGCCAGCCTGCAGGGCCCGAGACCTTGCGCCTGCGCTTTGACGCCATGCAAACCCTGCGCACCCGCTTCTTCAACGCCGAGGAAGAGCAGGCCATGTTTGGCCTGGAAGACGCCGCAGACATGGACGCACTGGCGCGGCTGGACATTGTCGCCAACCCGCAGCTCAGCGCCACGCAAAAGCGCGAGCAGCTGGCGACACTGGACGCCACCATGCCCAAAGCGCTGCGCGAAGACCGGGAGGCGCCGCGCGCCCTGATCCGCCTGGACGAAATGACCCAATCCCTGCGCGCGCAGGGCGGCAGTGAGGACGATGTGTTCCGCTTGCGTGCCAAGGCGCTGGACCCGGCCGCCGCCACGCGGCTGGCCGAGGTGGACCGTGACGAGCAGGCCTGGAAGGGCCGTATTGCCACGTATCTGGCAGAGCGCAGCCGCGTGCTGCAGTCGCTGGCCAACGCCAGCGAGGCCGAGCGCCAGACCGCGCTGGACGCCTTGCAGGAGGCGCAATTCAGCGCCAGCGAACGGCCACGCCTGGCCGCGTACACGCCCTGAGGGCGGCACGCTTTTTAGGCGAAACGCGGCTCTTTTTGATTAGTGATAACCCGCATAGTATTAGTAATTATTACTAATACTATGCGGGTGCCTGCTGTGCTGCGACGAGCGCGTGCGGGTATCCACAACCACAACAAGAGACACGCCATGAAACTCAAACATGCAATTTTCTCGACCCTCATGTTGTTCCTGGGGTCTGCGGCATTCGCCCAGACCTGGACCAACTACGGGGGAACCTGGACCCACTCGGGCGCCAACCACACGGTGAACTCCGGCCTGGGCAGCAAGGCCATGATTGCCGGCACCAGCTACCAAAGCTCCACCATGGAGGCCGACATTTCCGTGGGCGCCGGGGGCGACGCGGGCTTTGTGCTGCGCGCCAGCAACCTGGGCACGGGGACTGACGCCTACTCGGGCTACTACGTGGGCCTGAGCACGCTCAACAACTCGGTGGTGCTGGGCCGCGCCAACAACAACTGGACGGAGATGATCCGCTACCCGTTCACCATCAACGCCAACACCAACTACCACCTCAAGGTGGTGTCGCAGCACAAGAACATCGAGGTGTACGTGAACAACGTGCACGTGCTCAGCGCGGGTGACGACATCTACATGTCGGGTGCCTCGGGCCTGCGCGTGATGGGGGCGTCTGCCAACTTCTCCAACGTGAGCGTGGTGGACAACGGCAACATCGCCATCCCCACCTACAACTTCTCCAGCATCAAGGGTGCGGTCTACAGCCCCACCAACACGGTGAACTACCTGGAGTGGTGGCAGAACTACGATGCCAACTACGTGAACCGTGAGCTGGGCTATGCGCAGACCTACGGCATCAACACAGTGGCCATCTACCTGCACTACCTGCACTGGGAAAACAACGCCGCCGACCTGCTGAACAAGTTCGAGAACTTCTTGCAGATCGCCAACAACCACGGCATGAAGGTCACGCCCATCTTCTTTGATGACTGCTGGGACCCCAACCCCCACCTGGGTGACCAGGGCGCGCCCATTCCCGGCCGCCACAACAGCCGCTGGATCCAGTCTCCCGGCGCACCGGTGAAGGACAACTACTACGCCAGCTACAAGACCAAGATCCGCAACTATGTGCAGGACGTGGTCAACGCCCACAAGACCGACAACCGCATCCTGTTCTGGGAACAGCAGAACGAACCCGGTTGCAACTCTGGCGGCGCACAGAAGGCCATGAACGTGATCCTGATGAACGATGCGCGCATCGCCATCAAGGACACCGGCACCACCATTCCCGTGGGCTCGCCCTCGGTGCAGCAGTGGGAGCCCTGGTACTTCTCAGACTTCTTCTCGTTCCATCCCTATGGCAGCGACTACGCCGGCCCCTACGGCCCCACGGTGGTCAACTCCGAGAGCATGAACCGCGGCTCGCAAACCGTGCCCGGCATCGTGAGCAACTATGGTGGCCGCAACACCGGCTACATCATGTGGGAATTCGGCATTGGCCGCAGCAACACACGCTTCCCTTGGGGTAGCCCGGACGGTGCGGCCGAACCCGCCACCCCGTTCCACGGCATCGTCTACCCTGACGGCCACCCTTGGGCCACGGCCGACGTGGTGGCACTGAATGGTCCCGTCGCCAACATGCCCGTGTTCAATGTGGACTACTACAACGGCAACTTTGCGACGCTGAAGAAGTCGTCCATCACCCCGCTGATCGACTTTGACCTGAACACCGAACCCGGCACTGCCTCGCCCGATGCGTCTGCCGGTGTGAGCGAGACCAACTATTCCATCCGCTGGAACGGCATCATCCGCCCCACCGCCACCAACACCTACACCTTCTATGCGGATAGCGACAACATCGCCCGCGTCTGGGTGAACGGTGTGCAGGTCATCAACAAGACCGCCGGTGGCCGCGCCACGGTGCAAGGCAACATTGCGCTGACGGCCAATACCAACTACCCCGTGAAGGTGGAGTACGTGCACGGCACGGGCGCATCGAATATGCATGTCACCTGGTCCACCCCCAGCATGGCACGCAGGCCGGTCACTGTGATGGCAGCAGCCTTCCAGGCCGCGAACAACCGCTTCGCAGCGTCCAACCTCAGCACCATGTTCATTCGCCACGTCAACAGCCGTGCACGCATCGACGCCAATGTGAGCCCCGCCGCGGATTCGCAATGGCGCATGGTGCCCGGTCTGGCCGATCCGCTGGCCGTGTCGTTTGAGTCCATCAACTTCCCCGGCCAGTACCTGCGCCACCGCAATGGCGAGATCTGGAAAGACGCCCGCGATGGCACGGCGCTGTTCGACAAGGACGCGACCTGGATGGTGCGCAACGGCTGGGCCAATGCCAACCAGGTGTCGTTCGAGTCCATCAACTTCCCCGGCAACTTCCTGCGCCACCGCGATTCGCTGCTCTACAGCGAACCTATCCTGCCGACCTCGTCTGCGATTGAGAAGGCGGACGCGACCTTCATCATCAACTGATTGAAGGCTTGGGGCTTTGGCCCCAACACCAAAAAGGGCTGCCATGGGCAGCCCTTTTTCTTTGGGTGAGGGGATTCAGTCCCTGACCACACGCACCAGTTCTTCGCGGCTTGTGATGCCCTTGAGCACCAGGCGCTCGCCATCCGCGCGCAGCGGCACCATGCCGTCGGCGGTGGCCGCGGCGCGTATCTCTGCCTCGGAAGCGTTGTGGTGCACCAGCTCGGCAATCGCGTCGGTCACCACCAGCAGTTCAAACACACCGGTGCGCCCCGCGTAGCCGGTCTGCCCGCAGTGGGCGCAGCCGCTGCCGTTGCAGTGGGTGCAGAGCTTGCGCACCAGGCGCTGGGCCAGCACCCCGCGCAGGGATGAACTCAGCAGAAACGGCTCCACGCCCATGTCGATGAGCCGCGTCACCGCGCTGGCCGCGTCGTTGGTGTGCAGCGTGGCCAGCACCAGGTGCCCGGTGAGCGACGCCTGGATGGCGATCTGCGCGGTCTCGAAGTCGCGGATTTCGCCAATCATGATCACGTCCGGGTCCTGCCGCAGGATGGCGCGCAGGGCCTTGGCAAAGGTGAGGTCGATCTTGGGGTTGACCTGGGTCTGACCTACACCGGGCAGCTCGTACTCGATGGGGTCTTCCACCGTCATGATGTTCTGCCGCGCCGCGTCCAGCCGCGAGAGCGAGGCATACAGCGTGGTGGTCTTGCCCGAGCCCGTGGGCCCGGTCACCAGGATGATGCCGTGCGGCTGGGCGATGAGCCCCTCAAAACGCTGCAGCACCGAACCCTGCATACCGACGGATTCCAGGCTGCGCTGGTCCTGGCTCTTGTCCAGCAGGCGCAGCACGGCGCGTTCACCATGGGCGCTGGGCAGCGTGCTCACGCGCACATCCACCGCGCGCGTGCCGATGCGCAGGCTGATGCGCCCGTCCTGCGGCAAGCGTTTCTCGGAGATGTCCAGGTCAGCCATGATTTTGAGGCGCGAGATCAGCGCCGCATGCAGCGCGCGGTGCGCCTGCACCACCTCGCGCAGCGTGCCGTCTACGCGGAAGCGCACGCTGCTGTGGCGCTCATAGGGTTCGATATGGATGTCGCTGGCCCCATCGCGCGCGGCCTGCGTCAGCAGCGCATTGAGCATGCGGATGATGGGCGCGTCGTCCGCCGTCTCCAGCAGGTCTTCCACCGCGGGCAGTTCCTGCATCATGCGGCTGAAGTCCGCCTCGCCCTGCACCTCGCTCATCACCGTGGCCGCACTCGATTCGCCCTGCGCATAGGCCGCGCTGATGCGCTGCGTCAGCGTCGCCGCATCCTGCGTCTGCACGCTGTGCACCGCGTACTTGCGCAGCGTCTCCCCCACCGCCGAAGGCGGCGTGGCCGCATGTACCCACAGCGTCAGCGTGCTGTCGGCGTCCTCCAGCAGCAGCTGCTGGGTGCGGGCAAAGGCGTAGGGCAGGGGGTAGCGCATGGCCTACTTGGCCGCCGGTTTGGCTGGCAGCGCCGGCAACACCGGTGCCTCGTTGATGGGCACCAGTGTGCTGGCTTCGGGTTGGCCGCTTTGCTGGCCGCTGCGCATTTGCTCGTAGCGGTCGTTGGACAGGGCCTGGCTGGCGGCGGCGTCGCGCACCACTACGGGCCGCAGGAACACCATCAGGTTGGTCTTCTTGCGGCTGCGCGCTTCGCTCTTGAACAGGTTGCCGAAGAAGGGCAGGTCGCCCAGGCCGGGCACCTTTTCCTGGTTGCCGGCGTACTCGTCCTGCAGCAGGCCGCCCAACACCACGACGGCGCCGTCTTCCACCAGCACGTTGGATTCGATCGTGCGCTTGTTGGTGGTGGGGCCGTTGGTGGCGTTGGCGGTGGAGGCCAACACGCTGGACACCTCCTGGAAGATGGCCAGCTTCACGGTACCGTTCTCGCTGATCTGGGGCTTGACCTTGAGTGTCAGGCCCACGTCCTTGCGCTCAATGGTCTGGAAGGGGTTGACCGTGCCGTTGTTGCCGCCACCGGTGTTGGTGAACTGGCCCGTCACAAAGGGCACGTTCTGGCCAATGACGATCTTGGCCTCTTCGTTGTCCAGCGTCAGCAGGTTGGGCGTGGAGAGCACATTGCCGGCGCCCGATTCTTCGAGGAAACGCGCCAGAAAGCCCAGCACGTAGACGCCATTGGTCTTGTTGGCGGCACCCAGGTTGAACCCGCGCGAGGGCGCCACCGTGCCCGTTGCACCCTGCGTGGCCAGGTTGATGATGTTCTTGCCACCGCTGCCAAAGTTGGTGCCCAGGAGGCCAATCACGCTGTCGCCCGCATTGCCCAGCGCGCCCTGCCACTGGATGCCGAACTCGGCCGCCTTGTCGGCGCTCACTTCGGCAATCAGGCTTTCCACATAGACCTGGGCGCGGCGTGCGTCCAGCTTGTCGATGACGGCGCGCAGCTGGCGGTACTGCGGTTCGCTGGCGGTGATGATGAGCGAGTTGGTGGCCGGGTCGGCCTGAATCTGGCCGCCCGTGCTGGGCACGTTGGCCGCGGCCGTGGTGGTGGCACCACCGGGGCCAGCGGGCGCTGGCGTGGCGGCCACGGGCGCCCGTGCCTCGCTGCTGATGGCGGCGCGCAGCGTGGTGGCCAGCTGGGCGGCGTTGGCGTTCTTCAGGTAGACCACATAGATGTTGCCGGCTGCGCCGTTGCCACCCGCGGTGGGCTGGTCCAGCTTGCTGATTAGCGAGCGGGCCAGGGTGAGGCGTGCCTGGTTGGCTGCGCGCACGATGAGGGCGTTGCTGCGCGGCTCGGCCAGCACTGCGGTCTTGAAGCTGGCGTCGGCCTGGCCGCCACCGGGCGTGCCCGTGCTCTCCAGCAGGCGCAGCACCAGCGGCGCCAGATCGCTGGCGTTGGCGTGCTGCACAGGGATGACTTCCACATCGGTGGCATTGGGCACATCCAGCGCCGCGACCACGCGCGAGAGGCGGCGCAGGTTGTCGGCGTAGTCGGTGATCACCAGCGAGTTGGTCGCGGGGTTCACGTTGATGGGGTTGTTGGGGTTGATCAGCGGGCGCAGCACGGCCACCAGGTTGTTGGCGTTCTCGTACTGTAGCTTGATGATCTGCGTGACCAGCTGGTTGCCCGGGCCCTGCGGGCTGCCCGAATCGGTGGCGGAGACTACGCCGCCTTGCAGCTTGGCATCGGCCTCTGGCACGATCTTGTCCAGCCCTTCGGTCTGCACCACGGCAAAGCCCTGCAGGCGTAGCGTGCCCAGGAACTGGTTGTAGGCCACGGCGGGCGACACGGGGGCTTCGGTGGTCAGCGTGATGGTGCCTTTGACGCGCGGGTCCACCACCACGTTGCGCCCGGTCAGCATGGCCATGGTGCGGGCCACGGCCTCGATGTCGGCATTGCTGAAGTTCAGGGTGATGGGTTCACCGCGCTTCACGGGAGCCGTCTGCGCCCACGCTTGTGTGCCAAACAGGCCGCTAGCCCCCATGAACAATGCGCCTGCAGCTAGCAAATGCATAGCAAGCCGCGTGCGCTTCGGAAGGGTAGAGAGGGAAGGGGACTGGTGCATGCGGTTAACCCACGTGGATGATGGAGCGCGCGCCGTCGCGCCGTCCGATGATGTTGAGCAGATTGGCCAGCGCGTCTTCGCGGCCTGCGGCGGCGCGCGCTTCGCCCTCAAATTGCAGCCGGCCCTGCAGCCACTGGCCGCGGCCCTGCAGCTGCAGCGCGCCATCCAGCGTTTGCAGTGCCAGCGTGGGCGCGTCACCGCCCAGCAGTTCAATCCGGTAACTGCCCACGGGTTGCAGCGGTGTGAGGCGCGTGCGCATCTGCAGCGCGTCGATCTGCAGGCGGCCTTGTAGCGCCAGCGCGCCGGGCTGCCATTGCAGGGTCAGACCCTGGGGCTGCAAGGCCAGCGTGCCTTGCAGCTGGATGGTGTTCCACGGCGTGCCCAAGCCGGCCAGCAGTGCGCTGGGCAGGCGGATGGCCTGCCCAGCGTCGAGGTCGGATGTACGCAATTGCACGGCACGCGTAGCGGCCTCCAGGGTCAGGTCCCAGGGCGTGGTCATGCAGCACGGCGCGTGCAGACGCAGCGCAGCACCCAGCCACTGCGGGCGCAGGCGCCACTCCAGCCGTCCGGGTAGTGCGGTGGCCACAGCGGGGTCGGCTCCCAGCACCAGTTGGGCGCTGCCCTGCCACACGGTGCCCTGGGGCTGCAGCAGTTGCACGCGCTGCTGGCTGGCCTGTGCCACGCCCCAGGCCAACCAACGCGCAGGCGCAAAAAGAGCGGTGGCCATGAGTCCGCCGGCCAGCACACCCGCCATGGCCCACGTCCATGGCGCGCCACGCCGGTGTGGGGCAGCCAGGGAGAGGGGGGCGGACAAGGCAGCCATGGTGTGGAGTGCGGTCAATTGCCCGGCAGGGGGAGTTGCAGCGTGCCGTTCCAGTTGCCCTTGGCATCGCGGCTCAGGTTCGCCTGGCTGGGGGCCAGCCGCGCCTCGGTACGTGCCCGGGCCAGCCATTGGGCCAGCGCCTGCGGGCTGGCGCCGCGCAGTGTGACCGTGGCCAGGGTGCCTTGCACCACCAGGCTGCCGCTGGTGCCCAGCCCGCCCAGCGTGCTTTGCAGGGCTTGCTGGGCGGCAGCGTTGGACAGCGGGGGTTGGGCCAGCAGGGTCTGGGCCTCGGCCTGCAGGCTGCGCATGGTTTGCAGTTGGGCCTCCAGCCGCGGGGCCTGGGTTTCCCACTGGCGCAGGCTGCGCAGCGCCGGGGCCACGCCCACCCACCACAGCAGGGCCACCGCGACCAGCGCCATCGCAATGCCGAGCATGCGCTGTTCACGCGCAGCGCGTTGGCCCCACCAGCGGCGCAGCGACGCGCTCATGGCGTACTCCGCGGGCTGAGCTGTAGCGTGTCGCCTTCTTGGCGGGCACTGTAGCCCCGTGCTTGCAACTGGTTTTGCAACGCGGGCAGCTGTTCAGGGGCCAGGGTCAGACCGCGCACGCGCAGATAGCCTGCTACGAAATCAATAGCTGCAGGCGAAGATTTTTCGGGGGCTAGCGCCTCAAAACCCTCCACACCTCCCAGCGCGGCCAGCTGGCTCTCCAGGTCGCGTGCCGAAGCGTTGCCGCTGGCCTGCCACAAGCTGGCCACGCCACGCTCCATCTGCAGGGGGGCGTCCACCACCACGGGGGTTTTGGGGAAGGTGGCCAGCAGTGTGGCCTGCATGGCGCTGCGCTGCTGTGCGAGCTGGCTGTTCGCTTGCCAGGCCGCCACGTTCAGCCCGAGCAATTGCACCCCCAGCAGGGCCGCGGCGGCCCAGCGTGCCGGGCGCCATTGCGGGGCATGCCATAGGGTGGCTGCGGTTTGCTGCAGACGGCGCGTGGCCGGGTGGCTGCGTGCCATGTCGCCCTGGGCCAGGTCCCAGTCGCTGTGGGTGCAGTGCTGCAGGCGCTCTTCCCGCGAGAGCACATGCACCTCGCCGCGGTGAAGAGCTTCGGCCAAACCGGCCACTGCGGGCTCAGCCTGCACGGTCAACGGGTGCCAGGATTCTGGAATGGCGGCGGACGACGGGTGGTTCGCCGATAGCGGCCGCAGGTGCACGCCATCGCCATCCACCCACACGGCTTGGGCGGCGTCGGCGTTGCCGGTGACCCACAGGGTGTTGGTGTCTGCTTGCGGCGCCCATTCAGGCACCACAGCGCTGGCCTGGTGGCCTGCCTGCTCCAGTGCCAGCAGCGCCTGGCGCAACCAGGTGCGTGCGCAGGCGGCCACCCACACGGGGCCTTGGAGGGCGGGCGCCGGCTCCAGGGCAAAGTGCACCTGGGCGGGGTCGTCCAGCAATTGGTCCTCCAGCAGGCCCTCCAGCACCGTCCGCAGGCGCGGGCCCTGGCGTTGCACGCCCGCTGGCAGCTGCACGCGGTGCCACGACAAGGCCTGTGCCGGCACCACTGCCGTGATGTGGCCGGCACGCGGTGCGGCTCCCGCGCCCACCCATTCCCACTGCGCCACGGGGGTGGCAGTCAGGTCGGCAGGCAAGGGCAACAGGACAAGCGGGCGGGTCATGGAAGGGGGGGCAAAGGGGCGTTTCATTGTACGGACGCCACCTCGGGCGCCAGACGCTCTTTCCATAGGGGTTTTACCAGCAGGCCTTCGCGTTGCACCACGGTGCGTTCCTGGGTGTCCAGCGTGCCCAGGCGCAGGCGTGCGCGCACTTCGAAGTAGCGCGAGTTCACGCTGTGCTGCGTGTCCACCGCGACCAGGCCCGGCATCCCCGCGGCCTGCACGGCCTCGGCCAGCGAGTGGAAGGGGTTGAGCACGCGTGCGGTTGCCAGGCGCTGCGCACCGGCTGCGTCCAGGCCCAGGCAGGCCTGCAGCAGTACGGGTGGTGCAGTGTTGAGGTTTACCGGTGTGCGCTCGGGCAATAGCACTACGTAGGGTTGCAGCGCGCGCACCGTGGCAGGTGAGAGGCCCAGCCAGCCCAGCTGCTCTGCACTACGGGGCAACAGCGGGTGCGGCTGGTTGGTAGCAGTCGGGGTGTCGGGCGGCTCCAGCGCCAGCTGCAGGTTGCGCACCAGCACTCGCGACTCGGTGGGTGGCAAGTGCAGCGCCTCAAACAGGCGCGTGACGGTCTGCAGCGTGGCCGCATGGGGGCGCCCCTCTTGCACCAGGTTGAGCAGGTTCAGCCGTGCCTGGAGGTCCAGGATCTGGCCGGACAGGCTGGCGTCCTGTAGCGCATCCAGCGCACCGGTCCCTTCACTGGCCAGAAAGGCTGAGAGCTTGGCGTCCTGCAGGGGCACGGCCCAGGGTTCGGCCAGGTGGTCGATGGCGCCGGTGCGCGCGTCTTCGCGCAGGATCAGGCGCGCCCAATCCACCGCGCCCTGCAGGATCCAGCTGGCCTGGGTGCGCTGGCGTTCGGCGGTTTCCACCTCCAGCGTGCGCCACTGTTGCCACAGTGCGGCGCTGCTGATCGCCGCCACCAGTGTGACCAGCAGCATGGCGGTGAGGATGGCGGCGCCACGTTGGCGCGGCCCGCGCATCATGGTGTGCCTCCGCTGTTGGCGCGTGCCCAGTCGCGTATCACCGCGCCGGCCAGCGGGTGGGGTTGCGACACGGTGAGTACCAAGCGCACGCCGTCGGGAACATTGGCCGCGGGCTCGGCGCCTGCGGCATTGCTGCCCGCGCTGGAGAGTGGGTTGCTCCAGGCGCCGCCGCGGAAGAAAAACAGCTGCCACTGGTCCAAGGCGGCAATGCGCACCTCGCGTATGCGCACGCCGTCGGCGCTGTCGGCACCAGCGCCCTGCAGCCAGCCATCGGCCGCGGCCCAGGCAGCGGTCCATTCTTCCCGCGTGCGCACGGGGGCGGACTGCCAGCGCAGCCACTGGGCGCGGCCCTCGCGCTCGGCGCGCGTCCAGGCCACCACCTGCGCACCAGCGCTGTCGCCCGACGCGGCGCGGCGTGTCAGGCGCAGTGCGCGGCCGTCCCATTCCAGCGTACGGGTTTGGGGCAGCTCGGTCAGCGCGTCCAGGTCGCTGGTCCATTGCGAGAGGCCAGCGTCCAGCGCCAGCACGGCGTCGGCATGTTCACGGTTGCTGTCCATGGCCTGCTGCATGCCGGCCAGTGCACGCCAGCCCATGACGGCCATCAGCGCCATCACGCCCAGTGCCACGAGCAACTCGATGAGGGTGAAGCCGCGCGGGCCGCGAAGCCTTCGCATCAGTAGCGCCCCACCACGGTGCCCAGCTGAAGCAGGGGCATGCCGTCCAGTGCCACGCGCGCTTCCACGCGGCGGAAGTTGGGGTTGGGTGTGGGCTGCACCAGCAGCCGCAGGTCCAGCGTGCGGCCGGCCTGTTCGCAGGTGCGAGTGCTGTCGCCCACGTCGGGCAGCTGGCGCGAGAGGCGCACCTGGGCCAGCGCATTGTCGGCACACAGCTGGGCCAGCACACGCTCGGTTTGGCGGCTGGTGTTGCGCGTCATGGACGAGGTGGCTTGCAGGCCCGCAATCAGCGTCACGGCCACGATGGCCAGCGCCACCAGCACCTCAATCAGGGTGAAGCCCTGCAGTCTGTGGTGCGCAATGGTCATGGCGCGCTGCTGCGCACAGCAAAGGGCCGCACGCCATCGGTGGCCACCCACAGGCTACGCTCTGGCCGGTCCTGCTTCCACAGGCGCACGGCCTGGGGCGGCAGCAGGGGGTCAGGGCCCAGCAGCAGGGCATCGCTTTGGGCTTGCGTGCCCGCGGTTTGCCAGGTGGTGGGCAGGGGCGGTGTGTCTTTCACTGGCGGCAGGCCTTCGATCACAAAGCCTTGTGCCGTGGGGCGCCACTGCACCGGGCGACCACTGGCACGGGACTGGGCGCGGGCGGATTCCAGCAGCGCGGCCAAGCGCTGGGCTTCCTGGTCCAACTGGGACTGTGCTGCATCGCGCAGCGCAAAGGCCACCCCCGCTGCGGCCACTCCCACGATGGCGACCACCAGCAGGAGTTCGAGCAGGGTGAAGCCGCGCGGTCTCACCAGTTCCCGATGTCGGCGTCTTTGCCGTCGCCGCCCGCCTGGCCATCGGCGCCAAAGCTCATCACGTCGATCTCGCCCTTGAGACCAGGGCTCAGGTACAGGTAGGCGCGGCCCCAGGGGTCGTTGGGTAACTTGTCCAGGTAGGGGCGCCAGTTGGGCGGCACTGCGCCGGTGGTGGGTTTGGCCACCAGAGCTTGCAGGCCCTGCTCACCGCTGGGGTAGCGCTGGTTGTCCAGCTTGTAGAGCTTGAGCGCTTGGGTGAGGTTGGCAATGTCGGTTTTGGCAGCGGCCACGCGGGCGTCGTCGGCACGGTCCAGCACGTTGGGCACGATGAGCGCGGCCAGCACACCGATGATGACCAGCACCACCATGAGCTCGATCAGGGTAAAGCCGCGGGCAAGTGCAGTAGGGCGGGAGGCAATGCGCATGGTGTGGAAGCCGAGGTGGTGTGCGTTGGACGGGGCGCCTGCCAAGGCAGTGCGCATGGGCCTTCCATGATAATGCGCCGCATGGTCCTGTCTGCCCCTTCCCTGTGGTGGCCGCGTTTGGCGGCATTCGTCCTGGCGGCGCTGGCGGCTGCCAGCGCCGCTGTATGGGGTTTGCGCGTGGCCGCGCCGGTGCAGGCCAGCAGCATTGCAGCCGTGGTTGCCCCAGTAGTGGCGCCGGATGCTGTGGCCGTGGCCCGCGCACTGGGCGGTGCAGCAATAGGCGATGCCCCCGCAACGGCGCAGGCCGCGCCGGTGCTGGAGTCGGCACGCTTTGCGCTCATGGGCGTAGTAGCCCAGCCCAACGCTAAAGGCGCAGCCCTGGTGTCGGTGGATGGCAAGCCCGCCAAGCCCTACACCGTGGGTGCCGCGGTGGTGGATGGTTGGACGCTGCAGTCGGTGCAGGGGCGCCGTGCCACGCTGGCACGCAACGGTGCGGAAATGGTGCTGGAGCTGCCGGCCTTGGTGCAGGCGCCACTGGGTGTGTCTGCCGCGGCGGTGCCAGTGGCCAAAGCGGCGGTAGCTGCGCCCGCCCAGTCCATGGCGGCCGCTGTGGCGGCAGCCCAATCCGCATCTGGCAAACCTGTCGATACGCTGACTGCCACCCCCGCGCTTACCATCAAAGGGAAAACAGCGCCCTAGCCCCCGTGGAATATGCGCGAGCAGCTACTTTTTTGGTAGCAAGCGCTCAGCGCTGCAGGAACATACGGTACACCGGGTTCGCGGTTTCTTCCACATACGGGTAGTCCAGCGTTTCCAGAAACTGGGCAAACGCCTGGTTGTCCGCCGCAGGCACTTGCAGGCCTACCAGAATGCGCCCGTAGTCGGCACCCTGGTTGCGGTAGTGGAACAGGCTGATGTTCCAGCCCGGGCGCATCAGGCTCAGGAACTTCATCAGCGCGCCGGGCCGTTCGGGGAACACAAAGCGCAGCAGGCGTTCGTCCTGTGCCAGGCTGGAGATGCCACCCACCATGTGGCGGATGTGCTCCTTGGCCAGCTCGTCGTGCGTGAGGTCCAGGGTCTGGAAGCCGTTCTTCTCGAAGTTCTTTGCCACCTTGGCCGATTCACCCTTGCCCTGCGTGCTCAGGCCCACAAACACATGGGCCTTGGCCGCGTCGCTGATGCGGTAGTTGAACTCGGTCACATTGCGTGTGCCGCCCGGCAGCTCGCCAATCAGCTCGCAAAAGCGCTTGAAGCTGCCGCGCTCCTCGGGGATCGTCACCGCAAACAGCGCTTCGCGCTCCTCGCCCACCTCGGCGCGCTCGGCGACAAAACGCAGGCGGTCGAAGTTCATGTTGGCGCCGCACAAAATGGCGGCGTAGGTCTCGCCCTTGGTCTTGTGCGTGGCCACGTACTGCTTGATGGCCGCCACGGCCAGCGCGCCGGCGGGCTCCACGATGGAGCGGGTGTCCACGAAGATGTCCTTGATGGCTGCGCACACCGCATCGGTGTCCACGGTCACATAGTCGTCCACCAGGTTGCTGGCAATGCGGAAGGTTTCCTCGCCCACCAGCTTCACGGCCGTACCGTCGGAGAACAGGCCCACGTCGGGCAGCGTCACGCGCTGCTTGGCGTCCACCGACTGGATCATGGCGTTGGAGTCGTTCATCTGCACACCAATGACCTTGACGCCTGGCGCCACAGCCTTGATGTAGTTGGCCACGCCCGAGATCAGGCCGCCGCCGCCGATGGCCACAAACACGGCGTCCAGGCCGGGGCCGGTTTTGCTGCCGGTTTTGTGGCCGGACTTGGCCGCCTTGTCGGCGCCCAAGGTCTGCACCTGGCGCATGATTTCCATCGCTACCGTGCCCTGGCCCGCGATCACGTCCGGATCGTCAAACGGGTGGACAAAGGTCAGGCCCTCCTTTTCCTGCAAGGTCACCGCGTGGCCATAGGCGTCGGAATAGCTCTCGCCAAACAGCACCACTTCACCCCCAAAGCCGCGTACCGCATCCACCTTGAGCTGCGGCGTGGTGGTGGGCATCACGATGACCGAGCGCACTCCCATGCGGCTGGCGGACAGGGCCACACCTTGGGCGTGGTTGCCGGCCGACGCGCAGATCACGCCTTTGGCGATTTGCTCGGGCGGCATCTGCGCCATCTTGTTGTAGGCGCCGCGCAGCTTGAAGCTGCGCACGGGTTGCTGGTCTTCGCGCTTGAAGAGCACGGTGTTGTGCAGGCGGCGGCTCAGGGCGCGGGCGGGCTCCAGCGCGGTCTCGCTGGCCACGTCGTAGACGCGCGCTGTCAGGATCTTTTTGAGGTAATCCGCCGGGGTGAGGTGGGGGGCTGGGGTCTGCTGGGGGGAACTCACGGGGCTACACTCCGATATGAATATGCGAAAACGCAATTGGACAGCTCCGCGCGGGGCTGCTAGATTGCATTGTAGCGGACTGTTTTTGGCCCCGCGCGGGGCAATTTATTGAAGGATGAGAACCATGGAATGTACAGTGAGCTGGACCGGCGCCTTGAATACCCGTTCAGGGATGGGCTTTGTAGCCGAGACGGGCAGCGGCCATATCTTGACGATGGATGGCGCGCCTGACGCTGCCAAGCCCGAGAATGGTGGCCAAAACTTGGCACCACGCCCTATGGAAACCGTGCTGGCCGGCACTGGCGGCTGCACCGCCTATGACGTGGTGCTGATTCTCAAGCGCGGCCGCCATGACATCCGTGGCTGCACCGTCAAGCTCACCACCGAGCGCGCCGAGGTCGATCCCAAGGTGTTCACCAAGATCCACATGCAGTTCACCGTGACCGGCAAGGGCATTCCCGCCAGCGCTGTGGAGCGTGCCATTGCGATGAGCCACGAAAAATATTGTTCCGCCAGCATCATGCTGGGCAAAACGGCGGAGATCACGACCGGGTTCGACCTGGTCGAGGCGTAAACAGTCGTTAAATCCGCTCCGCCACAGTGGTCATCACCTTGGCGGCGGCGCGCATTAATTCCTTTACGGGCGGAGGTAGCTCCACAGCGCCTGCGGCCAGCGCATCTTGGGCATGACGCAGCTCGTCATCGTGCATTTGCGCCACGATGGCGCGCGAAGCGTGGTCCCCCTCTGGCAGCAGAGTCAGGTGACTCTGCAGGTGGGCACCCACCTGTTTCTCCGTTTCCACCACAAATCCCAAGCTGACGGCATCGCCCATGCGTCCAGCCAGCAGTCCCAGTCCAAACGCGCCGGCGTACCACAACGGGTTCAGCAGTGAAGGCCGTGCTCCCAGTTCCTCCAGGCGTTGGGCCGTCCAGGCCAAATGGTCGGTTTCTTCCAGCGAGGCCTGTGTAAAGTGCGCCCGCAGACCGGCGTTGGGTGTGGCCAAGGCCTGGGCGGTGTACAGCGCCTGTGCACAGACCTCCCCCACATGGTTTACCCGCATCAACCCTGCCGCTTTGCGTTTCTCGTCGTCCGTCAATGTGGATGCATGTTCTGGCACGGTGGGGCAGGGATGTGCGGCGTGTGGCTGGGCAAACAGGGTGCGTAGCGCGGCGTCGGCCGTAGCCAGGACGCTATCTAGAGGGGTGTGGCGAGTAGGCATGGACTGAGTCTAGCGGGGCGGCAGTTTTGGGGTTCTGCGCTAGGACAAACAAATTGTTGCAACCCAACAACGGTAACTTCGAAAGAGCAGATTTTTTGTCTGTTTTCTTTGCCAAAGCAGGGGCGGTCTGGTGCAATAGCTACAACTTCCTGGACAAGGAGGTTGGCCCGGGGTTCCGAACAATCGGTCCGGAGCCCTATGTTTAACCTTGGAGTATTTCTACATGAAAAAGACCCTCATCGCTTTGGCAGTTCTGGCTGCTTCCGGCGCTTCCTTCGCTCAAGCTACCATCTCTGGTAACTACACCTTCGGTTACGCACAAACTTCCGGTGGCGGCGTTGCTCAGTCTTCTGGTATCGGTACAGACACTTCCGACATCAACTTCGCAGCTTCCGAAGATCTGGGTGGTGGCCTGAAGGCTTCTGCCAAGATGGGCATCAGCAACGCTAACCGTAAGCAAGCCGTTGTTGGTAACACTGCTTCCGTATCCATCGGTACCAGCGCTTTCACGCTGACCGGCGGTACTATTGAATCCACCAACGGCCTGCTGGCTATCGGTTCTTCTGGCGCTTCCGGCTACGGTCTGGACGGCAAGGTGATTTCTGGTTCCACCACTATCGACGTGCTGGCTCTGGCAGTGCCTTTGTCTTCTGCATTCACTCTGGGTGCTTCTTACGTTGACCGTGGCGCTGCCGCTGGTGACGACTCCGCTGGCCTGGGCCAAGGTTCCTCCGGTACCGCTGGTGCACAACCTTCGTTCACTATTGGCGTAACATACGCTGCTGGTCCTTTGGCTGCTAAGCTGGATGCCACTAACTGGGGTCGTCAAAATGACACCGACGTGACATCCAACATCAACAAGAACCGTTACCGCCTGTCTGCTGGTTACGACTTTGGCGTGGCTCGCTTGAGCGGTGGTTACTCCAACCTGAGCACCACTACGAGCGTTACTGATACTGAAACTTTGATCGGTTTGAAAGTGCCCGCTGGCGCTTTGACATTCGGTATCGACTACGGTCAACGTACTCGTACTAATACACAAGATGTGACCGGCTACTCTCTGGGCGTTCAGTACGATCTGAGCAAGCGCACCAACGTTTCCACCAGCTACGCTTCCTGGAAGCAAGCTCTTACTGCTTCCACAGCTGCTCCAGTGGAATCTCAGCAAGGTTTCCGCGTGTACCTGTCTCACTCCTTCTAATTCACGGCTGGCGTAAGCCAGCTTGGATTTGAAATGTGAAAAAGCCTGCCGGGCAACCGGCAGGCTTTTTTTATGGGTGTTTTAAAAATGGGAAACCGAGCCGCGGAGGCTTGCCTAAAAGCTTAGGCGTAGCGCTTATTACGCAGGTTGTGTTTCATCTCACGCAGCAGAGGCTGCAGCTTGTTGCTGCCAATGCGCAGGGCCACGCAGGTGGCGAGGATGTCGATGATCATCAAGTGCAGCAGGCGTGACACCATGGGGCTGTAGCGGTCGAAGCCTTCAGGGTGGTCGGCGCTCAGGTGAATGTGGCCAGCGCTGGCCAAGGGCGAGCCACTGGCGGTGATGACGATGGTGGTGGCGCCGTTTTTGCGGGCAATGTCGCAGGCGTCCATCAGGTCGCGCGTGCGGCCAGAGTTGCTGATGACGACCACGCAGTCGCCAAGCCCCAGGATGGAAGCACTCATGACTTGCATGTGGCCATCGCTGTATGCGGTGGTGTTGATGCCTAGGCGGAAGAACTTGTGTTGGGCGTCTTGCGCCACGATGCCGGAGTTGCCGACACCAAAGAACTGGATCTGTTTGCCAGCGCTGTAAGCATCGACCAGCGCTGTGACGGCCTTGTCGATGGCCAGCGTGGAAGCGTCGTTGCGGTATTTGAGGAAGGCAGCTACCGTGTTGTCGATGACCTTGACCATGACATCACCAACCTTGTCGTCAGCGTCCACACTGCGGTGGATGAAGGGCACGCCTTCATTGACGGTGCCCGCCAGTTTCAGCTTGAAATCCGAAAGACCGTCATAGCCTACGCTGCGGCAAAACCGCACCACCGTGGGTTTGCTCACATGGGCGCGATCGGCCAACTCGCTGACGGGCAGCTTGGCAAATGCGCGGGGGTCTGCCAGGCAGAGTTTGCCCACCCGCTGTTCGGCGGGTGCAAGGGATGGCAGCGAGGCTTTGATTCGGTCCAACATAGGGTTCAGCTTTCTTCGCTCCAGCAGAAGCCGTCGCGTGCAATCATGGCGCTGGAGGCGCTAGGGCCCCAAGTGCCAGCCGCGTACAGACGCGGACCTTGCGTGTCCGCCGCCCAGTGTTCCAGCATGGGCTCGACCCAGCGCCAGGCTTCTTCTTGCTCGTCGCTGCGCACAAAGAGGTTTAGGCGACCGTCAATCACGTCCAGCAGCAGGCGTTCGTAGGCGCCCACGCGTTCAGAACCAAAGCGCTTGTCAAAGTCCAAGTCCAGCTGTACGGGCGCCAGCGTTTGCGAAGCGGTGGTGCGCGACTGGCGGTTGTCCTGGCCCTGAGCCAGCAAATGCAGCTCTAGCCCATCTTTGGGTTGCAGGTTGATGATGAGACGGTTGGCTGCGCCTTCGTTGGAATCGTAGATGGCGTGCGGCGTGGGACGGAAGTTGATGACGATGCGCGCATCGCGACCTGCCAGACGCTTGCCCGTGCGGATGTAGAACGGCACGCCCGCCCAGCGCCAGTTGGCGATCTCGGTACGCAGGGCGACAAAGGTCTCGGTGTTGCTCTTGGGATTGACACCGGTTTCTTCGCGGTAGCCCGGCACCTTGTTGCCGCCGCTGGTACCCGCGGAGTACTGGCCGCGCACCACGTCCTGTTTCAGCGTCTCCGCCGTCCAGGGCTTGAGCGAACGCAACACCTTGAGCTTTTCGTCGCGAATGGCGTCGGCGTGCGAGTTGATCGGAGGTTCCATGGCAATCGCGCACAGCAGTTGCAGCGCGTGGTTTTGCACCATGTCGCGCAGCGCGCCGGTGGTCTCGTAAAACGCGCCGCGGCTTTCCACACCCAGGTCTTCGGCGATGGTGATCTGGATGTTGGCGATGTGTTCACGGCGCCACAGTGGTTCAAACAAGGCGTTGCCAAAGCGCATGGCAAACAGGTTCTGCACCGAAGGCTTGCCCAGGTAATGGTCGATGCGGAAGATCTGCTTCTCTTCGAAGAAGCGGCGCACCGTCTGGTTAATCGCGCGGTTGGACGCCAGGTCATGGCCCAACGGCTTTTCCAGCACCACGCGGGTCTTGGGCGTGTTCAGACCGGCAGCGGCCAGCTGTTCGCACACATTGGTGAACAGGCTGGGCGCAGTGGCCACGTAGATCACCACGCTGTCGGCATTGCGGGTGTTCAGGGTTTCGGCCAGGGCCGCGTAATCATCGGGCTTGGACAGGTCCATGCGCTGGAATTCGAGGATGGCGGCAAAGCGGGCAAACTCTTCAGCGCTGGGGCGCTTGGCCAGTTCCACCTTCTCGAAGCGGGACTGGATCAGCGCGCGGTATTGTTCGTGGCTCAGGCTGTCACGGCCGACGCCGATGATGCGTCCACCTTCTGGCAGGGAGCCGTGGCGGAACGCCTGGAACAACGCGGGCATCAACTTGCGCCAGGCCAAATCGCCGGTGCCGCCAAACATGACTAGATCAAAGCTCATAAGACAGGTGGTACGTTTAAGAGTTACATGAAAGATGACGTTGTAATGTAACTTTGTTTCATTGATAATTCAAGGGGACAAACTGCAAGAGATTGCTGGTTTATCCCTAGTCTTCAACCTTGGCCTTTGGCCCGCGCCCTCCATGAACCAACTCGACGCACTCAAACAATTCACCACCGTGGTGGCTGACACCGGCGACTTCAAACAGCTGGACGCTTTCAAGCCCCAGGATGCGACCACCAACCCTTCGCTGATCCTGAAGGCGGTGCAGAAGGCCGACTACGCCCCCCTGGTGAAAGATACGGTGAACCAGTTTCGTGGCCGCGCCATGGACGAGATCGTGGACCGTCTGCTGGTGCGCTTTGGCTGCGAAATCCTCTCCATCATCCCTGGCCGCGTGTCCACCGAAGTGGATGCCCGCCTGAGCTTTGACACCAACGCCACCGTGGCCCGTGGCGAACGCCTGATCGAGCTGTACCAGGCCCAAGGCATCCATTCCGACCGCGTGCTGATCAAGGTCGCCTCCACCTGGGAAGGCATCAAGGCCGCCGAGCAACTGGAGCGCAAGGGCATCCGTACCAACCTGACCCTGCTGTTCGCGTTCTGCCAGGCTGTGGCGTGTGGCCAGGCCAAGGTGCAGCTGATTTCCCCGTTTGTCGGCCGTATCTACGATTGGTACAAAAAGAACGCCGGCGCCGCCTGGGTGGAAGCCGACAACGCGCTTGCGAACGACCCCGGCGTGAAGTCCGTGGCGCAGATCTACAACTATTACAAGAAGTTCGGTATCCAAACCGAGGTGATGGGCGCGAGCTTCCGCAACGTGGGCCAGATCACGGCCCTGGCCGGTTGCGACCTGCTGACGATCAGCCCCGACCTGCTGGCCATCCTGGCCGCCACCGACGCACCGCTGACCCAGGCCCTGAACGCCGATACGGCCAAGGACCTGGCACTGGAGCACGTGAGCTACGACGAAGCCAGCTTCCGCCTCGCGCTGAACAACGACGCCATGGCGACCGAGAAGCTGGCCGAAGGCATCCGCGCGTTCTGCGTGGACGCTGTGAAGCTGGAACAGCTGTTGTTGGCAGCGTAAGGGGCGGGCGACATGGCACGTACCCGTTGTGACCGCACGCCCGCCTGGGGTGCTCTGCAAGCTGCCTACGATGCGTCGGGCAAAGCACTGGATGTGCGCGAGGCCTTCAAGGCCGACGCTCAGCGTTTTGGCCGCTTCAGCCAGGAGGCGCCTTATGTGTTTGCCGACCTGTCGAAGAACCGCATCGACGCGGCGACCGAAGCCCTGTTGTTCGACCTGGCGCGCCAAAGCGGCGTGCTGGAACACCGCGACGCGATGTTCGCGGGCCAGAAGATCAACAACACCGAGCAACGCGAGGTCTGGCACGTTCTGTTGCGAAATCCACCCGGAGCCCCCGTCAACTATGCGGGAGCAGCTACGGAATTTGTAGCGGGTGAGCAGGCCAAGGTGCATGCTACGCTGGACGCCATGCTGGCCTACGCCGAAAAGGTGCGGGCTGATCAAGCCATCACCGACGTGGTGAACATCGGCATTGGCGGCTCTGACCTGGGCCCGCAAATGGCGGTGCTGGCGCTGGACGCCTTTGCCACCACCGGCAAGCGCCTGCATTTCGTGAGCAATGTGGATGGCCATGAACTGGCCGCCAAGCTGCCGCACCTGAAGGCCGAGAGCACGGTCTTCCTGATCGCCAGCAAGACCTTCACCACCATCGAGACCATGACCAACGCCGCCTCGGCCAAGGCCTGGTTCGAATCGCAGGGCGGCACCGACATTGCGCGCCACTTTGCCGCGCTGACGACCAACGTGCCCGCGGCGAATGCCTTTGGCATCACCACCACCTTTGGCTTTTGGGACTGGGTGGGCGGCCGCTATTCCATGTGGTCGGCCATTGGCCTGCCGATTGCCATCGCCATCGGCGCTCAGGGCTTCCGCGAATTTCTGGCCGGTGCGCACGCCATGGACGAGCACTTCCGCACCGCGCCGCTGGAAAGCAATCTGCCGGTGCGCCTGGGTCTGCTGGACATCTGGTACCGCAACTTCCACGGCTTCACCAGCCGCAGCATTGCGCCTTACCACAGCGCGCTGCGCCGCGTGCCGGCCTACCTGCAGCAGCTGGAGATGGAAAGCAATGGCAAGCGCGTGGACGCCTCGGGCGAAGCGCTGCCGTTTGGCACCTCGCCCGTGTTGTGGGGCGAGCCTGGCACCAACGGCCAGCACGCCTATTTCCAGATGCTGCACCAGGGGACCGACGTGGTGCCCATGGAGTTCATCGCCGTCAAAAATGCGCGTCACGACTTGAAGGGCCATCAGCCGCTGCTGTTGGCCAATGTGCTGGCGCAAGCCCAGGCCCTGCTGCAGGGCAAGAGCGATGCCGGCGGCCACAAGCATTTCACGGGCAACCGCCCCAGCACCTTCCTGTTGCTGGATGACCTGACCCCCGCCGCATTGGGCGCGCTGATTGCATTGCAGGAGCACCGCGTGTTTGTGAGTGGAAGCCTGTGGGGCATCAACAGCTTTGACCAGTGGGGCGTGGAGCTCGGCAAGGTGCTGGCCAAGGAGATTGAGCCGCGCCTGGCCTCGGGTGATGTCACTGGGCTGGATGGCTCCACCGCCGGCTTGCTGGCGCGCTTGCGGAGCTGACCCTTTGCCTGTGCGTTGTCTGGCACTCGCACAGCACGCAGGCGCACGGCGGCGGGCTCATACTGCCAAACGCGCAGAAATCGCCCGCCACCGCGCCCCTGCATGCTGCGGGGCGTTGGGTGGCGTAGATCTCATCTCTCCATGAGTATTTCCCTTTCGCTTGCGCAAGCCCGCAACTTGCACCTCGCAGCGCAGGGCCTATTGCAGCCACCCACGCGGGTCGCCAAACGCGCTGACGTGGCGGCCTGCATTCAGCGCATGGCGCTGCTGCAGATCGACACCATCCATGTGGTGTCGCGCAGTCCCTACCTTGTCCTGCATTCCCGCTTGGGGGACTACCCACGCGAATGGCTGGAAGACACGCTGGCCGCCGCCCAGGTGTTTGAAACCTGGGCCCACGAGGCCTGCTTTGCGCATGTGGAGGACCTGCACGTCCACCGCAGCTACAACCGCCATACCCGCCGCCACTGGGGTCTGGCCAAGGCAGCAGAGAGCCATGCGGCGCAGCGCCCGCACCTGGACAAGTTGCTGGAACACATCCGCGCGAATGGACCGGTGAAGTCATCCGACTTTGAACGGCCCGAGGGCAAGGGCGGCGCCTGGTGGGGTTGGAAGGACGAGAAGCGCTGGCTGGAAGCCCTGTTTGCATTGGGCGAACTGATGATTGCGCGGCGCGAGAATTTCCACCGCGTGTATGACCTCAGCGAACGCGTGGCGCCCCAGCTGCTACAGCACACCCCCCAGCACAGCGAGGCTGCGCTGCATGCGCAACTCATCGAAAAATCGGTCACGGCGCTGGGGATCACCCAGGCGCGCTGGATCCACGACTACTTCCGTACCAAGCCTCGACTCAAGGATGTGGACCTGGACGTACTGGTGGGCACCGGCACCCTGGAGCGCGTGGCAGTGGACGGCTGGGACGCGCCCGGCTATGTGCACGCCAGCCATGCCGCACTGCTGAAGAAGGCCCGCGCCGGCACGCTGCAGGCCACGCACACTGCGCTGCTGTCGCCGTTTGACCCCGTGGTGTGGGACCGCGAGCGTGGTTCCACCCTATTTGATTTTGACTACCGGCTGGAGTGCTACACGCCTGAAGAGAAGCGTGTCTACGGCTATTTTGTGCTGCCCATTTTGTGCCGTGGCGAACTCATAGGCCGGCTGGACGCCAAGGCGCACCGTGCCGATGGCGTGTTTGAGGTGCGGGCCCTGTATGCCCAGCCCGGCCTGGTGTGGACCGACGAGCAGATCGCTAACGTGGCTCACGCCATCCAGCGCAGCGCCAGCTGGCACGGCACGCCGCAGGTGCGCATCACCCAGACGCAACCCGCCAAGCTGGCCGCCCCATTGCGGCGTGCCCTGAAGAATTTGAAACTCGAAAGACCTGACGCATGAACGTGGTGTTTGACTTTGGTGCGGTGCTGTTCACCTGGCGCCCGGTGGACCTGGTGGCCGAATGCTTTCCCGAACGCGCGCCCACAGCCGCGCAGGCCGGTCACCTGGCGCACGAGGTGTTCGGCCACGCCGACTGGCAGGGGTTCGATCGCGGTGCGGTCTCCATGCCCGAGGTGATAGACCGTACCGTCGCCCGCCTGGGGCTGGACCGGGCGGCGCTGACAAAGCTGGTGGAGAGCATCGGTGAACGGTTGGTTCCCATGCCCGAGTCCATGGCACTGCTGAACCGGCTGGATGCACTGCGCACCCAGCAACAGACCCGGGGTGGCGAGCCGCTGCATCTCTACTTCCTGTCGAACATGCCCGTGCCCTATGCGCGCACGCTGGAGCATCTGCACACCTTTCTGCTGAATTTTGACGGCGGCATTTTTTCGGGCGATGTGCTGCTCATCAAACCCGAGCCCGCCATCTACCAGCTGCTGCAAAGCCGCTATGCACTGGACCCAGCCAAGACGGTGTTCATCGACGACCTGCTGGGCAACATCGAAGCCGCGCGTGCCGAGGGTTGGCACGGCATCCACTTCAAAAATGCCACCCAGGTCACGCAGGATCTGCAGGCCTGGGGTTTAAGCAAAATCGGCCTCTAGCCCCCGTATTTATTGCGCAAGCAGCTATCAAAAACATAGTAATACAGACGTAAAAAAGCCCCGCAAGGCAAAACCTTGCGGGGCTTTCTTGTTGGCAGCAGGAGGGCTTGCGCCCTCAGGCCGTGGGCAATTACATGCCCATGCCGCCCATACCACCCATGCCGCCCATGTCAGGCATGCCGCCGCCAGCGCCGGACTCTTCCTTCGGCGCTTCGGACACCATGCACTCGGTCGTGAGCATCAGGGATGCCACGGAGGCAGCGTTCTGCAGTGCAGTACGTGTCACCTTGGTGGGGTCCAGGATACCCATTTCGATCATGTCGCCGTAGGTGTCGTTGGCAGCGTTGAAGCCGTAGTTGCCCTTGCCGGCCAACACAGCGTTCACCACCACAGAGGCTTCGCCACCGGCGTTGTAGACGATCTCGCGCAGGGGCGCTTCGATGGCCTTCAGGACCAGCTTGATACCGGCTTCCTGGTCAGCGTTGTCACCCTTGATGGTGCCAGCCGCTTGCTTGGCGCGCAGCAGAGCCACGCCACCACCAGCCACAATGCCTTCTTCCACAGCAGCGCGGGTAGCGTGCAGGGCGTCTTCCACGCGGGCCTTCTTTTCCTTCATTTCGACTTCGGTAGCAGCGCCCACCTTGATCACGGCAACACCGCCGGCCAGCTTGGCCACGCGCTCTTGCAGCTTTTCACGGTCGTAGTCGCTCGTTGCTTCTTCGATCTGGATGCGCACTTGCTTCACGCGGGCTTCGATGTCGGCAGCAGCACCAGCACCGTCGATGATGATGGTGTTTTCCTTGCCCACTTCCACGCGCTTGGCGGAACCCAGGTCAGCCAAAGTCACTTTTTCCAGGGTCAGACCCACTTCTTCAGCGATGACCTTGCCGCCCGTCAGGATGGCGATGTCTTCCAGCATGGCCTTGCGGCGGTCGCCGAAGCCAGGAGCCTTGACTGCAACAACCTTCAGGATGCCGCGGATGGTGTTCACCACCAGAGTTGCCAGGGCTTCGCCTTCGACATCTTCAGCAATGATCAGCAGGGGACGGCCAGCCTTCGCCACTTGTTCCAGGGTGGGCAGCAGGTCACGGATGTTGCTGATCTTCTTGTCGAACAACAGCACGAAGGGGTTGTCCAGCAAAGCCGCTTGCTTTTCGGGGTTGTTGATGAAGTAGGGGGACAGGTAGCCGCGGTCGAATTGCATGCCTTCGACGACATCCAGTTCGTTTTGCAGGGATTTGCCGTCTTCCACGGTGATCACGCCTTCCTTGCCGACCTTGTCCATCGCGTTGGCGATGATTTCGCCAATGGAGGAATCAGAGTTGGCGGAAATGGAACCGACTTGGGCGATTTCCTTGGACGTGGTGGTGGGCTTGGAAGCCTTCTTCAGCTCTTCGATCAGGGCGGTCACAGCCTTGTCGATACCGCGCTTCAGGTCCATGGGGTTCATGCCAGCGGCCACGTACTTCATGCCTTCGCGCACGATGGCTTGGGCCAGCACGGTAGCGGTGGTGGTGCCGTCGCCCGCGTTGTCAGAGGTCTTGGAAGCGACTTCCTTGACCATCTGCGCACCCATGTTTTGCAGCTTGTCCTTCAGCTCGATTTCCTTGGCCACGGACACACCGTCCTTGGTCACGGTGGGGGCGCCGAAAGAACGCTCCAGCACCACGTTACGGCCCTTGGGGCCCAGGGTCACTTTGACCGCGTTGGCCAAAATGTTCACGCCTTCAACCATGCGTGCGCGGGCTTCGCCGCCGAAAATTACGTCTTTTGCTGCCATGTTAGGCTCCTAATAAAGGTTAAATAAACCGCCAGCCAGCGTGGATATTGCGCAGCCAGCTATTGATTTGATAGTGATTACTTGGACTCAACGACTGCGAACAGGTCGTCTTCCTTCATGACCAGCAGCTCGTCGCCGTCCACCTTGACGGTCTGGCCGGAGTACTTGCCGAACAGCACGCGGTCGCCGACCTTGACGGTCAAAGCCTTGGTTTCACCCTTGTCGTTGGTCTTGCCGGGGCCTACCGCCAGCACTTCGCCTTGGTCAGGCTTCTCGGCTGCGTTGTCGGGGATGTAGATGCCGGAGGCAGTCTTGGTTTCGCTTTCGACGCGTTTGACGATCACGCGGTCTGCCAAAGGACGCAGTTTCATGAGGAATCTCCTAGGTTTTGAAACAGAAAGGGAACAGGTGTCCATCCAGAGGTGGGCACACATGAACTTGTGGGATGGGTGCTGTTAGCACTCATCCTCAACGAGTGCTAATGATAAGGGCTTTTGGGGTGCTTTCAAGGGCACCAATGAAAACGCCATCCGAAGATGGCGTGGAATTTAGTGCGGGCCGCAGGGCCCGTGGGGGATCAGGCAGCGTGGTTTGCCAGTGCTTCGCGCTCCACCCGGTCCGCCATGGCGTACAGGTCTTGTGCAAAGCCGGGGTCCTTGGCGACGGCTGCGTCTGCCAGGCTGCGCAAGTAGGTCACTTCGTCCTGTGCCGTGGGCGCCTCGGTCTGCACCACCGTGCGTGTGGTCGCCGTGTTCCACAGCGCCGATGCCAGGTTCCGGGCCGACACTCCCAGTGCTTGCAAGGCTTCGCCGACGCTGGGGCGGGCGGTTTGCGCAAAGGGGCGGTTCTGCAGGGTCGTGGTGGTCATGGTGGCTTCTCCAGAAAGAACGATGTTGCACTGCAGTATAGGGTAAACCCTAGTTTCTTTCAATCGCGTGGAAAATTCCCCCTATTTCGGCGCGGGCACCATCGCCCAAGGCGTGGCCCGCCCTGCGCCGTGTGGCTGGTCGTGAGGCAGAATGAGTGGCCCGTGCGGTGTGCACGGGACGCAGACTGTCTTCACCGCCTACCTTCTGGGATTCACCATGCTGAAAAAGTTGCTTGCAATCGCCGTGGTTTCTGCAGCGGCGCTGCCCGCTGCATTTGCACAGGGCAGTTACCCTGCCAAACCCATTCGCATGGTGGTTCCATTCCCGCCGGGCGGGGGGACCGACATCCTGTCGCGCCTGGTGGCCAACAAGCTGACCGAGATGAACCACTGGACCGTGGTGCCCGACAACCGCGCGGGTGCCGGCGGCACCATCGGTATCAGCGAAATTGTCAAGGCGGCGCCCACGGGGTATGACATCGTGATGGGCCAGAAAGACAACCTGGTCGTGGCCCCCTGGCTGTATGGTAACCTGCCCTGGGACCCGACCAAGGACCTGATCGCGGTAGCCCATGTGGCCTACACCCCCGTGGTGATTGCGACCAGCACCGGTTCGCGCTTCAAGACCCTGGCCGATGTGGTGGCCGCGGCCAAGGCTGCGCCCGACGCCATCACCTATGGTTCGCCCGGCAATGGCACCACGATCCATCTGGCGGGTGATTTGTTTGAAAAGGCGGCCGGCATCAAGATTCGCCACATTCCGTACAAAGGCTCCAACCCCGCGCTGATGGACGCGTTGGCCGGCAATATTGACCTGCTGGTGTCCTCGGTGCCCTCGGCCATTGCGCAAATCAAGGCAGGCAAGCTGCGTCCCCTGGCGGTGACCTCGGCTGCGCGCAGCAGCTCGCTCCCCGATGTTCCCACCGTGGCCGAGTCGGGCTACAAAGACTTTGATGTCAGCACCTGGTACGGCGTCTTTGTGCCAGCGGGCACGCCCGCTGCGGTGGTTACCACGCTAAATACTGAGATCAACAAGCTACTGGCCAACCCGGAAGTCAAGTCCGCCATCCAGGCCCAGGGCGCAGAACCCCTTGCGATGAAAGCCGAACAGTTCTCCAGCCTGCTCAAGACTGACTATGCGAAGTGGAAGGTCATCGTCCAGGCATCGGGCGCCAAGATCGAATAAGGCGCCAGGCAGGCCTTACAGGTCCACTGCGGGGCGCATGGCGCCTGCCTTGACATAGCGCCAGTGCCCCAGATAGGCCGCCACCAGCAGCGCCGCGGCTCCCGCGGCGGCTACCAGCAGCAGCGGCTGGTGCCAGCTGCCGTCATAGGCGCCAAACATGCTGGCCTTGATGGCCCGCACCACCCAGGTCAGCGGCAACCAGGGGCTGATCTGGGCGAACAGCCCACCGCTCAGTTCGACCGGCAGCACACCGCCCGACGAAGACAGCTGCACCGCCAGCAGCACCATGGCCAGGGCCTTGCCCGCGTCGCCAAAGGCCTTGGTCAGCAGGAACACCAGCGCCAAAAATGTCACGGCGGCGATGCCCAGCGTGAGGGCGAAGGCCCCGGGCGTGAGCACCCGGATCTTCAGCACGTACAGCACCGTTACCCACACCAGGGCTGCCTGCAAGATCACAACGGCCATCGGCAGGACGAGCTTGCCCAGCAATTGGGCGGCACGGGCAAAGCGCTGTGCCTGGCGTGGCAGGGAGCGCACATGGATCAGGAAGGCCGCAATCCCGGCGCCCAGCCACAGCGATGCAGGGATGATGTTGGCCGCAAAGCCACTGCCACTGTTCTGGACCTGGGCCTCCACTTCCATCACGGGTTGTACCGAGTTCGCCAGACCCTCGGCACTGCCCTCGGGGGTGTCGATGGTGGCGGGCAGTGAGTTGGCCAGCAGGTCCAAGCCGCCGTTCAACGTCTGGGTGCCATTCTTGACCTTTTGCAGGCCCTCTGCCAGCGCATTGCTGCCGCTGGCCACGGCACTGGCGCCTGATCCCAGGTCGTCGAGCTGGCTGTCCTCGGGCAGCTTGGACACCGCCGTACGTATTCCCCCGGTAAGGGCACGCATGCCATTGGTCAGGGTGCCCACGCCCGCGCTCAGGCGGCTAGCCCCGTCGCTGAGCTTTTGCTGTGCTTCTGCCGCCGATTTCAGGCCATCGTCCAGTTGCGACAGGCCGCTGGACAACTGGCCAATGCTTTCCTTCACTTTGGTCGGCACCAGCATGCTGTTGTTCGCCTCGTCCTTGAAGCCATTCACGCCTTCCAGGATTTTCTGGTTTCCGTACTGGAGGGCCTCCATGCCTTGTCCCAGTTCGATATGGCCCTCCGCCAGGGCCTCAGCGCCACTTCTGAGCCGGTTCAGTTCGGAATTGGGTGGGCGCCGTGCATCCATGGTGCGCAGGCCGGCGCCCAGTTGCTTCATACCGCTGGTCAGCAGGCCCACGCCATCGCTCACGCGGTTGGCGCCGTTGGTCAGGGTCTTGGCGGCGGTGGCTGTCTGGGTCGTACCCGCGCTGAGTTCCTGGGCACCCACCTGCAACTGGTGCACCCCCGCGCGCAGCTGCGACACGCTGCGCTGCGAGCCTGCGGCGTTGGTCAGGACCAGCGCCCAGCGGCGTTCGTTGAGGCTCTCATTGACCTCGTGTCCGAGTTCGGTGGCGAATTGGCGCGCAATCGACGCGGTCTCGTAGTTATTGCCTTCCGACGTGTAGATCACCAGCTTGCCGCCACCAGGCTGTGCACCTGGAATAGCGTTGGAGCTGAAGTCGCGCGGAATGATCAGTGCGAACGCAAGCTTGCCCTGGCGCACACGCTGGCGAGCGGCTTCAGCATCGTGGTAATCCAGATAGCCGAACCGGCCCGAGTGTTTGAGCTTGGACACCACCTGCCAGCCCACGTTGAACACCTGGTCGCGGTATTCCACGCCATCGTCCAGGTTGACCAGCGCGACCGGCAGCGCCCCTGTGTTGGCGGAGGGGTCCCATACGCTGGACAGGTAGATTACCGCGTACAGCGCAGGCAGCAGAGCCACTGCCACAGTGGCCAGCATCAGCTTGGGGAAGCGCAAAAAGGCTTGCGCTTCGTTGCGGGCGACATAGGCAATCTGGTGGAAAAAATTCATCGCAGTTGCGGTAGGAGGTTGGGTGGCAACGACGGTGTTGCGGTCTGCGCCTTTGCAAACCATTGTCGCTCAGCCGCGGTGCCTATGTGGGCTGCCGCACCAAAGCAGTGTTACCAACCGGTTACCAAAAAAAACGCTCAGGAGCTGCCTTGCAGATAGCGTGCCACAAAGCGCCGGTCGGTCCAGTCTTTGAGCCAATTCCAGGGCCGACCCTGGGCGCTGTACGTGCCCCAACTGGCGACGGCCTGGTGCGCCCCGCCAAACATCAGCTGCAGCGCATGCGAAGCCTGGCGTGGCGTGTGCAAGTGCTTGCCCGTGGTGGCCGCGGGCAGGTTGTGCGCCAAGGCCAGACTGCTGTCGGTTACGGAAAACACCTGGGGGTGGCTGGTGCTGCGCTGGTAGGCGTCGGTGGCAATCTGGCCATGCGTATCCAGCGCCAGCGCGCTGCTGGCCAGCCAGGCCGGAGTTTGCCCTTCGATGGCCAGCAGGGGCACATCGCAGGCCAAGCGTGCGCCACAGCCCAGCTTGATTTCGTCAGCTTTCAGTCCCACTGCGGTGTCGTGCAGCACGGTGACACGCTGGGTTTTCATGGCAGCGATCAACCGCAGCTCGGTGGGGCTGGCCGGCGGTCCGTCGGCGGCCAGCGGGGGGGCCACCAGGGTCACGGCGCTGTCCGTCAGGCGCTGGCGCACGGCCAGCGCCAGTTCCATGGCCGCCGTGCCACCGCCCACTACGGCCACCCGCAGGGCGCGGGTCTGGCCCAGCTCGCAGACGCGGGGCCACAACGCAGCAAAGGTTTCCATGGGGTGTACAAACAAGCCGTGCTCGCGCGCGCCCGGAATGTCGCGTTCGATCTGCTCCCGGTTTTGCACCGGGCCGGTGTTCACCGATAGCCAGTCATAGTGTTGGCTGCTGCCGTCGTCGAGTTCCAGGGTTTGGGTCACCGCATTCAGCGCACGCACGGTACGGGGCAGCCAGCGGATGCCGGCGCGTCGCACCAGCGGTTCCAGCGGGATGGCGCATTCGTCCAGCGCGTAGCGGCCCGCCACAAAGCCGGGCAGCATTCCGGGGTAGATGCTGCGCGGGTAGGGCGCCACCAGAATGATGCGCATCTCGGCCAACGGCTTGGCGGCCAGGCTGGAGAGCAACTGCAAATTCGCCATGCCACCGCCCAGCAGCACCAGCTGCCGGGGCTGGTAGCCATGGGCGTCCCCCCCGTGGGCCGATTCGGCATGGTCTTTGAGATGCGCAGCCAGAGCGTTCATGGCGCTATTGTTTCATGAGTGGGCGGCCAATACCACCGGTGCCAGCGCATCGCTCTGGGCAGCAATATGGCCGATGGCGCAGGCCTGGGTGTAGCCCTGGGCCTGCAGCGCAGCCAGGCAGGCCTGGGCCTGCGCCGCAGGCACGCTGGCCAGCAGCCCCCCGGCGGTTTGTGGGTCAAACAACAGCGGGTAGCGCGGGTGGTGCACCCAGCGTTCCTGGTCGCGCAGGGCGCGGCGCAGCCGCACATTGGCGCTCTGCAAGGAGCTGACGATGCCCCGCGCCACACAGTCCTGCGCGCCGTCCAGCAGCGGCAGTTGATCGAGGTTCAGCTGCGCGTCCACGCCACTGGGCCGCGTCATTTCCACCAAGTGGCCCAAGAGGCCAAAGCCGGTGACATCGGTGCAGGCGGTGGCGCCATGCGCGCGCAGCGTGTGTGCCGCTTGCTGGTTGCTGTGTGCCATGTGGGTCAGTGCGGCCTGCACCCAGCGGCCCTTGGCCTGCAGTTGCGCGTGGGCGGCCATCAGCGTGCCTGTGCCCAGGGGTTTGGTCAGGATCAGCACGTCGCCGGCTTGCATGCCGCCCTTGCGCAGCACCGTGGGCAGGCTGCCGTCGGCCGCCACGTCCACCAAACCGTTCACCGCAAAACCCAGTGCCAGCTCGGCGCCTTCGCCGGTGTGGCCACCCACCAGTGTGCAACCCGCGGCGTTCAGCACCTCTACCGCGCCCGTCATCATCTGGCGCAGCGTGGCCTCCACCTGGCGCTCCAGGCCGGGCGGCACGGTGGCCACCGCGGTGGCGGTGTGGGGCCTAGCCCCCATGGCAAACAGGTCGCCCAGCGCGTGGTTGGCGGCAATCTTGCCAAACAGATAGGGATCGTCCACAAAGGCACGAAAGAAGTCGACGCTATGTACCAAAGCCTGGCCCGGCGGCACGCGCATTACGGCCGCATCGTCGGGGGCGTGCAGGCCAATCAGCACGTCTGCATTCGCCACGGGCTGCAAACCGCTGAGCGCTTGTGACAGCACCGTGGCCCCCACCTTGGCCCCGCAACCGCCGCAGCGCATGGCGATGGCCGAGATGGCTTGTTGCGATTCTTCGGCACTCAGTGGCAGGGCCTGCGCAGGTGCGGCGGCCATGCCGGGGCGCGGCTGATAGTCGTTGAAGCGGCGCATAAAGCGCTCGTCGATTTGGTCCTTCCAGCGCCAAACCCATCTCCCGGCAAAGCCCAGCGCGCCACGTGAGGCCACGGCGTACCGGTCACCCGTGCTGATGAGCGCCAGCCAGCGGCGTTGCGGATGGTAGGGCTGCAGCGGCATGCCCTGCACGGCACGCGCCAGGTTTTTGGCCAGTGGCATGCCCATGCGCACCGCAAACACGCCGGCTTTTTCCAGCGGTTGCGGCAGGCTGGCCACGTCGCCCGCGGCAAACACCCGCGGGTCCGTGGGGGACTGCAGGCAGTCGGTGACCTGCACAAAGTCCTTGGCGTCGAGTGCCAGGCCGGTGCCGCGTAGCCAGGCGGCACCTGTGGCGCGCGTGACCCAAACCACTTCGTCGGCGTCATACCACGCACCGTCGGCGGTGCGCAGGCGGCCCGTCTGCACCTCGGCCACGGCCGCATGTGCGTGCACCTGCACACCGCGCTGCGCCAGCACCTGGGCAAAGCGCCGCTGCACGCCTGGGTTGTGTGTGGGCAGCAGGCCCTCTGCACTGAAGATATGAAACTTCAGCGCGTCGGGGTTGCGGCCCAGGGTCTGCATTTCATGGCGCAGCCGGTATTGCAGCGCCAGGCACAGCTCCACGCCGCCGGCCCCGCCGCCCACCACGGCGAGGGTGGTGCATCCCGCGTGGTCACGCACGCGGGCCAGCAGCGCCAGCCAGCGCTGGTTGAACCGGGTGATGGGCTTGACAGGCACCACGTGCGCGGTGGCCCCCGGCACAGTCTGCGTTTGCGGGGTGGAGCCGGTGTTGATAGACACGACGTCGTAGGCCATGTCGGGGCGCCCGCGCAGCTGCACGCAGCGGGCGTCTCGGTCCAGCCCGGTGACCTCGGCCTGGATGAAGCGCGCACCCACGGCGGTGCACAGGCGGCTGAGGTCGATGTGTACCTCGTCATAGCTGTAGTGGCCTGCGATGTAGCCCGGCAGCATGCCCGAGTAGGGCGTGTGCGCGTCGGTGCAGATGAGGGTGATGCGCACGCCCGGCAGCGGGTGCATGCCAAAGTGGCGCAGCACACCCACATGGCTGTGGCCGCCGCCCACCAAAACGATGTCGCGGCTGATCGGGGTAGTCGGCGCTTGCACCTAGCCGCGCCTCCAGTCGTGGAAGCGGCGCACCCAGTCCAGCAGGCGCTCGGGCTGGTGGGCGCGCTTCCATGCGCCGGCCGCGTACTTGTTGGCCTCGGAAAAGGTGGGGTAGGTGTGGATGGTGCCCAGAATCTTGTTGAGCCCCAGACCATGCTTCATGGCCAGCACGTACTCGGCCAGCAGCTCAGCCGCGTGGCTGCCCACAATGGTCACGCCCAGAATCGTGTCCTTGCCCGGCACGGTCAGCACCTTCACCCAGCCCTGTGCTTTGCCGTCGCAAATCGCGCGGTCCAGGTCATCGAGGTTGTATCGGGTGACCTCGCAGGCCAGGCCCTGGGCGGCGGCGTCCTGTTCGTTCAGGCCCACGCTGGCCACCTCGGGGGCGATGAAGGTGGCGCGGGGGATGACGCGGTAGTCGGCTTTGAACAGCTTGAAATCGCCAAACAGCGCGTTCACCGCTGCGTACCAGGCCTGGTGCGACGCGGTGTGGGTGAACTGGAAGGGCCCGGCCACGTCGCCCGCGGCATAGATGTTGGGGTACACGGTTTGCAGGTACTCGTTGGTTTGCACCGTCTTGTCGGTGGGGATGTCCAATTCCTCCAGGCCATAGCCGCTCAGGCGTGCGCTGCGGCCCACGGCGCACAGCAGCTCGTCAAACGCGATGCGCAGTTCCACGCCGTTGTGCTCCACCACCAGTACCTTCTCGCCCTCCGCCCATTCGCAGCGCAGCGCCCGGTGGCCGGTCAGCACCCGCACGCCGTCGGCCTCCAGGGCCTGGGTGGCCAGCGCGGCCACGTCGTCGTCTTCACGCAGCAGCAGGCGCGGGGCCATTTCCACCTGGGTGACCTGCGCGCCCAGACGCGCAAAGGCCTGTGCCAGCTCGCAGCCTATGGGGCCGCCGCCCAGCACCACCAGGCGGCGAGGAATCTCGTCCAACAGGGCAAAGCGCTCCCACAGCGTGTCGCTGGTCACATAGCCCACGTCTTCCAGACCGGGCAGCGGCGGCACCACGGGCCGGGCGCCTGCCGCGATGACGATGCTGCGCGTGGTCAGTGTCTGTGTGCTGCCGTCGTTCAGCGCAATCTCCACCGTCCACGGGCTGGCAATACTGGCATACCCCTGCAACACCTCCACGCCCAGCGCGGTGTAGCGCTCCACGCTGTCGTGCGGCGCAATGGCGGCAATCACGGTCTGGATGCGTTGCATCACAGCTTTAAATGAAAACGGTGCCTGGCCCCCGTCACCATTGCGCGAAGCGCTATGTAAACCATAGCGCTCTGCGTGGCGGATCTGGTGGGCCAGGTTGGCGCTTTTGATCAAGGCCTTGCTCGGCACGCAGCCAAAGTTCAGGCAGTCGCCGCCCATCTGCTGCGCTTCCACCAGCGTGACCTTGGCCTTGACAGCGGCCGCAATATAGGCCGACACCAGGCCGCCTGCGCCCCCGCCGATGACGATGAGGTTGCGGTCAAACGTCTTGGGTCGCACGGCGTTCCAGCGCGCGTACACCTTGCGCTTCTGGAAGGCGTTCATCACGGCTTTTGCGCCCAGGGGAAACAGGCCCAGCAGCACAAACGCACCGAGGATGCCGGGGCTGGCCACGTCGCGCAGTGACTGGATGCTGGCCAGCTGCGTGCCCGCATTCACATAGACCGCGGTGCCCGCCAGCATGCCCAGCTGGCTGACCCAGTAAAACGTCCAGGTGCGCAGCGTGGTCAGCCCCATGAGCAGGTTGATCACAAAAAACGGCACCACGGGGATGAGGCGCAGGCTGAACAGGTAGAGCGCACCATCCTGCGCAATGCCCCGGTTCACCTCGGTCAGGCGCTGGCCCAGGCGCGCCTGCACGGCGTCGCGCAGCACAAAGCGCGCGGCTAGAAACGACAGCGTGGCACCGATGCTGGAGGCAAACGACACCAGCAGCAGGCCCCAACCCAGGCCAAACACACCGCCTCCGGCCAGCGTGAGCACCGCCGCACCGGGTAGCGACAGTGAAGCCACCGCCACGTACACCGCAAAGTAGGCCGCGCGTGCGCCCCAGCGGTGCTGGGCATGGAAGTCTTCCAGTGCCGCGTGGCTTTGCTGCAGGGCGTCCAGGCTCAGGTATTGCCCCAGGCCCAGCGCAAAGAAGGCCGCCACCAGGCCCACAAAGCCCAGCAACAACACCCATTGGCTGCGCTTCACTGAAACGCTTCCCAGCCCCACCAGATGCGGGTGACGATGGTGGCCGCGCACAAGCCGGCAAAGATCCAGGCCAGCATGGCAAAGTGGGTGGGCCACAGGCACATGGCCACAAAGAAGGCCAGCGTTTCGGTGGCTTCCGTCAGTCCGCCCAGAAAGTAGAACGACTTGTCAGGGGTGGACAGGTCCTGGATGCCCCGCTTGGCAGCCAGTGCCGCAAACGCCAGAAAGCTGGAGCCGGTGCCAATGAAGCTTGCCAGCAGCGCGGCCGCAGCCAATGCGTTTTCCACCGGGTTGGCCACGGCAAAGCCCAGCGGGATGCTGGCGTAGAACAGGAAATCCAGTGTGATGTCCAGAAAGCCCCCGGCGTCGGTGGCCTGGGTCTGGCGTGCTATGGCGCCATCCAGGCCATCACACAATCTGGAAGCCAAGATGGCTATAGCCCCCATGGAATAAGCGCCATTAGCTATCAAAACTGCAGCAAGCATGCCAATGCCAAACCCCAGCAGCGTGACGGTGTTGGCTCCCACACCGGCACGCACGAGCACGCGCGCCACTGCCTGCAGCGGCGGGCGAACCAGGGTGGTGAGGTAGCGGTCCAGCATGGGAAGTGGGGTGCAGAGTCAGGGCAGCATCTCGGCCACGCCGTCCCAGACCTCGGGGGCCAGCCGGCCCTCAAAGCGCGAGATGACTTTGCCTTGGGGGTTGACCAGCAGGGTCACGGGCAGGCGGGCGGTGGGCGGTGCTTCCGCGCGCTGGTGCACGCTGATCCAGCCACTGCCTGGCGTCTGTGTCTGGCCCACGGCGGTTTCGTAGGCCAGCCAGTCTTCGGTCTTGCGGTCCACGTTCACGCTGACCAGGGCAAAGGGCTTGTTTTGCCAGCCACGCTGGTTGGCGCGCAGTTCAGGCAGGCTGTCGCGGCACACCGCGCAGGCGGTGGACCAGATGAAGACGACGGCCACCTTGTTGCGGATGGCGGAGGTCTGGAAGGGTTGGCCCTTGGCGTCGCTGGCGCTGAACTGCAGGCTGCTGCCGGGCAGCACCGTGGTGGGCGAGGGTTGTGCCTGCACGCCAGTGCCCAGGCAGAAAACGACCAGGGTGGCAAGCCGGAGCAGGGGGTATGTCATGGTGGGGAGTCTAAGGTGGATGGGGAGGGGACACACCTTGGTCGCTCACAGTGCCGAATTCTTACGCGTTGCGCTGGCAATCAGGCCGAACCGAGTTGGGTGACGTGGGCGGGGTCAGCCACGTCGGCGGCGTCGTGGGTCACCAGCAGCGCGGGAATCTGGCGCGTCCGCACCAGGCCAAACACCAGTGTGCGCATGCGGCCCCGCAAGGCCGCGTCCAGTTTGGAAAAAGGTTCATCCAGCAGCAACGCCCGTGGTTGGGCCAGCAGAGCACGCGCCAGCGCCACGCGGGCGCGCTGGCCGCCCGAGAGCGTGGCCGGGTTGGCGTGCAGCGCAGGCGCCATTTCCACATCGGCCAGCGCTTGCAGCACCTGGGCTTCGCGCGCGGGCTGCGCGCCTGGGGGCACGGCAAAGAGCAGGTTTTCGCGTACTGTCATGTGGGCAAACAGCAGGTCCTCCTGGAACAGAATGCCCACGCGCCGCGCCTGCGTGGGCAGGGTGTCGATGCGCTGGCCGTGGAGCGTGATCTCGGCCTCGCACTGCAGGCCTTCGTCCAGCGTGCCGCATACGGCGGCCAGCACACTGCTTTTGCCCGAACCGCTCGCGCCCATCAGCGTGTGCACCGAGCCGGGCGCAATGTGCAGGCGCAGGTCCTGCACCAGGGTGGCGCTGGGTGTGGCCAGACGCACGATGTGGATTTGCAGGCTCACGGTGCAGCCCCATCGCCGGCGATACAGATGTTGCCCTGGGCATCCAGTCGCACCGGAATGGCGGGCAGGGCTTCGCCCACGCAGTCACCGGATTCGCAGACGCCGTCGCTCCAGCGGTAGCGCGCGTAGTGCACATTGCAGCTGATGCTGGTGTGGGGCTTGAAAATCAGCAGGTCCTGCCGAGAGGCCAGCGGCACGCCAAAGTGGGCGCAGCGGTTTTCATAGGCCCGCACGGCATCGCCGCTGCGCAGCAGCAGGTAGCGAAAGGGCTTTGGGGATTGGGCGTCGGGGGTGGGCAGTTCCAGCATGGTGGCGCTGCCATCGGCCAACGCGTCCAGCCGGCCCAGCACTGTGCCCGGGGGCGGCAGGTGGCTGGATGGTGGGGAGGAGGTGGCCATGGTGCAATGGTATCGGGTGGCCGTGATTGCAACCTCAGAACCTGCGCGCACGCCCCAGCCGCGCGGCCAGTGCAAACACCAGCACCGGCAGCAGCCACTGCAGCCAGGCATAGGCCGCGGTGAGCGAGCGCTGGCCGCCAGCGGCCAGGTTCACTGCCTCGGTGGTCACCGTGGCAAAACGGCCCGCACCGACATAGAGCGTAGGCAGGTATTGCGCCACGCTGACCGCAAAGCCAATGGCAACGCTGGCCGCCAGCGCACTGCGCAGGAGGGGCCATTTCACGCGCAGCAGAAAGTGCAGCCGCCCATGGCCCAGTGTGGCCGCCACTTGGTGCAGCCGCCCGTCAAATGCCTGGTAGGGTCCTTGCAGTGCAATCAGCACATAGGGCAGCGAGGCCAGCGTGTGCGCCAGCCACAGGCCCGTGCCTGTGGCGTCCAGACCCCAGGCCAGGCTGAGCCGGTGCAGCCCGACCACCCATAGCACCGCGGGCAGCACCAGCGGCAGCATGAGCAGGGGTTGGGCGCGCTGCTGCCAGAGCGCAGGCGCCCACTCCAGCCAAGCCACTGCCCACAGCAATGCAGCCAGGCTGCTCGCCAGTGCCAACCACACGCTGGTTCCCAGCGTGGTACCGCTGCCCGCCACGCTTTGCCAAGCGGACCCGGTGAAGGCCTCGGGCCACAGCTGCGGAAATGGCCAGGGCCCGATGGCGCTGCCCAGCAGCAGCGCCAGCATCACCGCCCCATAGGCGGCGAGCAGAATGGCCAGCGGCACGGGCCAGCGGTTTGCCGTTGCGCGGCGGGCGTATGGCGGCGCACCGTGAGTCCAGCGCTGGCGCCACTGCGGGGCCTGCGCCAGGGCCCAGACCAAGGTTGCGCCCAGTGCCAGCACCGCGGCCAGCAGCCAGGCCGCTGCAGCGCCCTGCGCATTCGTGGCCGGGTCGGCGTCCTGCAGCCACTGCCAGGCCAGCACTGCCAGTGTGGGTGGCGAAGTTGGGCCGATGAGCAGTGCCACATCCACCACTGTCAGGCTGTAGGCCAGTACGGCCAGCAAGGGTGCTGCCAAGTGCGGCAGGAGTTGGGGCCAGCCCACGCGCCACCACGCACTGCGCGCGTTGTAGCCCAGTGTGTGGGCCACGCGCAGCTCTTGCCGCAGGCGCTGTGCCACATCGGGGCGTCGCAGGTAGGCCAGCGCGGTCCACAGCAGAAATGGAATCTCCTTGCACACCAGCACCGCGATGAGGCCCAGACCCCAGGGATCCTGCGTGGTCGTCCAGGGCGGGGGCGTGGTGAATCCGGTAGCCCAGGGCGAAAGCAGGCGCAGCAGCCAGCCACTGGGCGCCAGCAGGGCCAGCAGCCCAATGGCAAAGGCTGCGTGCGGCACTGCCAGCAGGGGCGAGAGCAGGCGGGTGAGGCGGTTGCCGTATGCCGCGCTGTGCTCCTGACCCACCGTGGCGGCCAATATCCACGCCGTGGCGGCGCTGGCCAACAGGGTGGAGGCCAGCCCGGTCCATGCGCTGGCAGCCAGTGCTGCAGCGGCATGGGGCGCCTGCGCCAGTGCGGCCCATGCCGCTGGGTCCAGCCCGGCGGCCACAGCCCCCCACAGACTCCAGGCCAGCGGCAGCAGCGCGGCCAACAGGCAGGCGATGGCGACCAGGTGGCCGCGACGTGGGAATGGCCTGTGCATGGGGTCAATGCTAGGGAAATTGGCCCGCAGCCCCCGTGCAGATTGCGCCAGAAGCTATTAAAAACATAGCGTCTGGCGTTTGCGCTCCGCGTGGCTGGGCCTGAGCCCGGGCCTCACTTGGGCGCGTGGGTGGTGCGCAGGTAGGGCAGCTTGATGTCCAGGTTGCCGTACTTTTCGCGGGCCTGGTCGTCGTTGAGTGACAGGGCCACGATCACATCCTGACCGACCGACCAGTTGGCGGGCGTGGCCAGGGGCACGTTGAAGGTTAGTTGCAAGGCATCCAGTGCGCGCAGCACTTCTGCAAAGTTGCGACCCACCGACATGGGGTAGGTCATGGAGAGCTTGAGTTTCTTGTCCGGACCGATGATGAACACCGAGCGCACCGTGGCCGTGTCGGCCGCGGTGCGGCCATCGGGCAGGTAGGCTTCGGCGGGCAGCATGTCAAACAGCTTGGACACGGCCAGGCCTTCGTCCGCAATGATGGGGAAGCCGGCCTTGGCGCTGGCAAATTTTTCAATGTCGCCCTTCCACTTCTTGTGGGCTTCCACGCCGTCTACGGACACGCCAATCACCTTGGTATTGCGCTTGGCCCATTCGTAGGCCAACTGGGCCACGGCACCGAACTCGGTGGTGCACACGGGGGTGAAGTCCTTGGGGTGGGAAAACAGAATCGCCCAACCGGAGCCAATCCAATCGTGGAATGTGATGGGGCCCTGGTCGGTATCGGCCGTGAAGTTGGGGACGAGATCGTTGATGCGCAGTGCCATGGTTTTCCTCCGGTTGATAAGGGAGAAGCAGTTTGCCAGAAGTCGGCAGGGCGTGCCGTGGGCAGGGTCAGGTGATTTTGAAGACGGTGAGCACTTTCTTCCCCCCAGCCTTTTCCTCGTAGGCCGACCACTGCTTGATGCCCTTGACCAGCACCATGTTGCTGACGTCCTTGACGGGCTGCTTGGCTTTCAGCTTGGCGGTGACCCAGTCCTGCACATGGGGCAAGGTGGGGCCGTGCTGTCCGGTGGGGATGAGCAAGGCTTTGCCGGCAACGGTGCCGGCGGCGGTGACCTGGATTTCGGTGGCGGGCATGGCGGATTCTTTCAGGGGTTGGCGGCCCGGCAGCGCTGGATGTCGCAGGCCGTGGGCAATACAGATCGGTACTCTACGCCGGGTGGCAGTGGCACGCCCCCGCGGATGCGGCATTGCTCGCCTTGCACATTGCGGTAGTAGGCGCTGACATCGACACAGCGCCTGGAGTGCGCCACCACGCCAAACAAATGGCCCATCTCGTGCGAGATGACCATCTGCATGGTCTCGCGCGCATCGTGCGCGGGGTTGCGGGTGTTGAGCAACTGGAAGGCAGAGGGCCCCAGGGCCATGGTCTTCAAGCCCAAGTTGGCCAGTCCAAAGTTGCGCTGGCTGTCGTCGTCACTCCAGCGCACGGTGATGGCGTTGGGTGGTGGGGGGCTGCCATGCGGTACCAGCACCACTTGGGCCGGAATGCCGCAGGCTGACCATGCATTGGCAGCACGTTCCACGGCCGCCAGTACTTCGGTTTCCGCGAACCACGCAGGCGCGCCAGCGTGGCTGTAGGCAAACATCATGGGGTTTGCAACGGCGGGGCGATCCCTGCCATCGCCCCAGGTTGCAATTTCGCCTGGGCGGCACTCGGCGATTTCCTGGGCCCGGAGCGTGTCGGCGGGAGCAGCCCCCGCCCACCGAGCCGCCAGCAGCAGAGCCAGCGCGCCAAGGTGGTGCCAGTGCTTGCGGTTCATGCCCAAGTCCGGCTACAGCGGCGGTGCCTGGTACACCAGCACCTTGAGTGCCCGTTCGGGCGAGGCATCGGCAAACGCTGCAGGGTTGGGCAGGCGCTGCACAAACCGGAGTTCGGGTGCCTGCTCCTGCAGGTGCGTCAGCAGAAACGCGGTATCCAGTTCAGGCGCATTCAGGCACACGAGTGCATGGCCCTCGGGTGCCAGCAGCTCCGGCAGGCGCCGCACCAGGCGGGCGTAGTCCTTGGTGGCTACAAAGCTGCCTTTCTGGTAACTGGGCGGGTCCAGGATGATCAGGTCGTAGGGTCCGCCGCGGGTGATCTTGCCCCAGGTCTTGAAGATGTCGTGTGCCAGAAAGCTGGCGCCGGTGTTGAAGCCGTTGAGCCGGTGGTTCTGCTGGCCAATTGCCAGCGCGCCCTGGCCCATGTCCACGTTGACCACCTGTTTGGCACCGGCCTGTAGCGCCACCACCGAGAAGGCGCAGGTGTAGGCAAACAGGTTGAGCACCTTGAAGGCATAGGGCTTGGGGTGTGTGGCCACGTGCTCGCGAACCCAGCGCCGACCTTCAGCCATGTCGAGAAACAGGCCATGGTTTTGCCCGCGCAAAACATGCACCTTGTACTGCGTACCGTCCTCGGACACCACATGCGGATCGGGCACGGCACCGGCCATCAGCCGTGTCTCTGCCTGGCCCTCCGCGCGGCACTGGAACACCCAGTTCAGCGGCTGCCCAGGGGCAATGTGGGTCCAGCGTGCGTGCAGCGCGGCACCAATGGTGGCAAGTGCTGTGTCGTCAACCGGTTGAAAACTGGTGAGCACCAGCACAGGCGGGTAGGCATCCAGCGCCCAGTGTTCGCAGCCAGGGTGCAGGCCACCACGGCCGTGAAAGAGGCGCTGGGCGTGGGCGGGCAGGTCTATCGCGGCGATGGTGTCGAGCAGGGCTTGCAAGGGGTGGATGCGGTAGGCAGAAGGAAGGCTGTGAGTGTAGGGGAGTCACCGCAGGTAGGATGTGAACCGGCTGGGGACAGGCCGCTTGCAACGCCTGCCCTGGTGTCAATACGAAAGAGAACCGATGTTCAAGATTTACTGGACCGATGAGGCGCAGCAGGTGCATGGGCAAGAGACTACGGAGCTCGTCCAGGCGCTCCAGATCACCAAAGAGAAGCGCGATGCCGGCCACAGCTTTGTGACCATGGTCAGCGAGAATCCGCAGCATGCGGGCAAGCCCGGTGTGGACACCATCGTCGACGGCAAGACACCCGACGGGCAGGACTACGACTGGTCCAAAGCCGGGCGCGCCGGCAAGCCGCGCAAGAGTGATCGCATCATCACCAACAAGGACCGCTGAACTTTGCATGTGCCCAAGGGCACATTTCTCAGGTGGGGGATGCCGCGCCCTGGCTGACGGCTTCACCGTCTCCCGCCTTTAACGCCCAGAATGACAGCGACGAGAGGATGGTGATGGCCCCCAATGTGAGAAACGCGTGGTGCAGCGCACCGGTCACCGCCAGCCTGTCGGTTTGCGGTACGTTGCCCAGGTACCACCCGGTCACAAGAGACCCGCAAGCCAGGCCGAAGCTCATGGACAGTTGTTGCAGGGAGCTGCCAATGGTGCTGGCCATGCTGGAGTCCTTGGCGTCTATGTCGGCATAGGCCATGGAGTTCATGCTGGTGAACTGCAGCGAATTGAAGAAGCCCTGCGCCAAACCCAAACAGGCAATCAGCCACAACGGCGTGCTGGCCGAGACCGATGAAAACAGGGACACGGTGATGCCGATGCACACCGTGTTGACGATGAGCACCTGGCGGTAGCCAAAGCGCGCCAGTACTTTGGAGGCCACAAGCTTCATGCCCATGGCCGCCATCGCCGCAGGCATCATCAGGAGACCTGATTCCCACGCGGACAGGCCCAACCCCACCTGGTACAGCAGAGGCAACAAGAACGGCATGCCACCCAGGCCAAGACGGGTCACAAAACCCCCAAGCACGGAGATCCGGAAGGTCCGCACCCTGAACAGGGTGAGCCGCAAGAGCGGGAACTGGGTATGCCCCGCATGAAAGCCATAGCCCACCAGCAGGGCAAGCGAAATCACCAGAAGCAATGAGGCGGTGGCGCCGTCAATTTGATGTTCGCCAAAGACCTCCAGCACCCAGGACAGCAGGGCCGTTCCCGAACTGAAGAGCAACAGGCCGATAACGTCCAGCGACCCGCGGTGCGGGTCCCGGTAGTCCGGCATGTAGCGATGGATGAGCCACAGCGCCACCAGGCCCACGGGGACGTTGACAAAGAAAATGTCCCGCCAGGACAGCCAGTGCACGATGAGCCCGCCCACCGTGGGGCCCAGCAGAGGCCCGATCAGGGCCGGGATCACCACGAAATTCATGGCCACCAGGAGTTCGGACTTGGCAAAGGTGCGGATGATGGTGAGCCGGCCGACCGGCATCATCATGGCGGCACCAATGCCTTGCAGAATGCGCGCGGCAACCAGCATGGGCACGTTGACCGAGAGACCGCACAGGATGGAGGACAGGGTGAAGATGGTGACCGCCCAGGCAAAGACCTTGCGGGTTCCGAACTTGTCGGCCATCCATCCGCTGATGGGAATACCTACCGCCAGACTCAGGATGTAGCTCGCTACCACCCCCTTGAGGCTCAGCGGAGACACGTTCAGGCTGGCCGCCATGGCCGGAACTGCGGTGTTGACGATGGTGGAGTCGAGTTGCTCCATGAATAGCGTGGTGGCGACCACCCATGGCAGGTAGCGCTTGACGGTGGCAGTGTCCATTTGGATCTTCGTGTCGTAGGTTGGTGCGAACTCGCGTTTGAGAATACACCCCGGCCAATAGCCGTGCTGCGTACGGACATTGGCAGTTTCCACCAGGGTTACGCTTTTTCACACTTGCGGTTGCACACCATGGCCTGGTGTGTGCGCATGCGCACGGATGCATGGACTGCACTGCGGCACGCTTGGGGTTCCGCTGCATGCGTCGCCTTTTCATACGGGGCTGGGCATGCATTTCCAACCTGACCGAGGACATACCATGTCATTTTTCAAATCTTCATCTTCTTCCTCCTACCGCAACCTGTTGCGCCCCGCTTTGGCGGCGGTCGCGCTGCTAGCCGGCGCAGCTGTGGTCCACGCCGCCACCAAAGAACCCACCACCACAGAGAAACTCGAAAAAGCAGAAAGCAAAGTCGAGAAGGCCGTGTCCGACAGCTGGATTACCACGAAGGTCAAATCCGAAATTCTGGCCAACAGCGCCTCCAAGGCCTTCAAGGTGAGCGTCACGACCAAGGGGGGCGTGGTGTGGTTGAAGGGCAAGCTGCCGACGCAGGACGCAGCCGACTTGGTGCAGAAGATCGCTGAGGGTGTGCATGGCGTCCACAGTGTGGACGTGTCGGGTCTCTCTGTGGAGGCCGCCAGCTAAACCGCTGCAGTGGGGGCTTTACAAAGGTTTACCAAGGCCGGGTAAACCGCAGCGATGCGAGCCGGGTTAAGGGTGCATGGCAATATCGCCATGCATCGAAAAGTCTCTATGTTGAAACAATCTCTTATCGCTACTGCCTTGGTTCTCTCTGCATTGGGTGCATCTGCACAAGCGCCGGCCGCAAAGCCCGCAGCACCTGCCGCAACAGCAGCAGTGGCAACCCCTGCCGCCGCCAAGACGCCAGACGCGACGAAAGAGACACCGGTAGCGGCCCCCAAGGCCACTGCAGAAACCAAGGCCGCCAAGCTGGAAGAAGCCAAAGCCAAGCGTGAAGCCAAGAAGGCTGAACGTGCCGCCAAGAAGGCCAAGCGTGCCGAAGCCAAGGCAGCCAAAGCTGCTGCAGCAGCGCCTGCCAAGCAGTAAATCCCCCACACCGCGCTTTTGAAGCGCCGAGACAAGAGGCCATCCTTGGGATGGCCTCTTCTTCGTGGTGGGCCGCAACTGCTACAGTTCCACCGACAACAGAGGTACACCCATTGGCATCTCCCATTCCACCTCCCGTGGTACGAACCATCGCCTGGCTGGGCTATGGGGGGCTACTGCCTTTTTTATTGTTGACCATCGCTACGGCTCTGGACAAGAACAATGTGATCTTCTGGAGCCAAGGGCTGTTTTCCTACGGCTCGGTCATCCTCACTTTTGTGGGTGCGCTGCACTGGGGCTTTGCGTTGGCGATTCCCGGTATCCCTGACAAACAGCGGGACGCCGTCCTGATCTGGAGCGTGGTTCCCGCCCTGGTCGCGTGGGTCGCGCTGATGTTTGACGGCGTGGCCACCGGCTACGTGCTGATCCTGGGGTTTGCAACGCACTATTGGCAGGACACGCGGCTGCACAATGACGGATTTTTACCGCCCTGGTACTTGCCGCTGCGATTTCAAATTACCGTGGTTGCATGTGTGTGCATGGGGCTGGGGACTTACTGGGGACGATGAGATGGAAGATTCAAATACCAATGCGCCAAAAGACATCACGCCACGATTTGGCCGATTGCTGGTGGTCTGCGCACTCTCCGTGCTTTTCTGCGGTGTGCTGGTGTATGTCATGGGCGACATGTTTTCCAACTGTTGCGATCTCTCGTGGCTGGAACGGCTGAACCACTGAACGGGCCCCTGCGGTATGCGCCGCTTTGAATTCGGGCTGAGCATATCCGCCCGGGATTACCTCCCGTATTACCGGGGCGAAGTCCGAAATGTCCTGGCCCGGTGTCTGGATGGGCGCACGGTCCAGTTCCCTGCCACTCTGCTCATGCCGTTTGTGACGGCTCGTGGAATCCATGGCAACTTCGTGTTGACCTGCGATGAAGACGGCAAGGGGTCTCAGCTTCGCCAACAGTAGGCGCATTCACCACTAAATAAGCCTGTAGCCCCCGTCGTTAAATCGATGGTAGCTATCAAAAAAGTAGCAATCTAGAACGTCTGCACGGCGCCGGCCCAAGCCAAGCCCGCCGCCACGCCACCAAAGCGATTGCCTTCGACCAGGGTGGCTTCGGGCATGGCCTGGCGCAGCGCCTCTACCAAGGTGCGCAAGGCAGATGAGCCCCCGGTCAGGTACACCGCATCCACCGCCTGCAGGCCCGCCGCGGACACGCATGCCTGTGCGCACTCCACCACTTGGGCGATGGATGCATGCAGGGCCAACTCCATGTTCTGTGCATCGATGGTCGGCGTCAGAGTGCCATCCAGAAACGCCAGATCGACGACTGCCCCATCGCCGCTGATGGAGCAGGCAATCTTGGCCGCCTCAACCCCTGCCAGCATGCGGTGGCCGTGCTGTGCTTCCAGGGCGTTCATCAGGCGGCGGTGCAAGGTCTGGTCGGTGTAATCCGTCCACAACTCCTTGGCAAAGTGCATGGCCTTGCGCGTGTAGGCCTGGTGGATCAGATGCCAGGTGCTCAGGTCAAAAAACACGCTGTTGGGCACAATGCGCCCCCCGGTCCCCACATGCTTGTAGCCCAGGTAAGGCATGACGGTGCCCAGGTCCAACAGGCGGTCGAAGTCGGTGCCGCCGATGTGCACGCCCGTGGTGGCCAGGATGTCTGCGCTGCGGTCGCTCACTGCGCTGCGTGCTGGGTTGAGGCGGATGACGGTGAAGTCCGATGTGCCGCCGCCAATGTCCACCACCAGGGCTGTGGTTTCCTGCGTTACGCGCTGCTCGTAGTCCAGCGCGGCCGCAATGGGTTCGAGCTGGTAGGCAATGTGGGTAAAGCCGGCTTCCAGAGCAGCGCGGCCCAGTGTTTCTTGTGCCAACTGATCGCGTTCGGCATCGTCGTCCACAAAGTGCACGGGGCGGCCCAGTACCGCATGGGTGAGGGTCTGGCCTACATGGGCTTCGCAGCGGCGCTTCAGCTCCTTGAAAAACAGCACCACGATGTCAAAGAAGCGGATGCTCTTGTCGCCCACCGCCGTGTACTCGTCCATCAGGCGGCTGCCCAGCAGGCTTTTGAGCGAACGCAGCAGGCGCCCCTCAGTGCCGTTCAGGTAAGCCTGCATGGCGGCTGCACCGTAGAGCACGGTGTGCGTCTCGCTGGCAAAGAACAGCGCTGTGGGCATCTCGGCCCGGGCACCGTCCAACGGTATCACCTGCAGCGCGCCGCTCGCGTCTATCAGCGCAGCGGCGGAGTTGGAGGTGCCGAAGTCAATGCCCAGAACCAGGGGGCGACGCTGCTCCCCGCTCACGCGGACGCGCCCAGCACCTGGGTCAGGAAGGCCGAGATGTCGGCGATTTCGCGCGGGTGCACGCTGTGCGGCATGGGGTAGGTGTGCCACTGCACGGGGTGGCCCAGCTTCGCCAGCGCGTCGCGCGACTCTTCGCCGCGCTGGATGACGACCACCGGGTCTTGCGTGCCGTGCGCCATAAAGATGGGTGTGTGGGCGTTGGCGGCGTGGCGCTCGCTGGGAAAACGGTCCGCCAATGGCAGGTAGCCCGACAGGGCCATCACGCCCGCAATTTTGTGCGGCAGGCGCAGCGCGGTGTGCAGCGCCATGGCGCAGCCCTGGCTAAAGCCGGCCAACACAATGCGTTCGTACGGAATGCCGCGCGCCACTTCGTTCTCGATCAATGCATTGATCGCCCATTCGGACTTCTGGATGCCGCGGTCGTCCTGCTTGCTCACCAAGTCCATGCCATACAGGTCATACCAGCCGGGCATCACGTAGCCGCCATTGATGGTGATGGGAATGCTGGGCGCGTGCGGGAAGACGAAGCGGATGGGTGGGCAGCCGTCCAGGTCCAGCTCAGGCACCAGACCCGCAAAGTCATTGCCATCGGCGCCCAGGCCGTGCAGCCAGATAACGGCGGCGGTGGGGTGAGGGGCAGATTCGAGTTCGATGCGGGGGAGGAGGGCAGTCATGGCGGGTCAGGTCAACAATGCAGTGCGGGATAGGGATTGTCCGCGAAAGCAGGCCCACGCCTACATGAGCGCGGGTGGCGTGATCCGAATCAGCTGTGCGTTTGCCACGTGTCCCGTGTCTTTTCGGATGCGAAAGCGCAGCTGGTAGCCAGTGCCAAGCTGGATACTGCTTTTGTCCTCAGGCGGGGCCATGCGGATTTGGTAGTCGTTTTCAGTTTCCACCACCTCGGCGTGGCCGGACACCAGGTCTTGGGTGCCTCGCGGAAATTGGTAGCGCAGTACGGTACCGGGTTGGAGCCGGTCCAGGGGCACGCTGATGGTATTTGCCTGTTGCAGTGCGGTGTTTAAAAACGCCAGTTGGGCTGCAAAGTGCACGTTGCCGGGGTAGAAGCCGCGCCGGTTGGCTGGCAGGGCATCCGCGCGTGCACCGTTTGCCAAGTTCGGGCGGTCGTAGATCGGCTCGGTCTGCACAACGCGGCCAGTGGCTGTCATCCAAATACGATGGGCCATCACGTAGGCGGACTTCCACGGCACCAGGGTGGGGTGCTCGTCCACCGCCACGTCGATGCGGTACACCGCGTCCTGCCACTCAAAGTCTTCGATGGAGACGCGCCACTGCGATGCATCCAGGGTGTTGCCAAAGGGGGCGTAAAAACGCAGCACCTCGGCCACGGCGGCGTCATGGATGTGCTGGGGGTGCATGGACTGTGCCGGTCTGGGGGGTTGGGCTTGCGCCACGGGCAGCAAGACCGCCATGGCCAGGCCCAGCGTGGCGCGCCGCAGCACGGCCACTACTTGTTGGCCAGCCAGCCCAGCCCATGCGCGTGCAAGCTTTGCACATACAGCCGGTCTTTGGTTTCGGTGATGGCGGTGGTCTCGGGATAAGCCCCGCTGGGGTCTTGCAGGTCTGCCACCACGTTGCCGTCTTCGGTGAACGCCATCACATGGCCATAGGCCTTGGGGATGGGCCAGAGCGCGCGCGGCAGGCGCAGTGTCAGGCTGCGCAGCCAGGGCTTTTGTGCGAGCTTGTCGATAGTGGGGTTGCGCGGTTTGGCCAAGCCTAGCCAGATCTTGCCGTTGAGGCCCCGCATCAGGTTGTCGGGGTAGCCGGGCAGGTTGTCCAGCAGCACGCTGGCCTGCGCGCTGGGTTCGGCGGCCAGGGTACCCAGGTCCAAATTGTTCGCAGTGACGGCAATTTTCCAGACCCGGTATTTGCCGGTTTCGTTCACAAACAGGGTATGTTCATCCTGGCTCAGCGCCACCCCGTTCGCAAAGCTGATGCCCTTGGCCACCACGCGTGTGGTTTGGTTGGCGGGGTCAAATTCGAGGATGCGGCCGGTGGCGGCCTGCTCCAGAATGTCCAGCACGCTGGCCTCAAAGGTGCCGCCCCAGTCCTTGGGGGCAAAGCGGGCAGAGGCGTCACTGAGGTACATCTTGCCGCTCTTGGCCACCACCACAGCGTCCGCGTAGCGAATCGGGTCCCCATTCACGTTTTCGGTCAGCAGCGTGATCTTGGCATCGGGTGCGATGGAGAGCAGCCCTTTCATGGCGTCCGCGGCAATCAGATTGCCCTTGGCATCAAAGTCAAAGCCCAGCACGCGCCCGCCCGTGTTGACAAACACGTGCTGGTCGCTGCCATCGGCGTTCATGCGCAGGATGTTGCCACTGGCTACGGTGGTGTAGAGCTTTCCGTCCGGTCCAAACTGGATGTGTTCCGGGCCCACTTCGCCCTTCAGGTCGATCATCTGTAGGTGGGCCAGTTTGGTGTTCACGGCATGCACGCCTGCATAGCCGGGTGCCACCGGGGCGTCCCATGCCACGGGCGCAATCGGCACGGGCCAGACGAGCAAATAAATGGCGCCCAGGGCGAGCAGGGCGACAACGCCCAGAATGATTTTTTTCATGGTGTGTCTCCCGTTTTTTTGTTCGCACTTTGGGCTGCCTGTACATCGGCCAGTGCCGCGCTGAGCTGGGCATATACCCCGCGCAATTCCGCCGATCGGGCGCTGAGCTGGGCTTCGTGCTCTGCATGGGCTGTGTGCAGGGCGGCCACATGCTGGGTAACCTGGGCTTCCAGTTGTGTGGTGCGCTGGTGCACGCCCAGCATTTGCTCGCGCCGCAGCAGGGCCTGGCGGGTCACGCGGTCAAACCAGGGCTTCCAGTGCGGGGGCACGGGTGGCGCGCGCTTGATGTTGGGGCCATCGGTTTGCTGCAGGTAGTCGGCCAGTTGCAGGGCGGGTTGGGTGAAACGCTGGCTCAGCCAGATGCAGCTGCCTACCAGTGCCAGCAGTGCCACCACGCCCAGCGCGATGAGTGGCAGCATCTGGGCCAGCGCCTGGCGGCTGAGCAGGGCCGAAGGCGCTTGCACCAGCAGCGCCCAGTCGGTGCCGCGCAGCGCAAAACGCAGCCAGCCGGCCTCGGCCACATACGGGCCCGGGGGCAGGGTTTCCTGGGCCTTGGGGTCGCTACTGGCCAGCACATGGCCTTGTGCATCCACCACCCAGGCATGGCCCAGCGGCAGCGGGTGCTGGACGAGCACATCGCTGAGCGTGCTGAGTGCCAAATCGGTACCCACCACGCCGGTGTAGCTGTTGCCGCTGTATACCGGCGCCAGCACCGACACCACTGCAGTTTTCTTCAGGGGGTCGACGTGCGCCGCCGTCCACACCAGTTCTTTCTGCGGATTGCTGGCGGGGCCAGCCGCCTCCAGGGGCGTAGTGCCAGCGGCATCCCAAAGCACCCGTAGCGCGGAGCCCATGTCGGGTTTGCCGGTTGCAGCCAACACTTCGTCACGCGATTGCGCAGGAAAGACCCAGCGCCATTGCTTCTGGGCATCGTAAAAATAGCTCCACAGCAGGCCTTTTTGTTGCGCATGGGTTGCGGTGACCTGGGCCAGCGCGCCCAGCGGGGCGACCAGGTCACGCCGGTAGTCTGCGCCTGACGATGGGTCTACATGTACCGCGCCTACCTCTTTGGCCAGGTCTTGTGGCAGCCGGTCCCACGGCGCATCGCGCAGCGGTGCCAGGTTGCGCCGCTCCACGCGGTCTGCCAGACCCGCATCCGCCAGCGCAGGCTGTCGCAGATTGCGCTCGGCCGACTGGCGCATGGCCGCCACATGGGTGCGCGCCACGTCCAGGTTGGTGTTCAGCGCCAGTTGCAGCTGCTCGCCCTGGGTGCTCAGGCTCCACCACAGGGTGCTGCGCTGGCGCGCATAGGTGCTCCAGCCAAACGCCAGCATGGCCAGTGTGAGCACGGCCACGATGAGGGCCAGCGTGGCGGTGTGGCGCCGCTGCAGTTGCTGCGCCGAGGGAGCCGGCGGCTCCTGGAAAGGGACGGTGTCGGACATGACCGCCATTGTGGTCTAAGCGCCGTAACGCTGAGTCCATTCCTTCTCAATCGGTTGCACCCAGCTGCCGTGCGGTTCGGGAATGGCGGGCGCGCTTTTCTCTACCTGTCCCGGCAAGGGCTTGGCGGCAAAGCGGGCCCGTTCGGCGGCGCCCAGCTTGTCCAGCGCCAGCACCGTGGGATCACCCCAGATCGCAATGTCGGCCTTGCGCGCCTGTGCTTCGGCGCTGAGCAGGAAATTGGCAAACACCTGGGCCCCCTCCTTGGCAGAGGCATTCACCGGGATCGCCACAAAGTGAGTGTTGCCAATGGTTCCGCTACTGAATTGATAGCTGGTAACGCTGACGGGAAGACGGCTGGCAGCGATTTCGTTGGCCGCGTCATTGGGGTTGAAGGTGAGCGCCAGTTGCAGTTCACCATCGGCCAGCATCTGGCGCATGGCCTCGGCGTTTTGGGGAAACTGTTTGCCGGCGCGCCACAGGTGCGGGTGCAGTTGGTCCAGCGTGGCCCACAGCGGTGCGGTGGTCTTGGCAAAGGACTCCATGGCCACCGGCTTGTAGAAGGCGTCGCGGGATTCGCTGCTGTCCAGCAGTACCTGCTTCAAAAATGTGGTGCCGTGGAAGTTGGGCGGGCGTGGATAGGTCACACGGCCGGGGTTGGCCTGCGCAAACGTCAGCAGTTCAGACAGGCTGCGCGGTGGCTTGGGCGTGCGTTTGCTGTCGGCCATGAAGGTCAGCTGGGCCATGCCCCAGGGCGCTTCCAGCCCTTCGGTCGGCTCCGAGAAATCCAGGCGCGTGGTGGGCTTGCCCTGCACGTCCACCAGCGCGTATGAAGGCAGGCCTTCCGCAAACGGGCCAAACAGCAGCCCTTCGCGCTTCATCGCCAGAAAGTTTTCCCCATTGATCCACACCAGATCCACCGTGCCGTTGGCCTTGCCAGCCGCCTTCTCGTTGCGCACGCGCTTCACCACGTCGGCCGTGTCCGTCACTTTCACATGCTCCACCTTCACGCCAAAGCGCTTCTGGACTTCGGTAGCCGCCCATTGGATGTAGGCGTTGATAGTCTCCGCACCGCCCCAGGCATTGAAGTAAACCGTCTGGCCTTTGGCTTTGGCCTCTGTGGCGCTCCAGGTCGTGGTGGTTTGCGCCATGGTGGGCGTGGCTAGTACTGCGCCGGAGAGGGCGAGCAAGTGGCGGCGATTGAGTGTGTTGTGCATAGTTGGAGGGACGTCCATGGTGAGAGGCAACCGCAGCTTACAGCGCCTCTGCGGCTTGCCACAATGTGGCGGGGTCTAGGGTTTGGTACCACCGGCGAAATGTGCTTCTTTGCGTTTCAAAGGGCTCGTTCAGGGGTGCGCGGGGGTCTTCGCTCAGGCCATAGGCCATGCCCTCCTTGAACCATGCGGGCTTGCGCAGCAAGCCCAGCACGCCAAGCCGCTCTGCTTGCAGAACATGGATCATTTCATGCCGGACGTAGTACGGCTTCCAGGCGCGTGGCCCTACCACTGTGCCCCATGTGCCCACTGTCACTGCAGACCGGGCACCCAGTCCAAAGGCATTTGCACAGCCTTCGGTGGAGCAAAAAATGACTTTGGGGGATGAATTCAAGTTGCCTGCGGTACGGTTCACAAACGCCTTGGCTTCGGTGTGCAATGCCGTCGCGCTTGCCAGTTCGCGATGGTCTTCCACGCACACCGCAGCGCCGGGGCATTCCATGCCGACCCACTGGGGTGCCAGCACCCGAATTGGCTTGACCAACATCCATGCGGCGGCCGGCGTGACCACCAACAACAAAAGGACCAGTCGTCCCAGCAGCAACCAGTGGCGCGTGTGCTTGGTGTGCATGGGGCGTGCGGCGCAGCGCCTCAACTCAGGCCAGCAGCGCCTGCGCAAACTCCCGCGCGTTGAAGGTTTCCAGCTCGTCGAGTTTCTCGCCCACACCGATGAAGTAGACCGGAATGGGCCGTTCGCGGGCAATCGCGGCGAGCACGCCGCCCTTTGCGGTGCCGTCCAGCTTGGTAACGATGAGGCCGGTCAGGCCCAGCGCGTCGTCAAAGGCCTTCACTTGTGCCACGGCGTTCTGGCCGGTATTGCCGTCGATGACCAGCAGTACCTCGTGCGGCGCCGTGCCATCCGCTTTGGCGATCACACGTTTGATCTTTTTCAGCTCTTCCATCAGGTGCAGCTGCGTGGGCAGGCGGCCTGCGGTGTCGATGAGGACCACATCTTTTTTGCGCGCCTTGCCGGCGGTCACCGCGTCAAAGCTCACGGCAGCGGGGTCGCCACCTTCCTGGCTGACGATTTCCACCGTGTTGCGGTCGGCCCAAACAGTGAGCTGCTCGCGCGCCGCAGCGCGGAAGGTGTCGGCGGCGGCCAGCAGCACGCTGGCGTTGCTGTCGGCCAAATGTTTGGTGAGTTTGCCGATGCTGGTGGTCTTGCCTGCGCCGTTCACGCCGGCCACCATGATGACGGTGGGCTGTTGCTGGCCAATGACCAGCGGCTTTTGCAGCGGCTGCAGCAGCTCGGTCAGCTCGGCAATCAGGATGTTTTTGAGCGCAGTGGGGTGGGTCACGCCGCTGGCCTTCACCTTCTTGCGCAGGGCGCTGGTCAGGTGTTCGGTGGCGGCCACGCCGGCGTCCGCCATGAGCAGCGCGCCTTCCAGGTCTTCGTACAGGGCCTCGTCGATCTGGCTGCCGCCAAAGACGCCCGAGATGCTGCTGGCTGTTTTGCCCAGGCCAGCCTTGAGCTTGTCCAGCCATTTCTGCCGCTCGGGCGGCGTGGCACTGGGTTCGGGAATGGCAATGGGCGCGACCAGTGCGCTGCCAATCAGGGAGCCTGCGGGCAGTGCGTCTGCAGGTGTATCCAGGGGAGTGGGGGCAGCGGCGGGCGCCACTGCGGGAGCGGGAGGTGGGGTTTTTTTCTTGAAAAAGCTGAACATTTGGGGCGTTCTTAGAATCACACCATTCTATGAAACACCCATTCCCCTGGCCGGGACAGCGCCTTGTCGCTGTTGGCGCGGTCCTTCTGGCCTTTTTCTCCCTCCCTGTTTTGCCCTCTGGTGCCCTGGCGGCAGAGTCTGCGGGAGTTCAGCAATTCACGCTCAAAAGCGGCATGACGCTGATCGTCAAACCCGACCGGCGGGCGCCCACTGCGGTGCACATGCTGTGGGTGCGCGTGGGGTCCATGGACGAGGTGGACGGCACCAGCGGCGTAGCCCACGTGCTGGAGCACATGATGTTCAAGGGCACGCCCACGGTGAAAGCGGGCGACTTCTCGCGCCAGGTGGCAGCGCTGGGCGGGCGCGAAAACGCCTTCACCGCCAAGGACTACACGGGCTTCTACCAGCAGATTCCGGCGAACAAGCTCGAGGACGTGATGCGCCTGGAGGCGGACCGATTTGCCAACAACCAGTGGAGCGATGAGGTGTTCGCCAAGGAGCTGGAAGTGGTGAAGGAAGAACGCCGCATGCGCACCGAGGACAACCCCCACGCCCGCTTGCATGAGGCTATGGACGCCATGGTCTACCAGGCCGCGCCCTACCGCCGCCCGGTGGTGGGCTGGATGAGTGATCTGGATGCCATGACTGCGCGTGACGCGCGTGACTTCTACCGCCGCTGGTACATCGCCAACAACGCGGCCGTGGTGGTGGCGGGCGATGTGGACGTGGACCAGGTGCGTGCCCTGGCCGAAAAATACTATGGCGGCCTGCCGACCCGGTCCACGCCCGCCCGCAAACCCCGTGAGGAGCCCGAACAGCGGGGCTTGCGCCGCCTGGACTTCAAGGCGCCGGCCGAGCAAGCCTATGTGGCGCTGGCCTTCAAGGTGCCGGGCCTGTCGGCAGAGGGGCTGGCCGCCAGTGGCTCCAACGAGCCCGATACCGCCAGCGAGGAGGCGATGGCGCTGACCGTGTTGTCGGCCGTGCTCAGTGGCTACGACGGTGCGCGCCTGCCGCGCGCCCTGACGCTGGAGGCCAACCCCGTGGCCGATGACGTGGGCGCCTTTTACGGTTTGACCGCGCGAGGTGGTCCGCAGTTGTTCACGCTGTCGGGCGTGCCCGCCGCGGGCAAGACGGCCGCCGAGGTGGAAAAGGCCTTGCGTGCGCAGGTGACCCTGGTGGCCAAGGACGGCATCACCGAGGCCGAGCTGGCCCGTGTGAAAAACCGCTGGGTGGCGGGCGAGGTCTACAAGCAGGACAGCGTCTTCAACCAGGCGCGCCTGTTGGGCGTGAACTGGATCAACGGTTACCCGCTGGGCAGTGACCAACGCCTGCTGGAGCGCCTGCGCACCGTGACGGCCGCCCAGGTGCAAGCCGTGTCGGCCAAGTACTTTGGCGACGATGCCCTTACCGTGGCCACGTTGCTGCCCCAGCCCGTGGACAAGACCCGCAAACCCCGCCAGCCTGTGGCCGGTGCCCGCCACTGAGCCTCGGACTTTGACCATGATTACTATCAAATCAGTAGCTGCTCGCGCAGTGTTGACGGGGGCTACAGCCCTGTTTTGTATCAATTCTGCCTGGGCTGGCATTCCCATCCAGCATTGGACGCAGCCCGGCGGCGCACGCGTTTATCTGGTGGAGAGCCAAGCCATCCCCATGGTGGATGTGCAGATCGACCTGGACGCCGGCGGGCGCCGCGACCCGGCTGACAAGCCGGGTCTGGCCAACCTGATGGCCGCGACCACCGCCAATGGCGTGCGCGCGACCACTACCGAGCCTGCGCTGGACGAGCATGCACTGTCCGAGGCCTGGGCCGACCTGGGGGCATCGTTTGGGGGTGGCGCCGGTACCGACCGCATGAGTTTCTCCCTGCGCTCGTTGACCTACCCGGATCTGTTGGACAAGGCGGTGGTGCTGGCGGCGCGCCAACTGGGGGAGCCCTCGTTTCCCGAAGCGCCCTGGTTGCGCGACCGGCCCAAGATGATTGCCAGCCTGAAGGAAGCCAACACCCGCCCCGCCACGCTGGCCGGGCGCGCCTTCAACCGCGCGGTTTATGGCAACCACCCCTATGGCTGGGAGATGACGGAAGAGAGCCTGCTGCGCATCAGCGTGCAAGACCTGCGCGCGCTACACGCCAGCGCCGTGCGCGCCTGTGATGCGCGCGTGAGCATCGTGGGTGCGCTGAACCGCGCGCAGGCCGATGCGCTGGTGACCCGCCTGCTGTCGCGCCTGCCCAAGGCCACGTGTGCGCCACAACCCGAGGTGCCCGAGGTGCAGCCGTTGACCCAGGCCGCTGAGCAGCGCATCCCCTTTGCCTCGGCCCAGGCCCAGGTGCTGCTGGGCCAGCCCGGCTTCAAGCGCAACGATCCCGACTTCTTCGCGCTCACCGTGGGCAACCACATCCTGGGCGGTGGTGGCTTCACCGCACGCTTGACCGAAGAGGTGCGTGAGAAGCGCGGCCTGACCTACAGCGTCTACAGCTACTTTTCGCCGGGCCTGCATGCCGGGGCCTTCACCATCGGCCTGCAGACACGGCCCGACCAGACCGAGCAGGCGCTGGGCCTGGTGCGCGAGGTGCTGGCCAAGTTTGTGGCGGAGGGCCCGACCGAGAAGGAACTGCAGGCCGCCAAGGACAACCTGATCGGCGGCTTTGCCCTGCGCTTCGACAGCAACAAGAAGCTGCTGGACAACGTGGCCAACATCGCCTGGAACGGCTTGCCGCTGGACTACCTGGACACCTGGACGCAGCAGGTCGAGAAGCTCACCGTGGCGGATGTGCGGGCAGCCTTTGCCCGAAAGGTGCAGCCCGACACGCTGGCCACCGTGGTGCTGGGGGCGGCCGAACCCACGAAGTGAGTTTGGCCGCTGTTGGGGCTTAGCCGCGTCGGTTGCGGCGGCGTGCCACCGCGGCGATCAGGCCCAGGCCCGACAGCAACATGGCGTAGGTTTCTGGCTCGGGCACGGGCGAGATGCTTTGCAACTGCACGCGGGCAAGGTCCTGGTCGGTGAACGAGAACACATAGACCTTGTTGGTGCCCGCCACATTGGGCACAAAGTCGTTGTCATTGGCCACATACAGCGTGTGCTTCTTCACGCCGTTGACCATGATGTCTTCGCCAAACGCCAGGCCTTCCAACTTGGCCGGAATCTGTCCGGCCGGAATGCCCATGGAAATGAGTGCGGCACGCAGGTCCAGGAATTGGGTCTTGGTGGGGGCTGCAGCCAGGAGTGCGGCTTCGCCACTCAGGTTGGACACATCGCGTGCGCCGGTGAGGTCCACACGGTAGATGGCCTTCATCTTGGCATCGCTGCCATCGCCCAGGCCCTTGCCGTCACGCTCCAGCACCAGAAATTCGTGGTCGTTCACGGCCAGGATTTCGCTGCTGTTGTAGGCCTTGCCCGCCACCAGGTTGTCATAGGCGTACTGGTGGGTGGCGCCCGTGGCCACGTCGATGGTGACGATGCGGTTGGCGCGGCCGCCATCGCCACCGTCCTGCGCCAGCGGGCTTTGCATGAAGCCCACCAGCGTCTTGCCGTCGGGCGTGATGGCCAGGCCTTCCATGCCTTTGTTGGTCACGCGGCCCGTGGGGTTGTTGGCAATCTCGGTGGCGCCGACGGGGCTGAGGTTGGAAATCGCAAAGGTGTCGGGCAGCGTGTAGCTGCGCAGGCGTTGGCCGGTGGCACGGTCAAACTGGTACACATAGGGGCCGTATTCGTCGGACACAAACACGCTCTTGCCGTCGTTGGACACGCGCACCCCTTCGGGGTCCAGGCGGGCGTTGTTGGGGTTGGTCGACAGGCCCGCGGCGTAGTTGTCCGAGCGGCCGGTGAAGTACTGCAGGCTGGCCGTGTTGTTGGCAGGTGTCACCGCGCCGTAGTTCAGTGGCGTGGTGCTGGAGAGCAGGGTGGTGGCAGTCAGCGTGGGTGTCAGCGTGTAGGCCAGGGTGCGGCCGGCGATGGATGTGGTGTCCTGCGTGGCCGTGAGGTTCATGGTGATGGTGTGGAAGCGCGCGATGTAGGACGTGGTGTTGTCCAGGCCTGCATTCCAGCTGGTGGCGTTGGGGCCACGGTCGGGCGTGGCAATGAAGGTGTTGCCACCGGCCCAGGCCAGGCCCGAGCCCACACCGCCCAGCAGGTTGGCGGCCACGCCGTTTTCCAGTGTGCCGGTCAGGCCTGACAGGTCGGCAAACGAACCGGCCGCGCTGCCGTTCAGTGAGCCAATGGCGATGAGGTCAATGGAGGCGTGCGCGGTGGACGCGCCAAAGATGCTGGCCAGGGCCAGTGCGAGCACATGTTTTTTTGTCATGGGATGTCTCTCTCGGGTGGTTTCGGTGAAGGTGAGCAGTCCCGGATTTTTCCGGCTCCATATGTCAGTTCAACGACAAACCGGGGCCTGGACATAGTCCGTTCGGATGCGCTGCGTTAAGCTCAGCCCATGAAAGCCAAACCCTCTTCTTCCGCGCGCGGTGCCACGGGCGCGCCCAAGCGCCCGCCACGCCCCCGCGCCATCCAGACCCACGAGATCCGCATCATTGGCGGGCTGTGGAAGCGCACCAAGCTGAAAGTGGCTGACAAGCCCGGCCTGCGTCCCACGCCCGACCGTGTACGGGAGACCCTGTTCAACTGGCTCAACCAGGATCTGACCGGCCTGCGCTGCCTGGATGCCTTTGCCGGTACCGGTGTATTGGGTTTTGAAGCTGCGTCGCGGGGCGCCAAGGATGTGCTGGTGGTGGAGCAGGACGGTACGCTGGTCGACCAGCTCAAGAAGATCCAGGCCCAGCTGCAGGCCACCGCCGTGCATGTGCTGCGCGGCGACGGCGTTTCGGCCATCCGCCAGGCGGCGCCTGGGAGCCTGGATGTGATTTTCATTGACCCGCCGTTTGACGCGCCGCTGTTTGAGCCTGCGCTGGGGGCCTGTGCGCGTGCGCTGGCGCCGGATGGCCTGGTGTACCTGGAGTCGCCCACCAAGTGGACCGACGAGCTGCTGAGCCCCATGGGGCTGGTGGTGCACCGCTACTTGAAGGCGGGCGCGGTGCATGCCCATTTGCTGGCGCCGGTCGCTGCATAATTTCAGACCTCTTTCTGGAGCGCCCATGAGCAAGTCCGTGATCGCTGTGTTCCCCGGCACCTTTGACCCCATCACCTTGGGCCACCAGGACCTGATACGCCGCTCGGCACGCCTGTTTGGTACCGTCATCGTGGCCGTGGCCGCGGCACACCACAAGAAGACCCTGTTCACGCTGGACGAGCGGCTGGACGCGGTGCGCGAGGTGTTCCAGCCGATAGACAACGTGCGCGTGGAAAGTTTTACCGGCTTGGTGCGCGACTTTGCGGTGCTACACGGCGCAGGTGTCATGGTGCGCGGCGTGCGCTCGGTGACCGACTTTGACTACGAAGCCCAGCTCGCCGGCATGAACAAGGCGCTGGCACCCGAGGTGGAAACCGTGTTTTTGACGCCTGACTCGCGTTTTCAGTTCATCTCGAGTACGCTGGTACGTGAGATCGCCACATTGAAAGGGGACGTGACCCAGTTTGTGGCGCCGGTGGTCCACACGCGTTTGATGGACAAGTTACGCCCCTAACCTGAGGAGGCTGCCATGAAAATTCTGCTGCCAGTCGATGGATCGGAGTTGTCATTGGAGGCGGTGCGCCACACGCTGCGCCTGCGAGCGGACGGGTTGCAGGTATCGGCCGTGCTGGCCAATGTGCAGGAGCCCGCCAGCCTGTACGAGTTGCTGGTGGCGCATGACCCGGAGGTGATCGACCGCGTGAGTGCCGAGGCTGGCATGGACGCCCTGTCCACCGCCATGGGCCTGATGGATGCCGATGGCGTGGACTATGAGTGCGAGGTGGCCAAGGGCGACCCGGCGCACACGCTGATCGATGTCTGTGAGCGCTTTGGCTGCGAGATGATTGTCATGGGCGCACGGGGCGCTAGCGCGGCCCGCAGCGCCATGCTGGGCTCGGTGTCCAACGAGGTGCTGCACGCCAGCGCAGTGCCCGTGGTCATCGTCAAACCCCCACAAGAGGAAGAGGGTTCTTGAGGCTGCGGCGATAATTGGGCCATGGAGCGTGAACTGCCGTGGCACTGTTAATTACCGACGAATGCATCAACTGCGATGTGTGCGAGCCCGAGTGCCCGAACGAGGCGATTTACCTGGGCGAGCAGATCTACGAGATCGACCCGCACAAGTGCACCGAGTGCGTGGGCCATTTCGACGAGCCCCAGTGCGTGCAGGTCTGCCCCGTAGCCTGCATCCCCGTCAACCCCAATTTCATAGAAGACAAAGAGACACTGTGGCAGAAGTACCGCCGCCTGCAGGGCCAGGTGCCTGCGGATGTGGCGCCCAAGCCGCAGGGCACTGTCTGAGACCTGGCCCCTGTTGGGGCCTTATTTCTTTTTGGGCTCCGCCGCGTTTTTGGCGGTGAAGTACTCGGGTTCCTTGCCCTTCTTTTTCTTGGCCGTGGCCGCCTTCTCTTTGGCGGGCTTGGGTTCTTCCTTGGCCGGCTTGTTGGCCGCTGCGGCCTGGGCATCGTCCTTCAGCCGGGCTTTTTCCAGTTCCTTGGCCTGCGCTGCTTGTTCGCGCGTGGTTTTGTCGGCCGCGGCACGCTGCGCTGCCGTGCGGCCATCCCCCGCCTGCAGGGCCACGCCGTCCGGGCAGGGAATCTGGCTGTAGCTGGACCCACATTTATAGATCTTCTGGGCCATAGCCCCCGTGGATATTGCGCTAGCAGCTATCAAAAGAAGAGCATATTTGAGGACGGTTGTCATGCTTCGCTCCGTGACGGTGGTTCTGCGGGGGGCGCCGTCGCGTCGACTGCGGGCCTAGGGGGCTTGGGGCGTGGCGGTTTGCTGGTGTGGATCAGCATGGTGGCCTTGTCCATCTCGCCGGTCAGCAAATGGGGTAGGGCTTTCATGGAGCGGTCGATGCACTGGTCGATCGCAATCCGGTGGTCCAGCGAGGGTTTTTTGAGCACCCAGTTCACCACCTCCGATTTCACGCCTGGGTGGCCTACCCCCAGGCGCAGGCGCCAGTAGTCGCCTGTGCCCAGTTGCGCATGGATGTCGCGCAGGCCGTTGTGGCCCGCGTGGTTGCCACCGAACTTGAGCTTCACCTCGCCGGGCACGATGTCCAACTCGTCATGTGCGACGAGAATTTCTGCGGGCTGGATCTTGAAGAAACGCGCCAACGCCGCCACGGACTTGCCCGACACGTTCATGAAGGTCTGGGGTTCCAGCAGCCAGACGGTGTGGCCCTGCACCGTGGTGCGGGCCACGAGGCCGTGGTAGCCGCGGTCCATGGACAGGTTGACCTTGAGCTCGCGCGCCAGCGCGTCCAGCCACCAAAAGCCCGCGTTATGGCGTGTGGCGTCGTATTCAGGGCCAGGGTTGCCCAGGCCAACAAACAGTTTGATCATCGGGAAAATTATGGCGTACAAAAAGCGTGGGACACAAAAGCAAACGGCCCACCGAGGTGGGCCGTTTGCAGCGAACTAGCGCAGGGCAAGAATTACTTCTTGCCTTTGCCCTTGCCCTTGGCGTCAGCAGCGGGAGCTGCGACTACCGGAGCAGCCACTTCTTCCACCGGAGCCACCACGGCCACGATCACGGGGTTGGCCTTGCCGTGGGTGACGACAGTCACGCCCTTGGGCAGGGTCAGATCCGCTGCGTGCAGGGACTTGCCCTTCACCAGACCGGACAGGTCCACGTTGATGAATTCGGGCAGGTCGGCGGGCAGGCAAGCCACTTCCAGGTCGGTCACGACGTGGTTGATCAGGCAAGCATCCACCTTGGCGGCGGGAGAGTTTTCTTCACCGCTGAAGTGCAATGGCACCTTCATGTGCAGCTTGGTGTTGGCTTCCACGCGTTGGAAGTCAATGTGCAGGATCAGTTGCTTGAAGGGGTGCATTTGCACGTTGCGCAGCAGGACCTTGCTTTCCTTGCCAGCAAATTCCATGTCCAGGATGGAAGAGTGGAAAGCTTCTTTCTTGATGGCGTGCCACAACGCATTGTGGTCCAGCTCGATCAGTGCGGGTTCGGAAGAACCGCCATACACGATGCCGGGGGTACGGCCAGTCACGCGGAGACGGCGGCTCGCACCCGTGCCCTGCTTAGCGCGCTCAAAAGCGACAAATTTCATATCTAACTCCAGTAAGAGTCCACCGCGACCAGTGTGACTCCGATTTAAAAAGATGCCTGCCAACCCTGCGGGTCGGTGGCATCGGCTTTTTGTCCCGATCCGACTTAAGCGTCTTGATCCGAGAACAAACTCATGACCGACTCTCCGCGGGCGATGCGCTGGATGGTGTCTCCAATCAGCGGTGCCACGGACAGTTGGCGAATCTTGGTGCACTGCGCAGCGGCAGCGCTCAAAGGAATGGTGTTGGTCACCACCACTTCGTCCAGCGCGTCGCCGCTGGAAATGCGTTCAATGGCGGGGCCGGAGAAGATGGGGTGCGTGCAGTACGCATACACCTTTTTGGCGCCACGGGCCTTCAGCACCTCGGCGGCTTTCACCAGTGTGCCGGCGGTGTCGATCATGTCGTCCATGATCACGCAGTTGCGGCCTTCGATCTCACCGATCACGTGCATCACTTCGGACACGTTGGCCTTGGGACGGCGCTTGTCGATGATGGCCAGGTCGCAGTTCAGCTGCTTGGCCAGCGCACGGGCACGCACCACACCACCCACGTCGGGCGAGACTACGATCAGATCTTCGTAATTCTTCTGGCGCAGATCGCCCAGCAATACGGGGGACGCATAAATGTTGTCCACCGGGATATCAAAAAAGCCCTGGATCTGGTCGGCGTGCAGGTCCATGGTCAGCACGCGGGCCACGCCCACGGTTTGCAGCATGTTGGCCACCACCTTGGCCGTGATGGGCACGCGGCTGGAGCGGGGGCGGCGGTCTTGCCGGGCATATCCAAAATACGGAATCACGGCGCTGATGCGCTCGGCCGATGCACGCTTGAGCGCATCCACCATGATCAGCAATTCCATCAAATTCTCGTTCGTCGGTGCGCAGGTGCTTTGCACCACGAACACATCACGTGCACGCACGTTCTGGTTGATCTCGACCGTGACTTCACCGTCCGAGAAGCGGCCTACGGTGGCAGCGCCCAGGGAGATGCCCAAGTGCTTGGCAATGTCAGCAGCCATGCCGGGATTGGCATTGCCAGTGAAGACCATGAAGTCAGGGGGAGTGAAGGCCTGCATGTGGGATCCAGCGAAGAGATTGGGTTTATGTCGTCACTATGCGCATGCTGAAGCGGGACCGGCCCGAACAGCAATTTGGCAGGGGAAGAAGGATTCGAACCTTCGCATGCTGGAATCAAAATCCAGTGCCTTAACCAACTTGGCGACTCCCCTACACAGGTTGGCAGCGCAATGCTGCCCACCGCTAAACCTTCATTTTTCGTCGCTGTCTGCCCACCCTAACAGGGGATGAACATCCAAACTGCTGCACAACCTGACTTGAAACGCGTCTGGCGCGTTGCCCACATCGATGTCGTGCTGCAAGTGCGCAAATACCGCGCTTCCAGAGCCTGTCATCCTGCCACTTAAACCCTTGTCATCGAGCCACTGGAGGGCTTGATTCACACCGGGGCACAGCTTCTGGGCAACGGCTTGCAAGTCGTTCCGGCCAAAACTGAATGTCTTTCCGAATGCGTCTGCAGCGAAGCCTGTGATTATAGCTGGTTCTGAATCGCGTTTCAACTCCGGGTCAGAAAAAATCAATTTAGTTTCGAGCCCGGCGTCTGGTTTGACCACGACCCAGCGCGAAGCAGGCAAGGCCAATGGCGTGATTTTTTCACCGATGCCCTCGACCCAGCCATGGCGCCCACTCAGAAAAAACGGTACGTCGGCCCCCAGCGCCAGCCCAATGGCGGATAGCTGTTGCACTGACAGTTTCAGGCCCCACAGGCGATTCAGCGCCAGCAAAGTAGAGGCGGCATCGGACGATCCGCCGCCCATGCCGGCCTGGGCCGGTATGGATTTGAGTACGCCCATGTGCACGCCCTGGGTGCAACCCGTGGCCTGTTGCAAGGCGCGGGCTGCGCGCAGGTTCAGGTCGTCTGCGGGCAGGGCGATGTTCAGGTCTTCGCGGCTGATCTGGCCATCACTGCGCAAGGAGTAATGCAGCGTGTCACACCAGTCAATCAACATGAAGGCGGACTGCAGCAGGTGGTAGCCATCGTCCCGACGCCCGGTGATGTGCAAAAACAGATTGAGCTTGGCGGGGGCTGGGATGTCGTAGAGCGACTGCATGGTGGTCGGCATTATCGGCGCTGGGGCAGCGCGCGCTCAGCGTTGCAGGATGATTTTCAGGTCCACCGCTGGCAGGGCCGCGGCCTTGCGGTGTGCGTTCAGTCGTCCTTCGGGCAACAGGCTGAGGTCAACGTCCCAATCCGGAGCGGCAGTGGGCGTGCCTTGCAGCCAATCGAACAGCGCGGCCACCGGCAACTCGGCGCCAGTGGCCTGCAGTACCAGTGCCTGCAATGAATCAAATGACCGCGGCTCGCCCGTGGTGGTCAGTCTCGCAACGCCTGGGGCCCATTGCATGTGGGCCAGCGTGCTCCCCAGTGGCGTGTGCAACGACAGGCTGCCTGCTTCGCCATTGCCTTCAAGCGCAAAGTCAGAGGAAAACGCCTGCACCGGCGCGGCATAGACCTTGAGGGCCATGCGGCCCTGCCACTGGGTTTGGGATGAAAAATCGGCGCTAGCCCGCGTAATGCTTGCGCAGGCAGCTATGAAAAGCGTAGCGAATGACAGAATGAGCAGCAGGCCGATTCGGCGCAGCAGCGCATTCATGGTTTGGCATGCAGGCGGCGCATGGTTTCTTGCAGGGTCTCATTGTCCTTTTGCTGCTGCAGTGCCTGACTCCAGATGGTGTCGGCCTGGTCACGCTGGCCCAAGGACCACAGCACTTCGCCCAGGTGGGCTGCAATCTCCGCGTCGGGGCGGCTGGCATAGGCCTGCTCCAGCAGGCGTTTGGCCTCGGCAGCATTGCCACTGCGGAATTCCACCCAGGCGAGACTGTCCACAATGAAAGGGTCATTGGGCGCAAACTCCAGCGCTTTCTCGATCAGCTTGCGGGCTTCGGGAAGGCGCACATTGCGATCGGCAAAGGAGTAGCCCAGCGCGTTGTAGGCGTGGTGGTAGTCGGGGCTGGTGGCGATTACCTGACGCAGCAGCTTTTCCATGTCGTCCAGCTTGCCCAGCTTCTCGGCAATCATGGCCTGGTCGTACATCAGGTTGGTGTCGTCAGGGTACTGTTTGAGCGCGGCGGCCAGCACCTGGTAGGCAGTGTCCAATTGTTTGTGGTCGCGCAGCAGCTGCACTTCAGCGGAGATCTTGGCCCGCGCATCCTCGGCCTGGGTTTCCGGGGCAGAACGGATCAGTGCGCGTGCCTCATCCATCTTGCCCTGACCCGCCAAAATCATTGCGCGACGGGTCAGCACCTTGAGCGCATCCTGCGGGCTGTTGATGCGACGCAGGTAGGCATTGGCTTCGTCCAGCTGCCCGCGCTGCTCGGCGATCTGGGCCAGCAGCAAATAGGCTTGCACCATGCCACGCGAGGTCTCATTGCCATCGGCCACAGGGGCTTCATTGGGGGCGACCAATTGTGTATAGCGTTTGAGCGAGTTTTCGGCGGCGGTGTTGTTGCGGTCCTGCAATTCCAGCGAGCCCCGTACCAGCCAGGCGTCAGCAAAGGTGGGGGTTTGCGTGTTCAGGGTCTGCATCTGCACCAGCGCCTCGGAGTAGCGCATGGTGTCAATCAGGCGACGGGCATAGGCCATGCGCACGTCCGGCAGGGCCTGGCCTGCCAAGTAATGCTGCACCACAGCCTCGGCTCCGGCCGACTTCGCCTCCATCAGGTTCAGCGCCAGCACTGCAGGTTCTTCGGCGCGGGCATTCAGTGCGGAGCCGCGTTGCGCTGCCTCCAGCCCACCAGCCACGTTGCCTGCGTTCAAGCGCAGCAGGCCCACGGCGGACCATGCGGCAGGGCCAGTTTCGGGGGAGTTCAGGTCGGCGGCCACGGCCTGTTCCACAATGCTGGCCGCCAAGGTCTTGTCGGTCACCCGGCCGAAATAGCGGGGCAACAGGTCGATGGTGGTGATGCGTTCCTTGCCGGTCGTGCCCGCCAGCTCTTTCTTGATCGGCTCCAGCGAGTCGCTCACGCGGTTCAGGCCCAGCAGGATTTGCAGCACATAGCGGTTGGCCTCTTTGGAGGCCGGGAAGGCACGTTGCCAGGCGCGTGCGGCGTCCAGCGCCGATTCACCGCTGCGGGCGCTGATCGCCATTTCCACGGCGCGCTCGTAGAGTTTGGCCGAGTTGGCCTTGCGCGCGGCATCCAGCATGCCAAGGTAGGCATCGCCGATCTCGCCATTGGTGGCGTAGATCTCACTAAGTAACAGTTGGTAAAAAAGCTCGGGGTTCAGGTCGGAGTTTTGGGGTGCCTCGGGCTCGGCTGCAAAGGCAGGGCCGCTCAGGCCGATACAGGCCGCCAAAAGGGTCGTGGAAATGAGGCGTTTGGGGCTTGTCATCAGACCATAATAATCCAACATCATGAAGCTGAGGCCCCATGCCTGAATTGCCCGAAGTCGAAGTCACACGCCTGAGTTTTGCCGACCGCATTGCGGGCGCGCAGGTACAGGCGGTGCACCTGGGCAAGCCCTTGCGCTGGCCCCTGCAGTGCGACCCCGATCATCTGGTGGGCCAACGTGTGCTGCAGGTACGCCGCCGTGGCAAATATTTGCTGCTGGATCTTGACGCTGGCCTGTTGCTGGTGCACTTGGGCATGTCGGGCAGTGTGGCCTTTGGAGGGCGCATGCCCCCGCCCGGCGTGCACGACCACTTTGACTTGGTGACTACCCGCGGCACCTTGCGCCTGAACGATCCGCGCCGCTTTGGCGCTGTGGTGTTTGCAGCTAGTGAAGCCGATCCGGTGGCGCAGAAACTGCTCGGCCATCTGGGCATGGAGCCGCTGGACGGCAGCTTTGATCTGCCGACCTTTCAGCAGGGCATGGCGCAGCGCAAGGCGCCCATCAAGCAGGTGCTGCTGGCCGGCGAAGTGGTGGTGGGTGTCGGCAATATCTATGCGTCTGAGGCGCTGTTCCTGGCCCGCATTCGCCCCACCACTGCGTCCAGCAAGGTGAGCCGGCCGCGGCTGCAGAAGTTGCACGCCGCCATCCAGGATGTACTGGCCCGCGCGGTGGAGAAGGGTGGCAGCACGCTGCGTGATTTTTCCAACGCCAAGGGCGAGAGCGGTTACTTCCAGCTGGAGGCCACGGTCTATGGCCGTGAAGGTCAGCCCTGCAGGGTCTGCACCACGCCGATCAAGGCGATTCGCCAGGGTCAGCGCTCCACGTTTTTCTGCCCCACTTGCCAGAAACCCTGAGGGGTACGGCTGCCGGCGATGCTATATTGAACCATTCACGGGGGACTCCTGCTCTTGGCTACTTCATTTAACGATCAGTTTGACCAGCATGGCACGTGGCGGCGCGAGTTCGCGTTGCGGTTGAAGTTGCTGGCTGAGTGGATGAAAGACCACGAGTTGCTGGACGCCGCCGTGGAAGAGCGTCTGCGTCGCCTGGAGGCGCAAGTGCGCTCCGACAAGGTGATGGTGGCCTTTGTGGCCGAGTTCTCGCGCGGCAAGTCCGAGATGATCAATGCCCTGTTTTTTGCAGGGTATGGCCGGCGCATCATGCCGGCCAGCGCAGGCCGCACCACCATGTGCCCCACCGAGATGGGCTATGACGCCGACGTGCCGCCGTGCCTGCGCCTGCTGCCCATAGAAACGCGCCTGCAACCACAAGCGCTCATGGAATGGCGCATGGCGCCCGAGAAGTGGACCCGCATCGACCTCGATGTGAACAACCCCCAGCAACTCGCGAAAGCGCTGGAAAAGGTGGCCGAGACCCGCAAGGTGACGCAGGACGAAGCCCGCGCTTTGGGCTTCTGGCACAACCAGGCGCCCGAAGACAACCCTATGGTCGATGCCCAGGGCATGGTGGAGGTGCCCAAGTGGCGCCACGCGCTCATCAACATCGCCCACCCGCTGCTCAAGCAGGGCTTGGTGATTTTGGACACGCCTGGCCTGAACGCCATCGGCGCCGAACCCGAGCTGACCGTGAGCCTGATCCCGCAGGCGCATGCCGTGGTGTTCATGCTGGGTGCCGACACCGGTGTGACCAAGTCCGACCTCGCCATCTGGCGCGAACACCTGATCACCGAATCCACCGACCCCGACGCGCGCCTGGTGGTGCTCAACAAGATCGACACGCTGTGGGACGCGCTGAGCACGCCCGCACAGATCCAGACGCAGATCGAACGCCAGAAGGCCAGCACCGCCGAAATCCTGGGCCTGCCCAAGGACAAGGTGATTGCCGTATCGGCCCAAAAGGGCCTGGTGGCCAAGGTGACCGAGGACGACGAACTGCTCAAGCGCAGTTGCCTGCCGGTGCTGGAAGACGTGCTGGGCCGCGGCATGATGGGCAAGCGCCAGAAGATTCTGGGCGCGGCCATGGCCAGCGGCATCACCGACCTGCGTGTGGAGACCGGGCGCGTCATCAACATCCGCAAGCGTGACCTGACTGAGCAGATGATGGAGCTCAAGGGTTTGCAGGGCAAGAACGCCACGGTCATCAAGCACATGCGCAACCGCATCTCGCAGGAGCAGGCTGAGTTTGACCAGGGGGGTGCCAAGATCCACGCCGTGCGCTCGGTGCACCTCAAGTTGCTGCGTGAAGTGTTTGGCATTCTGGGCTCTGGCGCGCTGAAGAAGGAAATGGCGCAGCTGACGGACACGCTGATGCAAAAAGGCCTGAAGCTGGGCGTCAAGCGTGCCTATGGCGATACCTTTGACCGCCTGCGTGGCAACCTGCAGAAAGTGCAAACCTTGTGCGCAGAAATCCAGAGCATGCTCGTGGCCAGCTTCAAGCTGCTCAACGGCGAATACGGCTTTTCGTTGCAGGCCCCAGGGGAGCCCGACATGGCCCGCTTCATGGCTGAGCTGGACACGATAGAACGCAACCACCTGCAGTACCTGGGCGTGGGCAATGCTTTCAAGCTGGCCCAGCCCGAGTTTTCCGACCGACTGGTTCGCGCGCTGTCTACGCGGCTGCGCTCGGTGCACGAAAACGCGCTGGCTGACGTGGAGCTGTGGAGCAAATCGGCCGCGGCGCAGCTGGACGCCCAACTGCGCGAACGCCGCCGCAACTTTGCGCGCCGCATCGAAGCCATTGACCGCATCTCGCAAGCTGCCAACGGATTGGACGATCGCATTGGCGAGATCGAGCTGCAGGAAGCTGCGCTGGACCAACTGGACGCCAAGCTGTCCGAGCTGACCGCCTACCTGATTGCCGCACAAGACGCTGCCAAGCTGCTGGCTGTGGCCGCGTCGTCGGTAGACGTCGCCATCGCCTGAGCGTGGCCGCCAGCACATTTGCCACGCAGGTGGTGGCGTGGCAGCGCCAGCATGGCCGCAACAGCCTGCCCTGGCAAAACACCCAAGACCCCTACCGCGTGTGGCTCTCCGAGATCATGCTGCAGCAAACGCAGGTGGTTACCGTCATTGGCTACTTCGCCAAATTCCTGGAGCGCTGCCCCACGGTAGCTGACTTGGCTGCGGCCAGCAGCGATGAGGTGATGGGCCTGTGGAGCGGCCTGGGCTACTACAGCCGCGCACGCAACCTGCACCGCTGCGCGCAGCTGGTGGTGGAGTTGCATGGGGGGCAGTTTCCGCGCGATGCGGCCACGCTGGCCACGCTGCCGGGCATTGGCCGCTCCACGGCCGCGGCCATTGCCTCGCTGTGCTTTGGTGAGCGCGTGGCGATTCTGGATGCCAACGTGAAGCGCGTGGTGACCCGGGTGCTGGGCTTTGACGCCGACCTGGCATCTTCTGCCAACGAGAAAAAACTGTGGGACGCCGCCACCGGCCTGCTGCCTGCTGCCAAGAATGCGGCGACCGACATGCCGCGCTACACCCAGGGCATGATGGATTTGGGCGCCACCGTGTGCAGCCCCAAAAAGCCCAGCTGCCTGCTCTGCCCCGTGCACAGCCATTGCGTGGCCGCCAAAGCGGGCGACCCCGAGCGCTACCCGGTGCGCACCCGCAAGCTCAAGCGCAGCAGCCAGAGCCTGTGGTTGCTGTGGCTGCAGCGTGCGGATGGTGCGGTGTGGCTGGCCAAACGGCCCACGCCCGGCGTGTGGGCCGGGCTGCAGTGTTTCCCCCTGTTTGACAGCGAAGATGCTTTGCGCGTAGCGCTGCCAGTGCAGTGGGAAAAGGATGTGGAGATGCTGCCCGTATTCACCCACGTGCTCACGCACAAAGACCTTTTTATGCATCCAGCCCGCGTGGATATTGGACTAACAGCTATGGATTTGGGAGCGGGTTCCTGGTTCTTGCCGACCGAATGGGCCGCTGCGGGCTTGCCTGCGCCGGTACGCAAGCTGCTGGAAAAATCAGCCTAGGCCGGACGACAGGGCGTCCATCTCGCGGTGGCGCTTGAGCGTGTTCCACTTGGCTCCAAAGCGCTGGGCCAGTTGCTCTACCAAATACACCGATCGGTGCTGCCCGCCCGTGCAGCCAATGGCCACGGTCACGTAGCTGCGGTGGTCGCGCACCAGGGCGTCCAGCCAGCTTTCCAGAAACTGGCTGACGTGGCCCAGCATGCGGTCCACATCGTTCTGGGTTTTCAGGAAATCGATCACCGGTTGGTCGCGCCCGGTCAGGTGCTTGAGTGCGGGGTCGTAGTGCGGATTGGGCAGCATGCGCACATCAAACATGTAGTCTGCATCCGTCGGCACGCCGCGCTTGAAGGCAAAGGATTCGAACACCAGCGTGAGCTGTCCGCCCGGTGCGGCAATCAGCTCTTTCACATAGCCCTGCAGCTGGGCGGCGCGGATGATGCTGGAGTCGATCACGTGGGCTTGCTCGCGCAGATCGGCCAGCAGCTCGCGCTCCAGTTCAATCGCGTCCACCAGCGCTCGGCGCTCGTCCACCGTGGCGTCCACGCGTGACAGTGGGTGTTTGCGCCGCGTCTCAGAATAGCGGCGCACCAGCGTGTCGGTGGTGGCGTCCAAAAATAGCGACTTGACCCCCACGCCCAGCGCACGCACGGCGGCGAGCTGTTGTGGCACCAGGGGCAGGGAGGTTGCGCTGCGCACATCCATGGCAATGGCAACCTGATGGGCCTGGTGTTTTTGTTCCAGCTCTACAAAGGGCAGCAGCAGCTCGGGCGGCAGGTTGTCCACACAGTAAAAGCCGGCGTCTTCCAGCGCGTTCAGCGCCACCGATTTGCCCGAGCCGGACATGCCGGTGATCAGCACAATCTCCATCACAGCCCCGCTTGCAGCATTTCCTTGGCGTGGGCCAGGGTGGTGCTGGAGAGTTTTTCGCCGCCCAGCATGCGCGCAATTTCGCCCACACGCTGTTCGCTGTGCACAGCGGCCACGGTGCTGAGCGTGGCCTTGCCCTGCAGGGTTTTGGAGACGACCAGGTGGTGGTCGGCGCAGGCTGCCACCTGCGGCAGGTGGGTCACGGCCAGCACCTGCCGGTCGGTACCCAGCTGCTGCATGAGGCGACCCACGGTCTCGGCCACGGCGCCGCCCACACCCGAATCCACCTCGTCGAAGATCAGCGTTTGCGCGGTGCCCAGCTGGCTGGTGGTGACAGCAATGGCCAGCGCCATGCGCGAGAGTTCGCCGCCCGACGCCACCTTGCCCACAGGCCGCGGCGTGCTGCCGGCATGGCCTGCGGCCAGAAACTGTACGTCTTCCAGCCCGCTCTGCTGCGGCTGGGCCAGTGGCTCCAGCGCTACTTCAAAGCGGCCACCCTGCATGCCCAGGCCCTGCATGGCCTGGGTGATGCTCTGGGCCAGCAGCGGTGCGGCCTTGGCGCGTTGTTTGGAAATGGTTTTGGCCTCGGCCAGGTAGGCGGCCTGGGCCTTGCGCTCGGCGGCCTGCAGGCCATCCAGGTCGGCAGCGGCGTCCAGCGCCGCCATCTCGGTCTTCCACGCGGCCAGCACCTCGGCCAGTTCTTCGGGCGGGCGCTTGTAGCGGCGCGCCAGGCTCACCCAGAGCGACATGCGCTGGTCCAGCTCGGCCAGGCGGTCGGGGTCTAGCTCGGTGCGGCGGGCGTAGCTGCGCAGGGTGTGCACCGCGTCTTCCACCTGGGCGATGCTGGATGTGAGTGCTTCCACGGGGTCTTTGAACTCGGCCTCCAGGTGCGCCTGGGCTTGCAGCAGCTGCAGTGCAGCGTGCAGCGGGCGCAGGGCGTTGCTGTCGTCGTCTTCCAGCAGGTTCACGGCGCCTTCGGCCGCGTCCAGCAGGGCCTGGCCGTTGGACAGGCGGCTGTGGCTGGCGTTGAGCTCGTCCCACTCGTGGGGCTGGGGTGCCAGCTTGTCGACCTCGCCAATTTGCCAGGCCAGGCGTTCGCGTTCGCGCTGCAGGGAGTCTTGGGCCTCGGTGGCCTGGGCCAGTGCGGCCTGGGTGTGGCGCCAGGCGACCCACAGTTGTGTCAGCGTGGCGGTGTTCACCTTGGCATAGGCGTCCAGCAGGCCGCGCACGGCCTCGGGCCGGGTCAGGCTTTGCCAGGCGTGCTGGCCGTGGATGTCCAGCAGCTGCTCGCCAATGGCGCGCAGCTGCTGGGCGGTGGCGGGGCTGCCGTTGACCCAGGCGCGGCTCTTGCCCTGGGTGTCCACCGTGCGGCGCAACAGCAGGGTGTCGCCGCCTTCAAAGCCGGCGTCGTCTAGCAGGGCCTGCACGCCGGGGGCGGTGTCGAATTCGGCGGACACATCGGTGCGCGCCGCGCCCTCGCGGATCACGCCGGTGTCGGCCCGTGCGCCGGTGACCAGCTGCAGCGCGTCGATGAGGATGGACTTGCCCGCGCCGGTTTCACCGGTCAGCACCGAGAAGCCGGACTCCAGGTCCAGCTCCAGTTCGCTGACGATCACAAAGTCTCTCAGAACAATCCGCTTGAGTGCCATATCTCCACGTGCCTTCAGGCCACGCCTTCATTCCAATGCATTTTTTGGCGCAGGGTGTCAAAGTAGGTCCAGCCCTTGGGGTGCAAGAAGCGCACCCGGTGCTCCGACAGCGTCACCTCAATGCGGTCGCCGTGCATCAGGCTGGCCAGACTCTGCATGTCAAAGTTGGCGCTGGCATCGCGTCCCGCTACTATTTCGATAGCTATCCGCGCAGTGTTGGGGAGGGCTAGCGGCCGGTTTGACAATGTATGGGGGGCAATCGGCACCATCACCCAGCCGGGGATGGATGGGTGCAGCAGCGGCCCACCGGCCGACATGGAATAGGCGGTGGAGCCCGTGGGAGTGGCGATGATCAGGCCGTCGGCCCGCTGATTGGACACAAAGTTGCCGTCCACCTCCACCCGCAGCTCCACCATGCCCGAGGTGGCGCCGCGGTTCACCACCACATCGTTCATGGCCAGCGCCGAGAACACGCAGTGCCCGTCGCGCATCACGCGGCCGTGCATCAGGCTGCGGTCGTCCATCTCGTAGTGGCCGGCCAGCATAGGTAGCAGGGTGGCCTTGTACTGCTCGAAGCGGATGTCGGTGATGAAACCCAGGCGGCCCTGGTTGATGCCGATCAGCGGCACCTTGTACTGCGCCAGCTGGCGGCCTATGCCCAGCATGGTGCCGTCTCCGCCCACCACCAGCGCCAGGTCGCAGCTGGCGCCAATGCCGGCCACGTCCTTGGTGGTGTAGCCGGTCAGCTCGGTGTTGGCGGCGGTGTTGGCCTCGATGACGATCTCGCAGCCCTGGTCCATCAGGAAATGGGCTATCTCGTCCAGCGACTCGCGCGATGAGGCGCCGACGGCGCGGGCCCCCGTAGATTGGTACTTGCCAATGAGAGCGACCTGTCGGAATTTGGACAACATCCGCAAATTAGACACTAAATAGATCACTAGAATGGACCGATGCTCGATGATCGTTCCAAGTTGTTGTTGAAAGCGCTGGTAGAGCGCTACATCGCTGATGGACAGCCCGTGGGCAGCCGCACCTTGTCCAAGGCCTCTGGCCTGGAACTTTCGCCCGCCACCATCCGCAACGTCATGTCGGACCTGGAAGAGCTGGGCCTCATCGTCAGCCCCCACACCTCCGCCGGGCGCATTCCCACCGCACGCGGCTACCGCCTGTTTGTGGACACCATGCTCACCGTGCAGCCCGGCCAGTTCCAGCCGCCCAGCCTGGCGCCGGACCAGCCACAGCGCGTCATCTCTAACGCGGCCAACCTGCTGTCCAACCTGTCGCAGTTTGTGGGCGTGGTCATCTCGCCGCGCCGCACCTCGGCGTTCCGCCACATCGAGTTTTTGCGCCTGTCTGAAAAGCGTCTGCTGGTCATCATCGTGTCGCCCGATGGCGACGTACAAAACCGCGTCATCTACACCGAGGTGGACTACGCCCAAAGCCAACTGGTGGAGGGCGCCAACTTTTTGAACACGCACTACGCCGGGCTGGAGATCGAAGAGGTGCGCAAGCGCCTGCAAAACGAGGTGGACAGCCTGCGGGGTGAGATCGCCACGCTGATGCAGGCCGCCGTGCACGCCAGCTCCGAAGCCATCCACGAATCGCAGCAGGACGAAGTGGTGATCTCGGGCGAACGCAACCTGCTGTCGGTGTCCGACTTTTCCAGCGACATGGGCCACCTGCGCCGCGCGTTTGACCTGTTTGAGCAAAAGGCCCAGCTCATGCGCCTGCTGGACGTGACTGGCCAGGCCGAAGGGGTGCGCATCTTCATTGGCGGCGAGAGCCAGGTGGTGCCGTTTGAAGACCTGTCCATCGTCAGCAGCCCGTACGAGGTGGACGGCAAAGTGGTCGGCACGCTGGGCGTCATCGGCCCTACGCGCATGGCTTACGACCGCATGATCCAGATCGTGGACATCACGTCCAAGCTGGTCAGCAACGCGCTGAGCCACCACAAATAGGCCTGTGCGGCCCGGTACAATCCGCGGTTCGGTGGGGCCGTTAGCTCAGTTGGTTAGAGCAGAGGACTCATAATCCTTTGGTCGACAGTTCAAGTCTGTCACGGCCTACCATTAAAAATCAAAGTCCCACCATCCACAAGATGGTGGGACTTTCTATTGTTGTATGACCTAATTTTGTGAGTGGGTTGATTGGCAACGCATCTCTTTCTTCCTGTGCTGGTTGATCAAGACTTCCTCGGTGTATAGCAAGTCTGCGAGAGCGAAAAACCGGACTTCTTACTTCTTTAAATAATGGAAGCTTCATGAGATTGTTTTTAATGCTTCTCTCTGCATCAATTCTTTGTGCATGTACCGAGAAGACATCAATAGTGGAAGATAAGAGCTATGAGCAAATCCTTGCTGAGAGTGAAGCTGCAGTAAACAATAAGTTGATGGCAGACGGTAAACGCGTCTTAGAAATGCGGCTCAAAGATCCGTCCAGTGTCCAATATCGGAATGTGACCCTGAATAAAGGTGCGCTGTGCGGCGAATACAACGCAAAGAATGAAATGGGTGGCTATGTTGGCTTCAAGAAATTCGAGTACTCATTTGGTGGTGAACTTGTGTTGAACAGAGAAGAGCCCTTTTATTGCAAGTAAGCCTCGTCTACTTCCTCCACTTTTGTGAAAATTTCAGACCTAGATTGAGACCGGTTGCACAAGTTTGCGATCAGTTAAACCATTCACGTCGCTCATCTACCCGACGTATCCCCGCCTCTAGAATGGACTTTTCCGGTTTAACTTGGATCAGGGACTTTCATGAAAATGCTTCGTTTGTTGGGTATCGGCGTGGCGGCGCTGTTGGGTTTACTGGTGTTGGCCGTGGGTGTGCTCTACGCCCTGTTTGACGGCGACAAGATCAAGGCCGAAATCAGCCGCACGGTGCTGGAACAAAAGCAGCGTACGCTGGTGATTGCGGGCCAGCCCAAGCTCTCCGTCTGGCCCAACGTAGGCATTCAGCTCGACGGTGTGACTTTGTCCGAGCACGCGAGCAAAGACGAATTTGCCGCGCTGCAATCGGCCCGCATTTCGGTGGCGCTGATGCCGCTGCTGAGCAAGCAGGTGCAGGTGCGCGCGCTGGACATCGAGGGCCTGAAACTCACGCTGGTGAAGAAGAAGGACGGCACGCTGAACATTGCCGACCTGCTGGGCCAGCCCACCGCAGCCGAGGCAGGCAAGCCCGCAGAACCCACCAAGCCGGCGGAGCCCCTGCAGGTGGATATTTCCAGCATTCGCATTGCCAACGCCCAGCTCACCTGGCGCGACGAGAAGGCGGGCACCACCACTGCGTTGTCGAACCTGAGCCTGTCTACCGGCCATGTGCTGGCCGACACGGGCGCAAAGACGGCCGCGTTGGACAAGCTCAGCCTGTCGGCCAAGGGCCAGAGCGGCACCGACGCCTTTGCGCTGACGCTGGACGCGCCCAAGCTGAGCCTGTCGCCCGAGAAATCGGGCGGCGAGGCCATCACGTTGACGGCCACGCTGCAGGGCGCGGACCGCAATGCGACGGTGAACCTGGTGCTGAACGGCGTGGAGGGCAATGCCGACGCGCTGAAGGTGGCCAGCTTGGCGTTGAGCCTGGATGCCAAGGCGGGCGACGCGGTGGTGAAGGGGCAACTGAGCTCGCCCGTGGCGGTGAATGTGGCGGGGCAAAGCGTGGCGCTGGCCAAGCTGACCGGCAGCCTGGACCTGGCCCACCCCAGCATGCCCATGAAGAGTGTGACCCTGCCCATCAACGGCAGCCTGAAGGTGGACGCGCTGCAGCAAACCGCCGCGCTGGAGCTGGCCACGCAGTTTGACGAATCCAAGATCGCCACCAGCGTGAAGGTGGCCAAGTTTGCGCCGCTGGTGCTGGCGTTTGACCTGGATGTGGACAAGCTCAACGTGGACAAATACCTGCCTCCCAAGCCCGCCCTCACGATGGCACCCGCCAAAGAGGCCGCCGCGGCCAAAGAGGCGCCCATCGACCTGAGCGCGCTCAAGGGCCACACGGTGAATGGCAATATTCGCATCGGTGCGCTGCAGGTGTCCAACCTGAAGCTGGAGAAGATCAACGCCAAGCTGGCGCTGGCCGGTGGCAAGCTGGAGGTGGCGCCCCTGTCGCTGAACCTGTACGAGGGCAGCACCAGCGGCAGCCTGTCGGTCAACGCCAACGGCAATGCCGTGGCCATCAAGCAAGCCCTGGTGGGCGTGAGCATCAACCCGCTGATGAAAGACCTGGTGGCCAAGGACCTGTTGGAAGGCAAGGGCAATGTGGCGCTGGACATCACCACCCAGGGCAGCACGGTGACGGCCATGAAGAAGGCGCTGGGCGGCACCGCATCGCTGGCGCTGAAAGATGGCGCTATCAAGGGCATCAACCTGGCGCAGAGCCTGCGCGACCTGAAAGCCAAGCTGGGTCAGGCCGACAGTACGCAAGCGTCCAATGCGAACCAGAAGACCGACTTCTCGGAGCTGACTGGCAGCTTCAAGATTGCCAATGGTGTGGCGCATAACGATGACCTGGCGATGAAGTCCCCCTTCATCCGCCTTAGCGGCGCGGGTGACATCGACGTGGGCGCCGGCCAGATGAACTACCTGGCCAAGGCCGCGGTGGTGGCCAGCGGCGAAGGCCAGGGCGGCAAGGACCTGGGCCAGCTCAAAGGCCTGACGGTGCCCGTGCGCCTGATCGGTCCGTTTGAGGCGCTGAGCTACAAGATCGAATTCGGCGCGATGCTGGAAGACGCCACCAAGGCCAAGGTGGAAGAGAAGAAGCAGGAGATCAAAGCCAAGGCCGAAGAGGCTGTGAAAGACAAGGCCAAGGACTTGTTCAAGGGCTTGCTGGGCAAGTAAGCCGTCCGCTGGATTGCGCAGCGTGCTCCTTTTTTAGGAGCTGCTTGCGCAATTTTGACGGGGGCTAGGCGCTGTTTTAGCTAAACAAGGCGCCTGCCTGCGCGCTGGTCATCGTCTCTGCGCCCCAGGTGGTGGCGCGCTGCACAAAGGCTTCTTGGTCGGCCTCAAAGCCGGTGACCGGGCTCATGCAGTCGGTCAGCAAAACCACGCGGGGCCGTGGCCCTGCGTGCTGGTTCAAGTAGCGGGCCAATTGGTCAAAGCTGAACGCCACGCAGTGGCTGCCGGCCTCTCCGGCGATGAACAGCACATCCACCCCACGGGTCAGCTCTGCGGCCAGCGCATTGTTGAACTGGGTGGAGGGCACGGCTGCGTCGGGGGCATCGGCCTCAAACACACCGAAATGTTCGGTCAGCGGGTATTCGCCCTTGAGCACCTTGTGCACGGCGCGCTGGTTTTTGAACTCCCATTGGGCTAGCTGATCTGCCAGCGGAGCGTAGATGTTGTGGCCCCAGGTGCCGGTCACGCAGTGCACAGGCCACACCACCAGCCTGGGCCGCCCGGCCTGGGCCAGCTGCGCGAGCATGCCCAGCACTTGCGGTATCAGGGTGGCGTCCCGCGGCGTCATTTGGCCGCTGGCAATGTCTGCGGCGGTTACAAAGCTAAAGGGGGCTGGGGCGGCGCCGTCAGGCGTTTTCCAGAAGGTGGTGCGTTCCACCGCGACGCTGGCATGCGAGTCCAGGGTGACGGTGATGCCGTCCAAAGAGTGGGCCGCCATGAAGGACACCAGGCGCTGCAGGTCGGCGCTGGCGCCCTTGACGGGCAGGGAGGCACCGGGGATGTCGCAAAAGTCGTTTTGGGGGTCGATGATGAGTAGATGCTTCACGACGCCCATTGTGCTTATTTTTTGCCCCCACGCTCCCGCTCCGCCAGATGCCCGCGGCAACTGGCGTTGATGACACGCAGCTCGGCCAGCGTGGCGTCAATCTGGGCGCGCTTCTTTTCCAGGTCGGCAATCTCTGCGTCCGTGCGGTCGATCACGTACTGCAGCTGCTGCACACGGCCTTCGCCGTGGTCGCCATACAGGTCCAGGTAGCGTTTGATCTCGGCCAGCGGTGAGCCTATGGCCTTGGCGCGCAGGATCAGCGCCAGGCGCGCGCGGTCACGCCGCGTGTAGACGCGGGCGCCGTTCACCCGGCGCGGGCTCAGCAGGCCCTTGTCTTCGTAGAAGCGCAGCGCGCGCAGCGTGATGCCGAACTCCCGGCACAGCTCGGTAATGCCAAACAGCTCGGCGGTGCCTTCGTCGCGGTGGGAGGCGACAAACGCCTGCGCGTCTGCCACTTCGGTGGCGGTGGCCACGGTCTTAAATGACACGTTGCAGGCGCATGGCCACGCCCATGTCGCCGCTGACCTTCAGCTTGCCGGCCATGAAGCCGGTGGCGGGTTCCAGGTCGCCGTCCAGCAGGGCTTGCAGGTTTTCCAGCGTGATGCCCACGGTGCAGTCCACGTCGGTGTTCTCGTTGCTCACGCTGTTGGGGGTGCTGGCACCGTCAATGACGATGACGCCGTCGGCGCCCAGGTCGAACTTGAGGGTCGCGTTGAGGCCGCTGTCAGCGCCCACTTTGGCGCGGATGGCTTCGGTTGCAGAGGCGAGGGACATGGAGTTTCCTTGTTGGGTGAGTGGGGAATTCGGGCTGGATGTTAGTCGCGCAGCATAACGTAAAGCATAGTGAAAACACCTATACGGCAACTGGTTGACGTTAACGTCACCATGACCTCTAATGCCGCAAGACCTTTGAAGGACCTGTTGCCATGCCCGCTCTTCGCTCCAAGATCAACCCCCGCTCGACCGGCTTCGCGGCCAACGCCCAGCGCATGGCTGAGCTGCTGGCCGAGGTGCAGCGCCTGGAGGGGCTGGTGATTGCCGAGTCCGAATCCAAGCGCGAGAAGTTCGAGAAGCGCAACCAGCTGCTGCCGCGCGAACGCGTAGCCCGCCTGCTGGACCGCGGCACGCCGTTTCTGGAGTTGAGTCGCCTGGCCGGCCTGAACATGCACGACGACGATGGCAAGAAGGCCGTGCTGGGCGGCGGCTCCATCGTCGGCATTGGTGTGGTGGCGGGGCGGCGCTGCATCGTGTCCGCCAGCGACAGTGCGGTGAAGGGCGGCACCGTGGCGCCCATGGGGTTGAAGAAGGCGCTGCGGGCGCAGGAGATCGCGTTCGAAAACAAGCTGCCCGTCATCTACTTGGTGGAAAGCGGCGGCGCCAACCTGATGTACCAGGCCGAGATTTTTGTCGAAGGTGGCCGCAGCTTTGCCAACCAGGCCCGCATGTCGGCCGCCGGCATTCCGCAGATTGCGGTGGTGCACGGCTCGTCCACGGCGGGCGGCGCCTACCTACCGGGCCTGTCGGACTATGTGGTGCTGGTGCGCGGGCGCAGCAGCATCTACCTGGCGGGCCCGCCGTTGGTGAAAGCCGCCATTGGCGAGGACTGCACCGATGACGAACTGGGCGGCGCCGAAACCCATGCACAGATGACCGGCCTGGGCGAGTACCTGACCGAAGACGACGCCCACGCGATTGCCATGACGCGCGAACTCATGGACAAGCTGAACTGGGACACCACGCCTGCCGCCGCGCCGTTTGCTGCCCCGTTGTTTGACGAGCAGGAGCTGATGGGCATCGTGCCCGCGGACGAGCGCGAGCCCTACGACGTGCGCGAGGTCATTGCGCGGCTGGTGGATGGCTCGGACTTTCTGGAATTCAAGGCCAGCTACGCCTCCGAGATGCTGTGCGGCCACGCACGCATCGAGGGGCGGCTGGTGGGCATTCTGGGCAACAACGGCCCCATCCAGCCCACAGGCTCCACCAAGGCCGCGCAGTTCATCCAGCTGTGCGACCAGAGCGGCACGCCGCTGATCTTTTTGCAGAACACCACGGGCTATATGGTGGGCTCTGCGGCCGAGCGCGGCGGCGCCATCAAGCACGGCAGCAAGATGATCCAGGCCGTGGCCAATGCGCGCGTACCCAAGTTCACCGTGGTGCTGGGTGGCTCATACGGCGCGGGCAACTACGGCATGTGCGGGCGCGGGTTTGACCCACGCTTCATCTTCAGCTGGCCCACGGCACGCACCGCCGTCATGGGCGGCGCCCAAGCCGCCAAGGTCATGGACATTGTCAACCGCGCCAAACTGGAGCGCATGGGTAGCGAGGTCAACGAAGACGCCCTCAAGGCCATGTCTGACGGCTTGCGCCTGCGCCTGGACAAGGAGAGTGCGGCCCTGTTTGGCACGGCCCGCCTGTGGGACGACGGAATCATCGACCCGCGCGACACGCGCCGCTTGCTAGGCCTATGCCTGGCGCTGGCCGCCGAGGCCGAACAGCGCACGTTGCGCGCCAACACCTTTGGTGTGGCACGCCTTTGATTGAAACCATAACAACGACCCGAGAAGACACCCATGAAATTCACGCCTGAACACACGCAAATCTCTGACACGGTGCGCAAGTTCGTCGCCAACGAGATCAACCCCTTCACCGCAGAGTGGGAAAAGGCCGGCATCTTCCCCGCCCGAGAGCTGTTTAAAAAGATGGGCGACTTGGGCCTGCTGGGCATCAAGTACCCGACCGAGTTTGGTGGCATGGGGCTGGACTTCAGCTACTCCATGGTGGCAGCCGAGGCGCTGGGCGACTGCAATGTGGGTGGCGTGCCCATGGCCATTGGCGTACAGACCGACATGTGTACCCCCGCCCTGGCCCGCTTTGGCAGCGACGAGCTGCGCCACGCCTACCTGGCCCCGGCCATCGCGGGCGACATGGTGGGCTGCATCGGCGTGAGCGAGGCGGGCGGCGGATCCGACGTGGCCGCGCTCAAAACCACCGCACGCAAGGATGGTGGTGACTACGTCATCAACGGCTCCAAGATGTGGATCACCAACGGCATGCAGGCCGACTGGTGCTGCCTGCTGGCCAACACCAGCGAAGGGTCGGTGCACAAGAACAAGTCGCTCATCATCGTGCCCATGGACGCGCCCGGCATCACACGCCAGAAGATCGAGAAGATCGGCATGCACAGCAGCGACACCGCGCAACTGTTCTTCGACAATGTGCGTGTGCCGCAGCGCAACCTCATCGGCCAGGAGGGCATGGGCTTCATGCTGCAGATGCTGCAGTTCCAGGAAGAGCGCCTGTACGGTGCGGCCGGCAGCCTGCGTTCGCTGGACAACCTCATTGACCAGACCATTGCCTACACGCGCGAACGCAGGACCTTTGGCCAGCCCATCCTGAACAACCAGGTGGTGCACTTTCGCCTGGCCGAGCTGCGCACCGAGGTGGAGGCGCTGCGCGCGCTGACCTACCGCGCGGTGGAGTCGTATGTGAGCGGCAAGGACGTGACCAAGCTGGCGTCCATGGCCAAGCTCAAGGCCGGGCGACTCTCGCGTGAAGTGGCCGATTCGTGTTTGCAGTACTGGGGCGGCATGGGCTTCACGGCCGACAACCCCATCTCGCAGGCTTACCGCGACAGCCGACTGATTTCGATTGGCGGGGGTGCCGACGAGATCATGCTGGGCATCATCTGCAAGCTCGAAGGCACGTTGCCGGGCAAGGCCTGAGGCAGGGTGTACGCCATGCAGCACGTCATAGATGCTATGCAATTAGGAGCTGTTCGCGCAGTATCCACGGGGGCTAGCCTGCATATTTACCTGAATCGCCCCGAGGTACGCAACGCCATGTCACTGCAGATGGTGGCCGAGCTGCAGCAGGTGCTGCGTGCGGCGGAGGCCACGGCGGGAACGACGAATGCCGTGCGCGTGGTCGTGCTGCGCGGCGAGGGTGGACACTTCAGCGCCGGGGCCGATTTGAAGGATATGGCCGGTGCACGCATGCGTGCCCTGCAACGCGCCGAGGGCGCGCCCGACCCGATTGCCGAAGTGAACGCCGCCTTTGGCCACCTGTGCGCGGCGTATGCCAACACGCCGCTGGCCGTGGTGGCCGTGCTGGAAGGCACGGTCATGGGAGGCGGCTTTGGCCTGGCCTGCGTGGCCGATGTGGCCATCGCCAGCGAGACTGCGGCCTTCCGCTTGCCAGAGACTTCGCTGGGCGTGGTACCCGCGCAGATCGCCCCGTTTCTGGTGGAGCGCCTGGGTTATTCGCAGGCCAAGCGGCTGGCCGTGACCGGCGGGCGGCTTGATGCGGCGGGCGCACTCGCCGTGGGGCTGGTGCATGAGGTCGCCACGACTGGAGGCATTGCCGCTACGCTGGACAGGGTGTTGACCGACATTCTGGCCTGCGCACCCGGCGCGCTGGCCGCCACCAAGGCGCTGATGCGCAAAGCACGCTTTGCGGCCGCCACCGACCTGGTGGAGGAGGCCGCCGCCATCTTCGCCCACGCCGCCCAGGGCCCGGAGGGGCAAGAGGGCATGGCCGCCTTCATTCAAAAACGCAAACCCACCTGGGCTGTGACATGAGCTTTTCCAAAATCCTGATCGCCAACCGCGGGGAAATCGCTTGCCGCGTCATTCGCACCGCACGCAAGCTGGGCTACCAGACGGTGGCCGTCTACAGCGATGCGGACCGTGACGCACCGCATGTGGCGTTGGCCGATGAGGCCGTGCACATCGGTCCATCGCCCGCCGTGCAGTCCTATCTGAAGATCGACGCCATCCTGGATGCCGCGCGCAGGACGGGTGCCGATGCCCTGCACCCAGGCTACGGCTTCCTCAGCGAGAACGCGGCCTTTGCACAGGCCTGTGCGGATGCGAATGTCGTCTTTATCGGACCACCCGCCAGTGCCATCACCGCCATGGGCGACAAGGCCTTGGCCAAGCGCCGCATGTTGGAAGCGGGCGTGCCCTGTGCACCCGGCTACCTGGGCGCTGACCAGAGCGATGCGGCCCTGACCGCCGAGGCCAAGAAGCTGGGCTACCCGCTACTGGTCAAGGCCGTGGCCGGTGGCGGCGGGCGCGGCATGCGCCTGGTGCGCAGCGATGCTGAACTGCAGCCAGGCATTGACAGTGCGCGCCGCGAAGCGACCAGCGCTTTTGGCGATGGCACGCTGATGCTGGAGCGCCTCATAGCCAACGGCCGCCACATCGAGATCCAGGTGTTTGCCGACGCACATGGCAACGCGGTGTATCTGGGTGAGCGTGATTGCACCGCCCAGCGCCGCCGCCAGAAGGTGATCGAAGAGGCCCCATCGCCGGTGGTGTCACCAGCCATGCGCAAGTCGATGGGCGAGGACGCCGTGGCCGCTGCACTGGCCGTGGGCTACCGCGGCGCGGGCACGGTGGAGTTCATCGTGGACGACCAGCTGAACCACTACTTTCTGGAGATGAACACGCGACTGCAGGTAGAGCATCCGGTGACCGAGTGCATCACGGGCTACGACCTGGTGGAGTGGCAGCTGCAGGTGGCGGCTGGCGATGTGCTCCCCGCCAGACAGGAAGACATCACGCTCACCGGCCACGCCATCGAGGCGCGCCTGTACGTGGAAGATCCCTACACCGGCTTTGCGCCGCAGACCGGTACCGTGGCTTGGTGGCAGCCGCAGCGTGCGTTGGTGGGTGGAGTCCAGGGCTGTGGAAACGCGTACGGAGTCCGCGTGGACGACGGCATTCGCCAGGGCAGTGTGGTCTCGCCGTTCTATGACCCCATGGTCGCCAAGATCATCGTGCATGGCCGCGACCGGGACGACGCCATCCGTCGCCTGCGCGCCGCGCTGGCCAACACGCCCTTGCTGGGCCTGAAGAACAACGGCCGTTTCCTGAGCGACCTGGTGGATCACCCGGCCTTCCGCAAGGCCGAGATGACCACCACGCTGATCGACCAGTGGTTGGAGAAAGGCGAGCCGCTGCTGCAAGCGCCCGTGCCCAGCGATGCGGCATGGACCGTGGCAGCGGTGGCCCTGGCCACGCAACACGGCAGCAGCTGGCGCGCCAACAGCGTGGCGGCCTACGGTTTCTCGCTGCAGACCGGCGACACGGTGCGGGCAGTGCGTGTGCTGCCGGACCGCCATGGAGCAGTGGCCGTCACTTGGGACGGCCACACCACGGCAGCCCGTGTCTTGCAGTTTGATGAAGGCGTGCTGCGGCTGGAGATCAACGGCGTGGCACAAACCGCCATTGCCGTGTTCGTGGGCGCTGATCTGTGCATCGCCCATGCCGGCCACAGCCATGTGTTCGCCGAAGTCTCCGCTTTTCCGAATGCCGATGCACTCAAGGACGCGAGCCGCGCCCGCTCTCCCGTGGCTGGCAAGGTCACGCAGGTGCTGGTGGCACCGGGCGACGCGGTGCAGGAGGGCCAACAGCTCGTCTGTGTGGAGGCCATGAAGATGGAAATGTGGCTCTGCGCCGAGAGCGCGGGCACGGTGCAAGCCGTGCATGCCAAGGCGGGTGACCAGGTGGAATCCGCCGCCCTGTTGGTCGAACTGGATATCAAAAAGGACGCATGATGGACAAAGCCATACTCACCTGCGCGCTGACCGGCGTGCTGACCGACCCCAAGCAGCACCCTGTGCCCGTGACCCCGGCGCAAATGGCGGCCGAGGCGCGTGATGCCTACAACGCCGGTGCCAGCATCATGCACATCCACATGCGCAGCCAGGAAGAGGGCATGGGCCATCTTCCCAGCTGGGACCCGGATGTGGCCGAGAGCATCGTCAACGCGATCCGCGCAGCCTGCCCCGGCGTCATCATCAACCTGACCACGGGCGTGGTCGGCAAGGACATCAGCGGCCCGCTGGCCTGCATCCGCCGCGTCAAGCCTGAGATCGCTGCTTGCAACGCCGGCAGTCTCAACTACCTCAAGCTCAAGGAAGACGGCAGTTGGGCCTGGCCGCCCATGGTGTTCGACAACCCGGTGGCCAAGGTGCAGCAGTTCCTCGACGTGATGGAAGAGGCCGGCACGCACCCCGAGTTCGAATGTTTTGACGTGGGCATCGTCCGCTCGGTCACCATGTACCTGAAAAACGGCATGCTCAAGCCCGAGATGGGCCGCGCCGAATACAACCTGGTGATGGGCGTGGCCTCCGGCATGCCGTGCGAGGCCGAGCTGCTGTCGCTGCTGCCCAAATACATGGCTGGCAACAGCGTCTGGCAGACCACGCTGATCGGCCGTGCCGAGATCTGGCCGGTGCACCAGAAGACCGCCGAGCTGGGCGGCATGTTGCGCACGGGCCTGGAAGACACCTTTTATCTGCCCGGTGGCACGCGCGCCAAGGGCAACGGCGAGCTCATCACCGCCCTGGCGGCCTATGCCCAACGGGCGGGCCGCAGCATTGCCAGCCCGGCGGAAGCCCGGGCCATGCTGGGTCTGCGTGCCGGGTAAGATCTGGGACTTCCGAGTAGCGCTCAAAAAGCAGTATTTGAAAAGTTTCTGGGGTTTCTCCGTAAAGCATGAAAAACTTCGTGCTAGAATACGAAGCTTAGCGGCTGTAGCTCAGCTGGATAGAGTACTTGGCTACGAACCAAGGGGTCGTGGGTTCGATTCCTGCCAGCCGCACCAAAAAGACGAGGTCTGCAATCGCAAGGTTGCAGACCTTTTTCTTATTCTGATCCGGGCAAATCCATGAGCAAGGCTTTTACCAAAGAGTCCGATGGCGCAGACGATGACGAGCTGCAACTGCCTGCGCTGCCCGCCGGCGGCAAGAACTACATCACGCCCCAGGGGTTTGCCGTCTTGCGCGAAGAATTGCTCGACCTGATCGACAACGAGCGCCCCAAGATCGTCGACGTGGTGCACTGGGCTGCCAGCAATGGGGACCGTTCGGAGAACGGCGACTACCTCTATGGCAAAAAGCGTCTGCGTGAGATCGACCGCCGCATCCGTTTCCTGACCAAGCGTCTGGAGATTGCTGAAGTGACCGATCCTTCGGTGCACCATGGCAACGAACAAATTTTCTTTGGCGCTACTGTCACCTACGTAGATGACCAGGATGTGGAACGCACGGTGACCATCAAAGGCATTGACGAGGCCAACAGTGCGCTGGGCGAGGTGAGTTGGATTTCTCCGATTGCCCGCACCTTGCTGAAGGCACGCGTGGGTGATGAACTCAAACTGGTAATGCCCGACCGCGTGGGCGATATTGAGGTCCTGCGGGTGGGTTACCCCACTCCGACGCGCAACTAACTGCTGTGGGGTGACGCGTTGCTACTGCGCTCTGCGCGCAGTACCGACGCTGTGCGGCGCAGATTGCGCAATGCAGTTTCCAGGTGGGCCGTGTCGCGCACGGCGACCACAAAGCGCAGGTCGGAGGCATCCTGCACCCCATCCTGCCCCATGTCAATGTGCAGGATGTCCGCCTCGGCCGATGCCAGTGCCGCAGCCACCTTGGCCAGTACACCTTTGCCGTTGTTCACTGTCACCACCACACCGGTCTCGAACGGTCGGATGGGCTCGTCGGACCACTCGACGCCAATGAAGCGCTCGCTGTCTTTGTTCTGCAGCTTGCGCGCCACCTGGCAGTCGTCCCGGTGTACCACCAGACCCTCGCCGCGCCCCAGATAACCCACGATGGTGTCGCCCGGAATGGGGCGGCAACATGGGGCAAACTGCACCGAGGCGTTTTCGCTGCCATCCAGTGTGATGGAGCCCAGCGACGTTGATTCGTGTGCCGTGAAGCGTTCGCGTGTAAGCAGCAGTGCGTCGGGGCGTTCCCCGCTGTCCGCCAACAGGGTTACCATACGTTTGGCCACGATGTTGGCAATGCGCTTGCCCAGGCCAATGTCGATCAACAGCTCCTGGCGCGTCTTGTTGCCGGTGAAACGCAGCAGTTTGTCCCACAGCGCGCTGTAGCTGGGGTCGTCATCCGGAAAGAGTTCTATGCCCTCCGAGCGCAGCGCTTGTTGTAGCAGCTTGCTACCCAGGCTCTCCGACTCGGTTTGCGCCATGGTCTTGAGATGGTGGCGGATCTTGGAGCGTGCACGTCCGGTGCGCACAAATCCCAACCACGCTGGGTTGGGGGTGGAAACCGGGGCGGTCACCACTTCCACCACGTCGCCGTTCTTCAACTCGGTACGAAGTGGCACCTGTTCGCCGTTGATGCGTGCGGCCATGGTGCGGTCGCCAATGTTGCTGTGGATCGCATAGGCGAAGTCCACCACTGTTGCGCCGCGTGGCAGGGCCATGATCTGGCTCTTGGGCGTAAATACATAGACGGCATCGGGGAACAGATCCACCTTGACATGGTCCCAGAACTCAGCGGCGTCGCGTGTCTCGTCCTGAATGTCCAGCAGCGACTGCAGCCATTTCGTACCCAGTCGGTCGTTGGATGCGTCTTCCGGATTGTTGACCTTGTACAGCCAGTGGGCTGCAACACCCGATTCGGCCACCACGTGCATGGCCTCGGTGCGCATCTGGAATTCCACATTGATACCCGCAGGCCCGACCAAGGTGGTGTGCAACGATTGGTAACCGTTGACCTTGGCAATGGCAATGTGGTCCTTGAATTTGCCGGGTACGGGCTTGTACAGCTGGTGCAGCAGTCCCAGCGCCGTGTAGCAGTCCGTCACATTCGGCACCAGCACGCGAAAGCCGTAGATGTCTGTGACCTGGGCAAAGCTCAAGTGCTTATCGTCCATCTTCTTGTAGATGGAATACAGCGTCTTCTCCCGGCCTGCGATGCGCACGGGCATGTTCGCGGCGGAGAACACGCTTTCGACTTCTTTTTGCACCTTCTGGATCAGGTCACGCCGGCGGCTGCGCGCCTTGGCTACTGCTTTGGCCAGAATGGCATAGCGCCAGGGGCGCAGGTGGCGAAACGACAGGTCCTGCAGCTCGCGGTAGGTCTGATTCAGACCCAAGCGGTGGGCAATGGGGGCGTAAATGTCCAGCGTTTCGGAGGCGATGCGACCCCATTTGGCGCGAGGTACGTCGGAGAGCGTGCGCATGTTGTGCGAACGGTCAGCCAGCTTGATCAGGATCACACGCACATCGCGCGCCATGGCCAGCAGCATCTTGCGGAATGATTCGGCCTGGTTCTCTTCGCGCGTGTTGAATTGCAGCTTGTCCAGCTTGGTCAGCCCGTCTACCAGTTCGGCGACCGGAGAGCCAAATTTTTCGATGAGCTCGATTTTGGTGATACCACAGTCTTCGATGGCATCGTGCAGCAGTGCCGCCATCAAGGCCTGGGCGTCCAGCTTCCATTCCGCGCACTGGGCGGCTACGGCGATTGGATGGGTGATGTAGGGCTCGCCGTTGTTGCGCAACTGGCCCAAGTGAGCTTCATCCGCGAACCGGTAGGCCAAGCGCACCTGCTCCGCATCGCTGGGGCTCAGGTAGTCCAGCTTGGCCGTCAGTCCGGCAAAACTGGCAGCTACTGCATTGGCGGCCGCGGCGGGTGAGGTGAGATGTGGAGTGCTACCCATGGCGTAAATGTAGCGTGCGGATCAGAGCGGCGCAGTACAGACGAAAAAAAGCACCGCAAGCGGTGCTTTTTTTAAAGCAGAAAAGCTCAGAGGGGCACTTTTTTCAGCATTTCAATGCCGATCTTGCCAGCTGCAATTTCACGCAGCGCGGTGACGCCGGGCTTGTTCTTGCTCTCGATCTTGGCGGTATGGCCTTGGCTGAGCATGCGTGCACGGTAGGTGGCTGCCAGAACCAGTTGGAAGCGATTGGGGATCTGCTCGAGGCAGTCTTCAACAGTGATGCGGGCCATGGAAATCTCCGGGAAACTACAGGATGTTCAGCGCTTGGAATGTCTCGGCACGGGCGCGGCGCTGTGCGGAGACCTTAAGGCGCTGGGAGTGGACAATGGCTTTCAAGTCGAAAAGCGCACGGTCGAATAACTCGTTGATTATAACGAAGTCGAATTTTCCGACCTGCGCCACTTCCATCTGGGCATTTTTCATGCGCATGTCAATGATTTCTGGTGAGTCCTCGCCGCGGCGCTCCAGGCGAGAGCGCAGCTCTTCCCAGCTGGGGGGCAGGATGAAGATGCAGATGGCATTGGCAAATACGTTTTTGATCTGCACGGCACCCTGGAAGTCGATTTCCAGGATCACATCTGCGCCCATGGCCATGCGGTCTTCGATGGCTTTTTTCGAGGTGCCGTAGCGGTTGGCATGGACATGGGCCCATTCCACAAAGGCGTCGGCTGCCACCATGGCGTCAAATTCCTGCTGCGAGACAAAGAAGTATTCGCGGCCATGTTTTTCCTGGCCGCGTGGTGGGCGCGTCGTGTGGGAGACCGAGGGTTGCAGACGCGAATCGAGTTCCAGCAGGGCTTTGCAGAGGCTGGACTTGCCCGCTCCGCTGGGGGCAGCGACGACAAAGAGGTTTCCGGGGTAGTCCATTGACATAGGCTCCGAGGTGGCGGTGGCTGAAGTCGCCTTATTCTAAGTTCTGTACCTGTTCGCGCATCTGTTCGATGAGCACCTTCATGTCCACGGAGATATGGGTTAGCTCCAGCGCTGCGGACTTGGAGCCCATGGTGTTGGCCTCGCGGTGCAGCTCCTGGATCAGGAAGTCCAACCGTTTGCCGATCTCGCCGCCTTTTTTGATCAGGCGCTCCAGCTCGTCCAAGTGGGAGTTCACGCGGGTGATTTCTTCGGCCACGTCGATGCGGATGGCGAAGGCGGTGGCCTCGGTCAGCGCCCGGTCTTGCGCGGCTTCGGGCAGGGTGGTGCCATCGGTCAGGGCCATGGCCTCCTTCCAGCGCTCCATGAAGCGTGTGCGCTGCTGCTCCACGAGCTTGGGCACTAACGGGCCGGCCTGTTCGGCCAGCGTGCGCAGTTGAGCGATGTGACCCAGCAGCATGGTGGCCAGGCGGGCACCTTCGCGCTGGCGTGCAGTCAGCAGCTCTTTTAGCGTCTTTTCAGCCAGTGGCATCACATCCGCACTCCAGTCGCGCTGACTGCCTTGTTCGGCAGCGGCCAAGCGGATCACGTCAGCCACACTCAGCGGGTTGGCACTGGGCAGCCAAGCGCGGATGCTGTCCTGCGCGGCGTTCAGGCGCTGCAATAGTTTTGGGGTGGGGTCGGGGATGTTGCTGGCGCTGGTGGTTTCCACCGACGCGCGCACTTCAATCTTGCCGCGCTTGAGCTTGGCGCCCAGCAGTTCGCGCAGAGCCGGTTCGAACTGGCGCAGGTCTTCGGGCAGGCGAAACGTGAGGTCCAGAAAGCGGCTGTTGACCGAGCGGATCTCCAAGCCGAGCTGGGTGATGGGCTGGTTTTTGGGCTCGCCTTCCGGGGCGCTGGTGGCTGTGCTGTGCTGGGCACTGGCATAGCCAGTCATGCTGTAAACTGGCATCACGGGTTCTCGCTGCGTTGAAACGGCCCCGAGAATAACCCGGTTCACACGCTACCGACGAGCCCATACCCCGCAATTTATGTCAAAGGTCAAGCCAGCACCCCTACCCCCCGACACCATCATTGGCGGCTATCGCATCATTCGCAAGGTTGCCGCCGGGGGGTTTGGGTTGGTGTACTTGGCGCTGGATTCGGAGGGTCAGCAGGTGGCCGTCAAGGAATACCTGCCGTCTTCGCTGGCCAGTCGCGCGCCGGGCGAGTTGCTGCCCCAGGTGCAGCCCGAAAAGCTCTCGCTGTACCGTTTGGGCCTGAAGAGCTTCTTTGAAGAAGGCCGTTCGTTGGCACAAATCTCCCACCCCTCGGTGGTGAGCGTGCTGAACTTCTTCCGCGAAAACGAAACTGTTTACATGGTGATGAACTACCTGGAGGGCGCGGCCCTGCAGGACTTCATCGTCACCGCGCGCGACCTCAAGAAGAGCAAGGTATTCCGCGAGTCCACGATCCGCTCGCTGTTTGACGAGATCCTGCGTGGGCTGCGCATCGTGCACCAGCACAAGATGCTGCATCTGGACATCAAGCCCGCCAACATCTTTATCACTGACGACAACCGTTCGGTCCTCATCGACTTCGGCGCCGCGCGTGAAGTGCTGAGCAAGGAAGGCAACTTCATCCGCCCCATGTACACGCCGGGCTTTGCGGCACCCGAGATGTACCGCCGCGATGCGTCCATGGGTCCCTGGACCGATATCTATGCCATCGGTGCCTGCATCTACGCTTGCATGCAAGGCTACCCGCCCAACGAGGCGCCGCAACGTCTGGAAAAAGACCGCATCACCACCGCGCTGGCCCGTCTGCGCGGTGTGTATTCCGACAATCTGATTGAGGTGGTGGAGTGGTGCATGTCGCTGGACCCGCTATCGCGTCCGCAGTCCGTGTTTGCGCTGCAGAAGGAACTGTCCCGCGAGGGCGAGCGCCGCTACACCAAGCTCACCGTGGGCGAGAAGGTGCGCATGCAGTTTGATTCCATGGTGGCAGACACCAAGAAGACCGTGCAGGGTGCGGTGGCGGCATCGGGCAAACCCAAATGAAATTTTCCGTCTTCCAGATCAGCCGCAAGGGCGGCCGCGAAAAAAACGAAGACCGCATGGGGTATTGCTACACCAAGTCGTCGGGCCTGTTTTTGTTGGCCGATGGCATGGGTGGGCATCCTGAGGGCGAGGTCGCCGCGCAGATGGCATTGCAGGTCATTTCTGCGCTGTACCAAAAGGAAGCTACGCCCGAAATTGAGGACGTGAATGCCTTTTTCCACCGTGCCGTCATGGCGGCACACCGACAAATCCTGCGCTACGCCACCGAAAAACACTTGGCAGATACGCCGCGCACCACGCTGGTGGCGGCGGTGGTGCAGCATGGTTCGGCGCATTGGGTGCATTGCGGAGATTCGCGTTTGTACTTTGTGCGCCAGGGCGAGTTGCTGGCCCGTACGCGAGACCACTCCTACATGGAGCAGCGCGAAGGTGAGGAGCGTCCGCTAGCCTCAGGCGCGGCGGTGTTCAACCGCAACGTGCTCTACACCTGCCTGGGCTCGCCGACCAAGCCCGTGTTTGACATCACCGGTCCCGTGCCGCTGCAGCAGGGCGACCGCATGATGCTGTGCTCGGATGGACTGTGGGGCACGGTGGATGACGCCAACATCGTCTACCAGCTGGCGCAAAAGCCCGTGCCCGTGGCGGCGCCCGATCTGGTGGAGATGGCGCTGGTCAATGGTGGGCCGCACTGCGACAACGTGACACTGATTGCGATGGAGTGGGAGACGCCGGACAGCTTCGAGTCCACGCGCGGTGCGATCTCGACCGACAACATCGAAGAAGGCGTGTTCGCTTCCACGGTGCAAGCAGGCTGGCTGGACTCCGATGTCGACGACCTGGACGATGCGGCCATCGAGCGCTCCATTGCCGAAATCAACGAGGCGATTCGCCGTTCCGCTGCACGCAAGGGCTGAGGCCCGCGCTGCGGCATTCATTCCTGAAGGATTGTCATGACTGGATTCGTTCGCAGCAGCGCGCGCGCCGCTAATGCTTTGCGCCCGGTGCGTATTACCCGCCACTACACCATCCACGCCGAAGGCTCGGTGCTCATCGAGTTTGGCAATACCAAGGTGCTCTGCACCGCATCCGTGGAGGAGCGTGTACCGCCCCATAAGCGCGGCAGTGGTGAGGGCTGGGTAACCGCCGAATACGGCATGCTGCCGCGCGCCACCCACAGCCGCAGCGACCGCGAAGCCGCCAAGGGCAAGCAGAGCGGCCGCACGCAGGAGATCCAGCGCCTCATCGGCCGTTCTCTGCGTGCCATCTTTGACCTGAAGAAGCTGGGCGAGCGCACCATCCAGCTCGACTGCGATGTGATCCAGGCCGACGGCGGCACCCGCACGGCCGCCATCACCGGTGCTTTTGTGGCCGCGCAGGATGCGGTGAATGGTTTGCTCAAGGCCGGCAAGATTGCCGAGACCCCCATCACCGCCGCGGTGGCTGCGATCAGCGTGGGCATCGTGCAGGGTACGCCGCTGTTGGACCTGGAATACACCGAAGACTCGGCCTGTGACACCGACATGAACGTGGTGATGACCGGTGCGGGCCACTTTGTGGAAGTGCAGGGCACGGCCGAGGGCGTGGCCTTCACGCGTGCCGAGATGGACCAGCTGCTGGGTCTGGCAGAAAAAGGTATCACCGAGTTGATGATTTTGCAGCAACAGGCACTATCAAATTAATAGCTTATTGCGCAATGTCGACGGGGGCTACAAGCCAATTCCTATGAAAATTGTTCTCGCATCCAACAACCAGGGCAAGCTGGCCGAACTGCAAGCCATGTTTGCCCCGCTGGGCTGTACGCTGGTGCGCCAAGGCGACCTGGGCGTGCCCGAGGCACCCGAGCCCTACCGCACCTTTGTGGAAAACGCGCTGACCAAGGCGCGCAATGCGGCCCAGCACACGGGCCTGCCAGCGCTGGCCGATGACGCGGGCTTGTGCGTGGACGCCTTTGGCGGCCTGCCCGGTGTGGATACGGCCTACTACGCTACCCAGCACGGCTACGCCAAGGGCGACGACAACAACGTGACCGCGCTGCTGGAGCAGATGGTGGGCATTGCCAACCGCCGCTGCGCCATGGTCAGCACCCTGGTGGCCGTACGATCGCCCGAAGACCCCGAGCCGCTGATTGCCGTGGGCCGCGTGGTGGGCGAGGTGGCCATGGAGCGCATGGGTAGCAACGGTTTTGGCTTTGACCCCATCATGTGGATTCCCGAGTTTGGTCAGACCTTCGCCCAGCTGCCGGTGGAGGTGAAGAACGCCAACAGCCACCGCGGTCGTGCGTCCCAGGCCATGGCCGCGCTCATTCGCGCTAACTGGCTGGGGGCCTGAGCCGCCATGATTCTGATCACGCCGCTGGGGGGCGATGCGGAGGCCGCCGTACAGCGCGACATCCAACACTACATGCGTCCCGGCACCCTGCAGTTGCCGGCTTTGCCACCGCTCTCCCTGTATGTGCACCTGCCCTGGTGCCTGAAAAAATGCCCCTATTGCGACTTCAATTCCCACGAACAAAGTGCTAGTGGTTTGCAGGAGCAGCGCTACATCGACGCCGTGATCGCGGACCTGGAAGCCGCGCTGCCGCTGATCTGGGGCCGCACGGTGCACAGCATCTTCATTGGCGGCGGCACGCCCAGCCTGTTCTCGCCGCAGTCCATAGACCGCCTGCTGGCCGACATCCGCGCGCGCCTGCGGCTGGAGGCTAACTGCGAGATCACGATGGAGGCGAACCCCGGCACCTTTGAGAAGGACCGCTTCAAGGCCTTCCACAGTGCGGGGGTCACGCGCCTGTCCATTGGGGTGCAGAGCTTCAATGACGAGCACCTCAAAGCCCTGGGCCGGGTGCACGACCGCGCGCAGGCCTTGGCGGCGGTGGAGGAGGCGGCGCAGTCGTTTGATACCTTCAACTTGGACATCATGTACGCCCTGCCGGGGCAGACGCTAGAGCAGCTCGATGCCGATGTGAAGCTGGCGCTGCAGTTTGCGCCGCCGCATATCTCCATCTACCACCTCACCATCGAACCCAACACCTACTTCGCCAAGTTCCCGCCACAGATTCCTGAGGACGACACGGCCTATGCGATGCTGGACCACCTCACCGAGGTGACGGGCGTGGCCGGGCTGGAGCGCTACGAGGTGTCGGCCTATGCCAAGCCCGCACACCGCTGTTTCCACAACCTGAATTACTGGCAGTTTGGCGACTACCTGGGCATCGGCGCGGGCGCCCACAGCAAGCTGAGCTTTGCGCACCGCGTGGTGCGCCAGGTGCGCTTTCGCGACCCCGCGCGCTACATGGAGCAGGCTCTGGCGGGCAACGCGCTGGCGCAAGACAACGAGGTGCCACGCGCCGACCTGCCGTTCGAGTACATGCTGAACGCACTGCGTCTGCGCAACGGCTTTGGTCTGCGCGACTTCACGGAGCGCACGGGGCTGGCCATCACCGCCATCGAGGCCGGCCTGCAAGAGGCCGAACGCAAGGGCCTGATCGAACGCGACTTTGCACGCGTGCACCCCACGGTGCGCGGCTTCGACTTTTTGAGTGACTTGCAGGCGCTTTTCCTGTCCAATTCGGGCTGAAGGGCCCATGGGCAGGCCCTGAGCAGAGGGGAACGCCATGTTTTCGGTCTACGGCACGGCAGGACGTGTATTTCGCGGCTCGCTGGAAGAGCTGCGCCGTGTGGGCGCTACCACGGGCTTGACCCGCACGCGCGGCGTTGCCCCCATCGAGCAGGATGCGCAGGACCACGGCCCCTCCCACTTTGGTGACTTGCTGTCCGCGCCCCCTGCAGACCCGCCCACCGACCTGGCCCATCGCACCGCGCTCGCGGCCTATGAGGACGTGCGCAAACCGGAGATGCAACGCCAGCCGCTGACCCGGGTAGACGCCATCATGAGCGCCAAGGTACTCACCGTACCCGACAGCTTCAATGTGGAGCAGGCCTGGGGCCTGCTCGGCCAGCATGGCATAGGCCAGGCGCCCGTGGTGTCGTCCGCCGGAGTGCTGGTAGGGTTGTTGTCGCGCGCTGAGCTGATGCGGCCGGACCGCCTGCCCAAGGCCGACAGCCACCCGCTGGTGTGGCGCGCGCTACTGGCACAAAGCGTGGTGGACCTGATGTGGACCCCCGTGCCCAGTGTGGCGGAGGATACCGATATCCGCCGCGTGGCACGTGTGCTGCTCGATACGGGGCTGCCGGGTTTGCCCGTGGTGGATGAGCAGGGGATGGTGACCGGGTTTGTTTCGCGCTCGGACATCCTGCGCGCTGTGGTGGCCGACCCTCCGCTGGACCTGTGGACCTGACGCTGATTTAGCGGCGCAGGCCTTGTGCCCAGCGCGTGTAGAGGCTGTGGGCAATCGCCTGGCTGTTTGCCAAGTCGTTCTGCAGGGTGTACAGAATGCCCTCCGGCGTTTGCACCGCAGGCCCCGGAGTGCGGCGCATCAGGTCTGCGCCGTCGCGCAGCCATTCCTGTAATTTGGCTTCGTCCACCTCGCAGTGGAACTGCATGGCCAGGTGCCTATCGTTGACCACAAAGGCCTGGTTGGTGCACCACTGGCCGCGCAGCAGCGGTGTCGCGCCCGGGGGGATGCTGAAGGATTCGCTGTGCCACTGGAACTGCCGCAGCGGCGTGTGTGTGCCGACCCAACGTATGCCGTCCGGGTCGGCTAGTTCCAGGTCCGTCCAGCCAATCTCGGTGTGAGCGGCGGCTTGCACCGTGCCGCCCAGTGCGCGGCTCATGAGCTGGCCGCCCAGGCAGTGGCCGATGACCGGGACATCGGCCGCCATCGCCTGGCGTATCTGCTCCAGCAAGCGCGGGTAGTAGGGCAGCGGATCATTGGCGCTCATGGCGCCCCCCAGAATGCACAGGCCGGCGCAGGCCCCGATATCGGCGGGCAAGGCCTCGCCCAAGTGCATGCGGTGCAGGGTGAAAGGGATGCCCTGCGCCCCAAGCCAGGTGGCAAAGAACGCCGGGCCGTCGTCGGCCAGGTGCTGGACGATGGCAACCGGCCGCATGCGCTGCTATTCCATGAGGTCGCGCTGCGCCAGCGCGGGGAACAGCTTGAACCACAGACCCGCCACCAGCACCGTCCCCAGGCCACCCAGCACCACCGAACCCATGGGCCCAAATACGGCGGCGGTGGCGCCCGATTCAAACTCGCCCAACTGGTTGGATGCGCCTATGAAAATTGAGTTGACGGCTGAGACGCGGCCGCGCATCTCGTCCGGCGTTTCCAGTTGCACCAGGGTGCTGCGCGTGACCACGCTGACGCAGTCTGCCGCACCGGTGATGGCCAGTGCGATAAGCGACAGCCAGAAGGAGTGCGACAAACCGAAGACTACTGTGGCCAAGCCAAAGATACCCACTGCCACCAGCAGCCGTTTGCCCACATAGCGGCGCAGCGGCCAGCGGGCCACGGCCAGCGACATCAGCAGTGCGCCCACAGCCGGCGCGCCGCGCAGCAGGCCCAGGCCCACGGGGCCGGTGTGCAGGATGTCGCGCGCGTAAATCGGCAATAGTGCGGTGGCGCCGCCCAGCAGCACGGCAAACAGGTCCAGCGAGGTGGCACCCAGAATCAGCTTGCGCTGCCAGACAAAGGCTACACCCGCAAACAGCGAGGCCCAGGTGGCGGCCAGGTGTGAGGGCCGGTGCGCGTAGCGCACGGCCAGAATCAACAGTCCAGCGGTAAGCATGAGCAGGGTGCAGCACAGGTAGACATTGACTGCACCGGTGACGTACAGCAAGCCACCCAGCGCTGGCCCGCTGATGACGGCGATTTCCATGCCTGTGGAGCTCAGCGCCACAGCTCGCGCCAGCAGGCTGGGCGGAACCAGTAGCGGCACCAGCGCCTGCTGGGCCGGCATCTGGAAGGCACGGGTCAGCCCCAACACCACCGAGATACCGAGGATCAGTTCTCGCGAGGCAAAGTGCCCCAGGGTGGCGCTGACCAGGGTGGCCCCCACCAGCGCCTGCACGAACATGCAAGCCGCAAAAATGCGGCCGCGGTGCAACCGGTCCGCCAGGTGGCCGGCGGGCAGGGTCATCACCAAGGCGGGAACGAACTGGAACAGTCCGACCAGGCCCAAGTCCCACGGGCTGGAGGTCAGGTCATACATATGCCAAGCTACGGCCACCATGAGCATCTGGTTGCCCATGATGCCGGCCAGCCGGGCCAGCCAGTAACGGATGAAAGCGCTTTGTTGGGAGAGTTTGGGGGGATGGGACATGGATGTCCGATTATCCCCGGCCAGTGGTTTCAGTAGTCCAAGCGCACCTTGATGGAGGCGTCCGCCTTGTCGTAGCCGTATAGCTCGGCATTGCTGATATTGCGCGTGTAGCTCAGTTGTGGGCGGACGGAGACACCTTTGCTCACGGCCCAGGTGACTCCCAGGGACAGGTCGTAGAGCGATTCCTCCCGCGCAAAGCCATACAGGCTGTTGGTGCCGGTGTATCTGGCGCGTGTGGCCCCAAAGGTCACATAGGCACCCCAACGGTCGTTGAAGCTGCGTTGCAGCAGTGCCCGAGGACCAAAGAACTGCTTGTCGCCATCGTCCCGGCCGCCGTTGGCCAGCTCCATGCCGCCTGCGGCCGTCAGGCTGAAGAGGGTGTTGCCATCCCCGAGGGGGGTGAGCCACCCGATCGTGAGTGCATTGGTTTGCGTACTCGGGTTCGGGCCTCCCAGCGCCCAGCGTGGGTTGCGGTTGCTCGTGGTTCCTCCCAACGAGATCTGGTTACCGTTGTCCAGCGTCAGCCGCCAATCGGCCTTGAGCCCCGTGTCCTGGTAGGGCGAGTTACCCAAGGTGGCGTTGTCCGCGGCCTGGGCGGGACGGATTTGCAGTAAGCCTCCCAGGTAACTGACGTCGCTTTGTGTGTCCAAGCGGATGGCGCAAGTGTGATCGCAGCCGGGTTGGGCCCACAAGGAGGGGGCCGCCAGTGCCAAACACAGGCCCATGGTGGAGAGGGTAAGGTGCCGAGCCGTACGGCTGGTAGGGTGTGTCATCCCGGTACTCCTTGGTCAATCCACAGACTGTCGACCTGTTTTGGCCGACGTTGTCCGTGAATAAGTATAGGAAGTCCAGGCTATTTCGGCCGCAATATTTCGTTCGTAGGGATTGAATTTTGCGACCAGAGGGGCCGTTTGCCGCACGAATGGCCGGCGGTGGGGTGGCGGAAGCTGTGAGATTCGAACTCACGGAGGGGATAAACCCTCGCCGGTTTTCAAGACCGGTGCCTTAAACCGCTCGGCCAAGCTTCCTAGAGGCGCGTATTCTACCCGGCGCCTGGGGGCTTCACGCCGTCTTGAGCATCCCGCGGGTTTCGATGAAGGCGATCACGTCTTTCAGGCCAGTCAGATCCTTCAGGTTCGTCATCACAAAGGGTTTCAGGCCCTTGGCGGTGTTGCGCATGCGTTCGGTGTCGCTGCGCATGATGTCCAGGTTGGCGCCCACGTGGGGGGCCAGATCTGTCTTGTTGATCACAAACAAATCACTTTTGGTGATGCCAGGGCCACCCTTGCGGGGGATTTTTTCGCCTGCAGCCACGTCGATCACGTAAATCGTCAGGTCGCTGAGTTCGGGGCTGAAGGTGGCGGCCAGGTTGTCGCCGCCGCTTTCCACAAACACGATGTCGGCGTTGGGGAAGTCCACCAGCATGCGGTCTATGGCCTCCAGGTTGATGGAGCAGTCTTCGCGGATGGCGGTGTGCGGGCAGCCGCCGGTTTCCACACCCATGATGCGTTCGGCGGGCAGTGCGCCGCTCACGGTCAGCAGGCGCTGGTCTTCCTTGGTGTAGATGTCGTTGGTGATGGCGACCAGGTCGTACTGCTCGCGCATGGCCTTGCAGAGCATTTCCAAAAGCGTGGTTTTGCCGGAGCCAACGGGCCCACCTATGCCCACGCGCAGGGGAGGCAGGGTCTTGGTGCGGTTGGCGATGTGGTGCAGGTTAGACATGATATTTGCTATGAATAAAGGAGCTGCTTGCGTAATGGATACGGGGGCTAGAGGGTATTTATGACCTGAAGAGACGGGAGTACTGCACTTCATGCTGGCTGCTGAGGATGGCCAGCATGGGGGAAAACGCCTGGCGGCTGTCATCGTCCACCGCCAGGGCATGGTTGACGGCTTCGGGGATGGCGGCGGTGAGCGCGGACAGGATGCGCTGGCCCGCGCTTTGGCCCAGGGGCACCGATTTGATGGCGGCCTGGGTCATGTTCTCGGCCCACCCAAAGGCATAGGCCAGCAGGCATTCGCGCACCGGGGCCTGCGTAGCGCTGGCGGCCAGTGCGTAGGCGATGGGGTAGGTGGGCTCCTGCCCGGCCAGCACGGCAATTTGCGCGGGCGTGGCCGTCGTGTGGTTCTTCAGCCATTCCAGCAGGCTCTTGCCCATCTGCTCGGTCTGGGCGCGCAGCTCGGCGCTCTCGCGCGTCTGCAGTACCCAGGCGTTGAGCTGGGCCACGCGTGCCATGTCGTCCGCACGCCAGGCGGCAATGGCCTGGGCCACGGCAGGCAGGTCCGAGCGCGCCAGCGTCAGGTGCAGCTGGTCGACCAGCCAAGCGGATGCTTCACTTTCTGTAGCGGCTCGCGCAGTGTCCACAGCGGCTTCCAGGCATTCTGAGTACGAAAATCCGCCAATCGGCAAGGCCGGCGAGGCCAGCCACATCAACTGCATCAGGCTCGAATCCAGCATGGCGGTTCAGTGGTGATGGTAATCGCCATGACCATGCGCATGGCTGTGGTCATGGTCGTAGTGTCCGTGGCGGTGTCCGCCGGTGTGCCCGCCCGTGGCGTAGGCTCCGTTTTCGGGTTCAAACGCCTCCTCTACCGCGTTCACGATCAGGTGCATGGCGCGCAGCATGTCGGCCAGCACGTGGTCGGGTTCGATTTTCAGGTGGTCGGGCTTGAGTTCGATGGGCACATGGCGGTTACCCAGGTGGTAGGCCGCGCGGATCAAATCAAACGGTGCGCCATGGTCGCTGCAATGCGTGATCTTCAGCACCGATTGCGGCGCGGCAATCACTTTCACCAGCGAGCCGTCTTCGGCCACCAGCACGTCGCCACCGCGCACGGCGGTGCCGCGGGGCAGAAATACGCCCAGCGTGCGACCGGCGGAGTCGGTGGCGTCAAAGCGGCTTTTCTGGCGCACGTCCCAGTCGAGTTCGACGGTGGCGGCGCGCTTGAGCAGCACAGAGGCCAGGCCCTGGCCTTGGGGGATGCATTTGGAGACTTGAAGCATGAGTATTCCTTACCAGTTGCCGTAAGCAGCAACTATGCCGCGCCACAGCGCGCTGCGTTCCACGCCCATGCGGGTGCCGCTGGGGTCGCCCGAGGCATCTTTGGCCACGGCCATGTGCACGATGACGAGTTTGAGGTCTGGGTCCACCAGAATGGCCTGGCCGTATATGCCCAGCAGCACAAAGCGTCGATGGCTGCCCGGCAGCAGCCAGGTTTGCAGGCCATAGCCCATGTAGGTGCTGCCCTTGTTCTGCATGGTGCCGGGGCGAAATGCGGGTGGTTGCTGGCTGGCGTCAGTCATGCGCAGCAGGTAGTCGCGACTGATGACGGCCTTGCCATCGCGCACACCGTCGTTGGCCAGCAGAAGGCCCAGGCGGGCGTAGTCGTGCGCCGTGGCGTTGAAGTTGCCGGCGGCCAGTTCGGTCTGGTCCACCGGGTTGGTGAGCCAGGTGGCGCGCGCCTCGGCGCCCAGCGGCTGCCAGATCTTTTCGGCTATGTACTGGCACAGGCTTTGCCCCGTGGCACCGCGCAGCACCAGGCCCAGCATTTGGGTTTCGGCGCTGGCGTAATTGAACAGCGTGCCTTCGGGCGCCACGCGCTCGGTGATGACCTGGGCGCCTGCGGCGTTGCCTTGGGTGCGGGTAGTTTGGTTGAAGCGTGCCAGGTCGTCCTTGCCCGAATAGTCTTCGACAAACTTGGCACCCGAGGCCATACGCATCAGGTTGATGATCTTGGTCTGCCCGTACAGGGTATCGGCCAGCTTGGGTTCGTACGTGGCGGCGATGTCGTCCAGCGAGCGAATGCGGCCTTCTTCCAGTGCCTTGCCAAAGCCGAGCGCCACGATGGTCTTGGCCATGGAGTTGGACAGCAGGCGGTGCTCTGGTTTGCGGTCGTAGTTGCTGCGCTCAGCCACGATCTGCCCGTCGTGCAAAACCAGCACCGCCGTGGCACGCTGGCGCTGCATGTAGTCATCCAGCGTCAGCGTCTTGCCGTCGAATTGGTAGCGGAATGCGGGTTCGCTGGCGGCCTTGGGTAGTGGCTGCGGCTGGGCCGAGGGCTCCAGCACGCAGTGGGGCGACAGCGTGTCCATGGCGCTGAAGGAGCCCACGCGGTAGGCCTCCTGAAACGCCTGGCCAAGGCGCGGTGCCACGGGGTAGCCCGCGGCCTTGCCCAGCAGTTCTTCGTCAGGTGCAGCAGCGCTATAGCCGTGGCCCAGCGTGCCCAGCACGGTTAAAAACAAGGCGTGGATTTTCATACGCCGCAGTATGCGCGCATACCTGTGGTGGATGGCATATGCCAGATCAGTGTGTGGGGCGGCTGCCCATGGCGGTCAGCACGCCCAGCCCGATAAAGGACGTCCCCGCGATGCGGTTACCCCATGCCGCCTGGCGGGCAACGCGACCCAGCCGGGGCGCGATCAGGCTGGCAGCCATCACATACATCAGGTCGGTGCAGCCCGCCACGCAGACGAAGACACCACCCAGGGCCAGCGTCTGTGCCAGCAGGTTGCCGCTGGCATCGGTGAACTGGGGCAAAAACGCGGCGAAGAAGAGGGCGGTTTTGGGGTTCAGCGTTGCAACCACGATTCCGTCCCGGAACACGCGCAGCGCTGATTGCCGGGGCGGCTGCGGTGCGTTCGTCACTTCCAGGGGCGCGGCGCGCCACAGCCGAACACCCAGGTAGATCAGGTAGGCGGCGCCCGCCCACTTCACCACGGTGAAAGCAAGTGAGGACACAGCAAACAGCGCTGCCAGACCGAGTGCGGCACCCACCGCATTGCACAGATTTCCCAGCGCCACGCCCAGCACAGAGGCCAGGCCGCAGGCCCTGCCTTGCGCCAGGGTGCGCGCAATGATGTACACAACAGCGGGACCGGGGGTGAGGGCGAGCAACAGGCTCGCGCCAATGAAACCCAGCAGCAGGGGCATGTCTGGAAGCATGGACACCTCTTGGTTTAAAACAGGAAGTATCGCTGCGCCATGGGCAGTTTGACCGCCGGCTCACAAGTCAGCAGCTGGCCATCGGCGCGCACGGTGTAGGTTTGCGCGTCGATCTCCATCACTGGCAGGTAGCTGTTGTGCACCATGTGCTGCTTGCGCACGCCGCGAATGTTCTTCACCGCGGCCACGTTCTTGGCCAGGCCAAAGCGCTCTTTCACACCCGCGTTGAACCCGGCTTGCGACACGAAGGTGAACGAGCCCTTGTGCAGCGCACCGCCAAACGCGCCGAACATGGGGCGGTAGTGCACGGGCTGCGGCGTGGGAATGGAGGCATTGGGGTCGCCCATGGCCGCAAAGGCGATAAAGCCGCCCTTGAGGATGAGCGCGGGTTTGACGCCGAAGAAGGCCGGTTTCCACACCACCAGGTCGCCCCACTTGCCAACTTCAATTGAGCCCACTTCGTGGCTGATGCCGTGGGCGATGGCCGGGTTGATGGTGTACTTGGCCACATAGCGCTTGGCGCGGAAGTTGTCGTTGCGCACCGAGTCTTCGGGCAGGGTGCCGCGCTGCGCCTTCATCTTGTCGGCCGTCTGCCAGGTGCGGATGATGACTTCGCCGACGCGGCCCATGGCCTGGCTGTCGCTGCTCATCATGCTGATGGCGCCCATGTCGTGCAGGATGTCTTCGGCCGCAATGGTTTCCTTGCGGATGCGGCTTTCGGCAAAGGCCAGATCCTCGGCAATACCGGCGTCCAGGTGGTGGCAGACCATCAGCATGTCCACATGCTCATCCAGCGTGTTCTGCGTATAGGGCATGGTGGGGTTGGTGGAACTGGGCAGGAAGTTGTCCTGGCCCACCACACGCAGGATGTCGGGTGCGTGGCCGCCCCCCGCGCCTTCGGTGTGGAAGGCGCAGAGGCCGCGGCCCTTGGTGGCGGCGATGGTGTCCTCCACAAAGCCCGATTCGTTGAGCGTGTCGGAGTGGATGGCGACCTGCGTGTCGGTGGCGTCGGCCACGTCCAGGCAGTTGCTGATGGCGCTGGGCGTGGTGCCCCAGTCTTCATGCAGCTTCAGGCCGATTACGCCGGCGTTGATCTGCTCGTGCAGCGCGGCGGGCAGGCTCGCATTGCCCTTGCCCAAGAAACCGAGGTTCATGGGGAAGGCGTCTGCCGCCTGCAGCATGCGTTCGATGTTCCAGGGGCCGGGCGTGCAGGTGGTGGCAAAGGTGCCCGTGGCCGGGCCGGTGCCGCCGCCCAGCATGGTGGTCACGCCGCTGGCCAGGGCCTCTTCGATCTGCTGCGGGCAGATGAAGTGGATGTGGCTGTCGATGCCGCCGGCGGTGACGATATTGCCCTCGCAGCTGATGACCTCGGTGCCAGGGCCGATGATGATGTCCACGCCGGGTTGGGTGTCGGGGTTGCCGGCCTTGCCGATGGCGACGATGCGCCCGCCTTTCAAGCCAATGTCGGCCTTGACGATGCCCCAGTGGTCCAGGATCAGCGCGTTGGTCATCACGCAGTCCACGGCGCCTTCCGCGCGCGTCTTCTGCGACTGCGCCATGCCATCGCGGATGGTCTTGCCACCGCCGAACTTCACCTCTTCGCCATAGGCACCTGCCGCCAGCGTGTAGTCCTTCTCCACCTCGATGAGCAGACCGGTGTCGGCCAGGCGCACACGGTCACCCGTGGTGGGGCCAAAAATTTCCGCGTAGGCGCGGCGTCCAATCGTTGCCATTACAGTTTTCCTTGTACGAGGCCGCGAAAGCCGTAGACCACGCGGTCACCGGCCAGGTCCACCAGTTCCACGGTGCGTTGCTGTCCGGGCTCAAAGCGCACGGCCGAGCCGGAAGGAATGTTCAGTCGCATGCCTTGTGCGGCTGCGCGGTCAAAGCCCAGCGCGCCGTTGGTCTCGGCAAAGTGGTAGTGCGAGCCGACCTGGATGGGGCGGTCCGCGGTGTTCTGCACCACCACCGTCAACGTGCGGCGGCCGGTGTTGAGGGCGTGCTCGCCCTCGTCGCAAAGAATTTCGCCGGGGGTCATGTCGGGGCCCTCAGACTTGGGTGAACAGGTACACGCCGGCAAAGCCCAGCAGGGTCCCCAGGCTGCCCAGCACCACTGTGCTGCGCGCGGCCAGCCGGCGGCGGATGGACACGCCCAGACCCACGCCGCCCAAATGCAGCGCGGCCGTGGTCAGCAGGAACCCGGCGGCGTAGCCGGCAAAGCCGGTTGCTGGTGTTTCCGCACCATGGGCCAGGCCATGCAGCGAGGCGGCCGCGGCGACGAGCCCCAGGCCCAGGGCTCTGGGCACGGGTGTGGCCGCGACGATGAGCATGGCGCCAAACAGCACTACCGACAGTGCAATCGCATGTTCCAGGTAGGGCAGCGTCACGCCGCTGGCACCCAGCACCGCGCTTGCCACCAGGGCCAGCAGGAAGGTGGCGGGGCCTTGCCAGGCCTGGCGGGCGGGCAGGGCGGCTACGGACCAGACGCCCACGGCCAACATGGCCAGCAGGTGGTCCAGGCCGAAGGGGTGCACCAGGCCTTCCATGAAACTCTCGGTTCCATGTCCTGTATGGGCGCTAGCCCCCGTGGATATTGCGCAAGCAGCTATCAAAAGAAGAGCGTTTTTCAATGAGGGTCGCATACAGTCTCCGTGGGCTGGGTGTTCAGACAATGGGTTGGTGGACGGTGACTAATTTCGTACCGTCAGGGAAGGTGGCTTCCACCTGGATGTCGGGGATCATCTCGGCGATGCCGTCCATCACGTCGGCGCGGGTCAGCACGGCGCGGCCTTCGCTCATGAGCTGGGCCACGGTCTTGCCGTCGCGCGCGCCTTCCATCACGGCGGCGCTGATCAGGGCAATGGCTTCGGGGTAGTTGAGTTTCAGGCCACGGGCCTTGCGTCGCTCGGCCAGCAGGCCGGCGGTGAAGATCAGCAGCTTGTCTTTTTCTCGGGGCGTGAGTTCCATGGCGGTATTCGGTTTTTTGGAGATTGCACTGTAAGCAATCCCTGTGCCTTTCGCTATACGCCAAACGCCCCAGTCGGGTGGCATGAAATCTGCACCCCTGGTGCTGTGCACGCTCCGCCCACCCTGCCGCCTCCTGCCGAAGCCCCCGCCCAGCGGGTGGTGAAGATCCGCCGCGACTACAACAATTGGGTGGCCAGCGAGACCATGGAGGACTACGCCCTGCGCTACGCTCCGCAGCGGTTCCGCAAGTGGTCTACCTTCCGGGTGGCCAACACGGCGTTTGGCGCCTCGTCCTTCCTGATTCTGGAGGCCGTGGGCGCCACGCTGCTGGTGCAATACGGCTATGTGAACGCGCTGTGGGCCATCCTGGCCACGGGGCTGGTGATCTTTCTGGCCGGTCTGCCTATTAGCGTGTACGCCGCCCGCTACGGCGTGGACATGGACCTGCTGACCCGCGGCGCGGGCTTTGGCTACATCGGATCCACGCTCACCTCGCTCATCTACGCGTCCTTCACCTTCATCTTCTTCGCGCTGGAGGCCGCCGTGATGGCCTATGCGCTGGAGCTGGCGCTGGACATTCCCCCCACCTGGGGCTACCTGATCTGTGCGCTGGTCGTCATCCCGCTGGTCACCCACGGCGTGTCCACCATCAGCCGCCTGCAGATCTGGACCCAACCGCTGTGGCTGGTGATGCTGGTGGTGCCGTTTGGCTTTGTTTTGGTGCGTGACCCCGCCGTGTTTGCCGGCATTACGCACTATGGTGGTGAGCTTGGGCAGGGGGGCGTCTTCAATTTGCACTTGTTTGGTGCGGCATTGACGGTGGGCATCGCCCTGATTACCCAAATGGGGGAGCAGGCCGACTACCTGCGCTTCATGCCTGCGCAAACGGCTGCCAACCGGCGCCGCTGGTGGCTGGGCGTGCTGGTGGGCGGGCCAGGCTGGGTACTGCTGGGTGTCGTCAAGATGCTGGGCGGTGCCTACCTGGCCTACCTGGCCATCCAGCACAGTGTGCCCATCGACCGCGCCGTGGACCCCAACCAGATGTACCTGGCGGCCTATGAGTACGTGTTTCCGTCCCTGGGCTGGGCGGTGGCGGCCACGGCCGTCTTCGTGGTGGTGTCGCAGCTCAAGATCAATGTGACCAACGCCTATGCGGGCTCGCTGGCCTGGAGCAACTTTTTCTCGCGCCTGACCCACAGCCACCCCGGGCGCGTGGTGTGGGTGTTGTTCAACAGCGTCATCGCCTTCATGCTCATGGAGATGAATGTGTTCCAGGCGCTGGGCGATGTGTTGGGCCTGTACTCCAACATCGCTATCGCCTGGATCATGGCAGTGGTGGCCGACCTTGTCATCAACAAGCCGCTGGGCCTGTCGCCCAAGGGCATCGAGTTCAAGCGCGCCTACCTGTTTGACATCAACCCCGTGGGCGTGGGCGCGATGGCGCTGGCGTCCGGTTTGTCGATCGCGGCGTATCTGGGCTTCTTTGGCGAACTGGCGCGGGCCTTTTCCGCGGTGGTGGCGCTGGTCACCGCCATGGTCACGGCGCCGCTGATTGCCTGGGCGACAAAAGGCAAGTACTACCTGGCGCGCCAGCCGACCGATGCATCCAGCCAGGGCAGCTATGCAAGGCTGGCCGTGCGCCGCTGTGTGATCTGCGAGCGTGAATATGAGGGCCCCGACATGGCCCACTGCCCGGCCTACCAGGGCCCCATCTGTTCGCTGTGCTGCACGCTGGACGCGCGCTGTGGCGACGTGTGCAAACCGCACGCCAACCTGTCCACCCAATGGTCGGCCGCGCTGCGCTGGCTGTTGCCCAAACCCGTGTGGCCGTTTTTGGACACGGGGCTGGGGCACTTCATCTTGCTCATGCTCATCATCGTGCCGCTGCTGGCCACGGTGTTTGGCATGTTCTACACACAAGAGCTGGGCGCACTGGCCGCCATGACTGAACAACAGGCCGCCTTGCAGGCCTCGCTGCGCTCGGGCTTTACCAAGGCGTTTGCCGCGCTCATGCTGATGTCGGGCATCGTGGCTTGGTGGCTGGTGTTGGCGCACAAGAGCCGCCAGGTGGCGCAGGAAGAATCGAACCGGCAAACCCATTTGCTGATGCGCGAGATCGAATCGCATCGCCAGACCGACGAGGCCTTGCAAGATGCCAAGCTGCTGGCCGAACGTGCCAAGCAGGCCGCCGAAGCTGCCAACCAGGCCAAGAGCCGCTACATCAGCGCCATCAGCCACGAGCTGCGCACGCCGCTCAACAGCATCCTGGGCTACGCGCAGCTCATGGGTGAAGACGCTTCCATCCCGGCACACCGCAAGCAAGCGGTCAGCGTGATCAAGCGCGGGGGCGAGCATTTGCTGTCGCTCATCGAAGGCACGCTGGACATGGCCCACATCGAGAGCGGCAAGCTCACGCTGAATGTGAAGCCCATGCAGTTCGCCAGCGGCATGCACGAGATCGCCGGTATGTTCGAGCTGCAAGCCGCGGCCAAGGGCCTGCAGTTCCACTTCGAGGTGCAAGGCACCATTCCCGAGTGGGTGCGAGCCGATGAAAAACGCGTGCGCCAGATTTTCTTCAACCTGCTGGGGAATGCCATCAAGTTCACCCAGCAAGGCAGTGTGACGCTGCGTTTGCGCTATGCGCGCGAGATGGCCCAGGTGGAGGTGCGCGACACCGGCCCTGGCATGGCGCAGGAGGATTTGGACCGCATCTTCGAGCCCTTCACGCGCGGCGCCAGCGCGGCCGGTGGTACGGCGGGCTCGGGCCTGGGTCTGACGATTGCCAAGATGCTGACCGACCTGATGGGTGGCGAGCTGTCGGCCACCACGGCGCTGGGTGAGGGCTCGGTGTTCCAGGTTCGGCTGTTCCTGCCCGAGCTGCATTTGCCCGCAGGCCCGGTCGAATCGACCCTGCCCGCAGCTGTGCGCAAGCCGCGCTTGGGCTATATGGGTGCCCGCCGCAAGGTGCTGGTGGTGGACAACGAAGAGGCCGACCGCGAGCTGTTGGTGAGCCTGCTGCAGCCGCTGGGCTTTGAGGTGCGCACCGCCGCCAGTGGCCACGACTGTCTGGATTTGCTGGCCGCGGGTCTGCAGCCCGATGTGGTGCTGCTGGACCTGGCCATGCCAGGCATCGACGGCTGGGAGACCCTGCGCCGCATCCGCGCCAACCCCGCGTTGGGTGGCGCGCAGCCGCAGGTGGCCATTGTGTCGGCCAATGCGTTTGACCGCGGGCTGGACAACGGCCTGGGTCTGCCGCCCGAAGACTTCATCGTCAAGCCCGTGCGCCACAGCGAGCTGCTGGACTGGCTGGAGCGCCGCCTGGCGCTGCAGTGGCAAGACGTGGCCGCGAGCCCGGTGCGCGCCGCGCCCGTGCCGCCGGCCGTCGCGCCTGCGGTGCTGCCGCCGCGCGAGGAGTGCCTGGCCCTGCAGGAGCTGGTGCGGCTGGGCTTTTACCGCGGCATCATGAACAAGCTGGACGCGATCGACGCTGCCCACCCCGAATGCACGGCGTTCACCCAGTCCATGGCGGCGCTGGCGCGGCAGTACCAGTTCGAGTCCATGGCCGCCCAATTACAGAAAGCGCTGGATGCAAGCCCCACCCATTGACTCCCTGGATCGCGCCAACAGCGACGTGGTGCTGATCGTCGACGACGTGCCCGACAACCTGTCGGTGCTGCACGATGCGCTGGATGAATCGGGTTACACGGTGCTCATCGCCACCTCGGGTGAGGCTGCGCTGCAACGCGCCACGCAGGGCCTGCCCGATGTCATTCTGCTGGACGCCATGATGCCCGGCATGGATGGCTTTGAGGTGGCACGCCGCCTCAAGGCTGCGCCGCACACCACACACATTCCCATCATCTTCATGACCGGGTTGACCGAGACGGAATACCTGGTGGCCGCGCTCGAGAGTGGTGGTGTGGACTATGTGACCAAGCCCATCAAGCCCAAGGAAGTGCTGGCCCGCATGGGCGTGCACCTAGCCGGCGCGCGGGAGCGGCGCCAGACGCGCAACGCGCTGGATGCCTTTGGCTACGCCACCATCACCGTGCGTGCGGCCGACGGCTGCCTCATGTGGCAAACCCCGCTGGCGCGCGACCTGCTGGAGCGCTACTGCGGCACCCATGCACCGCAAACCCCGCCTGAGCTGCGCACCTGGCTGAAGGCCTGTGTTCAGACACTGGAGCGCGGTGGCGAGCCCGCCAAACTGAGCCTGGAACGTGGCCCCAAACGCCTGACCTTTCGCCTGCACCAGCAAATTGGCGACAGCGATGCGGGGGGTGACTGGCTCATCGTGATGCGCGAGGTGTCCGATACGGCCGTCATTGAAGCCATGAGCTTGTCCTTCAAGCTCACCGCGAAGGAGGCCGAGGTGCTCTACTGGGTCGTCAAGGGCAAAACCAACAAGGACATCGGCGACATCCTGGGCAGCAGCCCCATGACGGTAAAGAAGCATCTGGAGCGTGTGTTTGTGAAGCTGGGCGTGGAGACGCGCACGGCGGCGGCGGGCATGGCCATGTCGCGGATTCGGCAGTTGCATCCACAGTTCGAGGGGTAGCTACAGGGCCGTGTGCCGGGTGGCGTTCGGGCGTACCATGCGGGGATTCAGGCTGCTGGGGTTTTGCCCTTGCGCCTACCTGCCCAAAGGACGCCATGCGCATCTTGTCCCAGTCTGCTGCCGCCACGACAATGAAGCGCATGACGCTGCAATGGTCTTGTTGCTGCCTGTGGCTGGCCTGCCTTCCCCTGATGGGTATGTCTGCTGCTGGCGCGCAGACGCTCGTGTTGGCGGCGGCGGACAGTGTTCCAACTGCCTACGTGGAAAACGGCAAACAGACCGGACTGCTGGTTGATGTCATCAATGAAGCGTTCAAGCGGGCGGGCTATCCGGTTGAGATCGCCATCATGCCCTGGGCCCGCTGCCTGGCAGAGGTCAAGGCCGGCAGGATCGATGGCATCTTCTCGGTCTATCAGACCCGTGAGCGCCAAGAGTTTTTGACCTACGCAGACGAGGTGCTGATTACCCAGGTGCAGGCATTCTTCGTTCGCAAGGATTCGGCCATTACCTTTGATGGCGATTTGAACAAGCTTTCAGAGCTGCGCATTGGGATCATCAACCAAACCAGCTATGGCCCTCGTTTGGATTCTGCGCTGGAAAAAGGGGTGTTCAAGAAGGTGGATCTTGCAAATAGCGCGTCCGCCAATATCAAAAAACTACTGGTTGATCGTGTTGACGTGGTCCCGTCGTATCGCCACGTGGCCCTCGATTCGGCCAGAACGATGGGTCTGGCAGGATCGATCAAAGAGTTGTCCCCGGCCATTGAAGCCATCCCCAGCTATCTGGCGTTTACCAATAAGAAGGACTACGCCAAAGTCATCAGTGCCTACAACCAGGCACTTCGGGCGATGAAAAAAGACGGAACCTACGACGCAATATTCAACAAATACCTTGCCGGTTCTGAGTCGCGTAAGGCGAATCCGGATTTGCAATGAATGGATACTGGCACTGCGACAATCACCGCATGAGCACCGATTCGCCCAAGCCTGCCGCCGCTGCCAAGCAAGCCAACAACCCCCTGCACAGCAAAACACTGGAGGCCATCGTGACTGAGTTGGCCGAGTACTACGGCTGGGACGGGCTCGGTGAACGCATTCCCGTGCGCTGCTTTACGTTGGACCCGAGCGTGGGCTCCAGCCTCAAGTTTTTGCGCAAAACACCCTGGGCGCGGGAGAAGGTGGAGGGGCTGTATTTGTTCATGTTGCGCGAGATGCGCCGCTCAGGTCGCCAACCTTGACCGCCCATCGGCTCGCGCCTGTCCGTTCGGACTAATTCGGGAACTTATTAATTCAAAAATTTTGGAATTGATCGTCAATTCAATTCAAAATTGAAAAACGAATGTCCCCCTAGACTCCGGGGCATGGCAATCTCTTCCGCTTCCAACGATACCCCGGCAATTCAGCGTTACAGCCTCACGGCCATCGTGCTGCACTGGGTGCTGGGGCTGGCAATTTTGGGGCTGTTTGGTGTGGGTCTGTACATGGCGGATCTGCCGTTTTCGCCCATGCGTCTAAAGCTGTACAACTGGCACAAGTGGGCCGGCATCACGCTGTTGACGTTGTCGGTGCTGCGCCTGCTTTGGCGCCTCACCCACCGTCCGCCGGCGCTGCCCGGGCACATTGCCCAAGCCATGCCAATCTGGCAGCACTGGGCACACAACGCCACCCACTACGCGCTCTACGCCTTGTTTTTTGCCGTGCCCCTGATTGGCTGGGCCTACAGTTCCGCAGCAGGCTTTCCCATCGTGGTGTTTGGCGTGGTGCCGTTGCCAGACTTTGTGCCGGCCGACAAGGCCTTGTCCGAGCTCATCAAGCCGTGGCATGAGATCAGTGCCTTTGCGCTGGTGGCCTTGGCCGTGGTGCATGCCGCTGCAGCTTTCAAACACCAGTGGCTGGACCGCGACGGCCTGATAGGCCGCATGCTGCCCGGCCGCGGTTGATTCCCTCTCTTCTTTGACTTTGGAACCTGTATGAAACCCTCTCGTCTTCTTGTGTCCGCCGTATGGGCCGTTTCCGCGCTGGGTGCGTCCGCTGCATTTGCCGAACAAAAACTGGTGCCCGCCCAAAGTGAAATCGTGTTTGTGAGCAAGCAAATGGGTGTGCCTGTGGAAGGCCGCTTCAAGAAGTTTGATGCGCAGATTGCGTTCGATCCCGCCAAGCCCGACACCAGCAAGATCGCCTTCACGGTGGACATCGCCAGCGCCACGCTGGGCGTGCCCGAGACCGACGCCGAACTGCCGCGCCCCAACTGGTTCAACACGGCCAAGTTCCCCCAGGCCAACTTCCAGTCCACGGCTGTCAAAGGCTTGGGTGGTGGCAAGTTTGAAGTGACAGGCAAGCTCAGCATCAAGGGTGCCAGCCGTGATGTGGTGGTGCCTGTGGTGCTGACACAGAGCGGTACCACCACCACGGTCACTGGCACTTTCCCGCTCAAGCGTCTGGCCTTCAAGATTGGCGAGAACGAGTGGGCCGACACCTCCATGGTGGCCGACGATGTGCAGGTCAAACTCAAGCTCGCGCTGACTGGCGTGGGCAAGCTCTAATTTTTCTCTTTCTTTTTCACCATCCCGCAAATCAGGAGTTTTCCCATGCGCACTTCCCTCATCGCTGCCGCCTTGGCGCTTTCCGCTTTCGCCGGTGCCGCCAGCGCCGAGTCCGCGACCTACAACCTGGATCCGTCGCACACGTTTCCCCGCTTCTCCTACAGTCACTTCGGTCTGTCGACCCAACAAAGCCGCTTCAACAACACCACCGGCACCGTAACGTTCGACCAGGCTGCCAAGACTGGCGCCGTGGATGTGGTGATTGACATGAAGGCTGTGGACACCGGCTTCACTGCGTTCAACGGCCACATCCAGGGCGAAGACTTTCTGGACACTGCCAAGTTCCCTACCGCTACCTTCAAGTCCACCAAGGTGGTATTTGATGGCGACAAGCCCGCCAGCGTGGAAGGCAACCTGACTATCAAGGGCGTGACCAAGCCCGCGACCCTGAAGATCGTGAACTTTGTGTCTACGACCCACCCCATGATGAAGAAAGACGTGATTGGCGCGGAAGCCACCACCACGATCAAGCGCTCCGAATTCGGTGCCGGCAAGTTTGCGCCCTACGTGGGCGACGACGTGACCATTACCATCGCGCTGGAAGCCGTCAAGCAGTAATCTCTGCCTGGCACCGGCCACAAGCCAGCCCGTGTGGCTGGCTTTTTTTATACCGATTTGCCTCTAGCCCGCGTAAAACCTTTGCCAATAGCTATTGAATGAGTAGCAAAATACTCTGGTTGATGGCTTTCTGTCCTGCGCTATGACTCCGTCCACTGCTCCTTCACCACCCGACTTCGCGCCCTGCGTGCTGCGGGTGCAAGGCTTGCGTTTCGGGTTTGCGGGCCAATGGCTGCCGCTGCCTGCGCAACTACAGATTCCATCCGGTGTGACCTGGCTGGGCGGTGGCGAAGGCCGGGGCAAAACCAGCCTGTTGCGTCTGTTGGCGGGTGATTTGCGCGCGCCGGGCAGCAGCTTGCAGTTGGGCGGCACGTCGTTGCACGCGCAACCCGTGGCCTACCGCCAGCAAGTAGCGTGGATGGACCCGCATACTGCGGCGTTTGACCAGGTCAGCGCCGCGCAGTTGTTCCAGACCACCGCTGCACGCTACCCGGAGTGGGACGCTGCTCTGCTGGCGGATTTGACCGAGGCCCTGGGTCTTGTGCCGCATGTGGAGAAGCCCTTGTACATGCTTTCCACTGGCTCCAAGCGCAAGGTGTGGCTGGCGGCGGCCCTGGCTTCGGGCGCCGCGCTCACCCTGTTGGATGAACCGTTTGCTGCGCTCGACAAGGCGTCCATTCGTTGCGTGTTGGCCTTGCTGCAAGAGGCCGCCGCCCACCCGCGCCGTGCCTGGGTGGTCGCCGACTACGAGCCGCCTGTTGGCGTGCCGCTATCCCAGACCCTCGACCTGGGTGACTGAATTTTTGAGGAGACCCACCATGTCCCAGCGCCTACCTACCTACTTCATCTCGCACGGCGGCGGCCCCTGGCCGTGGATGCCCGAGATGGCTGCCGCCATGCAGCCGTTGGCCCATTCGCTTTCCGACATTCCGCGCCAGCTGGGGCAAACGCCCAAGGCTGTGCTTATGGTCACCGCGCACTGGGAAGAACGTGCCTTCACGCTGGGCACGCACCCGCAGCCGGGCATGGTGTACGACTATGGCGGCTTCCCGCCCCACACCTACCAGATCGTGTACCCCGCACCGGGCGCGCCTGCGTTGGCGCAGCGTGTGCAGGTCCTGCTAGAGGCCGCAGGTTTGCCCGTGGCGCAGGATGCACAGCGTGGCTACGACCATGGGACTTTTGTGCCCTTGGCCGTGATGTACCCCGACGCTGACGTTCCCGTGTTGCAAATGTCCCTGCGCAAAGGTTTGGACCCGGCCGAACACCTGGCGCTGGGCCGCGCCCTGGCGCCGCTGCGCGACGAGGGCGTGCTCATTGTTGGCAGTGGCCTGAGTTACCACAACCTGCGCGCCTTTGGCCGCGCTGGTCAGGCACCTTCTGCGGCCTTTGACACCTGGCTGCAAGCCGCCATGGTGGCTCCGCCCGCTGCGCGCACGCAGGCCCTGCTGGACTGGGAGCAAGCCCCCGCCGCCCGCCTGTGCCACCCGCGCGAAGAGCACCTGCTGCCGCTCATGGTGGCCGTGGGCGCGGCAGAGGTCGATGCCGCCACCTGCGTCTACCACGAGGATGCGATTTTTGGTGGCGTGACGGCGTCGAGCTTCCGCATGGATGCGGTTTAGCGCAAGCTGCTTGTCTGGCGCCGTGCTGCTTGTTGAGCAGGCGGGGCCACCGGTGTAGGTGTTTTCCGCACTGTCGTGTACCAAGGGGCATGTGCCTAGAATGAGGGCCCCGTTTTTGGGGAGGAGTTGGGCCTTAAAAATAGATTCACATGCATGAAGACACGTTACCTTCCTTGAGCCAGGAGCTGCATCGGCTTCGAGAAAGCCTGGGCCTGGACCCGCTGCCGATGGAGTTGCTCACCCGGGCCGTTGAACAAAGTCCTTTTGGCATCGTGGTCATGGACTGCAATGGTCGGGTGGAATACTGCAACACCCGTTTTACCGCGATGACGGGCTACACCCTGCAGGACATTGGCGGAGCCCATCCCCTGGCCTGGAATCCGGCCGAGGAAATTCGCGCTATTTATCAACAGCTGCTGGCCGCGCAAACGCCCAATGACAGTTGGAATAGTGACTTTGAAAGCCAACGCAAGGACGGGTCCCGCTATTGGGAGCGCCAGGTGGTGTCCACCTTGCGTGATACCGACGGGCAGCACACCCATCTGATCGTCGTCAAGCAGGACATCACGGAGAGCAAGCGCAAGCGTGACGGCTATGAGCGCACCCGCCGCTTGCAGGAGCAGGCGCTCATCTCCAGCAGCAACGGCATCATGATCACCCGCAGCGATGCCGAGGATCACTCCATCGTCTACGTCAACCCGGCGTTCGAGCGCATTACCGGCTACACGGTGGAAGAAGTCATCGGGCGTGAAGGACGCTTTCTGGTGCGCGACGACCTGGCCCAACCAGCCCTTGAAATCATCCGCAACGCATTGCGCGGCAAGCGCGAAGCCACCGCTACTCTGCGCAACTACCGCAAGGATGGCACGCTGTTCTGGAACGAGTTGCACATCGCCCCGGTGCACGACCTCACCGGCGAGTCGACCACACATTTTGTCAGTGTGATCAACGACGTCAGTGAACGTGTGCAGTACCAGCAAGCCCTGGAATACCAGGCCAACCACGACAGCCTCACGGGTTTGGCTAACCGTAACCTGCTCAATGACCGCATCGAGCAGGCCATTGCCTGGGCTCGTCGCAACAACCATGTCATGGGCGTGATGCTGCTCGACCTGGACCACTTCAAGCGCATCAATGACGCCTCGGGTCACACCGCGGGTGACGCCCTGCTCAAGGAAGTGGCAGCGCGTTTGCGTGCTTGCGTCCGCGATACCGACACCGTGGCACGTTTGGGGGGCGATGAGTTTGTCATCATCCTCACCGATGTGCCGCAGCCGGACGACGTGGAGCGCATTGCAGCCAAAGTGCAGTCAGCCTTGGCACGGCCCATGGAAATCGTGGGCCGCGATATGGAGGTGACGGCCAGCATCGGTGTGGCGCTCTACCCCCGCGACGGCGACCACGGCGAGGTGCTGCTGCGCTACGCGGACATAGCCATGTACCGCGTCAAGGAACATGGCCGCAACAGCGTGCGTTGTTTTGTACCGGAAATGGGCTCGTCGGCCATCAGTCGCCTGGACATGGAAGCGGCCATGCGCCGCGGTCTGGAGCGCGGCGAATTTCTGTTGCACTACCAGCCCAAGATCGACCTAGCCAGCCAGCGTATTGTGGGGGCCGAGGCCCTGGTGCGTTGGCAACATCCGCAAATCGGCCTCATCCACCCCATCGAGTTCATTCACCTGGCCGAGGAGACGGGCCTGATCGTGCCCCTGGGCGAATGGGTGTTGGAGGAGGCTTGCCACCAGCAGGCGCGCTGGCGCGAGCAGGGTCTGGGGGCGCTCAAGCTGGCGGTCAATATGTCGGCGCGCCAGTTCCGGCTGGACGACCTGAGCGAGCGCGTAGCCGCCATCGTGCAGCGCACCGGAGTGGACCCGCAGCAAATTGTGCTGGAGCTGACCGAAAGCATGGTCATGCAGGACGTGGACACCACGCGCATGAGCCTGGTGGCACTCAAAAACCTGGGCCTGTCGCTGTCGCTGGACGATTTCGGCACCGGCTACTCCAGCCTGTCCTATTTGCGGCGTTTTCCGATTGATGAACTCAAGATCGACCGCTCCTTCATCAACGACATCCATTCCAACGAAGACGACGCCGCCATTGCCAGCGCCATCGTTGCCATGGCACACAGCCTCGGTTTGGCCGTGGTGGCTGAGGGGGTCGAGTGCAAAGAGCAGGCCGACTTGCTGGCAGGCATGGGGTGCTCGCAAGCGCAAGGCTATCTCTATGCCCGCCCCATGCCAGCCCAGGCCTTTCTCGACCGTGTGCGCGCACAGCCTTTGGTAAGCAAGCCATGAACAAAATCCAATGGCAAACTCTGAGTGCGGCGGAACTGGCGCTGTTGCTCAAACAGGCTCAGGTGCAGGAGGCGCGCGCCGTGGGCGGGTCGACCGTTTACCAGCTTCAGGTGGAGGGGCGTGAGCTGCTGGCGGTTTCGCTCCCCGATGGCCAGGCACTGCGCATGGAGCCGGTTTCCTGGCCCAGTGTCAACCGCCGTAGCCCGGCACGGGCTGCACGTCCTGCCAAGAGCTGATCCTGGCTGGCGTGGGCGCCCGGCGGCTGCGATCAGAGGAACATGCCGCCTGACGCCTCGATGCGTTGGGCGTTGACCCAGCGGTTGGCGGGTGTCAGTAGCGAGGCAATCATGGCGCCGATGTCGTCTGGCACACCGGTGCGCCCCAGTGCGGTGTTGGCCGCCACAAAGGCGTTGAGCTGCGCGTTGTCGCGCACTGCGCCGCCACCAAAGTCCGTCTCGATCGCGCCGGGTGCCACCACGTTCACCGCAATGCCACGCGGGCCCAGTTCCTTGGCCATGTAGCGTGTCAGCGTCTCGATGGCGCCCTTCATCGCGCCGTAGGCCGCATAGCCTGGCAGTGCAAAGCGGGCCAGGCCGCTGGAAAGGTTGACGATGCGTCCGCCGTCATTCATCAGCGGCAGCAGTTTTTGTGTGAGGAAGAACACGCCTTTGAAGTGGATGTTCATCAGCGTGTCGAACTGCGCCTCGGTGGTGTCCATCAGGCTGGCGTGCACGCCCACGCCGGCGTTGTTCACCAGGTGGTCAAAGCGCTCGCGCTGCCAGGTGGTTGCCAGCGCAGCCTTTACCTGCTCTGCAAAACCCGTAAAGCTGGCGCTGTTGCCGGTATCTAGCTGCAAAGCCACGGCGCGGCGGCCCAGTGCGGTGATCTGGTCCACCACGGCCTGCGCTTCGGCCGCCTGGCTGCGGTAGGTGAGGATGACGTCGCTGCCGTTGCGCGCCAGGTGCAGGGCGGTGTTCTTGCCCAAGCCGCGGCTGCCGCCGGTGACGAGTGCGATGGGGGTGGAGGCGGGGGTGGTAGACATGGAAACTTCCTTCAGGGGTTGGTGATGGAAGCGAGTCTATTGAGCGCCATTGGTTTGATAAATATCTACAAAGCGATTGGTTTGTTCGTAATAATTGAACAATGAGCACCCTGGACCGCATGCACATCTTCACCCGCGTGGCCGAGCTGGCCAGTTTCACGCAGGCGGCCGACGCCCTGGGCCTGCCAAAGGCCAGCGTGTCCACCGCGGTGCAGCAGTTGGAGGCCGACCTGGGCACGCGGCTTTTGCACCGCACCACGCGCAAGGTACAGCCCACGCAGGACGGCGAGGCCTTTTACGAGCGCTGCAAGGACCTGCTGGCCGATGTGGACGAGGTGCAGACCATGTTTCAGCAGCAGGGCGTGCAGAACCTGCGCGGCCGCGTGCGCATCGACATGAGCACGGGCATGGCGCGCAACGCCATCATTCCGCGCCTGCCCGAGCTGTTGGCGCTGCACCCGCTGCTGGAGCTGGAGATCAGCAGCACCGAGCGCCGGGTGGACCTCGTGCGCGAGGGTTTTGACTGCGTGCTGCGTGTGGGGCCGGTGGGTGACACCAGCTTGGTGGCGCGCCCTCTGCCGCCGCTGCGCATGGTGAATGTGGCGAGCCCTGCCTATCTGCAGGCGCACGGCACGCCGCGCACGCTGGCTGACTTGGCGCAGCACCGCCTGGTGCACTACGCCAGCACCTTGGGCGCTAGGCCGGGGGGCTTTGATTACTTCGAGAACGGTGAGACGCGCAGCATGTCCATGCAGGGCGCCGTCACCGTGAACAACGCCGACGCGTACACCGCTGCTTGTGTGGCGGGGTTGGGAATCATCCAGGCACCTGCGGTGGGTGTGCACCTGCTGCTGCAACAGGGGCTGCTGGCGGAAGTGTTGCTGCAGCATGTGGCGCCGCCCATGCCGCAAACCCTGTTGTATGCCAACCGCCGCAACCTGTCCAAGCGGGTGCGCGTGGTGATGGACTGGATGGTCGAGGTGGTGGGTGACTACGTGCAGACGATGTAGCTCGATTCAAGCTATGTGTGGCAAACGCGGCAAACCTTTGGAAGGTAAAACCCTTTCAGGCACTCTTATAGATTGATTTGTCCGCTATTGAAAAAGTAGCTAATTACCTGCCACGTGTTTTGTTGTTGAAGCCACCAAGTTCTCCCGCAGCTTTGAAGGCGTCCGTTGATCCTCCTGGTCCTGGTGCGCCCGCAGGCATAGGACCCGTGCCATTGCGCAGGCCATCTGTCGCCGCGCCGGATCCGTTGCCAGGGTGATGCGCCGCCGTCGCGTCGTGGACCTCAACGCGTTCCGCAATCAGGTGACCTGACGCGTCGATACTGCCAAAAATCCGCAGGCGCTGTTCACTGCCTTGCAACACAGCCTCCCGTTGCGCCGCACTGACGGCGTCACCCAGGGTGATGGGGCCCTGGCCCAGGTCGATCTGATCTTTGCTGGCATTTATGGCATAGCCTTCCAGCACCACTTTGTCCACGCTTCCCAGCAATGTGCGCGTTGGTTGTACTCGTACGTTGCTGGCGACCAAGCGTTCGCCATCCCACGCGCCCTGGACCTGCAATTCCTTGCCACTGGCGGCGGCCCACCAGGTGCGCAGTGCCTCCCAGAAGCTCAACGCGGATGTACTGATCGCCGCTGTCCCGATGTGGATGCCGCCACCGCGCACATGGGCCACACCGGTCAGCTGCGCCTGCGCCTGGATAGCGGTCGCCTGCAGATGAGTCGCCAGCAGCTCACCATTGCCCAAACGGTAGCCGCTAACCCGCACCCAGGTGCCGGGCCGGATCTGGGGCCATTGCTCAGTGCTGGCCGACCAATGCGCCGTTTGACCCAGGATACGGAGCTCGCCGCGCGCTATATCAACCTCGTCCACGGGCCCCACGGCCAGATGCAGCAATGCAACGTGTCGTGCCTGCAGTTCGTCCCCATCTCCCAGGGCCTGGACCACTACCAGTTGTCCCACTTCCAGCGCGCCTGCGCGCGTCACGGCCCCGTTGTCGCTGATGGGCGTGGCATCGTTGTAGTGCACCTCTACGCCGTTGACGCAAATGCTGGCAAACCCGGTGATCACGCCCACAATGCCGGTGCCGCCTATGCCGGGCGCTAGCGCCACATCCCCCGTTCCGCCTATGCCTGGCTGGATCGCCAGATTGCCGGTGCCACCGATGCCCGGCGCCATCGCCTGCGGGTTGACGAGAGAGTCGCCATGGCCGCACAGGTTGGCCGTTTGCCCCGGTAGCGCCAGCATGCACACAGCAGCCAGCAGCACACTACGCGACAGGAGGTTCAACATTCCTCTCATGGCTTTGGTGTCCCAGGAGCCGTGGTGGGATCCACCGGTGCAGCTGGCTCGGTATAGAAGTACACGCCGAAGGTCATGCGCTGGCGCACCGCCGGGCGTTCCGAATCCTGGCGTTCCAGTGCTAACGCCGACTGGTTGATGTCCAACAGGGCTTTCATGCCAGCTTCGCGCGTTTGCGCGCTCAGCTGTGCGATGGACTCCGGACTGAGCGCGTCGTATTGCACGCTGCGTTCCAGAAACGGCGGCTGCACGCCCAGCAGATTGCTGGCGGCGGCGGCGGCATGGTCGTGCAGGTTGTGGCCCAGGTAGAACGCTTTTTCGTCGAAGCCAGCGCTGGGTACAAAAGCGCTGGTGTTCAGGCACACGCGGCTGCTGTCGTCCAGATGGGCCACGCCCAGGCGCAGCCACTCGTCCAGCACCACGCGCGAGCGGATGTCGCTGTTCACGCTGGCGACCAGTGCTTCAAAAGATTGTTCGCCACCGTCGCTGGCAAACCGCGGGAGTGGCCGCGGTTTGCCATCATCGTCCAGGTAGCGGGGAGTGCCCAGCCACAGGGCCACCAGTTGGGCGCCGAGAGACACCACATCGGGCATGCCGTCCGCAGTCTCTCGGAGTTCTGTCCGCAAACGGCTCACGTCTTTGCGGTGCACGCCCGTCATCACGCTGATGCGGCTGTCGGTAGGGGGCTTGGCGTCAGACCGGAATTCGGCTTCGGCCACATCCACAAAGATGCTCTTGAGCAATTCCGTGAGGTAAGGATAGGTCATGCCCTGCGCAATCATCAATCGGACCAGTGGCCGCAGCACGCGCCGTAGCGCCCGCACCAGGGCCGGCGCAGGGGTGGCGGAGGCGGCGTTGATGGAATCCATGGCCGTAAATGTAACTTATTTGTGGGAAAAATTTACACAAAATCATTGACGTGGGAAATTTTCCCTCTTATTATTCATTTGCGTGGGAAAACATCACACGCAAATTTGAAACTTTACCCAAAGGAAATTGACCATGAAATCGTTTTACAAACCCGCCATTGCCTCTGCCGTAACGGTATTGATGGGCGTGCTGGCCTCGCCTGCTATGGCCCACAAGGGCGGTCCGGCCGGTGGCCCCGCCAACAGCAGCGGCGCTTCCGTCAGCGCCACGGCCAACACGGCGGCCACAGCCCCTGCCACAGCCGCAGGATCGGCCACCGCTACGACCAACACCGCGGCGACGTCGACCCGTCAGGAACCGCCTAAGCCACTGCCACGCCAGGAAAGCGCGGAGTCCAACGGCGGCGCATCTGGCACCGAGCAGGCATCCGATGCACCACGCGAACCCCGTGGTCGCGGTGAGGGGCCCCTGCACATGCGCCGCGGCCGCGGCACTGGTGATCTGCCGCCTGCCGCGCCTGCCGATAGCACTGCTACCAACACTTCCGCCAGCACCAGCACCACCGCGGCGGCTTCCAGCACTACGACAAGCACCCAGTAATACGGGGCTTTTGCAGGGGCCTTCGTGCCCCTGCTGGGCGAGCAGGCAGAGGGTGTACGCCACTAGGCGTATTTCCGCTTTCAGGGGGCATCTCTACAGTTGACCCATCGGATCGCAGAGCCTCTTCAAGCAATGGCTCTGGGGTACGTGAACCGGATTTTTTAACCCTCGGAGAAGCCCACATGCAACGCCAGAACTCTCGTCGTTTTACCCTGAAGGCACTCACCGCTGCCGTCGCCCTGACCACCTTGTCCGCCGTGCCAGCATTTGCTGCTGACACCATCAAGGTCGGTGTTTTGCACAGCCTTTCCGGCACCATGGCCATTTCGGAAACTGTGTTGAAAGACACCGTGCTGATGGCCATCGACGAAATCAACGCCAAGGGCGGCGTGCTGGGCAAGAAGCTCGAACCCGTAGTGGTCGACCCCGCTTCCAACTGGCCCCTGTTCGCTGAAAAAACCAAGCAGCTGCTGACGCAAGACAAGGTCGCCGTGATCTTCGGCTGCTGGACATCAGTGTCCCGCAAGTCCGTGCTGCCCGTGGTGGAAGAACTGAACGGCCTGCTGTTCTACCCTGTGCAGTACGAGGGTGAAGAGCTGTCCAAGAACGTGTTCTACACCGGTGCTGCTCCCAACCAGCAAGCCATTCCGGCTGTCGACTACCTGATGAGCAAAGAAGGCGGCGGCGCCAAGCGTTGGGTGCTGCTGGGTACCGACTACGTGTACCCCCGCACCACCAACAAGATCCTGCGCGCTTACCTGAAGAGCAAGGGCGTGGATGAAAAAGACATCGACGAAAAATACACGCCCTTCGGCCACAGCGATTACCAAACCATCGTGGCTGACATCAAGAAGTTCTCCGCCGGTGGCAAGACGGCCGTGGTGTCCACCATCAACGGTGACTCCAACGTGCCTTTCTACAAAGAACTTGGCAACGCCGGCCTGAAGGCCAAGGACGTTCCAGTCGTGGCCTTCTCAGTGGGTGAAGAAGAGCTGCGCGGCGTGGACACCAAGCCGCTGGTGGGCCACCTGGCTGCCTGGAACTACTTCATGTCGATCAAGAATCCGACCAACACCGAGTTCATCAAGAAGTGGTCTGACTACGCCAAGGCCAAGGGCATTGCCGGTCACAAGGACAAGCCTCTGACCAACGACCCGATGGAAGCGACCTACATCGGTATCAACATGTGGAAGCAAGCGGTGGAGAAAGCCAAGTCCACCGATACCGACAAAGTGATTGCTGCCATGGCCGGCCAGACCTTCAAGGCACCCAGCGGCATCGTGTCCAAGATGGATGAAAAGAACCACCACTTGCACAAGTCAGTGTTCATCGGCGAAGTCAAGGCCGATGGCCAGTTCAACGTGGTGTGGAAGACACCCGGTCCTGTGAAGGCCAAGCCATGGTCTCCGTACATCGAAGGCAACGACGTCAAACCTGACGAGCCCGTCAAGAAGTAAGGCGAAGGCAGGGAGAGGCTAGGTTTTTGCGCCGGGCCGCCCCAAGCGGAAACGCGCCCCCTTGGGGGGTAGCGACCCGCGGAGCGGCGGAGCTAGGGGGCAATTTTCTTTAGCCAAAGCCGCCACTGCCTGTTCGGGCCGTGGCGGCTTGTTTTATTTACCCGGAGAAGTTGGCGTATGCCAAAACGACTATTTCATGTGCTGGCCATTGCTATTGTTTTGATAGCTACCCGCGCCCAGGCGCTGACGGCCAACGAGGCAAAAGCCATGGCAGTGGGCGAGGGCGATGCGCGCATCGAAGCCTTGCGTGCCGCGGTGGCAGGCGCCGACGCCAACACCGTGCGTTTTTTGCAGGCGCTGGCTGACGATGCCGTGAAGGTGATGGGCGACCGCCCGGTGCTGGTGGTGGATGGCATGGGTGTGGACCCCGTGACCAACGCCGAAGTGGTGCTGACGGACAGCGCCGAAGATGTGATGAACAACAACCGCATGCGCGGTGAGCTGGATACCGCGTTGGCCGCGGTGAAGCTGCTCTCCACCGATGTGAAGGTGCGCCGCGACGCGGTGAAGACCCTGCAGGGCGAGGTAGATGAGAGCAAGCTGCCCCTGATCGAGAAGGCCTTGGCCGTCGAGACCGTGCCCGATATCAAGGAGCAGATCACGCTGCTGCGTGCTGCGGCCCTGTTGGGCAGCGCCGACACCGCCAAACGCCTGGAGGCCGCCGGCTCTTTGGGCGAGAGCACGCTGGCTGCCACCAAGACGCTGCTGGTAGAGCGCCTGAAGATTGAAACCGATGGCGCGGTGAAGGCGGCATTGGACAAGAGCCTGCGTGCGCTGGAGTCGCGTCTGGCCTGGGGTGACCGACTGGGCGCCATTTTCAGCGGCATCAGTCTGGGCTCCATCCTGTTGCTGGTGGCGCTGGGGTTGGCCATTACCTATGGCCTGATGGGTGTGATCAACATGGCCCACGGTGAGCTCATGATGATTGGTGCCTACGCCACTTACGTGGTGCAGGGCCTGTTCCAGAAATACCTGCCCGGTGCGTTTGACTGGTACCTGTTGGCCTCGTTGCCCGTGGCGTTCATGGCGTCGGCCCTGGTGGGCGCGGCGCTGGAGCGCGGGGTGATTCGCTTTCTCTATGGCCGGCCGCTGGAAACCCTGCTGGCCACCTGGGGTATCAGCCTCATGCTCATGCAGCTGGTGCGCACCATTTTCGGCGCCCAGAACGTGGGTGTGGAGAACCCCAGCTGGATGAGCGGCGGCGTGCAGGTCATGGGCAATTTGTCCCTGCCCTACAACCGCCTGGTCATCGTCGGCTTTGCGCTGGCAGTGTTGCTGGGCGTGTGGTTCCTGATCGAGAAAACCCGGCTGGGCCTGTTTGTGCGTGGTGTGACGCAGAACCGCCCGATTGCCAGCTGCATGGGGGTGAACACGGCCCGCATTGATACCTATGCATTTGCACTGGGCAGCGGCATTGCGGGTCTGGCCGGTTGCGCATTGAGCCAGGTGGGCAACGTGGGGCCTGACCTGGGCCAAGGCTACATCGTGGACTCGTTCATGGTGGTGGTGCTGGGCGGCGTGGGCCAGTTGGCCGGCACGGTGTATGCCGCGCTGGGTCTGGGCGTGCTCAACAAATTCCTGGAAGGCTGGACCGGCGCTGTGCTGGCCAAGATCGCCGTGCTGGTCTTCATCATCATCTTTATCCAGAAACGTCCCCAGGGCATCTTTGCCATGAAGGGCCGGAGCGCAGAAGCATGAGTACCTCCCCCGTTCCTACCCTCGTTCTCCCGTCACCCCAACCCCTGCTGAGCCGCAGTGGCTGGGGGGCCTGGCTGGGCGCCTTGGTCGTGCTGTGTGCGCTGGTGCCGGTGCTCAACCTGCTGGTGCCCGTGGGCAGCGTGTTCCACCTGAGCGACTTTGCGGTGGCCCTGGTGGCCAAGATCATGTGCTACGCCATCTGCGCGCTGGCCATGGACCTGATCTGGGGCTACACCGGCATTCTCAGTCTGGGCCACGGCGTGTTCTTTGCGTTGGGCGGCTACGCCATGGGCATGTACCTGATGCGACAGATTGGCCTGGACGGCAACTACAAGAGCGCCTTGCCCGACTTCATGGTGTTTTTGGACTGGAAGACCCTGCCCTGGCACTGGACCTTCTCGGACAGCTTTGTCGCCACGCTGCTGTTCGTGGTGCTGGTGCCGGGCCTGGTGGCGCTGGTGTTTGGCTTCTTCGCCTTCCGCTCGCGCATCAAGGGTGTGTATTTCTCCATCATCACCCAGGCCATGACCTTTGCAGCCATGCTGCTGTTCTTCCGCAATGAAACGGGCTTTGGTGGTAACAACGGCTTCACCGATTTCAAGCGCATCCTGGACATCCCGATTGCCACCACCAGCATGCGCATGACGCTGTTTGTGCTGACGGCGGCCACGCTGCTGGGCTTCTTCCTGATGGCACGCTGGCTGGTGAACAGCAAGTTTGGTCGTGTGTTGCAGGCTGTGCGCGATGCGGAAACCCGCGTGATGTTCAGCGGCTACAACCCGATTGGCTACAAGCTCAGCATCTGGGTCATCTCGGCCATGATGTGCGGTGTGGCAGGCGCTCTGTATGTGCCGCAGGTGGGCATCATCAACCCCAGCGAAATGAGCCCGGCCAACTCCATCGAGATTGCCATCTGGGCAGCAGTCGGTGGGCGTGCCACGCTGATCGGGCCGGTGATTGGGGCCTTTCTGGTGAATGGCGCCAAGAGCTGGTTGACCGTGACCTACCCTGAGTTCTGGTTGTACTTTCTGGGCGCACTCTTCATCGGTGTGACCCTCTTCCTTCCTGATGGAGTGGTGGGCTTGATCAAGAAAATCAAGGGAGGCAAGGCATGACTCCCGACCTGTTGGAACAAGGCGCCAAGCGCGTCCAGGATCACATGGCCGCGTTGGCGGCTCAGTCCGGACAAACCGAATCGGGTGGCCGGGCTGCGGGCTTCTCGCGCGTGGCCAAAGCCGGCGAGGTGGATGTCACCCACGGACGCATCCTCTACCTCGAGGACGTGAGCGTGAGTTTCGATGGTTTCAAGGCCATCAACAAGCTCAGCCTGGACATTGCACCGGGCGAGCTGCGCTGCATCATCGGCCCCAATGGCGCGGGCAAGACCACGATGATGGACATCATCACGGGCAAGACGCGGCCCGACGCGGGCACCGTGTTTTTTGGCAGCACCATTGACCTTCTGCGCTTCAAGGAGGCCGAGATTGCCCAGCTGGGCATTGGCCGCAAGTTCCAGAAGCCCACGGTGTTCGAGCAGCTCACGGTGTTCGAGAACCTGGAACTGGCGCTGAAGACCAACAAGGGTGTGAAGGCGTCGATGTTCTTCAAACTGGACTCGGCCCAAAGCGACCGCCTGGCCGAGGTGCTGCACACCATCCACTTGGCGGACAGCGTGGGCCGCCTGGCCGGCAACCTGAGCCACGGGCAAAAGCAGTGGCTGGAGATTGGCATGCTGCTCATGCAGGACCCCAAGCTGTTGCTGCTGGACGAACCTGTGGCGGGTATGACGGACGAGGAAACCGAGCGCACGGCCGAGCTGTTCCTCACGCTCAAGGGCAAGCACTCGCTCATGGTGGTGGAGCACGACATGAGCTTCATCCGCACCATCAGCGACATCGTTACCGTGCTGTGTGATGGCTCGGTGTTGGCGCAAGGCACGCTGGACCAGGTGCAGTCTGACGAGCGCGTCATTGAAGTCTATTTGGGCCGCTAAGGTTGTGAGCACATGCTGAAAATCAACAACGTCAACCAGTACTACGGCGGCTCCCATATCCTGCGGGATGTGAGCCTGGAGGCCGACATCGGCAAGGTCACGGTCATCCTGGGCCGCAACGGTGTGGGCAAGACCACGCTTCTCAAATCCATGATGGGCCTGGTGCCCATCAAGTCCGGCAGTATTGAGTTCGATGGCAAGCCTATCCAGAAACTCACGCCCTACGAACGCGCCCGCCTGGGCCTGGGCTTTGTGCCGCAGGGCCGTGAGATCTTTGCGCGCCTGACGGTGGAAGAAAACCTGCGCATGGGCCTGGCCTACAAGAGTGCCGGAACGCCGATTCCGCCCGAGTTGTTCGAGCTGTTTCCGGTGCTCAAGCAGATGCTGAACCGCCGTGGCGGCGATCTGTCAGGCGGGCAGCAGCAGCAGTTGGCCATTGCCCGCGCCCTGGCAGCAGGGCCCAAAGTTCTCATTCTGGACGAGCCCACCGAGGGCATTCAACCCAGCATCATCAAGGACATCGGTCGCGTGATCCGCATGCTGGCGGACCGCGGTGACATGGCCATCGTGCTGGTAGAGCAGTACTACGACTTTGCGCAGGAACTGGCCGATGACTATGTGGTGATGGAACGGGGCGCAGTGCTGGCCCGCGGAAAAGGGCAAAACATGGAAGTGGACGGCGTGCGCGCCCTCGTGGCCATTTAGGTCAGGGTCGGTGGCGCTTCGGGTGGTACCCGCTTGCCGGTACGCAGCGCCAAGCCCCCTGCCTGGCGCCGTTGCTCGCCCAGTGAAGCACGGCTGATGACCGGGCCGCACAGGGCACGCAGCTCGTTGACCAGCAGTTGCAGCCGGGTCTCGTCCTGCACCTTGCCGCTGTACTTTTGCAGCAGCTGGTAGGCGTTCTCGGCCAGGCGTGCGTTCATGGTTTCCTTGCCATGCAGAATCAGGTTCTTGACTGCACCGGTCGGGTCCCCGGCCAGGCTGAGCGTCATGGCCGCTTCGGTGTACTCCAGCACCTGCGTCTGCGCCGTGCGGATCACAGCCTGGTACGGTGGGTAGGCTAGCGCACTGGCGGCCATCAGTTCGGTGATGGAGCGGTTGCTGCAGAAGCGCTTGGCCAGGGCCTCGACCAGAGAGGCCACTTCGTCAAGCTGGATGGCTTTGCGCGCCAGGTGGGACACCAGGGTCACCAGGTTGCTGGCAGATTCAAAGTCAAATTGCGGTGTCTGCACCGCCTTCGCCATGGTCCGCACCGCGTCCAGAGAGGGGCCGAACTGCTGCTGCTGGATCAGGTTGAGCACATCCACCACGGCCGACAGGCGTTGCAGGCGAACGTTGTCGGGGTCCTTGTCGATGAGACGCAGGAAATCGTCCTGGCAACGCTGCAGCCCTTTGCGGTCGTTGCTCTCCAGTCGGGTGAAGGCCAGCAGCACCAGGCTCTGGCTGTCAAACATCTTGGATTCAATTCCCAGACGCACGGTCTTGTCCAGCAGGCGCTCGGCATCCTCGTGGTTGCCGGAGTAGTAGGTCATCATCGCCAGGTTCTGTACCCGGCTCACCGAGGCCGGCGTCAGGGTGGACGCCATCTTGTAGGTCTCCAGCGCCTTGTCAAAACGGCCCAGTTCGAAGTAGGCGCGCGCCATCACGTCGTAGGCGTCCGCATAGCTGGGGTCGTCGTTGATGAGGTTTTCCAGCGTGCCCGTGGCCTGGTTGATGTTGCCGGCTTCCAGCTGTGCGCGGGCCACACCCAGCCGCGCCCAAGGCAGGGTTTTGGCCGCAATCACGGCCTTGTACAGCACCTGTGCCTCGCCATGGCGGCCCAGGCGCAGCAGCAGCTCGGCACCCACACGGGCGGCGTACAGCCAAAACTGCCCGCGGGACTCAAAGCGGTCCATGCACATGGCGGCGGCTTCTTCAAAGCGCTCTTCTTCGATGGCGCTGAAGATGCCTTGCAGTGAGACCTTGCGGATGCGCGCCGCCGCCAGGCGTTCGCCCAGTTGGGTGGCTTTGTGCGGCTTGAGCAGGTAGCCATCCAGTGCGGATTCTGCGGCCTCAGCTACCTTGGCGTAGGTGGCCTCGCCGGTGATCATGATGAAGATGGTGGAGAAGGGCAGCAGTTGGTTGCGGCGCAGGTCGTCCAGCAAGTCCTGCCCCGATATTTCATCTGTGGCAAAGTGCTGCTCGCACAGCACGAAATCAAAACCACGGTACTCCAGTTGTCGCCGCGCGTCGATGGGGCGAACCGCCTGGGCTACGCTGGCCACACCAAAGTCCCGCAACTGGGACACAAGAATGGACCGTGACGTGGGGTTGCCATCCACGACCAGGGCGGTGCAATCAGAAAAGTCAGTGTCTAGCGCTGCCATCGCTCGCATTATGGGCGCAGAGCGTCCAACCCGCGCGACCTTACATGGACCAGATTCTGGGGTCGGCCGCGCTCAGCGCCCAGGCTTCGGCCCGCCACGCGCGGCGGATGCTGCGCAGCAGCTGCATGGCGGGCTCTACCGTGGGCGCCAGGGCGCGCACTACCACCACTCGCGGGTTGGGGCTGGTGGCACCTACGCTGCGCGCCAAGGGGTGTCCCTCAGTCGCGTGCCGTGCCATCTCCAGCAATGCCTCTTTACGGGGGCGGGTCAGCGGGCTGCCGCTGGCAAAGAACAGGGTGGCCAGGCAGCGCTGCCCGTCCAGGCCGGCGGGGCTTTGCATCAGGCGCAGGTCTTGCGCGTCGATACGCCCACGCTCCAGCCAGGTGCCCGGGATCTCGATGTGCTGCTCCAACTGGCCACGCGTGAATGGCAGATTCGCGTGGGGCAGGCCCAGCGCCGTGATGTCCCAGCCCATGCATTCGGCGGTGGGGGCCAGCTCCAGTTGCAGCTGGTTGCGGGCCTGACAGGCGTCGTAGCAAATGGCCTCCAGCGGCAGCCATTCCAGGCGCGCGCCCTCGTCCAGAGTGATGCGGCTGTGCTGCGTGGCCCAGGGGCCCTCGGAGCGGTAAAAGCGCGTGGCGCCCGGTGTGGTGATGAGCCCGTGGGAGCCAGCCTCGGCACGCACGGAGATGCTCAGCGTGTCGCCACCGACCAAGCCGCCGGGCGGGTGCACCAGCACGTTGTGGCAGGTGGCCTCGCCTTCGGGGTACAGGCTCTGCAGAATGCGCAGCGGGCCGCTGTGCACATGGCGGGCCACGGTGCGGCCCGACTCCATACGGTAGCTCAGGTCGAGCTGGGCATGCCACACCATCAGCTGTTCTGCGAACCGCGGTGTGCCCAGGCCGTAGTGTGCTTTTCAACCGCGCTGAACAATTCGTACATGGCCATGGCCATGGCACCGACCACCACCAGGCCGGAGAAGGCCAGGCCCATCTGCATGGCCGACCCTGCGCTGATGAGCAGGTAGCCAATGCCTTCGTTGGCAGCGGTCATCTCGGACACCGTGGTGCCCACAAAGGCCAGCGTGATGGCAACCTTGAGTGAGCCGTAGAAGTAGGGCATGGAGCGCGGCAGGCCCACTTTTACCAGCACGTCCCAACGCTTGGCGCCCAGCACGCGCAGCACGTCTTCGAGCTCGGGCTCCAGCGTGGCCAGGCCGGTGGCGATGTTGACCATGATGGGGAAGAAGCTGATGAGGAAGGCAGTCAAGATGGCCGGCCCCACCCCAATGCCGAACCACACCACGAGGATGGGCACAAAGGCGGCCTTGGGCAGGGCGTTGAAGGCGGTCATGAGCGGGTACACCGCCGCATAGGCCAGGCGCGAGCTGCCAATGACAAAGCCCAGCAGCACGCCAACGACGATGGCGATACCAAAGCCAGCCATGGTGACCCAGAAGGTGCGCCAAGCGTGCGCGCCGATGATGCCCTTGAACTCCCAGAACTGGGTCCAGATGCGCCAGGGGCTGGGGAAGATGAACTCGGACACATCAAACGCCGAGCACAGAATTTGCCACAGCACGATCACGGTCACCAGCAGCAACCAGGGCGACCACTGTTCAATTTTCTTTTGGTTCATGGCAGTGTCTTATTGGTTGATGGTGGCGCCGGTCTTGCGCATGGCGCCGATGTGGCCGCGCAGCTCATGCACGATGTCGGTGAACTCCTTGGTGTAGGTGATTTCCAGCTCGCGCGGGCGCGGAAGTTCAATCTCTTTCTTCACCACAAAGCGGCCCGGGCTCTTGCTCATCACGTACACAGTGTCGGCCAAAAATACGGATTCGCGCAGGTCGTGCGTGACCAGGATCACGTTGAACTGCTGCTCGGTCCACAGGTCGCGCAGGATGCACCACAACTCTTCGCGCGTGAACGCGTCCAGCGCGCCGAAGGGTTCGTCCAGCAACAGCATCTTCGGTTCATGGATCAGCGCACGGCAAATGCTGGCGCGTTGCTGCATGCCGCCTGAGAGCTGCCAGGGGAACTTGTCTTCGTAGCCGGCCAAGCCCACCTTTTGCAGCAGCTTGCGGGCGCGCTCTTCGTATTCCTTGCGCTTGGCCTTGAAGCTGCTGCGGTAGGGTTCCACGATTTCCAGCGGCAAGAGCACGTTGTCCACCGTGGTTCGCCAGGGAAGCAGCGAGGGCGCCTGGAACGCCATGCCCGAGATTTTGAGCGGCCCCGTCACCGGCTGGTTATCGATCAGGATCTTGCCCATCGAGGGCATCTTCAGGCCCGTGGTGAGCTTCATGAAGGTGGACTTGCCACAACCCGAAGGGCCGACGATGGCGATGAATTCGCCCTTGCGCACCTTCAGGTCAATGGCCTCTACCGCAAAGTGGTTCTGCTTGAGCAGCTCCTCGTTGTAGGCCAGCCAGACATCCTGAAAATCGACAAACCAGGGGGAAGCGGGAGCGTTCATGCTTACTTTTTGGGCAGCACGTTGAGCTCGGCCTTGGAGGGCAAGAAGCTGCCATTCCATACCACATCGGGGTTCACCCGGCTCTTGGTGTTGAAGGCGTCGGACACTTGCGAGGCCATGAGCGATAGACGGGGCGCGCTGATCTGTCCAAACCCTTCGGCGCGCGCATTGGCGCTGTTGATCGCGGTGTCGATGGCCAGCTGCAGTCGGCGGGTTTCGAGTTCGGTGTTGATGATGCCGTCACGCGCCTTCACGTCGTTGATGGCGGCGGCGGGGTTGCCGATCACGTCCTTCACGCCCTTGGCGAACGCGGCCAGGAAGGCTTTCACCGCAGCGGGGTTTTCTTTGAGGAATTTGGGCGAAGCGATGATCGCGTTGCCATAGAGCTTCACACCGTATTCGGGGTAGGGCAGCACGACGACATCCTCGGCCTTCACGCCGCGCGCTTCCAGATTCAGGAGAGAAGTGAAGGTGAAGCCCGTGATGGCGTCCACATCACCGCGGGCGAGCATGGTTTCACGTAGCGGGGGGTCCATGGCAGTCCATTGCACACCGCTGATCTTGTTGGCCTTGGCAAAGATCGGGAAGGCGCGGCGGCCTGCGTCAAACACGGGTGCGCCCAGTTTCTTTCCGTTCAGGTCGGCGGGCGTCTTGATGCCGGACTTCTTGAGCGCCATGACCGAGGCGGGCGTGTCGTTGTAGACCATCATGATGGCTACAGGCTTGTTGGGCGCATCGGCGTTGTTCGCGTGAAACTCCATGAGCGCTGCCAGGTCCGCAAAGCCCATGTCGTAGGCACCCGAGGCCACGCGCGTCACAGCGCCGCCGGAGCCGTTGCCCGCATCGATGGTGACGTCGAGCTTGGCGTCCTTGAAATAGCCTTTGGCAGCGGGGGTGAGGAACAGGGCCGCGGGACCTTCAAAGCGCCAGTCGAGCTGGAACTTGATCGGCGTGGTTTGGGCCAGCGCAGCACCGGCGGCCAGTGTGGTTGCGGCGAAGGCGATGGCGTGAAGAAACTGGCGCTTGTGCATGGGAACTCCTACAGGTTGTCAGATGAGAACAGAAAAGCAAGAAGAATGCCCAAATTTGGGGCGCAGGGTACTTTCAGGGGTGCAATAAATCCAGAAGTGTGCGCGCCACTACCTTGGTGGCCTTGCGCAGGTCGTCCAGGCGCACACGCTCGTCGGCGCGCTTGGCGTGCGACTCCAGCACCGTGCGCGGGCCCGCACCATAGATCACACCCGGAATGCCGCGCTCGGCGAACAGGCGCACATCGGTGTACAACGGTGTGCCCATGGCAGGAATAGGTTCGCCAAACAGGGTTTCCCCGTGCTTTTGCAGCGCGTCCACCAAAGGCTTGTTGCCCGGCAGCGGCTGCATGGAGCGGGCGAGCAGCAAGCGCCTAATGTCGACCGTGATACCGGGCACTTGGGCGGCCGCATCGGCAATCACTTGGCGGATGCTGGTTTCCACTTCAGCAGGGTTTTCTTCGGGGATCATGCGGCGGTCCAGCTTGAGCACCACCTTGCCGGGGACCACATTGGTGTTGGTGCCGCCTTCGATGCGGCCCACGTTCAGGTAGGGGTGGGTGATGCCTTCAACGCCGGACGTGACCTGTTTGTACAGCCTGTTCTGTGCGTAGAGCGCGTTAAGGATGTGCACCGCGCCTTGCAGCGCGTCTACGCCCGACTCGGGAATGGCGGCGTGGGCCATCTTGCCGTGCACGGTCACTTCCATCTGTAAACAGCCGTTGTGCGCGGTGATGACTTGGTAAGAGAAGCCCGCGGCCAGTAGCAGGTCGGGCTTGGTGAGCCCTTTTTCCAGCAACCAGCCGGGGCCCAGTTCGCCGCCAAATTCTTCGTCGTAAGTGAACAGCAGGTCGATGGCGCCCTTGAGCGGCAGGCCCAACGATTCAAGTGCGCGCACGGCAAAGGTGTAGCTGGAAAAGTCGCTCTTGCTCACGGCGGTGGCGCGGCCGTACATGTTGCCGTCGGCAATCTCGCCACCGTAAGGGTCATGTGTCCAGCCCTCACCGGGAGGTACCACGTCGCCATGCGCGTTGAGGCCGATGGTGGGGCCGGGGCCATAGGCGCGGTGCACCACCAGGTTGGTGATGCTTTGCATGCCGGCTGCGGTGACCTCCGCAGCCGGCACGGCATGCTTTTCGGCAGCAATGCCCATAGCGGCCAGCAGTTCGGCGGTGCGCTCGGCGTGCGGTGCATTGTTGCCCGGCGGCGTGTCGGTGGGCACGCGCACCAGTTCCTGCAGAAAACGCACCTGTTCGTCAAAGTGCGTGTCAATCCAGGCGTCGAGTTGGTCGTAATGGGTGGTCATGGGTTTCCGTGTTCTTGAGCCAGTTGGCCGAGCAAATGGGAGAAGGCGTCGACGGCAAGTTGCATGTCGTCGCTGGTGCTGGATTCCAGCGGGTTGTGGCTGATGCCGGAGTTCAGGCCTCGCACAAACAGCATGGCCTGTGGCATGACGGTGTGCAGCTTCATGGCGTCGTGGCCCGCGCCGCTGGGCATGCGGTGCAGGGGCACGCCCAGGGCAGTGACTGCCTGTTCCCATCGCTGCTGCCATGCCGGTGCACTAGGCGCGGCGCTGGCTTGCATGGTTTGCGTGAGCGTGAAGTGCACGCCGCGGCGTTCGCACAGGGCTTGCAGTCCGGCGCGTACATCGGCATCCAGCGCATCGCGCTGCGCGTCGGACGGCGCACGCAGGTCCAGCGAAAACTGGCAGCGCCCGGGGATCACATTGATGGAGCCATTGGGCACGTTGAGGATGCCCACGGTGCCCACCGAGTCGCCATCGCGCGCGGCGCGTTGTTCCACCAGCAGAATCAGCTCGGCCACCGCCGCGGCGGCATCGCGCCGCTGGTCCATGGGCGTGGTGCCGGCGTGGCTGGCCATGCCGATAACCTCGCCCACATAGCGCACGCTGGCGTTGATGGAGGTGACCACGCCCAGCGGAATGTCCAGTGCGTTGAGCACCGGGCCCTGTTCGATGTGCACTTCCACAAAGCCCTGGTAGTCGGCGGGATTGCGGCGGATGGCGGGGATGGCGTTCACGTCCAGCCCGGCATGGGCCATGGCGTCGCGCATGGCAATGCCGTTCGCGTCCACCTGGTCTAGCCAGGCTGGGTCAAAGTCGCCAGTCAGCGCACCTGAGCCCAGGAAGGTGGCCTTGTAGCGCTGGCCTTCCTCTTCGGCAAAACCCACCAACTCCAGCGCGTAAGGCAGGCGCTTGCCTTGCGTCTTGAGCGCTTGCACGCAAGCCAGCGGCACATAGATGCCCAGACGCCCGTCGTACTTGCCGCCGTTGCGCACGGTATCAAAATGGCTGCCCGTCAGCAGAGTTTTAGATGTTTTAGGCCCCTGGCCCTCGTCGCCATTGCGCGACCAGCTATCACTTTCGTAGCGTCCCACCACATTGCCGACGGCGTCGATGGTGGCGCTGTCGCAACCTGAGGCCAGCATGTCGGCCTGGATCTGGCGGGCGCAGGCGCGGTGCGCGTCGGTCAGGTAGGTGACGGTGAGCTGGCCCAGTTCGGCGTAGCCGGGGTCGGTGTGCTGGGCCAGTGCCTCCTGCCAGTCCCACACCTGGTGGCCCTGGGTGGGCAGATAGCCAAACTTGTCGTTGAGGCGGATCTCGGCAATGCGGTGCACATTGCGCAGGCACTCGGCCAGCTCGAACTCGGGATGGCCCTGCACGCGACGCTCCAGCGTAGCGATGATCTCGGCCTTGCTGAGTCCGGTACCACGCGGGCCGCGCACGGCCAGGATGAAGGGGAAACCAAAGCGCGCGTTGTACTGTGCGTTGAGCTGCTGGATCTTGTCGAACTCAGCGGGCGTGCAGTGCGTGAGGCCCGCCTTGCTTTGCTCGTTGGTGCTCTCGGCGGTCAGGCTTTTGTCCACCATGGCTTTGCCCGCCAGCTCGGGGTGGGCGCGCAACAGCGCCAGCTGCGCATCGCGCCCGCCATTGGCCACTTCCAGCACCATGGCGTATTTGAGCTGGGCCAGCGAAACAAAGGGACGCTTGGCGAGTGCGGCACGCGCAATCCAGGGCGAATGTTCGTAGAGGCCGTCCAGCAGCGCAGCCGCCTCGTCCAGCGTCGCGCGGTTGAGTTGGTCCAGGGTCAGGGGTGTGGCCATGGCGTTCAACCTTGGTAGGGGTGGACGGCTTTCCAGTGCCGCGCAATATCAATGCGCCGCGCCACCCACACGCGTTCATGCTGGCCGATGTGGTCCAGAAAACGCTGCAGCGCCGTGATACGGCCGGGACGGCCCAGCAGGCGGCAGTGCATGCCGATGCTCATCATGCTCGGACGCTCGTCGCCTTCGGCATAGAGCGCGTCAAACGTATCTTTGAGGTACTGGAAAAACGGATCGGCATGCGAATAACCCTGGGGCAGGGCGAAGCGCATGTCATTGCAGTCCAGCGTGTAAGGAACGATGAGCTGGGGCACCACGCTGCCGTCGGTTTTTTGCACCTTCATCCAAAAGGGCAGGTCGTCGCCGTAGTAGTCGCTGTCGTACGCAAAGCCGCCATAGTCGGCCACCAGGCGGCGCGTGCGCGGGCTGTCGCGGCCTGTGTACCAGCCCAGCGCGCGCTGGCCGGTGAGCTTTTCAATCGCCGCCATGCCCAGCTGCATGTGTTCGCGCTCGGTGGCTTCGTCGATGTTTTGGTAGTGGATCCAGCGGTGGCCGTGGCAGGCAATCTCGTGGCCCAGCTCCACCAGGCGGCGTGTCAGCTCGGGGTGGCGCTCCAGCGCCATGCCCACGCCAAACACGGTGAGCGGCAGGCCACGCTTCTCGAACTCGCGCAGGATGCGCCACACGCCGGCGCGCGAGCCGTACTCGTAGATGCCTTCCATGCTGATGTGGCGCTCCGGGTAGCTCGCAGGGTTGAACATCTCGGAGAGGAATTGTTCAGAGCCCGCGTCGCCATGCAGCACGCTGTTTTCGCCGCCTTCTTCGTAGTTGAGGACGAACTGCACGGCCACACGGGCCTGGCCCGGCCACTGCGCGTGGGGCACGTGTTCGCCATAGCCAATCAGGTCACGGGGGTAGGGTTGGGTGCTGTCGTAGGTGGTCATGGAGTGTCGGCAGGGGTAAGGGTCAAGGCGGCTTCCACGTGTTGCAGGTGTTCGTCCATCAGGCGCAGAGCCAGTGCTTCGTCGCGCGCTTCGATGGCGTCCACGATGGCGGTGTGTTCTTCGTGCGAATGCTCGGCCGCGGCGCTGGACTGGTACATCAGCGTGATCAGCGCGCAGCGCGAGAGCAAGTCCATCAGCAGCAAGGCCAGTACCTCGTTGCCCATGAGCTGGGCCAGGCGCACGTGGAAGTCGCCCAGCAGCTCGGTACGGCTGGAGACATTGCCCTCGCGGACGGCTTGTTGCTCTTGAACGATGTGGGCACGCAGCGCCTGGATATTGTGGGGGGTTATCTGCGCAATGAATGCACGGAGCATGCCCGCTTCGAGCATGCGGCGCACAGCAAACACCTGGCGCGCTTCCGCTACCGAGGGAGCGGAGACAAAAGCACCGCGCGCGGGCTCCATGCGGATGAGCCGGTTTTGCGAAAGCTGGAAGAGGGCCTGGCGGATCAGTGTGCGGGAGACGCCGAACTGGTCGGCCAGTTTTTGTTCCCCCAGCTTCGCGCCTGGTTGCAACCGGTGTTCGACGATGGAGCGCGTGATCGCCTCGACGATGAAACTGGTGGTGGTGGGCTCCATGCGGCCATGATACCGAGAATGCCGAAAAGTGTATACACTTTGGATTTTGCAGCGAAAGGGCAGCGCCATGGGCTTGAGCACACACGTACTGGACACCATGCACGGCACGCCCGCTGCGGGCATGTCGGTGGCGCTGTACACCACACAGACCGGTCCGCAGGGTGACACTGCGACGCTGGTGAAACGCTTTGTGCTGAACGCGGATGGCCGCAACCCCGACGGTCCGCTGTACGACAACGCGAGCCTGAAACAGGGCACTTATCGGCTGGTTTTTGATGTAGCGGGCTACTTCAAGGGCCGCAACGTGGCCCTGCCCGAACCCAATTTTCTGAACCAGGTGAGCCTGGACTTTGGCGTGGCCCATGTGGACCAGCACTACCATGTGCCGCTCTTGGTCAGCCCCTGGAGCTACTCCACCTACCGGGGCTCCTGAGCCAGGGTTAGAGCTGGCCTTCAGTCAAGGTATCGAGTTGAAAACGCCCACTCTTGTGCCACAGCCAGGTGTCCGTGTAGGTCACCTTGCCCATGCGCACCGGGGCAGGGAAGGGGGCAGCCATGCGCACCGAGCGTTCAATCTCGGCCATCACCTCAGGCGCCTGGGTGGGCGCGCGCATCCAGCGAATGTCGGTCACATAACCCCGGCGGTCAATGTCCACTTGCAGCACGCCCACTGCGTAGAGCAGGGGCGGCAGTTTGCCCGCCCAGATGCGGTCGGTGTTGCGGGCGTAGAGATGGGTGGCAGCGTCTCGGCGGTAGTCACGCGGCGAAAGGGCTTGCGAAGCCAACAAGGGAATGTCTTGGGGCGGCGGCACGATGACCACGGGCGCAGCCGGTGGCGGCGTGGGCGCCGCGGCGGCTGGGGCTTCGCGCTTGGTGGCGCAGCCAGCTACCAGGCCGGCAAGGGCGAGTCCTGCGCTCCAGGCCAACCAGGTACCGCGCTTCCAACAGGGCGCGTGCGCGATGCTGCTCAAATTCATCATGTGTCTCCGGTCGGGTCTGTGCCCGCGTGCTGTGGGACAAATTATGGCCCCGATTGTGTGGGCGTTCGCGGCAAAGGTATCCGTTTGTGAACGCCCTGCGGTCCCTCGCCGATCTGCTGCACCAACGGGATGCGGTGCTGGTCAGCGTGCAGTCCAGCCGCGGATCGGTGCCGCGCGAGGCCGGCGCCTGGATGGCAGTGCACGCCCAGGGTCTGCTGGGCACTGTGGGGGGCGGCCGGCTGGAGCTGGATGCTTTGGCACACGCCCGCAACATGTTGTTGCAAAACCCGGTGCCTGCGCCGCATGCCGCGCGCTACGCGCTGGGCCCCAGCCTCGGTCAGTGCTGCGGTGGCGAGGTGTACCTGCACTATGAACGTGTAGGCGTCTCCGATGTGCCCGCGCTGCTACAGCGGCTGCGCCCGCCCCACTCGCCGGTGGCTTTGTTTGGCGGTGGCCACGTAGGCCGGGCGCTGGTGCAGGTGCTGGGCCATTTGCCGATGGATATCCGCTGGATCGACAGCCGTGACGAAATATTCCCCGACCAAGTGCCCGAAACCGTGCACTGCGAACACTCCGACCCGGTGCAGGGCGCGGTGGCCACGCTGGCGCCGCAGTCCTGTGTGCTGGTCATGAGCTTCAGCCACGCCGAAGACCTGGACATCGTGGCCGCCTGCCTGGCGCGCCAGCGCACGCAGGGCGACCTGCCCTACATTGGCCTGATCGGCAGCCGCACCAAATGGGCCACCTTCCGCAAACGCCTGCTGGCGCGCGGCTTTACTGACACCGAGTTAGACCACGTCACCAGCCCGATCGGTGTGCCCGGGATTGCCGACAAGCGCCCCGAGGTGATCGCGGTGGCCGTGGCGGCCCAACTCTTGCAAGTGACCTCACATTAGGAGAACTCCCGCATGGAAAGCTATTTACTCGACTGGGCCAACCTGCTGTTGCGCTGGGTGCATGTCATCACCGCGATCGCCTGGATCGGCTCTTCGTTCTACTTCGTTTTTTTGGACAGCAGCCTCACGCCGCCAGAAGACGAAGACCTGAAGAAACAAGGCGTGAGCGGCGAGCTCTGGGCCGTGCACGGCGGTGGCTTCTACCACCCGGTCAAATTCGCCGGTGCCCCGCCCAAGCTGCCCGGAAACCTGCACTGGTTTTATTGGGAAAGCTACAGCACCTGGTTGACCGGCTTCACCCTGTTTACGGTGTCTTACCTCTGGAACGCGGGGACCTACCTGATCGACAAATCGGTCATGAACTGGCACCCGCATGCGGCGATTGCCGTGGCCATCGGGTTCCTGGTGGCGTTCTGGCTGGCCTATGACGGGATTTGCCGCGTGTTTGGCCGACGCAAAAATGGTGATGCCATCGTGGGGCTGGGCGTGGCCATTCTGGTGTGCATCGCATCCTGGCTGGCCTGCCACTGGTTTGCCGGGCGTGCCGCCTTCCTGTTGATGGGGGCCATGCTGGCCACGACCATGACCGCCAACGTGGCGCACTGGATCATTCCCGGCCAGCGCAAGATGGTCGCCAGCATCAAGGCCGGACAGCCGGTGGACCCCATCCATGGCTGGCGTGGCAAACAGCGCAGTGTGCATAACACTTACTTCACGCTCCCCGTGCTGTTTGCCATGCTGAGCAACCATTACAGCTTCACCTACAGCCACCCGCAAAACTGGCTGGTACTTATCGTCATGATGTTTGCGGGCGCCGCGATTCGCCAGTTCTTTGTGCTGCGCCACGGCTTCAAGCTGGGCCGAAACGGCCATCCCTGGCCTTATGCAGTCGTGGGCGTGGCAGTCATCCTTGGCGCCATCGTCTGGCTGAAACCCGCACCACCCGCAGAAATTGCTCCTAATTCAGGAGCGACTTCTGCGGTAGATACGGGGGCTGCAGGCACGATTGGCTATAAGGAGCTGCAGCCCATCTTGGCGCAGCGCTGCTACATGTGCCACGGCGAGGCGGTGCAGATGAAGAACGTGCGCCTCGATTCTCCCCAAGGCGTTTCAGCCCATGCGCAAGCGGTGTACCAGCAAGCCGTGGTTACCAAGATCATGCCCATGAACAACGCCACCAACATCACGGACGCAGAGCGCGATGTGATCAAACGCTGGTTTGAGGGAGGGGCGAAGACCGACTGAGGGGCGGGCGCGGCACGAGAGTGCCGACCATGTCGAGAAAGAGATGTTTGGTCGGGGTGAGAAGATTCGAACTTCCGGCCTCTACGTCCCGAACGTAGCGCTCTACCAGGCTAAGCTACACCCCGTGGTGTGGGCTCCATGGGCCCGCGAAATCAGTGATTTCGCTCTAGCAATTGGGTTGCCAATTGTAGCAAACAGTCGGTGTGCGCCGAGGCGGGCAGCCGCTGTGCTGCCGCAATGGCGCGTTGTGCTTCGGCACGGGCGGCCTCGCGTGCCACGTCCAAGGCGCCCGTCTTTTTGACGATCGCGATGACCTGGTCCAGCATGCCCAATTCGCCGGTTTCGATCGCTGTTTGGATGGTCAGACGTTCAGACGCCGTGCCGCGCTGCATGGCCGCAATCAGTGGAAGTGTGGTTTTGCCTTCCCGCAGATCGTCACCCAGGTTTTTGCCCATGACAGTGGCGTCCCCGGTGTAGTCCAGCACGTCGTCAATCACCTGGAATGCAGTGCCCAAGGCTTGTCCGAATTCTGCGCAGGCGTCTTCGTGAGATGTACTGGCGCCTGACAGAATGGCGCCTACGCGGGCGCTGGCTTCGAACAGCTTGGCGGTTTTGGAGCGGATGACCTGTAAGTAGCCGGCTTCATCCAGGGCGGCGTTGTGCATGTTCATCAACTGCAGCACTTCACCCTCGGCAATCACATTGGTGGCGTCCGCCAGTACCTGCATGATGCGCATGCTCTGGGCTTCCACCATCATCTGGAAGGCGCGGGAATACAAGAAGTCACCGACCAGAACGCTGGCTGGGTTGCCAAATTTGGCGTTGGCGGTGGCATGGCCGCGGCGCAGGGCGGAGTCGTCTACGACGTCATCGTGCAGCAGCGTGGCGGTGTGAATAAACTCCACTACCGCAGCCAGGTTGTAGCGTTGCTCGCCCTGGTAACCCAAGGCGCCGCAGCACAGCAGTAGCAAAGCGGGGCGCAGGCGCTTGCCGCCCGCCGCAATGATGTATTGGGAAACGCTGCCAACCAGAGGCACACCAGAGTCCAACCTCTGGGCAATGACCCTGTCCACATGGCGCATGTCCTGTTCGACGATGGAGAGCCCCGTCGATGAGCCGGGAGTAGTGACTTGCAAGGCAATGACCGGTTTGTTATCCCCGCATTATAGGAAGGCCATCACCGCGGTTTGGGCGCTTGTGGGCTTGGGGTTGGACAAATTCGCCAAAATGGTATACTCCAAGGCTCTGCGAAAATTCTTTTGCAGGATTCCTAGTCGAAGAGGTCAACATGTACGCGGTCATAAAAACCGGCGGCAAGCAATATCGCGTTGCTGCTGGCGAAAAAATTAAAGTAGAACAGATTGCTGCGGACGTAGGCCAAGAGATCGTGATCGACCAGGTTCTGGCAGTCGGAAACGGCGCCGAACTGAAGGTTGGCACACCCTTGGTGTCCGGTGCGACCGTTACGGTCACAGTAATTTCTCATGGCAAGCACGACAAAGTCCGCATTTTCAAAATGCGTCGTCGTAAGCACTACCAGAAACGTCAAGGGCATCGCCAGCAGTTCACAGAGCTGCAAATCGGCGCGATTTCCGCATAAGGGGCACAGGTCATGGCACAGAAAAAAGGCGGCGGCTCTACGCGAAACGGGCGCGATTCCAAGCCCAAGATGCTCGGTGTGAAAGCCTTCGGCGGTGAGTTGATCAGCGCTGGCTCCATCATCGTGCGCCAACGTGGTACCAAGTTCCATGCTGGCGACAACGTCGGTATGGGTGTGGACCACACCCTGTTTGCCTTGGTTGACGGCCACGTGTCGTTCGCCGTCAAGGGCGCGCTGAACAAGCACACCGTGAGCGTGACTGCAGCGTAATCTGCCCATGCTCCCCCGAGAAACCCTGCGCCCTTTGCGCGGGGTTTTTCATTTCTAACCTCGGTACTTGCCATGAAGTTTGTTGACGAAGCCTACATTGATATCTCCGCAGGAGACGGTGGCGCTGGCTGCGTCTCCTTCCGGCACGAGAAGTACAAGGAATTCGGTGGCCCCAATGGCGGAGACGGTGGCCGTGGTGGTCATGTCTACGCTGTCGCGGACATCAACCTCAACACGCTGGTGGACTACCGCTTTGCGCGCCGCTATGACGCCAAGCGTGGTGAGCACGGCATGGGTTCGGACATGTTCGGCGCTGCGGGCGACGACATCACCCTCAAAATGCCGGTCGGTACCATCATCAGCGATGCCGAGACGGGCGAAGTGCTGTTCGAGCTGCTGGTTCCAGGCGAAGTGATCACGATTGCCAAGGGGGGCGACGGCGGCTTCGGCAATATGCGCTTCAAAAGCGCAATCAACCGTGCGCCGCGCCAAAAGACGCCGGGCTGGCCCGGGGAGAAGCGCAACCTCAAGCTCGAACTCAAGGTGTTGGCCGATGTGGGCCTCTTGGGCATGCCCAACGCGGGCAAGTCCACCTTCATTTCGGCCGTTTCCAACGCACGCCCCCGCATCGCGGACTACCCATTTACCACCCTGCACCCCAATCTGGGTGTGGTCCGTGTGGGGCCGGAGCAGAGCTTTGTGGTGGCCGACTTGCCGGGGCTGATCGAGGGTGCGGCCGAAGGTGCCGGTCTAGGTCACCAGTTCTTGCGCCATTTGCAGCGCACCCGTTTGCTGCTGCATATTGTGGACATTGCGCCGTTTGACGAAGGTGTGGACACTGTGGCGCAGGCCAAGGCCATCGTCAACGAGCTGAAGAAGTACGACGAGAACCTCTACAAGAAGCCGCGCTGGCTTGTGCTCAACAAGCTGGACATGGTGGCCGAAGACGAGCGCGCAGCTGTGATCAAAGACTTTGTTAAACGTTACAAGTTCAAGGGCCCAGTGTTTGAAATTTCTGCCTTGACGCGCGAAGGCTGCGAGCCTTTGATCAAGGAAATCTACAAGCATGTCAAAGCCCAGCAATTGGCAGAGCAGCCGCATGTGGAAGTGGACCCCCGCTTCACGGCCGGCTCCGTGGATTCGTCCGACACACCAGCGTCTTAATTCACTATCAATTTCGTAGCTGCTCGCGCAGTCAATTCGGGGGCTACAGGCCAAAATGACCCAAAAGTTCAGTTCTTCGGTGCTGCGTGACGCTCGGCGTGTGGTGGTAAAGGTCGGCTCCAGCCTGGTGACCAACGAGGGGCGCGGTTTGGACGAGCAGGCCATTGGCGAATGGTGCCGCCAATTGGCTCACCTGATCCGCGATGGACGTGAAGTCATCATGGTGTCCAGTGGCGCGATTGCCGAAGGCATGAAGCGTCTGGGCTGGGCGACCCGCCCCAAGGCCATCCACGAACTGCAAGCTGCTGCCGCTGTGGGCCAGATGGGTCTAGCCCAGATGTACGAGACCAAGTTGCGCGCGAACGGCCTGGGTAGTGCCCAGGTTTTGCTGACCCATGCGGATTTGGCCGACCGTGAGCGCTACCTGAACGCCCGGTCCACCTTGCTGACGTTGCTGAAGCTGGGCGTGGTACCCGTGATCAATGAAAACGACACGGTGGTCAACGACGAAATCAAGTTCGGCGACAACGACACCCTGGGCGCCTTGGTGGCCAACCTGGTCGAGGCCGATGCATTGGTGATCCTTACGGATCAAAAAGGCCTGTACACCGCCGACCCGCGCAAAGACCCGGCTGCAGAGTTTGTGCACGAAGCCAAGGCCGGCGACCCCGCGCTGGAGCTGATGGCGGGTGGTGCAGGTTCCAGTATTGGCCGTGGAGGCATGCTGACCAAAATCCTGGCGGCCAAACGTGCTGCAGGCTCGGGTGCTTCTACGGTGATTGCGTGGGGGCGCGAGACGGACGCGTTGATTCGCCTGACGCAGGGGGACGCGATTGGCACCTTGTTGATCGCCCAAACCCGGAAAAGCCAAGCCCGCAAGCAATGGATGGCGGACCATCTGCAACTGCGGGGCGCCGTGGTGGTGGACGCAGGCGCCGCTACCAAGGTGCGTGACGAAGGTAAGAGCTTGTTGCCGATTGGCATGGTTCAGGTGGACGGCGAGTTTTCGCGGGGCGATGTGATCGCCGTGCGCGACGATGCGGGACAAGAGATCGCACGTGGCTTGGCCAATTACTCCAGCTCCGAGGCGCGCTTGCTGTGCCGCAAGGCGTCCTCAGAGTTTGAGCGCCTGCTGGGGTATGCCGCGGAGCCGGAAATGCTGCACCGGGACAACCTGGTGCTGACGCGTTAAGACGTCAGCTTAGTCGTCTACCTGTAGCCGGCCACTTTTGCTTGTGCGCTCAGTTTTGATGCCTTGTAGCGCCTTGACGATGATGTCCTTGCGGTTGGTGACCTGTGCATCGCAGGCTGCCTGACGCGCAAACACTTGCGTATGTTTGGACGGCAGGTTGTCGGAAATGTCGCGCCACTGCGGGTCTGAGACGGTAGACCATGTGCCAGATGCGCTGTAGCGCGCATAGGTCTTGAATTGGCCGCTGGCGCAACGAATTCCCTCAAACGATGCGTTCATGGTGCCAGTCGCATTGGTCATCACGGCCACGTAGCGCACCACACCGTCTGTTCCCACCACAATGGTTTGCGGATCGACCCCCACTTTTACCGACACATAGGATGGCATGTCGAGTGCGATCGCGCGGTCTTTGGAAAAAGCGGGCGGCGGCGGTGCGGCCTCCTCTGCCCAATCCGGGTTATCGATACCGTTTCCGACCTGCGCCCATGACGACCCCATGGCCAGCAACAGGGCGGCCAGCGTGCAAAGAGAAACCTTAGTCATGGTGGGTAGGCAAATTGGTGCCGGGGTCGGGTTCAAAAGAAGCGCCAGGAGGCAACTCCATGGCCGGGGGCGTGTGGTGTTCGGGGGCGGATTCATCCATGTCCCGCGACCGGTGGCCGTGACGCAAAAAGCGGTTGCGCGGCTCGTGCCGCGGCAGGTAGCGCGCGAGTTCAGTCAGCGCCATTTCATAGACGCCGCGCTTGAATTCGACGACGGCGTCCAGCGGCACCCAGTAGTCGTTCCAGCGCCAGGCATCGAACTCGGGATGGTCGGTGGCGCGCAGGTTCAGATCCCAGTCGTGCCCTACCAGCTGGAGCAGGAACCAGATCTGTTTCTGGCCCTTGTAGTGGCCCCGCGCATCCCGCCGGATATAGCGGTCTGGCACCTCGTAGCGCAACCAGTCTCGGGTACGGGCAACGATGCTCACGTGCTCCGGCTGGAGCCCCACTTCCTCGTGCAATTCGCGGAACATGGCCTGCTCGGGAGTTTCGCCCCGGTCAATGCCGCCCTGCGGAAACTGCCACGAATGGGTACGTATGCGCTTGCCCCAAAATACCTGATTTTTCTGGTTGAGCAGGACGATGCCGACATTGGGCCGAAATCCGTCCCGGTCAAGCATAATCAAACCCCAATTTTTAAACTTCGTTCATTATGCACAGCGAATGCGGTGCATCAAGAGCAGAACGCCTCCGTCGTCAGCGAGTTCCTTCATGAAAGCCTCCCAATTCCTTATCTCCACCCTCAAAGAAGCGCCCGCAGACGCCGAGGTGGCCAGCCACAAGCTCATGATGCGGGCCGGCATGATCAAGAAGCTGGGCGCCGGCATTTACACCTACATGCCCATGGGCCTGCGCGTGATCCGCAAGGTGGAGGCCATCGTGCGCGAGGAAATGAACCGCGCGGGCGCCGTGGAGTGCACCATGCCCGTGGTGCAACCCGCCGAGCTGTGGCAGGAGACCGGCCGTTTTGACAAGATGGGCCCTGAGCTGCTGCGCATCAAGGACCGGCATGATCGTGACTTTGTCATCCAGCCGACCAGCGAAGAGGTGGTAACCGACATCGCGCGCCAGGAGATCAAGAGCTACAAGCAGCTGCCCAAGAACCTGTACCAGATCCAGACCAAGTTCCGCGACGAACGCCGCCCCCGCTTTGGCCTGATGCGCGGGCGCGAGTTCATCATGAAGGACGCCTACAGCTTTGACCGCGACCAGGACGCCGCCAAGGCCAGCTACCAGGTCATGGCCAGCGCCTACCGCAAGATTTTTGACCGCTTTGGCCTGCGCTACCGCGCGGTGGCGGCGGACAGCGGCGCCATTGGTGGAGATCTCTCCGAAGAGTTCCAGGTGATTGCCGCAACGGGCGAAGACGCCATTGTCTACTGCCCGGACAGCGAATACGCGGCCAATATGGAGAAAGCGGAGGCTTTAGCGCCTACAGCCCCCAGAGCTGCTGCGCAAGCTGCTATGAAAAAAGTAGCAACACCGGGCAAGAGCACCTGCGAAGACGTGGCCGTGTATTTGAATCTGCCGCTGGAGCAGTCGCTCAAGTCGCTGGTGGTGGCCACGGATGTGCGTGACGACAAGGGCGCGGTGCTGAAGTCCCAAGTCTGGCTGCTGCTGATCCGCGGAGACCGCAGCATGAACGAGGTCAAGGTGGGCAAGCTTCCAGGTTTGGCCGACTTCCGCTTTGCCACGCTCGCTGAAATTGATGAGCACTTTGGTTGTGAGCCCGGCTATCTGGGGCCCGTGGGTTTGAAGAAGCCGCTCAAAGTGATTGCAGACCGCGAAGTGGCCTTGATGGCGGACATGGTCTGCGGCGCCAACGAGGTGGACTACCACTTGAGCGGCGTCAACTGGGACCGTGATATGCCCGAGCCCGATCTGGTGGCTGACCTCCGCAATGTGGTGGCGGGCGATGCATCGCCCGATGGCAAGGGCGTGCTCGCGATTGAGCGCGGCATCGAGGTGGGCCATGTGTTCTACCTGGGTACCAAGTACAGCAAGGCCATGAACGCCACCTTCCTCGGCGAAAACGGCAAGCCACAGTTCATGGAAATGGGCTGCTACGGCATCGGCATCACGCGCCTGCCGGCCGCAGCCATCGAACAAAACCACGATGACAAGGGCATCATCTGGCCCGACGCGCTGGCGCCGTTTACTGTGGTGCTCTGCCCCATCAGCCCCGACCGTTTTGCCGACGTCAAGGCCGCGGCCGACACGCTGTATGCCGAGCTATTGGCGGCGGGCGTGGACGTGATCCTGGACGATCGCAACGAGCGCCCCGGTGCCATGTTTGCCGACTGGGAACTGATTGGCGTGCCGCACCGCGTGACGATTGGCGACCGTGCGCTCAAGGAAGGCGTGGTGGAGTACCAGCACCGCCGTGATGCCGAGGCGACCAAGGTGCCTGTGGCGGAGATTGCGGGCCTGCTGCTGTCACGCCTGAAGGCATGACGCCAGGCCAGGCCGAGCCACGGGTTTCAAGGCGAATTGGCCTGCAGCGCTTGCTGGTGCTGTGTGGTGCGCTCTCATTTGCAGAGCAGGCGCAGGCCGGTGCGCAGGTGGAAGAGCCCCTGGCCGATGCGGTCCGCACCGCGCTGAGCGCGGCCATTGCCAACACTGCGCCGCCGGAGCCTGTGTTTGCGGATACCGAGGCGCGCCTCAAGTACCTGCGCTGGCTGGGCGCCATGAGCGAGCGCCTCAAGAAGAAGAAACCCGACTGGCAGACCCGCAAGGACTTTTTGCAGACTGTCTGGTACGAGAGCAAGCGCGCGGGGCTGGATGTGTCCCTGGTGCTGGGTCTGATCCAAGTGGAAAGCAATTTCCGCAAATTTGCCGTGAGCAGCGTCGGCGCGCGGGGCTACATGCAGGTCATGCCGTTCTGGACGCGCGTGATTGGCGATGGCGACGCGGGCAAGCTGTTCCACATGGGGACCAACCTCCGCTTTGGTTGTGTGATCCTGCGCCATTACCTGGACCGCGAGCGTGGCGATGTGTTCATGGCGCTCGGACGCTATAACGGCTCGCGCGGCAAGGCGCCTTACCCCAACGCAGTGTTGGGCGCCAAACGCCTTTGGGAGTTCACCGGTTAAGTAGTACCGGGCGGCCTATTGCAAAAAGCCGATCTTGCTTTTGCCCGTGTTGGCCTTGGGCAGATCGTCCGTGCGGATTTCTTCGCGACCCGCTAGGCGCGCATTGCCAAACCCGGTCATCAATGCGCGGCGCATTTCCCGGGGCGCGAGTTCGGCCAGTTGGTCCAGCACATCGCTGTGCGGCTCGGCGCCAAAGTGGCGGCCCCAATCGTGCTCACCGCGAATGCTTTGGTACAAATTGTGCGCAATCGCGCGGGCCTGCTCTGGCGTGGGCGGGTCAATCTCAAACACATTCATGCGATTCAGAATGGGGTCCGGAATGGCGCGCGCATCGTTGGCCGTGGTGATCCAGATGACCTGGCTGGCGTCGATGGGCACTTCGGCAAATTCGTCGGTAAAGCTGCCCGCCGTGTCGTGCTCCAGCAGGCTGTAGAGCGCCCCCAGTGGGTCGTATTGGGCGTCGCAAGCGGCCTTGTCGATTTCGTCCACCACGATCACGGGGTTGGCGTACTGGCCGTCCACCAGGGTCTCAAATACTTTGCCGGGCTTGGCGCCTTTCCATTGGGATGAAGAGCCCGACAGCAGCCAGCCCGCCGTCATGGAGCTCATGGGCACCAGGTTCATGCCGGTGCCCAGCAGGTGCGCGAGCTTCTTGGCAAAGTGGGTTTTACCAATGCCGGGGTTGCCCAAGAGCAGGATGGGGGTGACTTCCAAGCCATCGCGGCAGTCGTGGCTCAGGGCGACGTGGCGTTTGACGTCGTCGAGCACCTCGGCGAAGTTGGGCAATTGGGCGTACAGCTCGCCCATGTCAGGGATGCCGGAGGGTTTGACCTGGAAGCGTTCGGGGCCACGCTCCAGCATGCGTTGGTAGGTGCTGCGCAGGTTTTCGTATTCGCGGTCCGGGAGTTTGGCCAGCTTGCGTTCCACGTCGTCGGGCGCGAAGACGTTGCGCATATTGGCGATCGGCAGGCGAAAGCCGGGGGCATGGGGAACAAGACTGCGGGAATCCATAGGGCACTCCTTGTATCAACAAACCACGTGTTCATTAAAGCATGGGGTGTGCCAGCTCAAAGCTTTGGAACAGCCTTATTAGGGACGGTTTTTTCGGGTTCAGGTGGGTTGGGTGCTCTGCTCCGTTCGTGTCCCCCGGCCCGTGAGGGGCCTCCTCCTTGACCTCACTGTGCAGAACACCCAACCCACCTGAACCACACGGGCAGTGCTCGCTTACGCTCAGCTATCAAGCCGCAGGTCAGGGGTGAGTGCCAAAGCGAAGTCAAGGAGGAGGCCAAAGGCCGGGGGACATGAGCGGCGGCACTCACCTCGGGCCTGCAGCGGGCGAAAAAAGAAACAAAAAAGCCACCCGAAGGTGGCTCGTTTGCTCAGCGCCGAGAAAATCAGGCCGCAGAACCTGTGATGACCTGTTGCAGTTCACCGTTCTCATACATCTCCATCATGATGTCCGAGCCGCCAATGAACTCGCCCTTGACGTAGAGCTGGGGAATGGTGGGCCAGCTGCTGTATTCCTTGATGCCCTGGCGGATTCCGTCGTCTTCCAGCACGTTCACCGTCTTCACGGTCTTGGTGTCCACACCGCAGGCCTTGAGGATCTGGATGGCACGGCCGGAGAAGCCGCATTGGGGAAAGCTGGCCGTGCCCTTCATGAAGAGCAGGATGTCGTTGGATTTGACGAGTTCGTCAATGCGTTGCTGTGCGTCGCTCATGGTGCAGTTTCCTGAGAATAGATTCCCTCGATTATTTCACCTTCACCGGCCCTGGTGCGTGGGGCGGCGCACAAGGCGCGCGGCGGGCAGGGCTTTTTCGGATAATACGGGCCATGAACATCACCAAAAACACCGCAGTCACGCTGCAATTCAAAGTCTCCGACACCACCGGCAAACTGCTGGACCAAAGCCAGGAGCCCATTTCCTACCTGCACGGCGGCTATGGCAACACCTTCCCTAAGATCGAGGAAGCGCTGGAAGGCCAGGGCGTGGGCTTTGCGGCCACCATTGAACTGCAACCCGCCGACGCCTTTGGCGAGTACAACGAAGCCCTGCTGCAGACCATCCCCAAAACCCAGTTCCCCCCCGGCGTGAAAGTGGGCGGTCAGCTGGAAGGCCGCGCGGAAGACGGCAACACCATTGTTTTCTCGGTGGTGAAGATCAAAGGCCCCGTGGTGCACTTGGACGGCAACCACCCCCACGCCGGCAAGACACTGCGCTTTGCGGTGAAGGTACTGGACGTGCGCGCCGCCAGCGAAGAAGAAATCGCCCACGGTCACGTGCACGGTGCCCACGGTCATCACCATTGATTGCCTGATTTATCCATTGGTAAGTTGAATATTGCTGATATTTAAATAAATTCGGCATATTCAACTTCATTGGTGGCATTGCGAGCGCAGATTCGCAATCGGCTGCTTCCCCTGCGGGCCTACGATACAAGGAACTTAAACCTGTGTCCGTCCCAGAGGAGATGTAAGCCATGTTGAGCAACCCCGCCACCAAGTACCGCGCCTTCACCCCGGTCAACCTGCCAGACCGGCAGTGGCCCGGCCGCACCATCACCGCGGCGCCCATCTGGATGAGCACCGACCTGCGGGACGGCAACCAGTCGCTCTTCGAACCCATGAACGCCGAGCGCAAGATGCGTATGTTCCGCACCCTGTGCCAGGTGGGGTTCAAAGAAATTGAGGTCGCGTTCCCCAGCGCCTCGCAAACCGACTTTGACTTTGTGCGCACGCTCATCACCGACGGGCACATCCCCGACGACGTGACCATCGAGGTGCTTACCCAGGCCCGGGAGCACCTGGTGCGCCGCACCATGGAGTCGCTCAAGGGTGCGCGTCGTGCCATCGTCCACGTCTACAACGCCACGTCCAAACCTTTTCGCGACATCGTGTTTGGCATGACCAAGGCCGAGGTCGTGGAGATGGCGGTGAGCGCCGTGCGCCTGGTCAAGGAATTGGCCGCCCAGCAGCCCGAGACCGAATGGGTGCTGGAGTACAGCCCGGAGACCTTCACCGGCACCGAGCTGGAGTTTGCGCTGGAAGTTTGCAACGCCGTGACCGCTGAGTGGGATGCCACGCCGACCAACAAGGTCATCCTCAACCTGCCCACCACGGTGGAACTGGCAACGCCCAATGTCTATGCCGACCAGATCGAGTGGATGCACCGCAACCTGGCGCGCCGTGACAGCGTGATCCTGAGCCTGCACCCACACAACGACCGCGGCACCGGCGTGGCCGCGGCCGAGCTGGGCCTGATGGCCGGCGCCGATCGCGTAGAAGGCTGCCTGTTTGGCAACGGCGAGCGCACTGGCAACGTGGACGTGGTGACGCTGGCGCTCAATATGTACACCCAGGGCATTGCGCCCGGGCTGGATTTTTCCGACATCAACGCCGTGGCTCGCACCGTGGAGCACTGCAACCAGTTACCCATCCACCCGCGCCACCCCTATGTGGGTGACCTCGTGTTCACCGCTTTCAGCGGCTCGCACCAGGACGCGATCAAAAAGGGCTTTGCTGCGCAGGACGCGGCGGGTGCTGATGCGTTGTGGAACGTGCCCTACATGCCGATTGACCCGGCCGACCTGGGCCGCAGCTATGACTCGGTCATCCGCGTGAACAGCCAGAGCGGCAAGGGCGGCGTGGCCTACCTCATGGAGGCCGAGTTTGGTGTGGTGATGCCGCGCCGCCTGCAGGTGGAGTTCTCGGGCGAGGTCCAGACGTACACCGACACCCACGGCGGCGAGATGACCGCCCAGGCCATCTGGGACCTGTTTGATGTGACCTACCTGAATAAGCCCGGCGCAGCGGTGCGCTACATGGAGCACCACCTGTTCGACCACCCCGGCCAGACCGGAGGCAAGCACGTGCAGGGCATCCGCATCGGCGTGGAGGTGAACGGCCAGCCCATGCTGCTCAGCGGCGAGGGCAATGGCCCCATCGATGCTGCCGTGCATGCGTTGCAGGGCATGGGCGTCAAGGTGCAAGTACGCAGCTTCGAGGAGCGCTCCACCAAGGCCAGCACCGACGGTGGCGAGGCCCAGGCCTGCGCCTTCCTGGAGCTGGTGTCCGCCCACGGTGGCGCCGAGCGCTTTGGCGTGGGCATGGACACCAATATCGTCACCGCCTCCGTCCAGGCACTCATCAGCGGTGTGAACCGCCTGGGGCTGGTGCAGGCCGGTGCACTGGAGACTGAAGCCGCCTGATCAGGCGCTGGCGGTGTGCGGCTTCAGGCCTTCTTCAAGAAGCAGGCTTTCAGCATAAAGCTGCCGCCGTCCATCTTGCAGTCCACCTCGTGGTCACCGCCCACCAGCCGGATGCTTTTGACCTTGGTGCCCATCTTCAACACGGTGGAGCTGCCTTTGACCTTGAGGTCCTTGATCAGCACCACCGCATCGCCGTCTTGCAGCACCTGGCCGTTCGCGTCTTTCACGATGGTGTCGGCTTCATCGTCGGTACCGGCGGCCTCTGCTTGGGGCCATTCAAAGCCGCAGTCGGCGCACACGAAATTGCTGCCGTCGGGATAGGTGTTTTCCAAAGTGCATTGGGGGCAGGCGGGGCTGGCAGACATGGGGTGAATCTTGTGGTTGCTATAAAAAAGAGAGCTTCTCGGGCAATTAATACGGGGGGTAGGGGCAATTTCCGCCACTGCATCGCTCTATCCCCGCCAGATCCCGGCGGCTTTGCACTTCGGTGAAACCGGCCGCCATCAGCAATGCCCGCACAGCGGGCGCCTGGTCGTAGCCGTGTTCCAGCAATAGCCAACCGTCCGGATGCAGCCTCTTGCGTGCCTGGTCGATGATGGTGCGTATGTCGTCCAGTCCATCGGCGCCGGCGGTCAGCGCCGCTCGTGGCTCGTGGCGCAGGGCCGGCATGTGCTCGTCGTCTTCGCGGATGTAGGGGGGGTTGGACACGATGGCGTGGAATGCCCCGTCCACACCCGACAGCCAGGAACCATGGGTAAAAGCCACCTCCAGGCCCAGGTTTTGCGCATTGGCCTGGGCCACTGCCAGGGCATCGTGGCTGTAGTCCACGGCTTGTACCCGAAGCGAAGGCCGGGTGTGTTTCAGAGCCAGTGCGATCGCGCCGCTGCCGGTGCCCAGGTCGATCACGGTGGCCGCGGGGGTGGGCGCTAGCACTTCCAGCGCCCAGTCCACCAGTGTCTCCGTATCCGGCCGGGGTACCAGCACCCGCGCATCCACCTGCAGATCCATCCCGTAAAACGCCTTGCGGCCTGTCAGATAGGCCACAGGCTCACCCTGCAGGCGTCGTTGCGCAAGCATCGCTAAATTGTGTTGTGCGGAAGCGGTTAGCGTATCGGTGTCATGGGTTAACAGCCAGGCACGGTCGTGGGCCGTGCGGCCTGCCACGTGCAGTACCAGCAGCTGGGCGTCGAGTCGATCAAGCCCCAGAGCGTGGAGCTGTGCCAAAGCACCGGTCACAGTCTGCGGTGCCATGGCCTAATTCAGCCCCTTCTCCAGCGCCGCCAGTTGCTCTGCGGCCTCATAGGCCTGCAGGGGCTCCACCACGTCGTCCAGGTCGCCTTCCATGATGGTCAGCAGCTTGTACAGCGTGAGGTTGATGCGGTGGTCGGTCAGGCGGCCCTGCGGGAAGTTGTAGGTGCGAATGCGGTCGCTGCGGTCGCCGCTGCCCACCAGGCTCTTGCGCTCAGCGGCGTCCTTGGCTGCGCGCTCAGCGCGGTCTTTTTCGTGGATGCGGGCGGTCAGCACTTTCAGCGCCTGCGCCTTGTTGCTGTGCTGGCTGCGGCCGTCCTGGCATTCGGCGACGATGCCGGTGGGGATGTGGGTGATGCGCACCGCTGAGTCGGTCTTGTTGATGTGCTGGCCACCGGCGCCGCTGGCGCGGTAGGTATCGATGCGCAGGTCCGAGGGGTTGATCTTGATGGCCTCGGCCTCGTCCTGCTCGGCCAGTACGGCAATCGTGCAGGCGCTGGTGTGGATGCGGCCTTGCGTTTCGGTGGCGGGCACGCGCTGCACACGGTGGCCGCCGGATTCAAACTTCAGCGCGCCATACGCGCCGGTGCCTTTGTGGTAACCCTCCATGCGCACCACCACTTCCTTGTAGCCGCCCAATTCACTGGGCGACTCGCTGACGATTTCACTTTTCCAGCCGCAGCGGTCGGCGTAGCGCATGTACATGCGCAGCAGGTCGCCGGCAAACAAGGCGGATTCGTCCCCGCCGGTGCCGGCGCGGATTTCCACAAACGCGGGGCGTGCGTCGTCCGGGTCCTTGGGCAGCAGCATGCGTTGCAGCTCGGTTTCCAGCTGGGTCAGTTCGGCCGTCGCGCTGGTGATTTCTTCCTCGGCCATCTCCGCCATGTCGGGGTCGGATTTCATATCCTGCGCGCTGGCCAGGTCGGCCTCGCGCTGCTGGTAGCGGGCCCAGCGGGTTGCCACCGCGGCCACGTCGGTGTGCTCGCGAGAAAGCTTGAGGAACTGCTCCATGTCTTTCATGATGTCCTCGCGGGACAGCAGAAATTCCAGCTCTCCCAGGCGGTCAGCATAGCGGGCAAGTTGTTGGCGCAAAAACGGTTTCATGGCACTACTCAAACGGAAAATTGGGGAAGGCCCCCGACACGCGCCAAGGGCAGGGCTGCGCTGGGGCAGCGTCGCTAACGGCTGTTGCGCAGGAAGAAGTGCGAGATCGCGTTGCTGGCGCGTTCGCGCGCGGCGGCATCGCCGGCGTGCAGCTCGGCCATGGCGCCGTGCAGCATTTTTTGCGTCAGTCCCTTGGACAGGGCTTCGAGGACCGTGTCCACATCCTCGCCCTTGGCCAGCAGCTTGCGCGCACGCGCCAATTCTGCGGTTCGCCATTCGTCGGCCTGGGCATTGAGCTGCTGGATCAGCGGCACGGCACGGCGCTGGTCCACCCAGTGCATGAAGCTCTGCACGCCAGCGTCCACAATCGCCTCGGCCTGGGCCACGGCCGCCTGTCGGCTGGCTTGGGCAGTTTGCACCACGCTGGCCAGGTCGTCCACGGTGTAGAGGTACACATCCCCCAGCGCCTTCACCTCGGGTTCGATATCGCGCGGCACGGCCAGGTCCACCATGAACATCGGGCGATGTTTGCGTTTCTTGATGGCCCGCTCCACGGCACCCAGGCCGATGATCGGCAGGGTGCTGGCGGTGCAGCTGATGACGGCGTCAAATTCGTGCAGGCGCTCGGGCAGGTCGGCCAGGCGCATTACCTCGCCGCCAAAGCGGCTTGCCAGCTTCTCGCCGCGCTCCAGCGTGCGGTTGGCAATCGCGACGGCTTTGGGATTCTTGGCGGCAAAGTGTGTGGCGCACAGCTCGATCATCTCGCCCGCACCCACAAACAGCACCTTCACTTGGGCCAGGTCTTCGAACAGGTTGCCGGCGAGGCGCACCGCAGCGGCTGCCATGCTGATGCTGTGGGCGCCAATCTCGGTGGAGGTGCGCACTTCCTTGGCGACGGCGAACGAGCGCTGGAACAGTTGGGAAAGCGTGGTGCCCAGGGCTCCGGCTTCGTCCGCGGCGCGCACGGCGTCTTTGAGCTGGCCCAGGATTTGCGGCTCACCCAGCACCATGGAGTCCAGCCCACTGGCCACGCGGAAGGCGTGGCGCGCGGCCTGGCCGTCTTCCAGGCGGTAGGTGTGGGCACGCAGCTCATTGGCCGTGACGCCCCCGCTTTCTGCGAGCCAGGCCAGCGTATGGTCCAGTGCGGCCTCGTCGCCGGCGCAGTAGATCTCGGTGCGGTTGCAGGTGGAGACAATGGCGGCCTCGGGCGGGCGCGCCATGCTCTGGCGCAGGCCGTGGAGCTGCGGTGCGATCTGGTCCATGGCGAACGCAAACCGGCCCCGCATATCCAGCGGTGCGGTGGTGTGGTTGATGCCTAATGCCCAGACTGCCATATGTTTAGACCCCGATTATAAAATCGAGCCCTTGCTCTCCACTTGCGAGGCCCCAATTGGCCTTTGCGCCGACCACCATGGGCCTTTTCGACCTGTTCAACCACCTGCTGAATTTTGTAGCACCGGCCTTGGCAGTAGGGTGCCTGTTGGCCTTTTTGGCACCCATTTTCTACGGAAAACAGGCGCTAGCCCGCAGCCGTACTGTGCAAGCAGCTATCAATTCAGTAGCGGGCGTGCTGGCGCTGGCCGTGGGCTTGTGGCTGTTGGGGCGCGACGGCAAGATGGCCAGCTACGCCGCGCTGGTGGTGGCTGCCGCCACCAGCCAGTGGTGGGCACTGCGCCGTTAATCCTTTTTTTCCTCTTTTTCATTGGACCTTCATGCGCTTTGCAGCGGTTTTGTTTGACCACGACGGGACCTTGGTGGAATCCGAGGGCCAACACTTTGCCTTGTGGAACCAGGTGCTGGCGCCCTACGGCTTTGCGTTGACGCTGGCGCAGTACAAGGATTTTTACGCCGGTGTGCCGACCGATGCCAACGCGGTGGACCTGGTGGAGCGCTTTGGTGTCAAAGAATTGCCCGAGGTGCTAGCCCGCCTGAAGAACGAGAGCGCCCAGGCCTATTTGCAAGCCCATGCCTTTCCGCTGATGCCAGGTGTGCGGGAGTCGATTGCCCAGCTGCAGGCTGCGGACTTGCGTATGGGCGTGGTCACCGGCGCGCGCGGCTATGCCATCAGCGCGACGCTGCGTTCGCATGACCTGGCTGCCGCGTTTGAGACCGTGGTGTCCGCTGACGACGTGGTGCATAGCAAGCCCGCGCCGGACTGCTATTTGCTGGCCTTGCAGCGCATGGGCCTGCAGGCCCACGAGGCGGTGGCGTTTGAGGACACCGAGCACGGTGTGGCCGCCGCCATCGCTGCGGGCCTGGCCTGTGTAGCCATTCCCACCGAGATGTCGGCCGGTCATGATTTCAGCGCGGCCACGGTGACCCTGCCCAGCATGCAGGATGCCGTGCGCTGGGCACTGGCACAACCCTGAGTGGTGCGGGCCATAGACCTGCATATTCGCCCGGCACAGACCGATGACGCGCCAGCCATCAGTCGCCTGGTGCAGGGGCTGGCGCACCACTTTTTGCTGGACCCGGCGCAGGCCGCCACGGCGCCGTTTCTGCAAACCGTGTCGCCAGCGGCGATTGCAGGCTACATCGCATCCGATGCGTTCGATTACAGCGTGGGGGAATGCCAGGGGCAGCTTGCCGGTGTGGTTGCCGTGCGGGATGGTCAGCACCTGTTCCATCTGTTTGTAGACACCGCGTTCCAGCGCCGGGGTTTTGCGGCCCGCCTGTGGGCCCATGCGCAGCAGCGTGCGTTGGTTCATGGCAACACGGGGGGCTTTACCGTGAACTCCACGCCATTCGCCCTGCCGGTCTACCAGCGCCTGGGTTTTGTGGCCACAGAACCCGAGGTGCAAACGCGCGGCATTGCCTATGTACCGATGCGGCTGCCAGCGCAGAATTTATAAGAAAATGGCCGTTGGCCCCCGTGGAATATGCGCAAACAGCTATGGTTTGTATAGCAGTCAAACGGGGCTGAACAGGTCCACGCGGTCGGTGATGATGGCGTCAGTGCCGAGGTCCATCAGGCGCTGGATGGCCCAGTCGTCATTCACCGTGTAGCTCAGGGTGCGAAAGCCCGCGCTCTTGGCTTGGGTCACCGTGCTGCTGTCCCACAGCGCGTGGTTGCACACAATCGCCTGGCAGCCCAGGCTCAGCGCGGTTTCCAGCCAACCCTTCCACAGCGTGTCCAACAGCAGCCCGCGCGGCAAGTGGGGTGCGGTGGCCTGGGCGCCTTCCAGCGCTTCGGGGTCAAACGAGGTGAGCAGGGGCGGCACGGCTTGGCCCTGCCACAGGCGTGCGGCGTGCTGCGCTACCACTTCGCCCGTGTGGCGCTCGGTGCCTGGTGTGGGCTTGATTTCGATGTTCAGAAAGTAGCCGTTGCGCAGGCAGTAGGCGGCCACGGCGTCCAGCGTGGGCAGGGGCTCGCCCGCGTAGGCGCGGCTGTGCCAGCTGCCGGCGTCCAGCTGCGACAGTGCGCTCCAGGCGTGGTCGCCACCCACGGCGCTCAGGCCCTGGCCCAGCTTGGCGCGCGCATTGGTGGTGCGCTGCAGTGTGGCATCGTGCATCAGAAAGGGCACCCCGTCGGCACTCAGTTTCACATCGCACTCGAACATGCGGTAGCCGTGGCTGGCGCCCAGTCGGAAGGCCGCCAGCGTGTTCTCGGGTGCCAGTTTGCCCGCGCCGCGGTGCGCCACCCATCGGGGGTAGGGCCAAGCTGGTAACTCAGGCGTCATAGGCGTTTTCCTGTGGCAGCGTCAAAGTGGTGGATGCGATCGGGCCGTGGTGTCACATGCAGGGTGCTACCCAGTGCGGGCACGGCCGCGGACTCCTCTGTGCGGATGATGAGTAGCTCGTCGGCGTCTGCCGCATGCAATTTGTGCGCCCATTTGCCGTAGATCAGGCGCTCCGCGCCCAGCATTTCAACGGCCTCGACCTGCAGCGCCCAGCCTGTGGGCGTGATGTCCAGGTGCTCGGGCCTTACGCCGGTAATAAGACCGGGTTGGGCATCAGGCGCATTCTTCAGCAGGTTCATGGGTGGGGAGCCTATGAACGTGGCCACAAAGGTGCTGGCCGGGCGGGTGTAGACCTCCTCGGGTGTGCCGAACTGCTCCATCACGCCGCCGTTCATCACGATCATGCGTTGGGCCAGCGTCATGGCCTCGACTTGGTCGTGGGTCACAAACAGGCTGGTGATGCCCAGTTCGCGGTGCAGCTTTTGAATTTCCAGTCGGGTCTGCGCTCGCAGCTTGGCGTCCAGATTGGACAGCGGTTCGTCAAACAGAAACACTTGCGGCTGGCGCACGATGGCGCGGCCCATGGCGACGCGCTGGCGCTGGCCGCCCGACAGGGCCTTGGGTTTGCGCTCCAGAAAGGGGCCCAGTTCCAGAATCTTGGCGGCTTTGTCCACGCGTGCCTTGATCTCGTCCACCGGAACTTTGGCAATCTTCAAACCGTAGGCCATGTTCTCGAACACGCTCATGTGCGGATAGAGCGCGTAGTTCTGGAACACCATGGCGATGTCGCGGTCCGACGGTTCCAGGTCATTCACCACGCGGCCACCAATCGAAATCTGGCCGTCGCTGATTTCTTCCAGGCCGGCCACCATGCGCAAGAGCGTGGACTTGCCGCAGCCACTGGGGCCCACGATGACGATGAATTCGCCGTCGGCAATCTGGGCGTTGACGCCGTGGATGACCTGGTTGGCCGACTTGCCACTGCCGTAGCGCTTGATGACGTTCTTGAGTTCGATGGATGCCATTTATTTTTCCGTATCAACCAGGCCTTTGACAAACCACTTCTGCATCAGCATGACCACCAGTGCCGGCGGCAGCATGGCCAGCATGGCGGTGGCCATGACGATGTTCCATTCGGTTTGCGCGTCGCCCCCGGAAATCATCTGCTTGATGCCGATGACCACGGGGTACATGTTTTCTTCGGTGGTGACCAAGAGCGGCCAGAGGTACTGGTTCCAGCCGTAGATGAACTGGATCACAAACAGCGCAGCCATGCTGGTGGCCGACAGCGGTACCAGAATGTCCTTGAAGAAGCGCATGGGCCCGGCACCGTCCACGCGTGCGGCCTCGGCCAGCTCATCGGGCACGGTGAGGAAGAATTGACGGAACAGGAAAGTGGCTGTGGCCGAGGCGATCAAGGGGATGGTCAGGCCGGCATAGCTGTTGAGCATGCCCAGGTCTGCCACCACCTGGTAGGTGGGGCCGATGCGCACCTCTACGGGCAGCATGAGCGTGACGAAAATGGCCCAGAAAAACGCCATGCGAAATGGAAATCGGAAGTACACGATGGCAAAGGCCGAGAGCAACGAGATGGCGATCTTGCCCAGCGCAATCACCATGGCGGTGACAAAGCTCACCACCATCATGCGGCCCACCGAGGCGTGGGAGCCCGTGCCCGTGCGCTCGCCCGACAGCGCGGTGGCGTAGTTGTCCAGAAAATGGGTGCCCGGCAGCAGCGGCATGGGTACTTGCACCACGGCTTCCGTGGTGTGGGTGGAGGCCACAAAGGTGATGTAAATGGGGAATGCCACGATGAGCACGCCCAGCAGGAGGATCAAGTGCGCCAGGATGCCCAGGGTGAGCCGTCGTTCGACCATTCAGTAGCTCACTTTCTTTTCGACAAAGCGGAACTGCACCACGGTCAGCGCCACCACAATGACCATCAGCACCACGCTTTGTGCGGCGGAGCCGCCCAGGTCCATGGCCTTGAAGCCGTCGAAATACACCTTGTAGACCAGAATGGCCGTGTCCTTGCCGGGGCCGCCCTTGGTGGCTGCGTCCACGATGGCGAAGGTGTCAAAAAAGGCGTAGACGATGTTGATGACAAGCAGGAAGAAGGTGGTGGGCGAGAGCAGCGGGAACTGGATGGTCCAGAACCGGCGCCAGGGCCGTGCACCATCCATGGCGGCCGCCTCAATCAGCGACTTGGGGATGGACTGCAGGCCGGCCAGGAAGAACAGGAAGTTGTAGGAAATCTGCTTCCACACCGCCGCCATGACGATCAGCGCCATGGCGTGGGTGCTGTTGAGCAGCGGGTCCCAGCCGACCCCCAGCTGGCGCAGCCAATAGGAGACGATGCCGATGCTGGGTGAAAACATGAACAGCCACAACACGCCCGCCACGGCGGGTGCCACGGCATAGGGCCAGATCAGCAGCGTGCGGTAGATGCCCGAACCGCGCACCACGCGGTCGGCAAACACCGCCAGCAGCAGCGACAGGCTCAGGCCCAGCGCCGCTACCAATACCGAAAACACCGCCGTGGTCTGGAAGGATGCGAGGTAAGACGCGTCATTCCAGAGGTTGCGAAAGTTCTCCAATCCGACAAATTCCACCGACGTACCAAATGCATCGCTTTGCTGCACGGATTGCAGCAAAGCCTGGCCGGCGGGCCAAAAGAAGAAGACCGCGATGACCAGCACCTGGGGTGCAATCAGCACCCAGGGCAGCCAGGCGGACTTGAAGAAGACGCGTTTTTCCACTCGCAGCAGCTACCTATTTGTTGGCTTTTTCGAAACGGGCCAGCTGCTCGTCGCCTCGGGTGACAATCGCTTCCAGCGCTTCCTTGGCGGTTTTCTTGCCAGCCCAAACCTGTTCCAGCTCCTCGTCCTCGATGGCACGAATTTGTACGTAGTTGCCCAGGCGGATGCCGCGGGACTTGTCGGTCACCTTGCGAATCATTTGGGTTACGGCCACGTCGGTGCCGGGATTTTCCTTGTAGAAGCCCGATTTCTCGGTCAGCTGGTATGCGGCGGTGGTCACAGGCAGGTAGCCGGTGCGCTTGTGGCTGGCGGATTGCACTTCAGGCTGGGAGATGAAGTCGAAGAACTTGGCGATGCCCTTGTATTCCTCAGGCTTCTTGCCGGCCATGACCCACAGGCTGGCGCCACCGATCACGGTGTTTTGCGGCGCGCCGGGCACGTCCTGGTAGTAGGGCAGGGGGGCCAGGCCGTAGGCGAACTTGGCGTTCTTCTTCACGTTGCCGTAGAAGCCGCTGGATGTCGTCATCATGGCGCACTCGCCGGAGACAAAGCTGGCCTCGGGCACGTTGCCGCGGCCCTTGTAGACGAACAGACCCTGCTTGGCCATGTTGGCCAGGTTCTCAATGTGGCGCTGGTGCAGCGGGGTGTTCACTTTGAGCCGCGCGTCCAAGCCGCCCAGGCCGTTCTGCTTGCTGGCAAATTCCACGTTGTGCCAGGCGGAGAAGCTCTCAAGCTGGGTCCAGTTCTGCCACGAGATGGACAGCGGGCACTTGTGGCCGCTGGCCTTCAGCTTGGCGGCGGCCAGGGCCACGTCACCCCAGGTGGCGGGCGCCTTTTCAGGGTCCAGGCCGGCGGCCTTGAAGGCGTCCTTGTTGTAATAGAACACGGTGGTGGAGCTGTTGAACGGGAAGCTCAGCATCTGGCCATTGGGGGCGGTGTAGTAACCGGCCACGGCAGGGATGTAGACCTTGGGGTCGAACTTGTAGCCCGCGTCGGCCATCACTTTGCCGACCGGCACGATGGCGCCCTTGCTGGCCATCATGGTGGCCGTGCCCACCTCAAACACCTGCAGGATGTGCGGCGCATTGCCTGCGCGGAATGCGGCCACGGCGGCCGTCATGGATTCGTCATACGTGCCCTTGAAGGTGGGGATGATGCGGTATTCCTTCTGGCTGGCGTTGAATTCCTTGGCCAGGTCGTTGACCCACTCACCGTTCACGGCGGTCATGGAGTGCCACCATTGAATGTCCACTTGGGCCTGGGCTTGGGTGGCAATGGAGAACGCGGCTGCAGACACAGCGGCGATGGCAAGGGCTCTGCGGGTGATCGACATGGGGGGGGGGCTCCTGAATTAAGAATGGCGCGATGCTAGGGGCGGGTCGTGTCAAATTCGTGTCAATTTGATTAAACCCGAGAGGCCTTGACCATTTGGTCAGGGGTTTCCATTAGAAAAGCCCGTGAATAGAGGGTGCGTTACCATCTAAGGCCTACCAAAAAACGCCCATTTTGGGGCCCTTGGCAGCAACTACCCACCCTGATGAACGCACCCACCTCGCTCAATCACCTCCTCAGCGCCGCCAACCCTGGTGCGCATGTGCAAGAACGCATCCGCGAAATCCCGTACAACTACACGTCCTTCTCCGACCGTGAGATCGTGATTCGCCTCTTGGGTTCTCAGAGTTGGGACTTGCTGAACCACCTGCGTGGTGAGCGCCAGACCGGCCGTTCCGCCCGCATGCTCTATGAAGTGCTGGGCGATGTCTGGGTGGTGCAGCGCAACCCCTATTTGCAGGACGACCTGCTGGACAACCCCAAGCGCCGCAGCCTGCTGGTGGACGCGCTCAACCACCGCCTCGCAGAGGTGGAAAAACGCCGCACCCCGCAGACTGACCCCGAGCGTGACGCCATGGTTGGCCAACTGCTAGTGGCCGCCCGCGCGGCCGTCAAGGCCTTTGACGCCGCGTTTGTGGAAGTGGCTGCATTGCGTAAAAAGACGCAAAAGCTGCTCTACAAGCTCACTGCCAAAGACAACGTCAAGTTCGATGGCCTGAGCCGCGTGAGCCATGTGACCGACGCAACGGACTGGCGCGTGGAATACCCCTTTGTGGTGCTGTGCCCCGACTCGGAAGAGGAAATGGCGCGGCTGGTGAAGGGCTGTATTGACCTGGGCCTGACTATCATCCCGCGTGGAGGCGGTACCGGTTACACGGGCGGCGCCATTCCGTTGACCTGGAAGAGCGCGGTCATCAACACCGAAAAACTCGAAGCCATGACCGAGGTGGAGATGAAAGTCCTGCCCGGTCTGGATCGTGAAGTCGGCACCGTCTGGAGTGAAGCCGGTGTGGTGACCCAGCGCGTGGCCGATGCGGCCGAGCGCGCGGGCTTTGTGTTTGCCGTGGACCCGACCTCGGCGGAGGCCTCGTGCATAGGCGGCAACATCGCCATGAACGCCGGTGGCAAAAAGGCTGTGCTGTGGGGCACGGCGCTGGACAACCTGGCCAGCTGGCGCATGGTGACGCCGCAAGCCGAGTGGCTGGAAGTCACCCGCATCAACCACAACATGGGCAAGATCCATGATGTGGGGGTGGCCAGCTTCGAGCTGCAGTACTACAAGGCCGATGGCAAGACGCCGATCCGCGAGGAGCGCCTGGACATTCCCGGCGCCACCTTCCGCAAGGAAGGCCTGGGCAAGGACGTGACGGACAAGTTCCTCAGCGGCCTGCCTGGCATCCAGAAGGAAGGCACCGACGGCCTGATTACCAGCGCGCGCTGGGTGGTGCACAAGATGCCGGCCCATACGCGCACCGTGTGCCTGGAGTTCTTCGGCAATGCCCGTGATGCGGTGCCCAGCATCGTGGATATCAAGGACTTCATGTTCGCCGAGCAAAAGCGCAGCGGCGTGCTGCTGGCCGGCCTGGAGCATCTGGACGACCGCTACCTGAAGGCCGTGGGCTATGCCACGAAGAGCAAGCGCGGCGGCTTTCCGAAGATGGTGCTGGTGGGCGACATTGCTGGTGACGATGCCGACGACGTGGCCCGCGTGACCAGCGAAGTGGTGCGCCTGGCCAACAGCCGCAGTGGCGAAGGCTTTGTGGCGGTGAGCGCCGAGGCCCGCAAAAAATTCTGGCTGGACCGCAAGCGCACCGCCGCCATCAGCAAGCACACCAACGCCTTCAAGATCAACGAAGACGTGGTGATCCCGCTGCCACGCATGGCCGAGTACACCGACGGTATCGAGCGCATCAACATCGAACTGAGCCTGCAGAACAAGCTGGCGCTGTGCGATGCACTGACCGAGTTCTTTGAGCGTAGCGACCTGCCCCTGGGCAAGACCGACGATGCCAACGACATTCCCAGCGCCGAGCTGCTGGAAGATCGCGTGGCGCAAGCCCTGGAGCTGGTCGCACGGGTGCGCGGCCAGTGGCAGGGCTGGCTCAATGACGTGGAGCCATTGTTCTCGCAGCTGCAGGACCATACCTTGCGTGCCAGCTGGAAGACCCAGCTGCGCGCACCGCTGCAAGACATCTTCACCGGTGCGGCGTTCGAGGCCATCCTGCAGGAGTGCACGGCCATCCACAAACGCGTGCTCAAGGGCCGCGTCTGGGTCGCGCTGCACATGCATGCGGGTGACGGCAATGTGCACACCAACATCCCGGTCAACAGCGACGACTACGACATGCTGCAGGCAGCCCATGGCGCAGTTAAACGCATCATGGCGCTGGCGCGCAGCCTGGACGGCGTGATTTCGGGCGAGCACGGCATTGGCATCACCAAGCTGGAATTTTTGAGCGAGGCCGAGCTGGCACCTTTCATCGCCTACAAGGCCAAGGTGGACCCCGAGGGGCGCTTCAACAAGGGCAAGCTGCTGCGAAATCAGGAGCTGCCTGCGCAGCCTGGAAGCGGGTTTGCGCCGCATTTGACTGCAGATGGTTCAACCATCTATGCCGACCTGACCAACGCCTACACGCCGTCGTTCGGCCTCATGGGGCATGAGTCCATCATCATGCAGCAGAGCGACATTGGCGCCATTGCCGATTCGGTGAAGGACTGCCTGCGCTGCGGCAAGTGCAAGCCCGTGTGCGCCACCCACGTGCCGCGCGCCAATCTGCTCTACAGCCCGCGCAACAAGATTTTGGCGACGTCCCTGCTGGTGGAGGCTTTCCTCTACGAAGAGCAGACGCGCCGCGGCATCAGCGTCAAGCACTGGGAAGAGTTTGAGGACGTGGCCGACCACTGCACCGTGTGCCACAAGTGCGAATCGCCGTGCCCGGTGAAGATTGACTTTGGCGATGTGACCATGAACATGCGCAACCTGCTGCGCAAGATGGACAAGCAGAGCTTCCGCCCGGCAGCCGCCTTCCAGTCCTGGTTCATCGGTACCACCAGCCCCAGCGCCATTGCCATGGCGCGTACGGCCACCGACCTGAGCTTCAAGGCCCAGCGCCTGGGCAACCGCGTGCTGAATGTGCTGGCCCGCAAGCAGACCAAGGCGCCGCCCGCCACGGTGGGGCCTGCCACGCCCAAAGAACAGGTGATCCACTTCATCAACAAGAAGATGCCGGGTGGTTTGCCCAAGCGCTCGTCCCGCGCCTTGCTGGACATTGAAGACAAGGACTATGTGCCCATCATCCGCAATCCGCAGACCACGACGGCGGAGACCGAGGCGGTGTTCTACTTCCCCGGATGCGGTTCGGAGCGGCTGTTTAGCCAGGTGGGCTTGGCCACGCAGGCCATGCTGTGGCATGCCGGTGTGCAAACCGTGTTGCCCCCGGGCTACCTGTGCTGCGGTTACCCGCAAAAGGGTTCGGGCCAGTTCGACAAGGCCGAGAAGATCATCACCGACAACCGCGTGCTGTTCCACCGCGTGGCCAACACCCTGAACTACCTGGACATCAAGACCGTGGTCGTGAGCTGCGGCACCTGCTATGACCAGCTGCAAGGTTACGAGTTCGACAAGATATTCCCCGGCTGCCGCATCATGGACATCCATGAGTACCTGCTTGAAAAGAACATCACGCTGGGCGCTGCGTCGGGTGGCGGTTACCTGTACCACGACCCCTGCCACACCCCCATGAAGATGCAGGAGCCCATGAAGACCGTGAAGGCGCTGGTGGGCGACGGCGTGGTGGAGAGCAAGCGCTGCTGCGGCGAAAGCGGTGGCCTGGCCAGCTCGCGCCCTGATGTGTCCACCCAGATCCGCTTCCGGAAGGAAGAGGAAATCCGCAAGGGCGAAGCCACGCTGCGCGCCGCGGGCACGGTGCAACCCGAGCAAAACGTGAAAATTCTGACTTCGTGCCCCAGCTGCCTGATGGGCCTGAACCGCTACCAGGATGACCTCAAATCGGGTCTGCTGGAGGCCGATTACATCGTGGTGGAAATGGCCAACCAGATCCTGGGCAAGGACTGGATGCCTGAGTACGTGCAGACGGCCAATGCCGGGGGCATTGAACGGGTGCTGGTGTAGGGCGAACTTATGGCAGGACTGACCGCAGGTTCCCCGACACCCCAGGCGCTGACCGTGCACGGCCAGTCCCGGGTGCTGGAGGTTCACTTTTCCGACGGTGCCCACTTCCGCATCCCGTTTGAGCTGATGCGCATCTACTCGCCGTCTGCCGAAGTGCAGGGCCATGGCCCGGGCCAGGAAACTCTGCAGACCGGCAAGCGCGATGTGGAGCTGGAAGCGCTGGACCCCGTGGGCAACTACGCGGTGCAGCCCCGTTTTTCCGATGGCCACGACACGGGTATCTACACGTGGGACTACCTGTACTTCCTGGGCTCCCAGGCCGACCGGCTCTGGCAGGAATACGACGAAAAACTGAAAGCCGCCCACACCGAGCGCGACGCCCCCATGGCCGCCAAGGGCGGGCACAGCTGCGCCAGCCATTAAAATTGCTATTGTTTCAGGAGCTGTTCACGCATATTTCGCGGGGGCTAGCGCCACTTTTTATCCATAACCCATGACAAACACCCATTTCGGCTTCAAGACCGTGGATGAATCGGAAAAGGCCCGCCATGTGCGCGGTGTGTTCGATTCGGTAGCGCCCAAGTACGACCTGATGAACGACCTGATGTCGGCGGGCCTGCACCGCGGCTGGAAGGCCTACACCGTGCTGGTGGCCAACCTGAAGGAAGGCGACAAGGCGCTGGACATTGCCGGCGGCACGGGCGATCTGGCGCTGGCCTTCTCGAAAAAGGTGGGCAAGAGCGGGCAGGTGGTACATACAGACATCAACGAGGCCATGCTCTCCACGGGCCGCAACCGCCTGCTGGACGCCGGTGTCGTGCTGCCCACCCTAGTCTGCGATGCCGAGAAGTTGCCTTTTCCCGACAACCATTTCAACGTGGTGAGCGTGGCTTTTGGCCTGCGCAACATGACCCACAAGGACCACGCGCTGGCCGAGATGAACCGCGTGCTCAAGCCTGGTGGCAAGCTGCTGGTGCTGGAGTTCTCCAAGGTGGCGCCACCGCTGGAGAAAGTCTACGACTGGTACTCGTTCAAGGTGCTGCCGCGCCTGGGCAAACTGATCGCCGGCGATGACGCGAGCTACCGCTATCTGGCCGAATCCATCCGCATGCATCCGGGCCAGCAAGAGCTAAAGACCATGATGCACAAAGTGGGCTTTGGACATGTGGACTATCACAATTTGACTGGCGGCATTGCGGCATTGCATGTTGGAATCAAGTGCTGAGAACAATCATTTTGGAGAAATCATGAAATTGTGGGCTTTGGGTTTGGCGCTGGTGTTGTCCTTGTCGGGCATCAATGCAGAGGCTGCCAAACGACTGGGCGGCGGCAAGTCGTTCGGCAAGCAGTCCAGCAATGTGACGCAACGTGAAGCCGCGCCCGCGGCCCCGGCAGCCCCTGCGCAGGGCATGAACAACGCAGCGGCCAAACCGGCCCCAGCCGCCCCCACGCCTGCCGCGGCGCCCAAGCGCCCTTGGGGCGCCATGTTGGGTGGCCTGGCCGCCGGCCTGGGCCTGGCTTGGCTGGCCAACTCGTTGGGCATGGGTGCTGCGTTTGGCAACCTCCTGATGTTTGGCCTGCTGGCCTTGGGCGTGATGATGCTGGTGGGCTGGGTCATGCGCAGCCGCAAGCCTGCTACGTCCCAAGCCTCTCCTTTCGCTTTTCAGGGCGCAGGCGCGTCGCCAGCGCCGCTGGCCAAGCCCTACCGCGCTGAAAACGTCGGCAACGACGCCTCGGCTCGCCCGTGGGAACGCAGCAGTATGGCGTTTGAGGTACCGCAACCGCCTCCCCAAGGCGGCTCCATGATCGGCTCGGCCCTGCTGGGTTCGCAAACCTGGGGCGTGCCCGCCGGGTTTGACAGCGAAGGCTTTCTGAAATCTGCCAAGTCCAACTTTGTGACTTTGCAGGCCGCCTGGGACCGTTCCGACATCCCGGCACTGCGCGCCATGATGACCGACGACATGCTCAAGGAAATCCAGGCCCAGCTGTCCGAGCGCGAAACCCACACTGGTGTGGGCGCCAACCTGACTGAGGTGGTGATGATCGACGCTCGCTTGCTGGGCATTGAAGAGTTGCCCGACGAGTACATGGCCAGCGTGGAGTTTTCCGGCATGATTCGTGAAGAACCGTCCGCCGGCCCCAGCCCGTTCCGCGAGGTCTGGAACATGACCAAATCCAAGTCCGGCACCAGCGGCTGGCTGGTGGCGGGCGTGCAAGCCCTGCAGTAAGCGTTGTCGTTTTCGGGCAGATAATCGGGGACTATGGCAACACAGTCCCCTTTTTCCATGCTGGAAGGCTTTTTGAAAGCGCTTCCGACCCCTCCCGTTCCCCCCGCCTGGGCCGTTGAAGAAAGCCACCGCCGCGTGGTGCTTCTGCTCAACCATGTGCTGCAGCAAGAATCCCAGGCCATGGAGCGCCTGGCGCGCCAAAAGGGCAAGGTGGTGCTGAGCCAGTGGCAGCAGTTCACCTTCAAGGTCCAGGCCACGCCGGCAGGGCTGCTGGACCTGGCGCCCGCGGACGCCGTGCCAGACCTCTCGCTGGTGATCCTCGACGAATCTCCCTTTGCGATTGCCCAAGCCCTGATGCAGGGTGACAAGCCCAAGGTGCGTATCGAAGGCGATGTACAGCTGGCGGCAGAGATCAACTGGCTGGCCGACCATGTGCGCTGGGATGTGGAAGAAGACCTCTCGCGCATCTTGGGTGACGCGCCTGCCCATCTGTTGATGCAAACCGTGCGCAGCTTTGCGCAGGCCTTGCAGCAGTTTGTCGGCAAGCGCGCTGCACCATCGGCCGACGCCGCTTCCGGCACCGCCGCATGACCCGTCTGACGCGCGGCGTTTTCATCGTCTGGGTGGCGCTGCGCTACGGGCTGGATGAGCTGGTGCTCACCAGCTTCCAGAAGCCCTGGCTGCACTTGCTGGCGCGCATTGTGTCGGTCGGCCGCAAGCTGGATGCGCCGCGCGGTGAGCGTCTGCGCGAGGCGCTGGAGCGCCTGGGCCCCATCTTCGTGAAGTTTGGCCAGGTGCTGTCCACCCGGCGCGACCTGTTGCCGCTGGACATCGCCAACGAGCTGGCCAAGCTGCAGGACCGCGTGCCGCCGTTTTCATCCGAGGCGGCCGTAGCCATGGTAGAGCGTGCGTTGGGCAAAAAAGTGGACGAGCTGTTTGTCTCGTTTAACCGCACACCCGTGGCCAGCGCGTCTATCGCACAGGTGCACTTTGCCGTGCTGCGTGACCGCCAAGGGCGCGAGCGCGAGGTGGCGGTCAAGGTGCTGCGTCCAGGCATGCTCGACGTCATCGACAAAGACCTGAACCTGATGCGCATGATGGCCGGCTGGGTGGAAGGTCTGTCGGCCGATGGCAAGCGCTTGAAGCCGCGCGAGGTGGTAGCCGAGTTCGACAAATACCTGCATGACGAGCTGGACCTGGTACGCGAGGCCTCCAGCGCCGCCCAGCTACGCCGCAACATGGAAGGTCTGCAGCTGGTGCTGATCCCTGAGATGCTGTGGGACTACTGCACTACCGAGGTGCTGGTGATGGAGCGCATGGTGGGCGTGCCCATCAGCCGGATGGACCGTCTGCGTGCGGCGGGGGTTGATATCCCCAAGCTGGCGCGAGATGGCGTCACCATTTTCTTCACCCAGGTGTTTCGCGATGGATTTTTCCATGCCGACATGCACCCGGGCAACATCCAGGTCAGCCTGGACCCGGCCACCTTTGGCCGCTACATCTCGCTGGATTTCGGTATCGTGGGCACGCTGACCGAGGTGGACAAGGAATACCTGGCGCAAAACTTTGTAGCCTTCTTCCGGCGCGACTACAAACGCGTAGCCGAGCTGCACATCGAATCGGGCTGGGTGCCAGCCACCACCCGGGTGGACGAGCTGGAAGCCGCCGTGCGCGCGGTCTGCGAACCCTATTTCGACCGCCCGCTGAAGGAAATTTCGCTCGGCATGGTGCTGATGCGCTTGTTTCAGACTTCCCGCCGCTTCCATGTGGAGATCCAGCCGCAGCTGGTGCTGTTGCAGAAAACCCTGCTCAATATCGAGGGGCTGGGCCGCGAGCTGGACCCCGAGCTGGACCTGTGGGCCACCGCCAAGCCGTTTCTGGAGCAGTGGATGCTGGAGCAGGTGGGGCCACAAAAGCTCATCAACGAGCTCAAGGCCCAGGCGCCACGTTACGCGAAGCTGATCCCGGAGCTGCCGGCGCTGTTGCACCAGTTTTTGCAACAGCGTGGCACGGACAACAGCCAGCTGGTGCAGGAGTTGCTGCTGGAGCAAAAACGCACGAATCGCCTGCTACAGACCCTGGTGGCTGCGGTGATCGGGTTTGCGCTGGGCATGGTGGTCATGCAAATTATGGTGCGCGTCAGAATTTTCTGAGCGCCACTTATAATTGAAGGCTTTGCAACTTGACGCCAGAGCCACACTTTCATGCCGATCTACGCCTATAAATGCGAGTCCTGCGGGTTTGCCAAGGACGTATTGCAAAAAATCTCCGATGCCCCGCTGCAGGACTGTCCCACCTGCGGGCAAGCCACGTTCAAGAAACAGCTGACCGCTGCCGGCTTTCAGCTCAAGGGCTCGGGTTGGTATGTGACCGACTTCAAGGGCGGTAGTGCCCCCGCGACCAGCGTCGCCCCGTCCACTGGCGATAGCGCTGCGACACCCGCGGCCAGTCCCAGCCCGACACCTGCGGCCACCCCGCCCAAATCGACTCCTTGACCCGTCCATAGAACTGGAAACACCGTGCCCATCAAAAAATACCTGATCACCGGCCTGCTGGTCTGGCTACCGCTGGCCATCACCGTCTGGGTGATCCTGTGGATGGTGGGCATTCTGGACGGCATTTTTGGCGGCGTCCTCACCGGGTTTGAGGCGTTCTTGCCCGTGGCAGCTGGCCCCATGATCGACAAGCTGCGGGCCATCCACGGCCTGGGCGTGATTCTGGTGGTGCTGGCACTGCTGCTGACGGGGGCTTTGGTATCCAACGTGGCTGGCCGCTGGCTAGTGCGCCAATGGGACCGCCTGTTTACCAACATCCCCATCGTCAAATCCATCTACAACAGCGTCAAGAAGGTTTCGGACACGCTGTTTTCCAGCAATGGCAATGCCTTTCGCACGGCCTTGCTGATCCAGTACCCGCGTGCGGGCAGCTGGACGATTGCGTTCCAGACCGGAACGCCCAGCGGTGAAGTACAAAAGCACCTGAACGGCGAGTTCGTCAGCGTGTACGTACCCACCACCCCCAACCCCACCAGCGGGTTCTTTCTCATGCTGCCCAAGGCCGATGTGATTGAACTCGACATGAGTGTGGACGAAGCCCTGACCTATGTGATCTCCATGGGTTCTGTGGCGCCCCAACCAACCCATTAATAACCCGCTGCCCACAAGGCGGCGAACTGAAAGCAAGCTATGGCCATGCGCTCCCACTATTGCGGTCTTGTGACCGAAGCCCTGTTGGGCGAAACCGTAACCCTGTGTGGTTGGGTGAACCGTCGCCGCGACCACGGTGGCGTGATCTTTGTGGACCTGCGTGACCGCGAAGGCTATGTGCAGGTGGTCTGCGACCCCGACCGTGCCGACATGTTCAAAGTGGCCGAAGACATCCGCAACGAATACTGCGTGCAGATCAAGGGCCTGGTGCGTGCGCGCCCCGCTGGCACCACCAACGACAACCTCAAGAGCGGTAAGATCGAAGTGCTGTGCCACGAGCTGATCGTGCTCAACGCCTCCGTCACCCCCCCGTTCCAGATTGACGACGAAAACCTGTCCGAGACCACGCGTCTGACGCACCGCGTGCTCGACCTGCGCCGCCCCTACATGCAGAACAACCTGATGCTGCGTTACCGCGTGTCCATGGAAGTACGCAAGTTCCTGGATGCCAACGGTTTTGTGGACATCGAAACCCCCATGTTGACCAAGAGCACGCCCGAAGGCGCGCGCGATTACCTGGTACCCAGCCGTGTCCACGATGGCATGTTCTTCGCGTTGCCCCAAAGCCCTCAGTTGTTCAAGCAGTTGCTGATGGTGGCCGGCTTTGACCGCTACTACCAGATCACCAAGTGCTTCCGCGACGAAGACTTGCGCGCCGACCGCCAGCCCGAATTCACCCAGATCGATATCGAAACTTCGTTCCTGACCGAAGAAGACATCCGTGACATGTTCCAGGGCATGATCACCACGGTGTTCAAGAACACCATCGGTGTGGACCTGGGCGAGTTCCCGGTCATGACCTACCAGGACGCTGCGCGCCTGTATGGCTCCGACAAGCCGGACCTGCGCGTGAACCTGCAGTTCGCCGAACTGACCGACGTGATGAAGGACGTGGACTTCAAGGTCTTCTCCGGCGCCGCCACGATGAAGGGCGGCCGTGTGGTGGCCTTGCGCGTCCCCGGTGGTTCGGTCGAAGGCGGCGGCATCAGCCGTGGCGAGATTGACGCCTACACCGAGTTCGTCAAGATCTACGGTGCCAAGGGTCTGGCCTACATCCGGGTCAACGACCTGTCCAAGGGCCGTGACGGTCTGCAAAGCCCCATCGTCAAGAACATCCATGACGCGGCGCTGGCGGCAGTGCTGGAGCGCACCGGCGCCAAGGACGGCGACCTGATTTTCTTCGGCGCCGACAAGGAAAAAATCGTCAACGACGCGATTGGCGCGCTGCGCATCAAGATCGGCCACAGCGAATTCGGCAAGAAGAACGGCCTGTTCACCGGCGGCTGGAAACCTCTGTGGGTGGTGGATTTCCCGATGTTCGAATTCGACGAAGAAAACCAGCGCTACACCGCCGTGCACCACCCCTTCACCGCGCCCAAGGCCGGTCACGAAGACTGGATGGTGTCGGCGCCCGAAAAATGCATCTCCCAAGGCTACGACATGGTGCTGAACGGCTGGGAAATGGGCGGTGGTTCTGTCCGTATCCACCGCGCCGATGTGCAGCAAAAGGTGTTCGATGCCCTGAAGATCACGCCCGAAGAAGCCCAGCTCAAGTTTGGCTTCCTGCTGGACGCGCTGCAGTACGGTGCGCCCCCGCACGGTGGCCTGGCCTTCGGCCTGGACCGCATCGTCACGCTGATGACGGGCGCTGAGTCCATCCGCGACGTGATTGCCTTCCCCAAGACCCAGCGCGCCCAGTGTTTGCTCACGCAAGCACCGAGCCCGGTGGACGAAAAGCAGTTGCGCGAACTGCATATCCGCCTGCGCAATCTGGACGCTGCGAAGGCGGCCTGATCCTACAAGCGCGGCCGCGAGGCTGGTGCACAATGAAAGGGCGCTCGGTGAGCGCCCTTTTTCTTTGTCCTATGCCCAAGCCCTTCAAAATTCCACAGTCCGTGCTCGTGGTGATTTACACCCCGGCCTGGGACGTGCTGCTGATCCGCCGCACCGAAGCAGACCCCAACGCGCCAGCGTTCTGGCAGTCTGTCACCGGTAGCAAGGACGCGCTGGACGAGCCCTGGGCAGAGACCGCTGCGCGTGAGGTGCTGGAGGAAACCGGCCTGGATTGCACGCCGGGCAGCGCGCTGGAGCCCCATTTGCAGGACTGGGGGCTGGAGAACATCTACAGCATTTACCCGCGCTGGCGCCACCGCTATGCACGGGGTGTGACGCACAACCTGGAGCGTGTGTTTGGCCTGCAGGTGCCCGATGGCTCGGTGGTGACCTTGAACCCGCGCGAGCACACCGATTACCAGTGGCTGCCCTACGACGCGGCGGCGGACGCGTGTTTTTCCCCATCCAACGCAGAGGCAATTTTGCAACTGCCCCGGTACGCCGCCAAGCAACGCCTGGGCACTATGGCATGACCCGGCTGCGTATTGCCACCTACAACATCCACAAGGGGGTGCAGGGCCTGGGCCCGGTGCGCCGGCTGGAGATCCACAACTTGGGCCATGGTGTGGAGCAGCTCGATGCCGATGTGGTCTGCCTGCAGGAGGTGCGCAAGGTGCACCGCCGCGAGGCCGCACACTTTGCGCATTGGCCCGAGCTGCCGCAGGCTGAATTTCTGGCGCCTGAGGGCTATGTGGCCGTGTACCGTACCAATGCCGTGACCCGCCATGGCGAGCATGGCAACGCGTTACTTTCACGCTGGCCTGTGGTGGCGCACCAGCATGAAGACATGTCAGACCACCGTTTTGAACAACGGGGGCTGCTGCATGTGGAGCTGCTGATCGAGGGGCGTGCGGTGCACGTGTTGGTGGTGCATTTGGGGCTGATCCGGGCCAGCAGGGTGCGTCAGCTGGGACAGTTGGTGGAGTTTGTTGCGCGAGAGATTCCACACGACGCGCCCTTGGTCGTGGCCGGGGACTTCAATGATGGCGACGCCTTGGTATCGCGCTTGTTAGCCCCCGCTGGCTTGCGGGCCTACAACGTGGGGCGGCACCCCACCTTTCCCTCCCGCCTGCCCCTCGTGCAGCTGGACCATGTGCTGGCGCGCGGTATGCAGCCGGTGGGCATTGCCGTGCCACACGGGCGCAACTGGTGGCGCATGTCAGACCATTTGCCACTGATTGCAGAGTTCGACTGGACTGACGCGCCATGAACGATGTGCCCTACACCGCAGGCCACCGCCTGACCTTGTTGCGTGGTGGCGCGGAGTACTTCCCCGCGCTGATTGCGGCCATTCATGCCAGCACCCAAGAGGTGCGGCTCGAGACGTACATCTTTAACTTCGACCCCCAAGGGGATGCGGTCGCAGCGGCCCTGGAGCGCGCCGCAAAGCGGGGGGTGCACGTGATGGTGGTGCTGGACGGCGTGGGTACGCCCGAGCTGCCGCTGGCCTGGCAGCAGCGCTGGAACAGTGCAGGCGTGCAGTGGCACCGCTTCAAGCCGCTGGGGCGACTGGGCCTCCTGATTCCGGGGCGCTGGCGCCGCCTCCATCGCAAACTCACCGTGGTGGATGGGCGGGTTGCTTTCTGCGGTGGCATCAACGTGCTGGACGATTTCTACGATCACCACCAGGGTCGGCTGACGTCACCAAGGTTTGACTTTGCGGTGCAAGTCGAAGGCCCGTTGGTCGCCGACGTGCACCGCACCATGCGGCAGTTGTGGGGCCGACTCCAGGCCACGCGCCAGTTGGAGCGGCTGGAGTGGTCGAAGGCCAAGGCCTCGCTGGTCAGTGCTGCGCGGGGCCAGACGCAACCCGCGGACGCAGGCGATGCCACGGGCTCACCAGCTGCCTTGGTATTGCGCGACAACGTGCGCAACCGTGCCCGCATTGAGCGCGCCTACCGCAAGGCCCTGGGTGCCGCACAGCACGAGGTGATCATTGCCAACGCGTATTTCCTGCCCGGCGGCAAGCTGCGCCGAGCGCTCACGCATGCGGCACGGCGTGGGGTGCGCGTGTGCCTGTTGCTCAACGGGCAGTACGAGTACTTCATGCAGTACCACGGTGCACGCCCGGTCTACGGGGCATTGCTGGATGCTGGCGTGGAGATCCATGAATACGCAGCCGGCTTCCTGCATGCCAAGGTGGCGGTGGTGGATGGGCAGTGGGCCACTGTGGGCTCCTCCAATTTGGATCCACTGAGTTTGCTGCTCGCGCGCGAGGCCAATGTGGTGGTGCAGGACCCGGAGTTTGCCGCCCCGTTGCGCCAGGCCTTGCTGCAGGCGATTGCTGAACATGGCCGCCGCCTGGATGGCGTGGCGCACGCCCGACGGCCACTGGGCCAGCGGGCGTTGGACTGGCTGGCCTATGGCCTGATGCGCATGACACTGGTACTAACGGGGCGTCGCTATTAAATTGGTAGCTAGCAGCCTAATAAATACGGGGGCTAGAAGCTAAAAACCCTATAAATACAGAGCGGCCAAAGGCTGGTAACATCCTTCCAACCATGAACACCCAGAGCACCATGAACCCCACCGATGCCGACGAAGGAACTCCGGTTTCCGTCAAGATCCGCGAGCGCATCCAGGCGTCGCGCAAGCGCTTCAACGCCAATGACAACATAGCCCCTTTCATCCAACCCGGCGAGCTGGAACTGCTGCTGGACGAGGTGGAAGACAAGATGCGGGGCGTGCTCAACAGCCTGGTCATCGACATCGAGCACGACCACAATACCGACAACACTGCGCGTCGCGTGGCCAAGATGTACGTCAACGAGGTGTTCCGTGGCCGCTATGTGCCCGCGCCCAGCATCACCGAGTTTCCCAACGTCGGCCACCTCAACGAGCTGATGATTGTCGGTCCCATCGTCGTGCGCAGCGCCTGCAGCCACCACTTTTGCCCCGTTATCGGCAAGATCTGGATTGGTGTCATGCCCAATGAGCACACCAATGTGATCGGCCTGTCCAAGTACGCACGTCTGGCCGAATGGATCATGGGGCGCCCGCAGATCCAGGAGGAGGCGGTGGTGCAACTGGCCGACCTGATCCAGGAAAAAACCCAACCCGATGGCCTTGCCATCGTGATGGAAGCCAGCCACTACTGCATGGCCTGGCGGGGCGTGAAGGATATGGACAGCAAGATGATCAACTCGGTCATGCGCGGCGTGTTCCTCAAAGACCCCACCCTGCGCCGCGAATTTCTTTCACTGATTCCCCGGAAAGGCTAATGCCATGTTGGTCCGTCTGCTCTACGCCAGCCGTGCGATCGATGCACGCCCCGAGGCCATTGAGGCCATCCTGACCCAGTCGCGCCACTACAACCCCACCTGCGGCATCACCGGCATTCTTTGCTATGGGGGCGGCATCTTCCTGCAGGCCATCGAGGGCGGGCGCATGGCGGTGAGCGACCTGTATGGCCACATCCAGAAAGACGTGCGCCACAAGGATGTGGTGCTGCTGCATTACGAGGAAATCACGGAGCGCCGCTTTGGCGGCTGGACCATGGGCCAGGTGAACATGTCCAAGATCAACACCAACATCCTGCTCAAGTACGCCGAAAAACCTGAGCTCGACCCGTATTCGGTGTCGGGCAAGGTCTCTTTGGCCTTGCTGGAAGAGCTGATGGCCACTGCGTCCATCATCGGTAGAGCGTAGCCTGCGCGGATGCCGGTTAGCGCTTTAGCCCTTGTCATTTTCGCCGGCCTGATTCACGCAAGCTGGAACATTGCAGCCAAGAAAGCAGGCGGTGACGCGCGCTTTGCCTGCTTCACCGCCTTGGTGCTTATGGTGTTCTGGGCGCCCGTGGGCCTGTGGCTGGGGTGGCAGCAAGTGCCCGGCTGGGGCGCCACGGAATGGGCCTTTATCGCCATCAGCGGTGTGTTGCACGTCGTGTATTACGTGGTGCTGCTGCGCGGCTATCGCAAAGCCGACCTCACCGTTGTCTATCCACTGGCCCGTGGTTCGGGGCCCTTGCTCTCGTCCCTAGTTGCCATTGTGTTTCTGGGAGAACACATCTCGGCCCTGGGCGGATTGGGTATTGCTGCCGTGGTGGGGGGCGTGTTTCTGGTGGCGGGCGGGCCGGGTTTGTTCCGTCAGGCGCATGACCCGCTGAAGCGGGTGCGCATCCGCAAGGGCATGGTCTATGGGCTGATGACCGGTGTGTTCATCGCCAGCTACACGGTGGTGGATGGCTATGCGGTCAAAGTGCTGCTGCTCTCGCCCATCCTGCTCGATTATTTTGGCAACTTTGTGCGTCTGGTGTTCCTGCTGCCCCAGGTGCTGCGGGACCGCCCGGCCGCTGCGGCCTTGTGGGCCAAGCAGTGGAAGTACGCACTCGTGGTGGGCATCATCAGTCCTATCTCTTATGTGCTGGTGCTGTACGCCATGCAGGTCGCGCCCATGAGCCATGTTGCGCCTGCGCGCGAGGTGTCCATGCTGTTTGCCGCACTGCTGGGCGGGCATTTGCTGGGCGAGGGCGACCGGCTGGCCCGCGTGGCGGGTGCCGCGTGTATTGGTGTGGGCGTGATGGCCCTGGCCCTGGGGTAATGGCCATGGCGCTCCTGGTGGGGTGTGATTTTTCCAGCAGCCCGTCGCGACGCAAGCAGATCGTGCTGGCGTTGGGTGAGCAAGACCGGGGGCGCGTGGTGCTGCAAGCGCTGGAGCGGCTGGAATCCCTGGATGCCTTCTCCACTTGGCTGGCGACACCACGGCAATGGATTGGTGGCTTCGACCTGCCGTTTGGCCTGCCGCGTGAGTTGGTCCACGCGCTGGGCTGGCCGCCGCAGTGGGAGGCCTGTATCCGCCATTTCGCGTCACTCGCGCGCGCTGACATTCGCGAAACGTTTGCGGCCTTTTGCGCGGCAAGACCTGTTGGTGGCAAGTTCGCCCACCGCGCCACAGACGGGCCCGCGGGTTCCAGTCCCTCCATGAAATGGGTCAATCCACCAGTGGCCTACATGCTGCACGCCGGTGTGCCACGCTTGATGAATGCTGGCGTGCACTTCCCAGGCCTGCAGCCTGCAGTCGCGCCCCATGCGAGCCTGCGGGTGGCGCTGGAGGCCTACCCCGGGCTGCTGGCGCGCGAGGTACTGGGCGCACGCAGCTACAAAAGTGACGACGTGGCCAAGCAAACCCCCGAGCGCCTGATTGCCCGCAAGGATCTGGTGACGGCGTTGGAGATGGGGCGCACGCGTTTGCAGCTGCGACTCAAGCTCAGCCACGCTCAGCGTGATGCGCTGGTGGAAGATGCGTCAGGGGATGCGCTGGATGCAGTGCTGTGCCTCCTGCAAGCGGCCTGGGCCGAGCAGCAGGTGCTGTTGGGCCATCCCTGCTATGGCCTGCCCGCCGATCTGGACCCGCTGGAGGGCTGGATTCTTACCGCCTGAGGCAGGGCCCTCGCCTCAAGCGGGTTTGGGAGCGACGGTCTCTTCGACCTTGATGGCCAGCTGCGAAATGGCCATGGCCGCAGGGCAACCTGGCATGCTTTGCAGCAGCAACTGCCGGCGCATGATGGCCTGGCGCACGGAGTTGTCGGCCGGAATATCACCCATATGAATAAGGCGCAGCGGCTTGCCATCTTCCGACGTCACAAAGCGGTCCAGCACCTGTTGCAGCTGGGTCGTGATGGCGCGGCCATCGCCCAGACGGGCGGTCTGGTTGATCACCATGCGGATGATTTTGCGTTTTTGCTGCCCGGCCAACACCTTGATGGTGGCATAGGCGTCTGTCAGCGAAGTGGGTTCAGGTGTGGCCACCACCAGTACTTCTGAGGCCAGGGAGACGGCAAACAGCACCACATCTGAAATGCCCGCACCTGTGTCCAGAAGCACCACGTCGTAGTGCGGGACCAGCCCGGCCATGATGCGCAGGAAGTCGTCGCGGACCTCGGGTGTCAGGCGCGAATACTCCACCATGCCCGAGCCAGCCAGCAACACCGAGAAGCCGCCCGGTGCGCGGATGATGGCGTCCTCCAGCTTGGCCTTGCCGGTAAATACGTCGTGCAAGGTGATCTTGGGGTACAGGTTCAGGACCACGTCCAAATTGGCCAGACCCAGATCGGCATCGAGCACCAGCACACGGTGCCCACGTTTGGCCAACGCTGCCGCCAGGTTGGCGGAAACAAAGGTCTTGCCCACGCCGCCTTTGCCACTGGTGACAGCCACGACCTTGCCCAAGGGCTTGAGCGGCACGCTGGTGCTGCCTTCGGCGGACTCGGGGGGATTCAGCACGTCAGACATCAATAAACCCTCTGCATGGTGCCATTGGCGTTTCCACCGGAAGCATCGGTGGCCGCACTCTCGATCCAGGCGGGATCGCCCAGAGACAAATGGCCGAAAAGAAGATTCTTCTCTTCGGCGCTTACGTAAACCTCTTGTTGCTGGTCCAGAAGCACCCGGTTGCGTCCTTCGGATTTGGCGCGGTAAAGCTGCTGATCAGCGCGCTCGGTCCACAACGCGGCGGTGGAGCGCACCCACTCGGGCGCGAAAGCGCCGCCTATGCTGATGGTCACCTGGATGCTCACACCTGGTGCAATTGCAATCTGCATGGCTTCAATGTTGTGGCGTATGCGTTCTGCCACCACGCTGCCAAACGAGGTGTGGCAACTGGGCAGCATGACGGAGAACTCTTCTCCCCCCAGCCGGGCCACGGTGTCCATGGGACGCACGCAACCCACCAGGCACTTGGCAATGGCTTGCAGCACCTGGTCACCAGCCTGGTGGCCGTAGGTGTCGTTCACGTTTTTGAAATGGTCGATGTCCAGCATCAACAGCAGGGCGGGCTCACCGGAACGGGCCACCACATCGATGGCGCGGTCGACCACCGATCGGAAATGTCGCCGGTTGGCCAGACCCGTCAGCGGATCTTTGAGCGACAACTCGCACAGGCCATCAATGATGCCTTGCAGGTAGGCCGTACCCGAGGCCTCGGGCGCTGGCAGGCTGATACTCAGGTCGTGGTCCAGCAGGGCACGCGCATCGTCCAACCGCAGCTGCTGCAGTTCGACGGAGGAGTGGGGGACTTGGGTGACCACAGGAGGGGAAATGTGTTGCGAAAGTCTAACAGGAACGGTAACGCCGATGGCAGGTTTTACCCGGTGCGGGCTGTGGAGAAAGGCTGCTTTCCGCGGGCATTTTCAATGCGGCCTCAATGGCCGCAGACGCTGCAATGCGGCTGGCGCGGCAGCCGCACTTCTGTCCACTCCAGGGCCCGGCCGTTGAGCATCAGCAAGCGCCCTGCCAAGCTGGGGCCCAGGCCTATCAAAAGCTTGAGCGCCTCTGCGGCTTGCACGGCACCAATGATGCCCACCAGGGGGGCGAACACCCCCATGGTGGAGCACTGGGTCTCCTCGGGGTGCTCGTCTGGTGGGAATGTACAGGCATAGCAAGGGCTGGTGGGATCACGCGGGTCGTACACGCTGACCTGCCCGTCAAAGCGGATGGCGGCGCCCGACACCAGGGGTGTGCGAAGGTGCACACAGGCGGCATTGACGGCCTGGCGGGTGCGGAAATTATCACAGCAGTCCAGCACGACGTCGGCCTCGCTCACCAGTGCCTTCAGGGATGTTGCGTCCGCGGAAGCCTGCAGCGCCGTGATCCGGATGTGGGGGTTGAGCGCACGCAGGGTTTGCGCAGCTGACGCCACTTTGGCATCACCCACGCGTGCCGTGGTGTGGGCAATTTGTCGCTGGAGATTGGTCAGGTCGACGGTATCGGGATCGACCAGGGTGATGTGGCCGACGCCAGCACAGGCCAAGTACATGGCCGCCGGAGAGCCCAGGCCCCCGGCACCGATGACCAAGGCGTGTGCGGTGTTGAGTTTTTCTTGCCCCTCGATGCCGATCTCATCGAGCAGGATGTGGCGCGAGTACCGCAGCAGTTCCTGGTCCTGCATGCTGGGTTCAGTTGTCCTTGGGCTCTTCCTTGCGTTCCACAAGGGTTTTGCTGACCATCACGGGCTTGCCCTTGAACTGGTTGATGGCTTGCATCAACTGGAAGTCCTTGTCGGAGCCAAACTCGGGTGGACGGCGCTCGGCCACTGGCTTGCGGGATTCTTCTTCCAGGCGCTTGATGGCGTCCTCGCGGGCTTTTTCGCGGGCAGGGTCTTTCTTTTCCTCGCCCTGGCCACTGGTCAGGTGCTTCTCCAGATCGGCTTCGCGCATGCGCAGGGCGGCGTAGGGGCTGCCTTCTTCGGTGTCATCCACCATCACATCGGGCACGATACCCTTGGCCTGGATCGAGCGGCCGCTGGGCGTGTAGTAGCGCGATGTGGTGATTTTCAGGCCCGTGTCAGGGCCCAGGGGGCGAAAGGTTTGCACCGAGCCCTTGCCAAAGGTCTGGCTGCCCATGATGGTGGCACGCTTGTGGTCTTGCAGGGCGCCGGCCACGATCTCGCTGGCCGAGGCCGAGCCTTCGTTGACCAGCACAATCAGCGGCACTTTTTTCAAGGCAGCGGGCAGTGTCTTCAGGGCTTCCGAGCCTGCCAAACCGCGGATGTCGCTGGCGTTGGCACGCAGGGTCTGCTTGCTGTCCGGGGTTTGGCCGTTGGTGGAGACCACGGTCACGTTCTCAGGCAAGAATACCGCCGACAGTGCCACGGCAGACGAGAGCAGGCCGCCGGGGTCATTGCGCAGGTCCAGCACCAGCCCCTTGATCTTGGGGTCCTGCTTGTAGATCTCGTCCACTTTCTTGGCGAAATCTTCAAAGCTGCGTTCCTGGAACTGGCTCACGCGAATCCAGGCGTAGCCTGGCTCGATGACTTTGCCGCGCACCGACTGCTGCTTGATTTCTTCGCGCGTGATGGTCACCGGGAAGGTGCGATTCTCGTCCTTGCGGTAAATGGTCAGTAGCACCTTGGTGTTGGGCTCGCCACGCATGCGCTTGACGGCATCGTTCAGCGACAGGCCCTTGACCACGGTGTCGTCGATCTTGGTGATCAGGTCGTTGGTCTTGAGGCCGGCGCGAAAAGCCGGAGAGCCTTCGATAGGCGAGACCACCTTGACCAGCCCGTCTTCCTGGGTAATTTCAATGCCCACGCCGACGAATTTGCCGGACGTGCCTTCGCGGAATTCCTTGAACGATTTCTTGTCGAAATACTGGGAATGCGGGTCCAGACTGGACACCATGCCAGCGATGGCGTCGGTGATCAGCTTTTTCTCGTCCACTGGCTCGACATAGTCACTCTTGACCATGCCAAAGACCGCGGCCAGCTGTTGCAGCTCTTCCAGTGGCAACGGGGCCAGCGTGTTGCGCGCAACGGTTTGCAGTGACACGGTGGTCAGTGCTCCGGCCAGTGCGCCCAAGGCAATCCAGCCCGTAATTTTCAGTTTGTGACCCATATGTATTCCTGTGCCGCACCAATATACACCTTGGAGGTCACTCTTTCGATCCAGTTCCCCGGGCAGCCCCACTAATTTCAGTGGGGCTGGTTTTCAGACTCAGGCCTTGCCTTGGGAGGCCACGGCTGCCGCAGCCTTGGCGGCGGCTTCAGCGTCGCCCAGGTAGTAGTGGCGGATCGGTTTCAGGTCGGCGTCCAGCTCGTACACCAGCGGGATGCCATTGGGGATGTTCACGCCCACGATGTCGTCATCGGAAATGTTGTCCAGGTACTTGATCAGCGCCCGGATGGAATTGCCGTGGGCCGCCACCACAATGCGTTTGCCGGCCTTGATGGCAGGCGCCATGGATTCGTTCCAGAACGGCAGCACACGGGCCACGGTGTCTTTCAGGCACTCGGTCAACGGCACCTGGTCAGGCTGCAGTTTGGCGTAGCGCAGGTCGGAGCGCTCGCTGCGGGCATCGGTGGCTTCCAGTGCGGGCGGGGGGGTGTCGTAGCTGCGGCGCCATACCAGCACCTGGTCATCGCCATATTGCTTGGCCGTTTCAGCCTTGTTCAGACCCTGCAGGGCACCGTAGTGGCGTTCGTTCAGACGCCAGCTGTGCACCACGGGCAGCCAGGTGCGGTCCATCTCGTCCAGGCAGTGCCAGAGGGTGCGAGTCGCGCGCTTTAGCACGCTGGTGTAGGCCACGTCAAATTCGTAACCCTCGGCGCGCAGCAACTTGCCGGCGTTTTTGGCCTGTTCCACACCCAGGGGTGTCAGGTCCACATCGGTCCAGCCGGTGAAGCGGTTTTCAAGATTCCAGGTGGATTCGCCGTGGCGTACGAGAACAAGTTTGTACATGGTGGTGATGGAAAAGCAGTGGAGGGGCCGGAGGGTGGTTTTGGCACTGGCGCCGGCGGCGTACAGCTTGCCATTCTAAAATGGCGGGTTAGTGTCGCGTAACCAACAAGGAACAAAGTGAAATTTATTATCGACAACTGGATGCTGATTTCAATTGCCGTGGCCTCCGGCGGCCTGCTGCTGTGGCCCGTACTGCAAGGCGCCACGCTGGCGGGCATTGCCCCTACCACGGCCATTCAGTTGATCAACCGCGAGAAGGCGGTGGTGGTCGATGTGTCTGACGCGCCTGAGTTTGCGCAAGGCCACATCGTGGGCTCCAAGAATATCCCCCTGGGCGAGCTGGAGACCAAGCTGGCCGCGGCCGTGAAGAACAAGGCGCTGCCGCTGGTGCTGGTGTGCCAGACCGGTGCGCGTTCGGGCCGTGCCGTGGCGGTGGCCAAGAAACTGGGTTACGAGCAGGCCCAATCGTTGGCTGGCGGACTGAAAGCCTGGAAAGCCGCTAACCTTCCCGTTGAAAAGGCCTGATCAGGGCCCGCAACCAAGGCAAGGAAACCATGCAAGCCGTCAAGATGTACACCACCGCCGTCTGCCCCTACTGCGTGCAGGCCAAGCGCATTCTCAAATCCAGAGGGGTCGAGACCATCGAGGAAATTCGGGTGGATGCCCATCCCGAGGAACGCATGAAAATGATGGAGGTGACCGGGCGCCGCACCGTACCGCAGATTTTCATTGGCCAAACCCATGTGGGTGGTTGTGACGATCTGATGGCGCTGGATGGCCGCGGTGAGCTGCTGCCTTTGCTGGCCGCCGCAGCCTGACATAATTCCCCCCGTTGCGAATTTGCTTCGTAAGCCCGTTTGGCACTCTGCCAGCGGGCTTTGTGTTTATCTAGAGAGACTATTGCCATGGCAGACCAAGATCCCGTTTTCCAAATCCAGCGCGTGTACCTCAAGGAGGCTTCGCTGGAGCAGCCCAATTCCCCCGGCATCCTGCTGGAGCAGGAGCAGCCCGCTGTGGACATTCAGCTTGGGGTGGAAGCCGCGCCCGTGGCTGAAGGCGTTTACGAAGTGTGCGTGACTGCCACCGTGCAGACCAAGATCAAGGACAAGACGGTGTTCCTGGTCGAGGCCAAGCAAGCCGGCATTTTTGAAATCCGCAACCTGGCTCCCGAGCAGCTCAGCCAGATCATGGGCATCGCCTGCCCGCAGATCGTCTACCCCTACCTGCGTGGCAACGTGGCCGACCTGATCCAGCGCGGCGGCTTTCCGCCCGTGCACCTGTCGGAAATCAACTTCCAGGCCATGTACGAGCAGCAGCAAATGGAAGCTGCTGGCGCCCCCGCCGGCAGCCTGCCCCAGTAACGCCAGGGTTTGAGGCCGTTTAGGCCTCTAGCCCCCGTCGATATTGCGCGAGCAGCTATGAAAATCATAGTACTTGGAGCCGGTGCCTGGGGTACTGCGCTGGCCGTTAGCGCCGCCGCCAATCCGCAGGCCGGCCACGCCGTGACCTTGTGGGCGCGCGACGCAGCGCTCGTACTGGGCATGGCCCAGGCGCGGGTCAACCAGCGCTACCTGCCCGGCCACCCTCTGCCAGCCAGCTTGTCCCTCAGCAGTCAGCCACTTTCCTCGGTGGTGGAGGGTTTGTCTGCCTTTGACATGGTGGTGGTCGCTACGCCCATGGCGGGTCTGCGTGACATGTTGACCCAGTTGGCTAACGCGACCGTGCCGGTGGCATGGCTGTGCAAGGGGTTTGAAGCCTCGGTTCAGGGCCAGTTTGGTCTGCTCGGCCATGAAGTGCAGGCCCAGGTGGCACCCCACGTGCGGGCGGGCGTACTCAGTGGTCCCAGCTTTGCGCAGGAGGTGGCGTCTGGCCATCCGACTGCCCTGGTAGCTGCCAGCGTGCATGCTGAGGTGCGTGACTCCCTGGTCGCGGCTTTTCACAGCCCCTGCCTGCGTGTGTATGCCAATGACGACGTGGTGGGCGTGGAGGTGGGTGGCGCCGTGAAAAACGTGCTGGCGATTGCCACGGGCCTGTGCGACGGCCTGCAACTCGGTCTGAATGCCCGTGCTGCGCTCATCACGCGCGGACTGGCCGAAATTTCCCGTCTGGGCCTGGCGCTGGGTGCCAAGGCCGATACCTTTATGGGCCTGAGCGGTTTGGGGGACCTTGTGCTGACCGCGACCGGTGACCTTTCACGCAACCGCAAGGTGGGGCTGGCATTGGCCCAAGGCCAGAGCCTGTCCGACGCCGTGAATGAATTGGGCCATGTGGCCGAGGGTGTCTACAGCGCCCGCACCGTGCTGCAGCGGGCCCAGCACCTGGGGGTGCCCATGCCCATCACCCACAGCGTGGTGGACTTGCTGGATGGCAAGCTCCAACCCGCCCAGGCCGTCGCGGCCCTGATGGGGCGCGGGCCGGCGACCGAAGGCGCCTAGCCCGCAGTGATGGTTCAGGCCTGACTGGCCTGCACTTTGGCCGCAATATGGGCCATGGCTTCTTCCACCTGGTCCACCAGCACGAGGCACAGTTCTCCGGCCTTGAGCTGGTCCATGGCGGTGTCGATCGCCAGAAACTCCCCAAACACCTCGGAGCGCTTGACGGTGCGCTTGGCATTGGCCAGGCCCTCGCGCAGCAGGGCGATCACTTCGCCATCCTTGCGGCCACGCTGGCACTGGTCCTCGAACATCACCACCTCGTCAAAGGCGTCGCCCAGGATTTCGGTCTGCTGGCGGATGTCTTGGTCACGCCGGTCACCGGCGCCGCTGATGACCACGGCACGGCGTGTGGCCGGCATGGCTTGCACGGCCTGCACCAGCGCCAGCATGGCGTCGGGGTTGTGGCCGTAGTCGGCAATCACGGTGGCCCCGCGGTAGTTGAACAGGTTGAAGCGGCCGGCCGCGTTGTGGCTGTCGTTGGAGAAATTGGCCAGGCCCTGGCGGATGGTGGCCCAGTCCTGCCCCAAAGCCCAAGCCGCGGCCACGCTGGCCATCACGTTGTCCACCTGAAAGCCGATGGCACCGCCCAGAGTGATAGGCACGTCGGCCAGCGGAATGGACTGCAGCAAGTCGCCCTTGGCGGCGATCACATGGCCACCTTCCACAAACACCACCGCATGGCCCTGGGCGCGGTGCGTGGCCATGATGGGGTGGTTTTTGTCTGCTGCAAAGAACGTCACTGAGCCCTTGCACTTGGCCGCCATGGCCGCAACGATGGGGTCGGCCGCGTTGAGCACGGCTGTGCCTGTGGGCGCCACGTTCTGCACGATGACGCGCTTGAGCACAGCCAGCTCATTCACCGTGGTGATGTAGTTCAGGCCCAGGTGGTCGCCGCTGCCCACGTTGGTGACCACGGCCACATCGCAGCGGTCAAAGGCCAGTCCTTCGCGTAGCACACCGCCGCGTGCAGTTTCCAGCACGGCGGCATCCACATCGGGGTGCAGCAACACGCTGCGGGCGCTCTTGGGGCCACTGCAGTCGCCGGTGTCAATGGTGTCGCCGTTGACGTAGACGCCGTCCGTGTTGGTCATGCCCACGCGCAGCCCGCTTTGTGTCAGCAGGTGGGAGATCAGCCGCACCGTGGTGGTCTTGCCGTTGGTGCCGGTCACCGCCACGATGGGAATGCGGCCGTCCTGGCCCTTTTTGAACATGTTGGAGATGATGGCCTCGCCCACGGCGCGGCCCTTGCCAAACGAGGGCGAGAGGTGCATGCGCAGGCCGGGGGCTGCGTTCACTTCCACAATGCCACCGCCCTGGTCTTCCAGCGGTTGCAGGATGCTGTCGCTCACCACGTCCACACCGCAAATGTCCAGACCCACCATATGTGCCGCGGCAATGGCGCGCGCAGCCACTTCGGGGTGCACATCGTCCGTCACGTCGGTGGCGGAGCCGCCAGTGGACAAGTTGGCGTTGTTGCGCAGGTTCACGCGCTGCCCTTTGGCAGGCACCGAATCAGCGGTCAGGCCTTGCGTGGCCAGGCAGGCATGGGCAATCTCGTCGAAGCGGATCTTGGTGAGCGAGGTGGCGTGGCCGGAGCCGCGCTTGGGGTCCAGATTCACCTGCTCGACGAGCTGGGCAATGGTGTGTACGCCGTCACCCAACACCTTGGGCGGGTCGCGGCGGGCGGCGGCCACCAGCTTGTCGCCCACCACCAGCAGGCGGAAGTCGTTGCCGGGCATGAAGCGCTCGACCAGAATGTCGTCGCGGAACTCGCGCGCGGTGGCGTAGGCTTTGCGCAACTGCGCCTCGTTGGTGATGTTCACCGTCACGCCCTTGCCCTGGTTGCCGTCATTGGGCTTCACGACCACGGGCAGGCCAATCTCTTGCGCGGCTTTCCAGGCGTCATCGGCATCGGTGACCGCACGGCCACCAGGCACGGGCACGCCGGCTGCGGCCAGCAGCTTTTTGGTCAGTTCCTTGTCTTGCGCAATGGCTTCGGCGATGGCGCTGGTGGCGTCCATTTCCGCGGCCTGGATGCGGCGCTGCTTGCTGCCCCATCCCAGGCGCACCATGCTGCCCTCCGTCATGCGGCTGTAGGGAATCCCGCGTGCCACCGCGGCATCCACGATGGAGCCGGTGCTGGGTCCCAAGCGCACGTCTTCGTCCAACTCGCGCAGCTGGTCCAGCGCGGCGCGCAGGTCAAAGGGCTTGTCTTCCAGCGCGGCCTGGCACAGCTGCTGTGCCAATTCCATGGCCAGCTTGCCAACCTCTTCTTCGCTGTACTCCACCACCACCTGGTAAATGCGTGCTTCCAGCGTGGGCGTGGTGCAGCTGAAGGTGACCGGGCAGCCGGCCTGGGCCTGCAGACCCAGGGCCGCCAGCTCCAGCACACGGGCCATGGGGATGTGGTCGTCATGGCCGGTGGACTGGAAGGGGCTGATTTCGGGGAAGCGCGCGCGCAGGCGGACTTCAAACCCGGGCAGGTCGCCAATCGAGCATTCCTCGGGGCGGCACTCCACCACCGACTGGATGGCCGTGTGGTGGCTCCACAGATTGGGGCCGCGCAGCGCGCGGATGCGTGTTACTTCCATGGGTTCACTCAGTAGGGGGTTTTCTTGGGGCTGGAGTCGAAGGTACGCAAACCTGCGCCAATCAATTCCACGGGGATGTTCAGCGCCCAGGCGGCGGCGGTTGCGGCCATCACCATCTCGGGTTGGGCCGCCTTGGCGGGTTTGAGCGAGGACAAGGGCAACAGGGCGATTTCCTCAGAGCCCTGGGCCAGCACGATCTCGCCATTGCGCAGGAAGACCACGCGTTCGCCGGCTGCCTGGTGGGCTGCCAGGGCCGGTTGTGTGGCTTCGAGGGCGTAAAAAATGACCTTGCCATCGCAGAGCTCGGCCATCTCCACCACCTGTGGGTCGCTGGCGTTGAGTACGGCGGTGCCACTGGGCAGGACCACGTCCACCTGGGTGCGCACCACCTTGAAGGCCTGCTCTGCGTCCAGAATGTCAAAGTCTTTAAGCGCAGGCGTCCACTTGGCGTCGGTCACTACGCCCACGGCGCATTTGTCGTAGGCCAGGCCTTCGCCCAGGATCATCTGGCTGCTGTTTTCAAACACGGCTGCCTGCACCGAACGGTTGATGAGCAGTCGCTGGCTGGGTTCCCAGTGCGCACAGTCGGTGGCCAGCACCTGGCGGCCATCAAGGTACAGACCCTCGCTGCAGGCCAGGCCCACATGCTTGCCACTGATGTGCACCAGCCAGGCCACCAGGCGAGCCAGGCGGCCCGTGTTTTGTGTGCCGGTGATACCGATGACTGGGATGCGGCCATCGGCTTCGGGGGCAAACAGGTGCGCCACGATGGCTTTGCCCACCGGGCGGCTATGGCCTTGTGCGGGCTTGATGTGGGCCAAGAGGCCGGGGCTGGCGTTGACTTCGATTACCGCGCCTTGCTGGCTCCGCATGGGCTTGGAAATATCTTCCATCACCATGTCGATACCGGCGATATCCAGGCCCACCACCCGGGCTGCCAGGGCGGCGGTGGCCGCAACGCTGGGGTGCATCTGGTCCGTCACGTCGCAGGCCACGTTGCCGTTGCGCTGGATCAGCACACGGCGGTCTTTGGCAGGGATGGATTGGGCAGTGAGGCCCACGCGCTCCAATTCCAGCGTCACTTCGGGGTTGTCGCTCAGGTCAATCAGGTTCAGGGGCGCGTCTTCGCCCGTGCCGCGGCGTGGGTCAGTGTTGAGTTGCTGGTCGATAAGCGTGGCCACGCTGGACACACCGTCACCGACAACCCAAGCCGATTCTCCACGGGCGGCGGCCACCACCTGTTTGCCCACCACGAGCAAGCGGTGTTCATTGCCGGGAATGAATTTTTCGACAATGACGCTGCCGCCGCTTTGCTGCTTGGCCACGTGAAAGGCGGCCACCACGCTGGCTTCGTCCATCAGCTCCAGGGAGACACCGCGGCCATGGTTGCCATCGTAGGGTTTGATGGCCACGGGCACGCCGATGTCCTGCGCGGCTTCCCAGGCGGCTTCCGGTGAATTGACCAGAGCGCCTTCGGGCACCGGCACGCCACAGGACTTGAGCAGGCTTTTGGTCAGGTCCTTGTCGCTGGCGATTTCTTCAGCAATGGCACTGGTCTGGTCGGTTTCGGCGGTCCAGATGCGGCGCTGCGCGATGCCATACCCCAATTGCACCAAGTTGCCCTCGGTCAGGCGGATCGAGGGAATACGCCGGTCGGTGGCGGCATCCACGATGTTGGAGGTGCTGGGCCCCAGGCACAAGGAGTCCACCTGGTCCCGCAGAATGGAGAGTTGGGCGGCCAAATCGTAGGCGGTGTCGTTGATGGTCGCCATGACCAGGTCACGGGCCACTACCAGCGCCTGGCGGCCGACTTGTTCCTGGCGCGTGCGGAACGCCACCTTGTAAATACCGCGTTGCGAAGTTTGGCGCGCCTTGCCAAAGCCGGTTTGCATGCCAGCCAGGTTTTGGATTTCCAGGGAGACGTGTTCCAGAATGTGGGCTGCCCAGGTGCCCTCACGCAGCCGCTCCAGAAAGCCCCCGCGCACGCCGGGGCTGCAGTGGTGTTCAATCAGGCCCGGCAGCCAGGCGGTGATGCGCTCGTAGAAGCCGGGCAGGGTGTTGGAGGGGAAATCCTCCAGTTCACCAATGTCGACCCAGGCCTCGATGACGGGCCGGTAGGTCCAGATATTGGGACCGCGCAGGTAGGTCACCCGGAGAATTTCAATGTTTTTCTTGGCTGTCATGGCTTGCTGTGGAGGGGGCGGTCCACCATTGTTACGCTGTGTGCGTTGTGTATTCTCGCTCACCCGGCGTTGGCGGGGTGGGCACACTGGTGGCAGGGCGTAATATCGTCAGGCTGACGTCGGGCGGGCCTTCTGGCCTGAAATTCCCCGCATATTTGAATAAAAACCTATCCGTTGTTGTTAATGACCACTGAAGCACTGGCTGCTCCCCTGCCGTTTGGCGAGATTTCCCCGCTGTGGCGCGACGAGGTGCAACTGCAGCTCCGATCCCAAGAGAACGTGTTGGCCTCGCTGGAGGTTGACCTCGACCAGCAACTGCGCTTTGTCAAGGGCCTGGTGGTGGTCACCAGCCAGCGCTTGTTAAGCCGCACCGGCCCCCACGGTGCCTGGCAGGCTTGGGATCTGCTGCCCGGCCAAAGCCTGCACCACCACGACCATGCGGGTGTGGGTCACCTGGACCTGCTGAACGCCGAGGGTCTGTTGGGCACCTGGCGCTTTACGCTGGGCCAGAACCTGCAGGCCATCCGCCTGGTGGACCAATTCCAGGCGCAACTGGAAAGTACCGTGTCGGGCCGCCCCTTGGCCCAGGCGTTGACGCAGGTGTGCCCCAGCTGCAAGGCGCCGCTGGACCCGGACCAGGAGGAGTGCCCGGTGTGTACCAAGGTGGTTCACACCCCGCCCAGCACCTGGACGCTGTTTCGCCTGTGGCGCTTTGCCAAGCCCTACCGCGGGCAATTGCTGTTGGGTTTTGTGTTGACCCTGTTGGGAACCGCGGCCAACCTGGTGCCGCCTTACCTGACCATGCCGCTCATGGACAACGTGTTGATCCCGTTCCAGAACGGGCAGACCATTGATCCCATGCTGGTCACCACCTACATGGCCGGGCTGCTGGGCTCCGCGCTGGCTGCCTGGGTGTTGAGCTGGGCCAAGACCTACATCCTGGCACTGGTGTCCGAGCGCATTGGCGCCGACCTGCGCACCACCACCTATGAGCACCTGTTGCGCCTGTCGCTGGAGTACTTTGGCGGCAAGCGCACGGGGGACTTGATGTCGCGCATCGGCAGCGAGAGCGACCGCATCTGCGTATTCCTGTCGTTGCACCTGCTGGACTTTGCGACCGACGTGATCATGCTGACGATGACAGCCGTGATCCTGTTTTCCATCAACCCCTGGTTGGCCCTGGTCACTCTGGTGCCTCTGCCCTTTATCGCCTGGATGATCCACTTTGTGCGCGACCGCCTGCGCACCGGCTTCGAGAAGATCGACCGCGTCTGGGGTGAGGTGACCAATGTGCTGGCCGACACCATTCCCGGCATCCGCGTGGTCAAGGCCTTCGCGCAGGAGCGGCGCGAGGCCAACCGCTTCCGCGAGGCCAACAAGCACAACCTGGCGGTGAACGACCGCATCAACAAGATTTGGTCGCTGTTCTCCCCCAGCGTGTCGTTCCTGACTGAGCTGGGTCTGCTGGTCGTCTGGGCCTTTGGCATTTGGCAGGTGTCCAAAGGGCAGATCACCGTAGGGGTGCTCACCGCCTTCATCGCCTATATCAGCCGCTTCTACGGCCGGCTGGATTCGATGAGCCGGATTGTCTCGGTCACGCAAAAGTCGGCCTCTGCCGCCAAGCGCATCTTTGACATCCTGGACCACGTCTCCAGCGTGCCCGAACCGGTGAACCCTGTACCCATGGGCAAGGTGCAGGGCAGCATCGACGTGCGCGATGTGGGCTTCCGCTACGGCAACCGCGAGGTGAACCGTGGCATCAGCCTGAAGATTGCACCCGGCGAGATGGTGGGGCTGGTGGGCCACAGCGGTTCGGGCAAGAGCACGCTGGTGAATTTGATTTGCCGCTTCTACGATGTGTCCGAGGGCGCGATTCTGGTGGATGGTGTGGACATTCGCTCCTACGCCATCTCCGACTATCGCCAGAACATAGGCTTGGTGCTGCAGGAGCCTTTCCTCTTCTTCGGCACCATTGCCGACAACATCGCTTACGGCAAGCCCGATGCCACACGGGCACAAATCATTGCCGCTGCGCGTGCAGCCCACGCGCACGAATTCATCCTGCGCCTGCCGCAGGGCTACGACTCCATGGTGGGTGAGCGTGGCCAGGGCCTCTCGGGCGGGGAGCGCCAGCGTATCTCGATCGCGCGCGCGCTGCTGATTGACCCGCGCATCCTGATCCTGGACGAAGCCACCTCGTCGGTGGATTCCGAGACCGAGAAAGAGATCCAGAAAGCGCTGGAAAACCTGGTGCAAGGTCGCACGACTATTGCCATCGCGCACCGCCTGTCCACGCTGCACCGGGCCGACCGCCTGGTGGTGCTGGACCGTGGCAAGGTGGTGGAGGAGGGCACGCACGACGCGCTGATGGCCGCCGAAGGGGCATATTTCAACCTCTACCAGGCGCAAGCCCGCAACAACAATCTGCTGGAGGAGTCCGCATGAGCGCCCTGCAAACCGTGACAGCCAGCCGCTTTACGCTGGAGCGCACGTCTTTTGGCAAGCTGGTGCTGTCCAATGAAGCCGGTGAGCGCTTTGAAGGCGTGGTGCCCGTGCGCGCCTTCCCCATCCAGTCGCCGGACGATGGCATTTCGCTGGTGAATACCGATGGAAAAGAAGTGGCCTGGGTGGATCAGTTGGCCGATGTGCCAGAGCCCGCCCAGGGCCTGATCCGTGCCGAGCTGACCACGCGGGAGTTCATGCCTGTGATCGAGCGCATTGTTTCGGTCACCAGCTATTCCACTCCCTGTACCTGGGCTGTGAAAACGGACCGCGGTGATACCGAGTTTGTGCTGCGCGGCGACGAAGACATCCGCCGCATTGGCAAGGAACACGCGCTGCTGATTGCCGATGCGCATGGCATCCAGTACCTGGTGCGCGACCAGTTTGCGCTGGATGCGCATAGCAAGCGGGTACTGGACCGGTTTCTGTAAACCGGCCCTGTCCCTAAACCTCCAGGTTGTCGATGAGCCGCGTGGTGCCCAGCCGGGCGGCAGCCAGCACCACCAGCGCATCTCCGGCTAGCGGCGCTTGCAGGTCGGCCTGGCGGCGCACGGCGACGTAGTCGGGCAACCAGCCTGCGCTGCGCAGGGCGTTCATGCCTTCGGCTTCCAAACGCGCTACATCCTTCTCGCCGGCGCGCAAGGCTGCGACGATCCTTCTCAGTGTGGCAGACAGCAGGAGCGCTTCCTCGCGCTGCGCCGGGGTCAGGTAGCCATTGCGGCTCGACAGGGCCAGGCCCGCCTCGTTGCGCTGGGTTTCTCCGCCGACCACGTCGATGGGCAGTGCAAACTGCTTGACCATGTTGCGGATGACCATGAGCTGCTGGTAATCCTTTTTGCCGAACAATGCCGTGCGTGCCTGCGTGCAGGCCAGCAGCTTCATGACGACCGTGCACACGCCAATGAAGAAACCGGGCCGGAAGTGGCCTTCCAGAATGTCGGCCAGCTCGGTGGGCGGGTGCATTTTGAAGGTCTGCGGCTGGGGGTAGAGCTCGGCCTCTTTGGGGGCGAACACGATGTCGCAGCCCGCGGCCTCCAAGTGGGCACAGTCGGCCTCCAAGGTGCGTGGGTAGGTGTCAAAGTCTTCGTGGGGCGCGAACTGCAGGCGGTTCACAAAGATGGTGCTGACGGTCACGTCACCCAGCGGCTTGGCTTGGCGCACCAGCGCCAGGTGACCCGCATGCAGATTGCCCATGGTGGGCACCACGGCGGGGTGGCGGTACTGGCTCAGGGCCGCGCGCAGGTCGGCAATGGTGTGGATGAGTTGCATAGGCGTTTCGGCGTAAAACTTACCAGGCGTGAAGGGCGTCGTCGGGGAAGCTGCCGTTTTTCACTGCGGCAACGTAGGCTTCCATCGCGCCACGGATGCTGGTGGACTCGGCCATGAAGTTGCGCACGAACTTGGGGTTCTTGCCCAGGTTCACGCCCAGCATGTCGTGCAGCACCAGCACCTGGCCGGCCGTGCCCTTGCCGGCACCAATGCCAATGGTGGCGCAGTGGGGCAATTCTTGGGTGAGTTCTGCCGACAGCGGTGCGGGCACCATCTCCAGCACCACCATGGTGGCGCCAGCGTCCTGCAGCGCCAGGGCATGTTTCTTCATCTGCTCCGAGGCCACATCACCGCGGCCCTGCACGCGGTAGCCGCCCAGGGCATGCACGGTTTGTGGCGTCAGGCCCAGGTGGGCGCAGACGGGAATGCCGCGTTCCACCAGAAAGTGCACGACCTCGGTAGTCCAGCCGCCGCCTTCAAGTTTGACCATGTGGGCACCGGCTTGCATGAGCACGCTGGCGCTGCGGATGGCCTGCTCCTTGGACTCTTGGTAGCTGCCAAACGGCAGGTCGCCGATGAGCCAGGCAGTGCCCTGGGCGCGGCGCAGGCCGCGGGCCACGCTTTCGGTGTGGTAAGCCATGTCTTGCAGGCTCACGCCCACGGTGCTGTGCAAGCCCTGGCAGACCATGCCGAGGGAATCACCGACCAGAATGCATTCCACGCCCGCCGCATCGGCCACAGCCGCAAAGGTGGCGTCGTAAGCGGTGAGCATGGTGATCTTTTCGCCGCGCGTGTGCATCTCCTGAATACGCGGCAGGCTGATGGGCTTGCGGGTAGACGGTGGAGACGCCGGGGGCAACGTACCGTAAGGCGTCGCGTTGGCGGTGCTGGAGGCTTGTTCACCGGTCGGGTTCAGGGCCATGGAGGACTCCAAAAAACGGGATTACCAAGGGTTTGGCGAAAGTGGGGCGAATACTAACCGCAGTTGTGCACCGCGATGGGGAGAGTCCGGTTCAGGCAGGGGAATAGGCCAGGCGCACGTAGATAGGCGCAAAGGCTTCGGCCTGGGTGATCTCGATCAGTGTCTCTTTGGCCAGCTCCAGCAGGGCGATGAAGGTCACTACCAGCACGGGTGAGCCCTGGCTGGGGTCGAAAAGGTCTTCAAAGCCCACAAAGCGGCGTCCCTGCAGGTGCTTGAGCACGATGCTCATGTGTTCGCGCACCGAGAGTTCTTCGCGGCTGATCTTGTGGTGCTGCACCAGCTTGGCCCGCTTCATGATGTCGCGCCAGGCGCTTTGCAGCTCGTCGATGGACACATCCGGAAAACGGGGCTGCAGGCTTTGCTCGATATAGACATTGGCCTTCAGGAAATCCCGGCCAAACTGCGGGATCGCGTTCAGCCGGGCCGCAGCCAGCTTCATCTGCTCGTATTCCAGCAGGCGGCGTACCAGTTCGGCACGCGGGTCTTCGGCCTCTTCGCCTTCGGCCACCTTCTTGGGCGGCAACAGCATGCGTGACTTGATCTCGATCAGCATGGCCGCCATCAGCAAGTACTCCGCCGCCAGCTCCAGGTTGCGCTTGCGGATCTGCTCCACGTAGACCAGGTACTGCTTGGTCACGCTGAGCATGGGAATATCCAGAATATTGAAGTTCTGCTTGCGGATCAGGTAGAGCAGCAGGTCCAGCGGGCCCTCGAAAGCCTCCAGAAACACCTCCAGCGCGTCGGGCGGGATGTACAAATCCTGCGGCATGGCAAACAACGGCTCGCCGTACAGGCGCGCCAGCGCCACCTGGTCCACCACTTCGGGCATGACCGCAATGGCGCCCGTGTCCGTGCCGCTGTCCGCAGGAGTGGTGCTCATGGTTTGCTATTGAATGAGGAGCTGCTCGCGCAATACTGGCGAGGGCTGGAGGCCAAAACGACGCTTATTTGGCGTTGGTCTGGTAGACGTAAGGCTTTTGCTCCACGCGGGCCTCGTCGTATTCCTTTACCAGGTTGCGGTCGATCTTCTTGTCCCACAGCAGGGCGCGGCCCCGGCGTTGTTCGGCTTCCAGGGTGGGTTTGGCCACTTTCAGGTGGTCAATGAACTGGGTGGCTTCGGATTGGTAATCGGGGCGGCGGAAAAAGCTCATGGGGGTGTCCTCGTTGTGCCCATTTTAGCGGCTGGGTTGTCTGCCCGGGCGCCCGTCGGGCCCGGCCCTAGCCGTTATCCTTGGCGTCCATGACGTATTTTGAATTTACCCCCGCCGAAATTGCCACCCTGGCCCAGTCCGACGTGGCCCGCGCCCTGCAGGAAGACGTGGGGGCGGGCGACCTGACCGCCGCCCTGATCGACCCCACCCGTCGCGCCCGCGCCCGCGTGCTGGCGCGCGAATCGGCGGTCATTTGCGGCGAGGCCTGGGCCACGGCCGCCGTGCGTACCCTGGACCCCAGTGCTGCCATCGTCTGGCATGTGCGGGAGGGCCAGCGCTGCCATGCCGACCAAGTGGTGATGGAGATTGAGGGCAACGCCCAGGCTCTGCTGACGGCCGAACGCACGGCGCTGAACTTTCTGCAGTTGCTGAGCGCCGTGGCCACCAAGACCGCCACTTTTGTGAGCGCGGTGGAGTCGGTACCCGGCAACCGCGCCGCCATTGTGGACACGCGCAAGACCCTGCCGGGCCTGCGGCTGGCGCAAAAGTACGCAGTGCGCGCAGGTGGCGGCACCAACCACCGCATTGGCCTGTTTGACGCCGTGCTGATCAAGGAAAACCACATTGCCGCCGCCGGCGGCGTGACAGCCGCCCTGCAGCGCGCCACCCAATTGGCCCAGACCGCCAAGTTCATCGAGGTGGAAGTGGAAACGCTGGAGCAGCTGCGCGAGGCGCTGGACTGTGGTGCCCAGATGGTGCTGCTGGACAACATGACGCTGGCGCACCTGGTGCAGGCCGTGGCCTTGAACGCGGGGCGTGCGATTCTGGAAGTGTCTGGCGGCGTGAGCCTGGACACCGTGCGCGCCATTGCCGCCACGGGCGTGGACCGCATCTCCATCGGTGGGCTGACCAAAGACGTGAAGGCCACCGATTTCTCCATGCGTTTTGAGGACCTGTGATGTCTGCAACCGATGTGATCGACGTCGAATACGAGCAACCCGCCTGCTCCACCCAACACGCCTGGGCGCGCGTGCCGGTGGAGCCCACGCCCAGCCAGCGCGTGGCGCTCAAGGACAAGATCAAACGTCTGCTGAAAGAGAAGAACGCAGTCATGGTGTCGCACTACTACGTGCACCCCGACCTGCAGGACCTGGCCGAAGAGACCGGCGGCCTCGTGAGCGACTCGCTGGAGATGGCCCGTTTTGGCCGTGACCACAGCGCGCAGACCCTGGTGGTCTCGGGCGTGAAGTTCATGGGCGAAACCAGCAAGATCCTGTCGCCACACAAGACGGTGCTGATGCCCGACCTGGACGCCACCTGCTCGCTGGACCTGGGCTGTCCGATCACCGAGTTCAACGCCTTCTGCGACGCCCACCCGGACCGCACCGTGGTGGTCTATGCCAACACCAGTGCCGAGGTGAAAGCGCGTGCCGACTGGCTGGTGACCAGCAGCTGCGCGCTGGATATCGTGAAAGCGCTCAAGGACAAGGGCCAGAAGATTTTGTGGGCACCTGACAAGCACTTGGGCGGATACATCCAGCGCGAAACCGGAGCCGACATGGTGTTCTGGGAAGGCGCCTGCATCGTGCACGATGAATTCAAGGCCTTTGAGCTGGAAGCGCTGATCCAGGAACATCCCAAAGCCAAGGTGCTGGTGCACCCCGAGTCGCCCAAGGACGTAGTGGCCCTGGCCGATGCCGTGGGCTCCACCAGCGCCATCCTCAAGGCCGCGCAGACGCTGGATGCCGACACCTTCATCGTCGCCACCGACAACGGCATGCTGCACAAGCTGCGCACGCTGAACCCGACCAAGACCTTCATCGAAGCCCCCACGGCTGGCAATAGCGCCACCTGCAAGAGCTGTGCGCACTGCCCCTGGATGGCCATGAACGGCCTGGCCGGTGTGGCCCATGTGCTGGAGCACGGCGCGAACCAGATCCATGTGAACCCGGCACTCATCGAACGCGCGCGCCTGCCCATCGACCGCATGCTTGCATTCACTGCCGCGCTAAAGAATGGCCAACCCGTGGGCGGGCTGATTCCGAATATCGGCGCGGCATAAGCCCGGAGTCTTCCCATGCGTTTCCCATACCTTGCGCTGGCGGCAGGGCTGGCGACTGCTACCGTGGCCAGTGTGGCACTACCGCAGGACGGCGAGGGCAGCCGGCTGCTGGTCGGGCGATGGACCTGGACGCGCGCAGATGTCGCCTGCACCGAGGTGTACGACTACCGTGCGGACGGCAGCTACAGCGCTGTCAGTGGCGCAGAAAAGACCGACAACCGCTACACGATCGCCGCCAAGCCCACGGCGCGTGGTTTTTACCGGGTGGACGTTCAGGTGGTGAAGGACTACGGGGGCCAGGACTGTGCGCAGTCCAGCAGCGACGATACGGGCCTGAGCTTCACCAACTATTTGTTTTTTTCGCCGTCGGGGCGCCAGTACTGGGCCTGCTACAGCGAGTCCCGGGACGACTGCTTCGGCCCGCTGAACCGGGTGGACGCCGAGCAGAAAAAATAGACCGGTACCCCCAGCCGGTGCTTGGGCATTCACAGTCGGGTAATCTCGGCGATTCAAGCCCCTGGCCCCCGCAGAATATGCGCGAGCAGCTATCAAAATCAGAGCAAAAGGACGCACCATGACCGACCTGTCGACATTCCCCATCACCGCCAAATGGCCCGCCCTGCATCCGGACCGCCTGCAGCTGTACTCGCTGCCCACGCCCAATGGTGTGAAGGTGAGCATTGCGCTGGAAGAGCTGGGCCTGCCTTACGAGCCGCACCTGGTGAGCTTCCAGACCAACGACCAGCTCACACCCGAATTCATCTCGCTGAATCCCAACAACAAGATCCCCGCCATCATCGACCCCCATGGCCCCGGCGGCAAACCACTGGCGCTGTTCGAATCCGGCGCCATCCTCATTTATCTGGCCGAGAAAACCGGACAGCTCATGTCCACGGAAGCCGCCCAGCGCTACGAGACCATCCAGTGGGTGATGTTCCAGATGGGCGGCATTGGCCCCATGTTTGGGCAGTTGGGCTTCTTCCACAAGTTTGCGGGAAAGGACTTTGAAGACAAGCGTCCGCGCGACCGCTATGTGGCCGAGAGCAAGCGCCTCTTGGGCGTGTTGGACAAGCACTTGCAGGGTCGTGACTGGATCATGGGCGCCGACTACAGCATTGCCGACATCGCCACCTTCCCCTGGGTGCGCAACCTGATCGGCTTTTACGGTGCGGGCGATCTGGTGGGCTTTGCCGACTTCCCCGACGTGGCGCGCGTGCTGGCGGCCTTTGTGGCGCGTCCGGCCGTCATCAAGGGCCTGACCATTCCTTCTTAACCAAGCTCAGGCATCATTGCGTTGCAGGGAGGCGGTGGACCATCCACCGGCTGCGGAAAGGTTGCCGTGAGTTCGATAGAAGCAGAGACATCCGAAGCGTCAAGTTTCGCCATTGCACGACAGCACATCGTGGACGCGGACAAGTCCGTGGTGGGCTATGAGCTGTTCAACCGCACCCAGGGCGCGCGCGACCATAGCTTGGCCAGCGATGTGTCGCTGGTGCTCAATGTCATGGCGCAAAGCGGCACCCGGCTGATCAATGCCCAGGCCGACCTGTTTCTCAACGCCACGCACGAGAGTCTGACTGGCTCCCACTGGGACTTTCTGGTGCCCCAGCGCACCATCATCGAGGTGCCGCCGGTGGCCGGGCACGATCCTGCGGCCATTGAAGAGTCCCGGCTCAAGCTGCAGGCGCTGCGCAAGCGGGGTTTCCGGCTGGCTTTCAACCACACGGTCGTCGCGCCGCTCTACAAGTCCTGGCAAGGGATTGCCGACTTTGTGAAGGTGGATGTGCGGGCCATCGACCCCGCCAAGCTCAAACTGCTGGTGGACGCCATCCATGCCCGCACGGGTGCCATTGCCGTGGCCGAGAAGGTGGAGAGTGCCGCCCAGTTCGAGATCTACAAGGACATAGGCTTCCATTTCTTCCAGGGCTACTGGTTCTCGCGCCCCGAGGTGGTGAAGACCCAGGTCGTGAGCCCCAGCCAGGCCAGTTCCGCCAACCTCTTCAGCAAGCTGCGCAACGAGGCCGATGTGGACGAGATTGAACTCGCCATCAAGAAAGACGCTGCGCTGGGCTACAACCTGCTGCGCCTCATCAACTCCGCGGGCCTGGGCCTGCGCACCAAGATCACGTCCATCCGCCAGGCCGTGATGCTGCTGGGCAACGAGCGCCTGCAGCGCTGGGCCGCCATGCTCATGACGGCGGGGGTGGATGGCAAGCCCACACTGGCTGGCAATATGGCCGTGGTACGCGCCAAGATGATGGAGCTGCTGGGTGCCAAAACCCTGTCGCAAGAAGAGCAGGAGGAGGCCTTCCTGATCGGCCTGTTCTCGCTGCTGGACCGCATGCTGGGCTGCTCGCTGGCCGAGGCGGTGTCGATGCTGGGGCTGGATGGCGTCATCACCGAAGCGCTGCTCAAGGGCACGGGCAAATACATGGATCTGCTGGCCATGGCCATTGCCTGCGAGATGGAGGATGCCACCATCTTTGCAGAAGCGGCACAGCGCCTGGACCTGTCGTACCGTGAAATCAATGTCGCCCAGATGGAAGCCATCGTCTGGGCCGACGCGGTGTACCAGTAGAACCCATGCACTTCGCTGCCATTGGCGCCGGTGTGGCCGGCTTGGCCACTGCCATTGCGCTGCGCCAGGCGGGCCACACCGTCACCGTGTACGAGCAGGCTTCCACCATCCGCAGCCTGGGCGCGGGCATTGTCAGTTGGCCCAACGCCAGCTGGGTGCTCGACAAGCTGGGCGTGTGGGAAGCCCTGCGCCCGCAAGGCACACGCGTGCACGCCATGCAGCGTTACACCTGCGGCGGCGAGTTGCTGGGCAGCATCGATGTGCGTGCCATAGACGCGGCCATGGGCCACGCCAGCATGGCGATCTTGCGCCACGACCTGATGCACGCGCTACTGGCGCGCGCGCAGGAGTTGGGGGTGGTGCTGCACTTTGACCGCCGCCTGCGCGAGGTGGTGGCGCTGGACGAGGCAGGAACTGGTGCCACGCAGCTGATCTTTGAAAATGGCACAACGGTGCAGCCCGACTGGGTGCTGGGGGCGGAGGGCCGCATGCGTTCACGCTGCCGGGCGTTTGTGTTGGGGTCGGAAGACGCCGCGCGCCCGGTGTACCAGGGCTTTGTGAACTGGATTGGTGTTTGTGAAACGGCGGAGCCGGTGTTTGAACCCGGCGCTGTGCTGGACTACTGGGGCACGGGCGAGCGCTTTGGCGTGGTCGCCCTGTCGCCACAGCGGGCCTACTGGGCGGGCGGCGCGGCAGCGCCCTTGGGCCAGGCGCAGCCTGCGCACTACCGGGCGGAGCTGAACCAGCGCTTTGCCCACTGGCCTGCGGCCGTGCAGCAGGCGCTGGCCGGCACACCTGACAGCGGCATTCACCAGATTTTTTTGCACGACCACGATCCCACCCCGCAGTGGCAGCGCGCCAATGTGCTGCTGCTGGGCGATGCGGCCCATGCGCCGCTGCCCACTTCGGGCCAGGGTGCCTGCCAGGCGCTGGAAGACGCGTGGCACCTGGCGCAGTGCGTGCAGGCGCAGGGGGACGATGTGCCGCGGGCCTGGCAACAGTTCGTGGCGCTGCGCCAGCCCAAGACGGCGGGCATCATCCAGTCCGGTCGCGGCTTGGCGCGCAGCATTTTTCACACACCGGCCACCGGTATTGCGCAGCGCAACCGTGGGGTGCGGGAGACAGATTACGTGGCCATGGCGGCGGGCATGGCGCAGGGTTGGGGACAAAATTTGCCGCTAGCCCCCGTGGAAACTGCATAGTTTTCTCCTGAATCAGGAGCAATCGACGACTCTCAGGGCGTGAGGGTGGTGGGGATGGCTTGCGCCAGCAGGTCGGGGTAGTCGCGGCTGAAGTGCAGACCGCGGCTCTCGTGGCGGGCCTGGGCGCTTTTTACGATCAGGTCGGCCACCTGCACCAGGTTGCGCAGCTCCAGCAGGTCGCGCGTGACATGGAAGTGGGCATAGAACTCCTGGATCTCGCCCTGCAGCAGTGCAATGCGGTGGGCGGCGCGTTCCAGGCGCTTGTTGGTGCGCACGATGCCCACGTAGTCCCACATGAAGCGGCGCAGCTCGTCCCAGTTGTGCGAGATGACCACGGATTCGTCCGAGTCGGTCACGCGGCTGTCGTCCCACACGGGCAGTTGCAGCGGTGCCCCCGCAGACTGGGTCGCCAGTTGCTCTGCGATCAAGGCCGTAGCGGAACGTGCAAACACCATGCACTCCACCAATGAGTTGGATGCCAGCCGGTTCGCGCCGTGCAAGCCGGTGCAGGCGGTTTCGCCCACGGCGTAGAGGCCGGCCACATCGGTGCGGGCGGATAGATCAGTCACCACGCCGCCGCAGGTGTAGTGCGCGGCCGGCACCACGGGGATGGGTTGCTGGGACATATCAATGCCCAGTTCCAGGCAACGCGCGTAGATGTTGGGGAAATGCTCCTGGATGAAAGCCAGCGGCTGGTGCGAGATGTCCAGGTACACGCAATCAAAGCCGCCCTTTTTCATCTCGAAGTCGATGGCGCGGGCCACCACATCGCGCGGCGCCAGCTCAGCGCGCGGGTCGTGGGCGGGCATGAAGCGGGTGCCGTCGGGCAGCAGCAGGCGCCCGCCTTCGCCGCGCACGGCCTCGGTGATCAGAAAGCTCTTGGCATGCGGATGGAACAGGCAGGTGGGATGGAACTGGATGAACTCCATGTTCTGCACACGGCAACCCGCGCGCCAGGCGGCGGCAATGCCGTCGCCCGTGGCGGTGTCGGGGTTGGTGGTGTAGAGATACACCTTGCCCGCGCCGCCTGTGGCCAAAATGGTGTGCGGCGCCTGGAAGGTCAGCACCTCGTCGGTGTCGTCGTCCAGCGCGTACAGGCCTACGCAGCGGTTCTCGCCGCTCTGCCCCAGCTTGGCCGTGGTGATCAGGTCCACCAGCGTGTGGTGCTCGAACAGGGTGACGTTGGGGCTGGCCTTGACCTGCTCGATCAGCGTTTGCTGCACGGCAGCGCCCGTGGCATCCGTCACGTGCACGATGCGCCGCGCGCTGTGGCCGCCTTCACGGGTGAGGTGAAGTTGGCCAGCGTGGCCGGCTTCTTCGGAAAACGGCACACCCAGCTTCTGCAGCCAGGCGATGGATTGGGGCGCGTTCTCCACCACGAACTGCGTGGCCTTCAGGTCGCACAGGCCGGCGCCAGCCACCAGGGTGTCGTCCACGTGGGCTGCAAAGCTGTCGTCCTTGTCCCACACAGCGGCAATGCCGCCCTGGGCCCAGCCGCTGGAGCCTTCGCGCACGGCGCGTTTGGTAAGGATGGCAACCTTGTGCGTAGGCGCAAGCAAGAGCGCGGCACTCAGGCCGGCCAGACCACTGCCCACAATGAGCACGTCAAAGGTTTGCAAAGAGGAAGAGGCAGAAGTGGTCATGCAAAGGGGGGAGAAAAAGGAGTGCGGGCGACCTAGTGGGTGCCCTCGTGGGTGCGTTGGTACCAGCGCGCGGTGTCCTGCCACAGGGGGCGGGCCACCAGCACCAGCAGCGTCAGCGCCAGCGGCACGGTGGTGATAAAGCCCAGGGTCTTGAAGCCCAAGGCGCCGGCCAGACCACCGCTGACAAAGCTGCCGATCAGCAGGCTGTGCAGACGCAGTTTCTGGGTGTTGGCCTGCACGCGGTGGCCTTGCGGGTCTGCATTGATATAGGCCATCTTGCCAAGTTCAATGCCCACATCGGTGACCAAACCCGTCAAGTGGGTGGTGCGAATTTCGGCGCGCGATATTTTGGTGATCACCGCGTTTTGCAGGCCCATGATGAAGCACAGCAGCGTGACGGTGAGCGGCGCAAAGAAATAGGTGGCGTAGTTCATGGCACCGCCAAACACGCCAAACACCAGCAAGAGCGCCGCCTCCAGCACCAGTGGCAGGCCGTAGGCCGTGTAGAGCTGGTGGCGCAGCCCCCAGTTGACGAGGATGGCCGTGGTCATGGCCCCCACCACAAACGAGATCAACATGGCCAGCCCGGTCAGCATCACATCGGTGTGGCCCAGCACCAAAGAGTCCACCACGGTGGAGACCACGCCGGTGACGTGCGAGGTGTATTCGTGCACCGCCAGAAAGCCACCGGCGTTGGTGGCGCCAGCCACAAAGGCCAGCGTCATGCCCAGGCGTGTGTTGGTCTGGGGCGTGCGCTCCGTATCAACCCAACCGTGGATCCAGGGGAACATGCGTCGGTGGTCCGGTCGGGTGGTGGGGTTTAGTGGATGCGCATGCCAGGCTGCGCACCGGGCCAGGGGTTGAGGATGTAGATGCCCGGATTGGTCTTTTCATCGCCATGGCTCGCCGCCATGACCATGCCCTCGGACACGCCAAACTTCATCTTGCGCGGCGCCAGGTTGGCCACCAGCACGGTGAGCTGGCCTACCAGTTCTTCCGGCTTGTACATGCTGGCAATGCCGCTGAACACATTGCGGTGGCGGCCTTCGCCCGCATCCAGCGTCAGGCGCAGCAGCTTGGTCGAGCCTTCCACGGCTTCGCAGTTCACGATCTTCGCAATGCGCAGGTCGATTTTGGCGAAGTCGTCGATGGTGATCAGCGGAGCGATCTCCTCGCCGCCAGGCACAGTTGCTACAGTTTCAGGAGCTGTTTGCACAGATTCCACGGGGGCTGGAGGCTCAAATAATGCATCGAGTTGCTCGGGAGTGACGCGTTGCATCAGGTGCTGGTAGGGGGCAATCGCCTGCACGTCGCCGGCCACGTTCCATTGCTGCATGTCCACGCCGACAAAGCCTTGGACGGCTTGTGCCAGGCCGGGCAGCACGGGCGACAGGTAGCGTGTGAGCGTGGCGAAGGTGTTGATGAGCACCGAGCAGACCTGGTGCAGCGCCTGGTTGTTGGCCACGTCCTTGGCCAGGTCCCAGGGCTTGTTCTGGTCCACATAGGCGTTCACCTTGTCGGCCAGCAGCATAATTTCGCGCGTGGCCTTGCCATACTCGCGCGCCTCGTACATCTGGGCCAGCGCATCGCTGGCACCGCGCACCTCGGCCAGCAGGGCCGCGCCCGTGGCGCCGAAGTCACTGGTCAGCTTGCCGTCAAAGCGCTTGGTCAGAAAGCCTGCCGCACGGCTGGCGATGTTGACGTACTTGCCGATCAAATCGCTGTTCACACGTGCCATGAAATCGTCGGCATTGAAGTCGATGTCTTCGTTGCGCGCCGACAGCTTGGCCGCCAGGTAGTAGCGCAGCCACTCGGCGTTCATGCCCAGACTTAGGTACTTGAGCGGGTCCAGGCCGGTGCCGCGGCTCTTGCTCATCTTCTCGCCGTTGTTGACGGTGAGGAAGCCGTGCACGAACACATTGTTGGGCGTCTTGCGGTTGCTGAACTGCAGCATCGCAGGCCAGAACAGCGTGTGGAAGGTCACGATGTCCTTGCCGATGAAGTGGTACTGTTCGGTGTCGGCAGCGGCGATGTACTCCTCAAAGCTGCGCGTGTCGCCGTGCTTGGCCTTGGGGCCGCCCTTGTCGAACCAGTTCTTCAGCGAGGCCAGGTAGCCCACGGGCGCGTCCAGCCACACATAGAAGTACTTGCCCGGTGCATCGGGAATCTCGATGCCGAAGTAGGGCGCGTCGCGCGAAATGTCCCAGTCGCCCAGGCCTTCGCTGGTGGTGCCGTCCGGGTTGGTGCGGATGGTGAACCATTCCTTGATCTTGTTGGCCACCTCGGGTTGCAACTTGCCGTCTTGCGTCCAGTTTTCCAGGAACTCCACGCAGCGCGGGTCGGAGAGCTTGAAGAAGAAATGCTCGGAGTTCTTCAGCTCGGGCTTGGCGCCGGAGAGGGCCGAGAAGGGGTTGATGAGGTCCGTGGGCGCGTAGACCGAGCCGCAGACCTCGCAATTGTCCCCGTACTGGTCCTTGGCGTGGCACTTGGGGCATTCGCCCTTGATGTAGCGGTCGGGCAGGAACATGTTCTTCTCGGGGTCGAAGAACTGTTCGATGGTGCGCACCTCGATCAGCGAGCCGTCGGCACGGTCGCGCAGGTCGCGGTAGATCTGGCGTGCCAGCTCGGTGTTCTCCGGCGAGTGCGTGCTGTGCCAGTTGTCAAAGCTGATGTGAAAGCCGTCCAGGTACTGTTTGCGGCCGGCTGCAATGTCGGCCACGAACTGTTCGGGCGTTTTGCCGGCCCTTTCGGCCGCAATCATGATGGGCGCGCCGTGCGTGTCGTCCGCACCCACGAAGTTCACCGCATTGCCCTGCATGCGCTGGAACCGCACCCAGATGTCGGCCTGGATGTATTCCATGATGTGGCCGATATGGAAGTTGCCGTTGGCGTAGGGCAGGGCGGTGGTGACGAAGAGTTGGCGGGGCATGGGGGAATCGACTTTCACGGAGGAACTGTGGATTTTAGTCGCCCCTCTTGTCTGGAGCGGGGCGGCTGGCTGTTTTGCTCCGTGTCCCCCGCCCGCTTTGCGGGCTCCTCCTTGATCTGCGCAAAACAGCCAGCCACCCCGCTCCCGAAGTGACGTGGTTTGCAGGCACGTCAACCCCCCCTCTTCGCAGCGGCAGGCGTGGGGTGCGTGCCGCAGCGAGGTCAAGGAGGAGCCCAAAGGGCGGGGGACACGAGCGGAGGTACGCACCCCACGCCTGCCGCGGGTTCAGCAAAAAAGCCGCCCCTACAATCCCGCCACCTCAACTTCAAGGACCTCCATGCACGCCATGGCCGCCATCAGCGCTTCTGATTTCATGACCCGCACTTTCCACACCGTCGTATTTGCCGGCGGCGGCAATCGTTGCTGGTGGCAGGCGGGGGCTGTGGAGCGGCTGTGTGAGCAGGCCAATTGGCAGGCCAAGCGGCTGATTGGGGTGAGCGCGGGGGCGGGCATTGCCACGGCGTTTGCCACGGGGCGTTTGCAAGAGTCTTTGCGGGCTGCGGTGGAGCGCTTCAACAACACGCCGAAAAACATTGTCTGGCGTGATCTGCTCAAAGGCAAACGGCCGTTTGTGCTACCGCGTATCTACCCGGACTGGATTGAAAGCTTTCTGCAGACGGCAGATTTGAAGAAGCTGCAAGGCGGCACGTTGAAAGTGGACGTAGCCATCACCCGACCGATTCCCTTCCTGCCCGTCACCCTGTCCACCGCCGTCGCATTGGCCTTGTACTCGACCGAGAAGTTCTGGCTCAAAACCTTCCATGGCCGCTTGCCACATTGGGTCGGCCTGCGCCCTGAATACCACGACCTGACCGACTGCCCGCAGCTGGACGACGCGCGCAGCCTGCTGCTGGCGTCTGCCGCGGCGGTGCCCATCACGCCCACGCACAAGGTCCATGGCCGCGCCGCGCTGGACGGCGGGTTCTATGACAACGTGCCACTACCGCAGGACCGTGCAGACGATGCGGGCACGCTGGTGCTGCTGACGCGCCACCGGCCCGAGCTGCCCCAGGCGTTTGACTTGCAGGGCCGCACCTACCTGCAGCCCAGCCGCGCGGTGGATGCGACCAATATGGACTGCACCAGCGGCCCCAATGTCCAGAGCACCTATGCCCAGGGCCTGGACGATATGGGCACCTGGCTGTGCCAGGCCTAGGCGCAGCGACGGGGGTCAGTCCTTGAAGACCGGCGCGCGCTTCTGTATGTTCGCCGTCATCGCCTCCGTCAAATCCTGGCTCATGAGCATCGCAGCGTTCCAGGTGGCGATGTAGTTCAGGCTGTCGGCCACGCTGTGGTCGCGGGCGTAGGTGATCATTTCCTTGGTGCCGCGGATGGACAGGGGTGACTTGGCGGCGATGGTGGCCGCAATCTCTTGCACCCCGGCGTACAGTGCCTCACGGCTCTCGAACACGCGGTTCACCAGGCCGATTTGGCGCGCCTCAGTCGCGTCCATCTTGCGGCCCGTGTAGGCCAGCTCGCGCGTGATGCCGTCGCCCACCAGCTTGGGCAGGCGCTGCAACGTGCCCACGTCGGCGGTCATGCCAATGTCGATTTCCTTGATGGTGAAGTAGGCGTCGGCGCTGGCGTAACGCATGTCGGCGCAGGTGACGAGGTCGATGCCCCCACCAATGCAACCGCCGTGGATGGCGGCCAGCACCGGCTTGCGGCAGCGCTCCAGGCTGGTCAGCGTGTCCTGCATGTCCAGAATCACGCGGCGCATGGCCTCGCGGGAGCGGCCGTCGCAGTCGTTGGCAATCTGCGCGTTCATGCCCATCATCATCTGCAGGTCGATGCCCGCACAGAACAGCTTGCCTTCGCCCTGTAGCACGGCCACGCGCACCTCCGGCGTGCGGTCCACCCACTCAAAGGCCTTGCGGATTTCTTGCCACATTGTGGCGTTCATGGCGTTGGCCTTGTCGGGCCGGTTCAGGCGCACGGTGGCGATGTGGGCGTCCAGTGTGACGCTGAGGGTTTCAAATTGCATGTCTGTCTTCTGTTTATCAGTATTTTTGGCCGCTAGCCCTCGTGGAATATGCGCGAGCAGCTAGCAAAATCATAGCGTTTTGGGTCTGGTCGATCAGACCTTGGCAGGCTTCATCATCGCCAGATAGGGCGCCAAACGCTTGCCCATCTCGTCGCCCAGGGCCTGCAGGCCGCTCATGGGGCGCACCATCACCTCGAAGTCCACGATCTTGCCCTCGGCGTCGAACTGCACCATGTCGATGCCCTTGAGGTCTTTGCCATTCACCTGCGCGCTGAATTCCAGCACCAGGCTCAGCCCGTCGGCGCTGGCCAGCTCGCGGTGGTACTTGAAGTTCTCAAACACCTGAATCACATTGCCCAGAATCAGCTGCACGGCCTGCGCGCTGGGGTAGGGCGTGTGTGCCATGGGCGAGCGAAACACCGCCTTGGGGTGCAGGATGGTGGCCAGCTCGCCCAGGTTTTTGTCCTCGATCATTTGGTGCCAGAGCTTGAGGCTGGCGGCCACCGGTGCGGGTAGCGTTGCCGCCAATGTGGCCGCGGCGCCGGCCTTGGGGGCTTCGGCCTTCTCGGCACCAAATGCCAGGGCCAGTTCCGTGCCCTGCTTGATGGCGCGCTTGGCGTCCAGCTCGGCGGCTACATCGGCGCCGCCAATCAGGTGCACGGTGACGCCGGCGGCCTGCAGCGCGGCCTGCAGTTCACGCTGCGGGTCTTGGCCCGCGCAAATGACCACGTTGTCCACCGACAGCACCATGTCCTTGTCGCCTACGGTGATGTGCAGGCCCGCGTCGTCCACCTTGCGGTAGGTGACGCCGTTCACCATCTCCACCTGGCGGTTTTTCAGCGATGTGCGGTGGATCCAGCCCGTGGTCTTGCCCAGGCCGTCGCCCACTTTGCTGGTCTTGCGCTGCAGCAGGTAGACCTTGCGCGGCGTTTTCTCGATGTGCGCGGGCTTCAGGCCACCCGCGTGGGCAAACGTGGTGTCCACGCCCCATTCGGCAAAAAACTTGTCTTGATCCAGGCTGGGGCTGGTGCCTTCGTGCAGCAGGTACTCGGCGGTATCAAAACCAATGCCGCCCGCGCCGATCAGCGCCACGGTTTTACCCACGGGCTTTTTGTCGCGCAGCACATCCAGGTAGCCCAGCACCTTGGGGTGGTTGATGCCTTCAATCTCGGGTTTGCGCGGGCTCACGCCGGTGGCCAGCACCACGTGTTGGAAGCCAGCGGCGGCCAGGTCTTGTGCGTTCACTTTTTTGCCTAGCTGCAGCTTCACGCCAGTGGCCTCGATCTGCGTGCCAAAGTAGCGCAGCGTCTCGTAAAACTCTTCCTTGCCCGGCACCTGCTTGGCCACGTTGAACTGACCGCCAATCTCGCTGGCCGCGTCAAACAAGGTCACCTCAAAGCCGCGCTTGGCCGCTTCGGTAGAGAAGGCCAGCCCGGCCGGGCCTGCGCCCACCACGGCTATGCGTTCCTTGCGCGGTGCGGGCGTGGCCACCATCAGCGTCTCGTGGCAGGCGCGCGGGTTCACCAGGCAGCTGGTGATCTTGCCGCCAAAGGTGTGGTCCAGGCAGGCCTGGTTGCAGCCAATGCAGGTGTTGATGGTGTTGGCCTTGCCGGCGGCGGCCTTGGCCACGAAGTCAGGGTCCGCTAAAAATGGGCGGGCCATGCTCACCATGTCGGCCATGCCGTCCGCCAAAATTTGTTCTGCCACCTCGGGCGTGTTGATACGGTTGGTGGCTACCAGCGGTATCTTCACCTTGCCCTTGAGCTGCTCGGTCACCCAGGCAAAGGCCGCGCGCGGCACCTTGGTGGCAATGGTGGGAATGCGCGCCTCGTGCCAGCCAATGCCGGTGTTAAGAATCGTCACGCCTGCCGCTTCCAGCGCCTGCGCCAGCTGCACCACTTCTTCTTTGGTAGAGCCGCCTTCCACCAGGTCCAGCATGGACAGGCGGAAGATGATGATGAAGTTAGCGCCTACCCGCGCCCGCGTGCGGCGCACGATCTCCAGCGGAAAGCGGATGCGGTTCTCATAGCTGCCGCCCCAGGCGTCGTCGCGGTGGTTGGTCTGGCGGGCGACGAACTCGTTGATCAGGTAACCCTCGGAGCCCATGATCTCCACGCCGTCGTAGCCCGCGCTCTGCGCCAGCGCAGCGGCGTTGGCGTAGTCCTCTATGGTCTGCTCCACTTCCTCAGACGTGAGTGCGTGCGGACGGAAGGCGCTGATCGGCGCCTTGAGCGCGCTGGGCGCCACCAGCTCGGGGTGGTAGGCGTAGCGGCCAAAGTGCAGGATCTGCATGCAGATCTTGCCGCCCGCGGCGTGCACGGCCTCGGTCACCACCTTGTGCTTGTCGGCCTCTTTCTGGCTCGTCATGGCCGCGCCGCCAGGCATGGGGCGGGCGCGGTCATTGGGGGCAATGCCACCGGTCACGATCAGGCCCACGCCGCCCTTGGCGCGCTCGGCATAGAAAGCCGCCATGCGCGCAAACCCATCGCGTGCCTCTTCCAGGCCCACGTGCATGGAGCCCATGAGCACGCGGTTTTTGAGGGTGGTAAAGCCCAGGTCCAGCGGGGCAAGCATGTGCGGGTAGGTGGCAGTAGCGGTGGTCATGGGGCGGTCTCCGTTGTTGTTGGGTGGCTGCTGCGCAACTATGCAACCAGTTGCAGCAGTGTAGAAGTCTAGCGAGGTTTATGCAACTAGTTGCATAGTTAGAGGGCTGCCCTTAGACTCGCCCGCATGTCGCTTGCCCACGCCGTGCTCACCTCCCTGATCGAAAAACCGTCCTCCGGCTACGAGCTGGCGCGACGCTTTGACAAGTCCATCGGCTACTTCTGGCACGCCACCCACCAGCAGATCTACCGAGAACTGGCCCGCATGGAAGACAAAGGCTGGATCGTCTCCGACTCCGCCCCCGACGCCGGCGCCACCCGCAAGCGCGAGTACAAGGTGCTGCCCGCTGGCCGCGCCGAGCTGGTGCGCTGGACTCAAGAGCCTGCGGCGCATATGGATCTGCGCGACGAGTTCATTGTGAAGTTGCGCGCTGATGCTGCGCTGGATGAGGTGGATTTAAGTGGCGAACTGCGTGAGCGCATCGCCCACCATACCGAGCGATTGGCCCACTACCGAGCGATTGAGGCGCGTGACTTTGCGCGTGGTGATGCCATGCCGCGTGCGAAGCGGTTACAGCACCTGATCCTGAAGAAGGGGATCATGTACGAGGAAGGGAGCATTGCCTGGGCGCGGGAGGCGCTGGGGGTGCTGGAGGATAGTTAGTGAGGGGCTTGCGCCAGAGAGTGCATTCGGGCAGTCACACGGCACATGGTTTGCTAGTCCAGTCGTTACCATTAGTTACGATTGGACTCAGGTGCTGCCCATTGGGGGCCGTTCCAAAAGAGATCAAACACAAAGCCAGCGCCATGTTGAACATTCTGAAAGCCTCGCTGCTTGTGATAGCTTGGGCCCTGTGCGGCCCTAGCCATGGCCAGCCCACCGAGATTTCCTTTTACTTTCCCATCGCCGTGGGCGGACCGGTCGCCAAAAGTATCTCGGCGCTGGTGGCCGATTTTGAGAAAGACAATCCTGATATCCGCGTCACGCCGACCTATACCGGCACTTACAAGGATTCCATCGTCAAAGCGTTGACGGCCCATAGAAGCGGTACACCGCCGGATGTTGCCGTGCTGTTTGCGGTAGATATGTTCACGCTGATCGATGCCGGCGCTATCGTGCCTTTCGACGATTTGGTGGGCAATGCCGACGATGTGGCCTGGATGCGCAGCTTCTACCCTGCGCTGATGGCCAATAGCCGCGCCGCTGGCCAGACCTGGGGCATTCCCTTTCAGCGCTCCACCATCCTGCTGTACTGGAATAAAGAGCTCTTCCGGCAAGCCGGGCTGGACCCGGACCTCCCACCGGCCAACTGGACCCAGATGGCCGACTTTGCGCAAAAGCTCACGCGGCGCGACGACGCTGGCGTCACCACGCAGTGGGGGCTACAGATTCCCTCTTCTGGCTTTCCGTACTGGCTGTTCCAGGGGCTGGTCACCGGCAATGGCGCCCAGCTGATGAATGAGGCTGGCACCAAGACCTGGTTCGACCGCCCCGCCGTGGTCGAGGCCCTGCAGTACTGGGTGAACCTGTCGCGTACGCGCAAGGTCCATCCGCCCGGGGTCATTGAATGGGGTAACACGCCCAGCGATTTCCTCAGTGGCAAGGCCGCCATGATCTGGACCACCAGCGGCAACTTGGCCAATCTGAAGGCCAAGGCAGGGTTTGCCTTCGGAGTCGGCCCTCTGCCCGGCAACAAGCAGGCCGGTTCGCCCACGGGCGGCGGCAATTTCTATGTGTTCCGCAAGACCTCGCCGGCGCGACAAAAAGCGGCCTTCCGATTCGTTCAGTGGATGGTCGCCCCCGAGCGCACGGCGCGCTGGAGCATCGATTCCGGCTACATCGGCGTGAGCCCGGCCGCGTGGGACACACCCACCATGAAGGACTACCTGATGGCCTTTCCGCAGGCGGCTGTCGCCCGCAACCAGTTGTCACACGCCGTGGCGGAACTGTCCACGCACGAGAATCAGCGCGTCACACGGGCCCTGAACGCGGGGCTGGTTGCGGCACTCACCGGCGCCAAGACGCCGCAAGAGGCCCTGAAGGACGCGCAGGCGCAGGCCGAGCACATCCTGCTGCCGTACCAGCGCTAGGGCCTGTTCACCCATGCCAAACACCAACCCCGCGCCATCCAGCGCACCCCGCAAAGCCCCGCCAGCACTCGGGCGCCTGCGCTTCCTGAGCTATCTGCTGCCGGCTGTGGTGCTGGGCCTGGCGTTGACCGCCACCTGGTTTTTCTGGGAACGCGAGCGCCGGGAGATCGGGCAGGTTCTGCAGGGCGAATTCGACGCACGTGTGCGCGAGACCACCAGCCTGTTTCGGGAGCGCATGCTGGCCTATGAGCAGGCGCTGCGCGCCACCCATGGCCTGTTCGCCACGTCCGACAATGTGCAGCGCGGCGACTTCCAGTCCTTTGTCGCCAACCTGCGCATCCAGAACCATCCGGGTCTGCAGGGCATGGGCTTTGCGCTCATCGTGCCGTCGGCCGAACGCGAGCGGCACATCGCCACCGTGCGCAGCCAGGGTTTTCCGGCGTACACGGTGCAGCCGCCCAGCGATACCGGTGCCAGCACGTCAGCGCTGTATTTCGAGCCCAGTGGCTCCTCGTTCCTCAGTACGCTGGGCACGGACTTTTTTCTGGAACCCTCGCGCCGGCCAGCGATGGAAGCCGCGCGCGACAGCGACAGCATTGCGATTTCCAACAAGGTGAAGCTGCCGGAAGAGGATGCAACCCAGGTACAGGCCGGCTACCGCATGTACCTGCCGGTCTACCAGAACGGCAAGCCTCACAGTACCGTGGCCGAGCGCCGTGCCCACATCAAGGGCTGGATCTACGCGGCCTTCAGCATGGATGGCTTGATGGACAACATCCTGGGCGAGCGCGCCAACATCACCGTCGAGGTCTACGACGGCGCCGGGCAGGACGACGACCAGCTGATAGATACCTACAGTGACCGGGTGGGTGGCGAGTCGACGCTCACGCTGTTCTACACGACGCAGCAGGTCGAAGTGGGTGGCTATGGCTGGACACTGACGGCCCACTCGCTGCCCAACTTCACTACCGAGATTGCGATCAGCCGGCTGCAGTGGGTCGCGCGGCTGGGCGTGGTGGCCAGTGTGATGGCGGCGCTGCTCACCTGGTTTGTGCTGATGCGCCGCATGCGGGGCCTGCGCGCCGCCGCCGACCTGCGCACGGCCAAGGAGCAGGCCGAGGCGGCCAGCCATGCCAAGTCGCAGTTCCTGGCGGTGGCCAGCCACGACCTGCGCCAGCCCATCCAGGCGCTCAGTCTTTTTGTGGCCACGCTGCAGGCCATGGCCAAGCGCGCGCACCTGACGGGTGCCGAGGTCGGGCACATCGCCGGGCGTCTGCAAATGGCGCTCAATGGCCTGGGGCACCTGCTCAACGGCCTGTTTGATTTGTCGCGCCTGGACAGTGGCACGGTCACCATCACCCAGCGCCCGGTGGACATGGCCAGCCTTCTGGCTGAAGTCGGCAACGCTTTTGCAGGCCCGGCACAGGCCAAAGGCTTGGAGCTCCGGATGGTGGTGCCGCACGGTTTGTGGGTCGAGACCGACCCACTGGTGCTGGCGCGTGTGTTGTCCAACCTGGTGGCCAACGCTGTGCGCTACACCGAACACGGCCGCATTCTGGTGGGGTGCAGGCGGCATGCGCAGCAGGTGGAGGTGCAAGTGCTGGACACGGGCATCGGCATTGCGCAGGAAGAATGCGACCGGATCTTTGGCGAGTTCTACCAAGTGCCCAATGTGGCGCGCGACCGCGAGCACGGCCTGGGCCTGGGGCTGGCCATCGTTTCGCGCTCGGTGCAATTGCTGGGCGGGTCCATTCAGGTGCGGTCCATACCCGGCAAGGGCTCGGTGTTTTCCGTCACGTTGCCGCGCGCGCCTGCGCCCGAGCTTCCGGCTTCACTGCCAGCAGACCCGCAGGAGCCCTTCGCGGGCAGCGTGCTGGTGATTGACGATGACCCCGAGCTGCGTGAATCCATGCAACGCCTGTTGGCGGAATGGAAGCATTCTGTGCTGGTGGCCGCCTCGCTCGAAGACGCGCTGGCCCTTGCCGACCTCCACCAGGACAGTATCCGGTTGATTCTTTCGGACTACCGCCTGGCCAGCGACGTTACCGGCATCCAGGCCGTGGAAGCGGTGACGCGCCGCTTGGCACGCAAAGTGCCTGCGGTGATCATCACCGGCGACACCTCGGCGCAGCCGATTGCCGAGGCCGCGCAGCAGGGCCTGCGCTTGGTCTATAAACCGGTGGAGCCGCAAGTGCTTGCCGAGCTGATGCGCAGCATTCCATGAGCAACTCCATGAATTTCCCAACCGGTGCAAACACCGCCATCATTCTTGCTGAAGACCATGTGCTGATGCGCGAGGGCCTGAAGATGCTGCTGTCCACCCAGCCGGGCTTCGAGGTCGTCGCGGAAACCGGCGACGGCCGTGCCGTCGAGGCATTGGTGCGGCAGTACAGGCCCCAGCTGTTGCTGCTGGATCTGGGCCTGCCGGGGCTGCACGGCGTAGACGTTGCCGCCGCTATCAAGGCCGAGTTCGCGGAGTCCGTCAAGGTGCTGGTGCTGACCGGCGACCTGCAGCCCCACTCCGTAGGGCAGGCGTTGGCGGCGGGCGCCGATGGCTATGTGCACAAGAGTGAAGACAGCGCAGAGCTGCTGCAGGCGGTGCACGCGGTGCTGGCCGGGCGTCAGTACGTCAGCCGCAACATTGCTGCCGCTTTCCTGCCGCGTCCTCTGCGTTCTGACGCCACGGGCCACGAACCGGTGGCCACCCCGCGCGAGCGCGAGACCATGTCGCTGGTGGCGAGCGGGCTGAGCAACCCCGAAATCGCGGAGCGGCTGTCCCTCAGCGTAGAAACGGTGCGCACGCACCGCAGGAACCTGATGGAAAAATTCTCGCTGCGCAACGCGGCCGAGATCACCGCCTACGCCGTGCAGCGTGGCTACTACGTGCTCTCCTGAGCGGCGCGCAGGGCATTCTTGGCGCCACCGGCTTACTTCACCTGGTCGTCGCCCGTGCCAGTTTTGTCCTGCCTCTGTTGGCGATAGCTGGCAACGTCACCGAGTTTGATGCCGTCAGGCAGTGGCTGGTGTTTGGAGTGCCCTATGCGTTGGGCCTTGTAGATGCCGGTATGCCCGGAGAACAAGTAGCTGACCACACACGCCACCAAGGCATAGACGCCAATATCCGCACCAAACAGTTCCATGGCCATGAGGGTGCAGGCCAATGGGGTGTTGGCGGCTCCCGCAAACACCCCCACAAAGCCCAAGGCCGCCAACAGGGCAAACGGCATGTGGAGCAGCGGCGCCAGTGCATTGCCCAACGTGGCGCCAATGTAGAACAAGGGCGTCACTTCACCGCCTTTGAATCCGCTACCCAGTGATGCGATGGTCAGTGCCATCTTGCCCAGGAAGTCCCATGGCAAAAGTTGTTGTTCGAACGACTCCACGATGACGGGAATGCCAAGGCCTGCATAGCGCCAGGCGCCCAGAAACCAAAGCACTGCCGCAATCACGAAGCCACCGATCAACGGGCGCACCGGTCCATAGGGCACGTGCTTTTTGAAGCGGGCGGAAAGCCAGTGGGTAGCACCGGCAAAGAGCATGCCTACCACGCCAAAAATGCCACCTGCAATCAGGGCTGCAGTCAAACCCCACAGGCTCAGTGCGGGAATGCTCGTCACCGCGTAGTGCGTATGGTGCACGCCCCACAGCGCCGTGGTCTGGTCTCCCACCACCGCCGCCATCGTGCAAGCCAGCAGTGCGTCATAGCGCAAGCGGCCAATGGCCAATACCTCCAGCGCGAACACGGCGCCCGCCAGTGGTGTGCCAAACACCGACGCAAAACCTGCGGCAATACCGGCCATCAGCAGAATGCGCCGGTCTTCCTTGTTGAGTTTGAACAGGCGGGTCAGCTGGTCGGCCAGGGCGCCCCCCATTTGCACGGCGGTGCCCTCGCGTCCGACTGACGCGCCAAACAGGTGGGAGACCACGGTGCTCACCAGAATCAAAGGTGCCATGCGCAGGGGCACAGTTTTTTGCGGATCGTGGATCTCATCGAGCAGCAGGTTGTTGCCGCCTTCGACCTGTTGGCCAATCTTGAGATACACCCAGCCCACCGCAAAGCCGGCCACGGGCAGTAGCCAGACCATCCAGTGGTGTGCTTCGCGGTAGCCCGTGGCGGCATCCAACGCCAGCAGGAAAACGGCGGATGCAGAGCCCGCCAAGAGCCCCACCAGCGTGGACAGCACCAGCCAGCGCACGGTGTAGGGAAGCAGGGCAAGTTGTTCTGGGCGGGTGGGGTGCATCATCGGTCCAAGGGGTCTCGGGGTATTTTCTGTGGTTTCACGCCGCGTCGCGCGTGCCTCACGCGAGGATGTCGGCCGGTTGCACCTTGACCCAAGTCCACAGCAGCACGGCAGCCAACGACGCGCACCCCCCGGAGAAGCCAAAGGCCGCCAGCGGTGACACGCTTTGGTAAATCCAGCCGAACACCACCGAGGCCGGAAAGAGAAAGGTGCCAGCCGTCAGGTTGAACCAGCCAAACGCGGTGCCGCGCTGGTCCGCAGGCGCCATATCCGCCACCAGCGCTTTCTCCACCCCTTCCGTGGCGGCCATGAACAGGCCGTAGAACCCGAACAGGGCAAACAGCAGCCATCCACTCTGCGCAATGCTTCCCAGTCCGACATAGAAAATGCCATAGGCTACGTAACCCCCGACCAGCAGGCGCACGCGCCCCACACGGTCCGACAGCCCGGACAGGTAGGTGGAAAACATCATGGCCACGGCCGACACGGCGGCCCACAGCAAGGGAATCTGCGCTTCAGGCACGCCCAGTTCCTTCGCGCGCAGCAGCAAAAACATATTGGACGAGTTGCCCAGCGTAAACAGCGCAACGACGACCAGGTAGCGTTTGAAAACGGGCGGCATGTCGTTCAGGCGCCAGTCAAAAGGCTTGTGGGTCCTGGGTCCCTCCACCTTGGGTTCTTGCAACATGAGTGCAAAGGCAAAGCACACCACGGCGGGCAGCAGAGCCCACAGAAAAATATCCTTGATTGCCATGCCCGCACCCAGCATGGCCGCCGCGGCCAGCGGGCCAATGACGGCCCCTGCGTTGTCCATGGCGCGGTGCAGGCCGAACGCCAGTCCGCGCTGTCCAGGCGCCACGCTGGCGGCCAGCAAGGCATCCCGCGGAGAGCTGCGCAAGCCCTTGCCCAGCCGGTCGGCAAAGCGGATGAACAACAGGCCGTACCAGCTGGTCACCAAGGTAATCAAGGGGCGCCCAAACGCTGCCATGCCGTAGCCAAACACAATCCACGGCTTGGCACGTCGGGTGCGGTCCACCACAACCCCGGAGAACAGTTTGAGCAGGCTGGCCGTGGCCTCTGCAATGCCTTCGATGATGCCCAGGGCCTTGGGCCCGGCCATCAGCACCGAGGTGAGGTACAGCGGAATCAGCGGATAGACCAGCTCGGACGCGGAGTCATTGAGCAGACTGATCAGGCCAATCAGCCAGACGGTGCGGGGGAGGCTTTGGAGTGTTTGGAGCATGGTCGCTCTGCAGTCGTGGTTCGAAGCCGACCATTTAACACCACGCAAACAACAAAGCCCGGCAGAGCCGGGCTTTGTTGTTTTTGCAGCGCTGGTTGATGTGGACCAGCGCCGCTCAATCTGCCAATCAGGCGGCCAGTTTGGCGATGCTGTTGGCGGCTTCGCCCAGGGCTTCTGCCTTCTTGGCGTCGCCCATGGCCACACCTTCGGCGCGCACAAAGCGCACATCGGTGATACCCAGGAAGCCGAACACGGTTTGCAGGTAGCTCTCTTGGTGTTCCGCAGCACGGCCCCAGTCGTTGGTGGAGTACACGCCGCCACGGGTGGAGGCCACGATCACGGTCTTGCCGCCGGCCAGGCCCTTGGGACCAGACTCGCCGTAGGCAAAGGTGCGGCCGGGTTGGGCGATGCGGTCGATCCAGGCCTTCAACTGGCTGGGGATGCTGAAGTTGTACAGCGGAGCGCCCACCACGATCACGTCGGCGGCCAGGAACTGGCTCACCAGGGCTTCGGACACAGCGTTTTCACGCTTTTGCACGTCGCTCATGTCGGCGCCGGCTGGGGCGCGGAAGCCCAGGGATTCAGCGGACAAGTGGGTGGGGGTGTCCACGGCCAGGTCCAGGTAGTCCACGGTGGTGCCGGGATGGTTGGTGACCCATTGGGCCACGGTGTCTTTGGTCAGCTGGCGGGAAATGGAGCCGCCGCTCAAGATGCTGGAGTCGATGTGCAAGAGTTTCATGACAGTTCCTTCAAGGGGTTGGTTCGATGGAACTAGTGTCTTCGATGAGCGAATGTTTGATAAGTCTGCATATTTGCGTTAGATTGTCCTAAATTTGGAACAATAAAGGGCTGGATATGCAGGACACCAATGACATGCTGTATTTCGCCGAGGTGGTGGAGCGGGGTGGCTTTGCGGCCGCGGGCCGCCAACTGGGTATTCCCAAATCCAAGCTGTCACGCCGCGTGGCCGAGCTGGAAACCCGGCTGGGTGTGCGCCTGCTGCAGCGCACCACGCGCAAGCTATCGCTGACCGAGGTGGGGGAGGTCTACCTGCGCCATTGCATGGCCATGCGTGATGCGGCCGAGGCCGCCGCGGAGGCCGTGGAACAGGCCCAGACCGAACCGCGCGGCACCATCCGTATCACTTGCCCGGTCACCCTGGCGCAGCACACGGTGGGGCCCATCATGGCGCTGTTTCTGGCCCGCTACCCGCAGGTAAAGGTGGACATGCGTATCAGCAACCGGGTGGTGGATCTGGTGGAGGAGGGCATCGATGTGGCGCTGCGTGTGCGTGGCACGCTGGATGACAGCGGCAGCCTGGTGGTGAAGAAGCTGGGCGAATCGGCCACCGTGCTGGTGGCAAGCCCGCTGCAACTGGAGCGCCAGGGGCGGCCCACGTCGATCGACGATCTGGCGCGCATGGACACCATTGCCATGTCGGCTGTAGATGGCCGCGCCACCTTGGTGCTGCAAGGCCCTGGTGGGGCCATCCATCCGCTGGTGCACCGGCCGCGCTATGTGGCCGACGACCTGCTCACCCTGAAATACGCGGCGCTGCAGGGCACGGGTATGTGTTTTTTGCCCGACTACATGTGCCGCCGCGAGGTGGAAGAGGGGCGTCTGGTGCATGTGCTGCCGGGTTGGGCTCCGCCGCGCGGCATCTTCCACGCGGTGTACCCGTCACGCCGCGGCATGGTGCCGGCGGTGCGGCGGTTTCTGGACTTTTTGGGGGAATACACCAACGGCGAAGGCATGCCCATGCTGCCGCCCGGCTGCCCTTCCATTGACTGAGGCTGGGGCTTGCGCCGCCGTTCAGTGGCGCAGGCGCAGCGGGTCTCGGCGTCGCTCCTCGCGTGGTGCGGGCGCCAGCGTGCCGGGTTCGGTGATGGCCTCGGGGTCCACCCAACCAAAGAACTTGCACACCTCGGCGCGCTGGGCCTGGGCGTCGGCATAACCCAGCGACATCAGTTCGCTGGTGTAGCCGCTCTCGAACAGCAAGTAGCTGGCCAGAGCGGCGCCTTTCACATCGGCCTTGGCCGACGACACGCCCACGCCGCCCAGCATGGTACGCACCGCGCGCGGCAGGTCGCCCACATGGCGGGCGGCCACGGCGTCCAGCCGCTGGCTGGGCGCAATCACCAGCAGCTCCACCGGGCGCAGCGCGCTGGCCTTGCGGGCTTCGGCGGGCACCAGGTTGATGGTCTGGTTGATGCGGCGCACGCGCTCCACATCCACCGCCAGCGCATCCAGAAAGATGTTGGACAGTGCATGCCCGGCGATCTGCGCGATGGTGGGGTAGCTGCTGGTGGTGTGCAGGTGGGCTTCGCTCTTGGGCTCGTGCATGCGTCCAGCCCCCACCACCAGGATACGTTCAGCTCCTAAATGAATAGCGGGTGATACCGGCGCGCTTTGCCGCATGGAGCCGTCGCCAAAGTATTCGCTGTGGCCCTGGATGTGCAGCTCGGCGGCCGGGAATACAAACGGAATGGCAGAAGAGGCCAGCAAGTGGGCGTGGGTGATCTTGCTGCGCACGGCCAGGCGCTGGCTGCGCACCCAGGGCATGAGGCGTTTGTCACCCTCAAAAAAAGTGATGTGGTCGCCCGAGCTGTAGCTGGACGCGGTGACCGCCAAGGCCTGCAGGTGGCCGCGGCGGATCAGATGCGGCAGGCGCTCCAGAGGCACCAGCTTCTGCAGCAGCTCGCCCAGCGGCGTGTTGTCCAGCAGCGAACGCGGCTTGATACGCCGCCACTTGGCCAGCAGCCAGCCCAGTGACAGCAGCGTGAGCCAGGTGGCGCCTGATCGGATCATGCTCAGGTGGTCGGCACGGTACACCTGGTCTGCGTGGAAGTTGCGCCAGGTGTGGGCAATCATGCGTACCGTGGCGTCGAAGTTGTCCGAACCGCAGGCCAGGGCCGCGGCATTGATGGCGCCCGCGGACGTGCCCGCGATGATGGGAAAGGGGTTGGGTTGGTCGCCCGCGCCGCAGGCCAGGCGAATGTCGGCAATGGCCTCCAGCACCCCCACCTGGTAGGCCGCGCGAGCACCACCGCCGGTCAGCAGAAGGCCGTTGGCGGGCAAGGGAGGCGGTCCGTGGTGCATAGGGCCATTATGAAAAGCCCCATGCGCTTGTAAACACTTAAATGCGCGGGGTTAACCCTAGACGTTGCGCGCTTGGTACGCCGCCTGTCCACGGCACCTGCGCCAGTGCGGGCATGCGATGGCCGCTAGACTTGGTGGATTCAGGAGTTTTCATGTCTGTGACCGTTCAAGCCATTCACGACGCTTTGCAAGGCGTTATCGACCCCAACACCCAGCAAACCTTTGCCAGTGCCAAGGCCCTCAGGAACATCGCCGTCCAGGGCGGCGATGTGCGTTTGGACCTGGAGCTGGGCTACCCCGCCAAGAGCCAGTGGCCCGCCATGGTGGAGGCGCTCAGCGCCGCCGCCAAGACGGTGCCCGGCGTTGCCAGCGTGCAGGTCACCCCCAGCACCAAGGTCATTCCCCATGCGGTGCAGCGCGGTGTGCAACTGCTGCCCGGTGTAAAGAACATCGTGGCTGTGGCATCCGGCAAGGGTGGTGTGGGCAAGAGCACCACCGCGGCCAACCTGGCCCTGGCCCTGGCCGCCGAGGGCGCCACCGTGGGCCTGCTGGACGCCGACATCTACGGCCCCAGCCAGCCCATGATGATGGGCATTGAAGGCCGCCCGGAATCGTCAGACGGCAAGACCATGGACCCCATGCGCAACCACGGCGTGCAGGTCATGTCCATCGGTTTTCTGGTGGATGGCGACCAGGCCATGATCTGGCGCGGCCCCATGGCCACCCAGGCGCTGGAGCAGCTGCTGCGCCAGACCAACTGGCAAGACCTGGACTACCTCATCGTGGACATGCCACCCGGCACCGGCGACATCCAGCTCACGCTGAGCCAGCGCGTGCCCATGACCGGCGCCGTGGTGGTGACCACGCCGCAGGACATTGCGCTGCTGGACGCCAAGAAGGGCATCAAGATGTTCGAGAAGGTGGGCGTGCCCATTCTGGGCATCGTGGAAAACATGGCGGTGCACGTCTGCACGAATTGCGGCCATGTGGAACACATTTTTGGCGCCGACGGCGGCAAGAAGATGGCCGAGGGCTACGGCATGGACTACCTGGGCGCCTTGCCCTTGGCCTTGCACATCCGCGAACAGGCCGACAGTGGCCGCCCCACCGTGGTGGCCGAGCCTGACGGCGAAGTGGCCAACATCTACAAGGGCATGGCGCGCCAGGTGGCGGTGAAGATTGCCGCCCAGGCCAAGGACTTTTCCAGCAAGTTCCCCACCATTACCATCAGCAAGAACAGCTGACTTTTAAGTGAAATAGGGCGCTAACCCGCGTGGAATATGCGCCAGCAGCTACCAAAAGCGTAGCGCCTGGATACTGTCCTTGCGGCCATCTCCGCGCGGTTCGCGCGTGGGGGTGCCCAGCACCACCCAGCCCACCAGGGTCTCGCCGGGTTCACAAAAGGCATGGATCAGGTGAGGTGCGCGGGCCTTGTCGCCGCTGAGCATCTTGCCGACAAAGCCCAGCGCGTGGGCCGCGTTGAGGAAGTTGGTGACCGCACCGCCCACACACATCCACTGCTCGTGCGCGGGCACCACCGGGTGGCCCAGGTCTATGCGTGCCAGCACCGCCACGGTGACCGGGGCACGCAGCGCGCGTTCACGCTCCATGGCCACGCCCTCGGGGTCCTTGCCCTTGTTCAAGGCATGGGTGGCAAACAGCTCCGCCAAGCGCTGCCGGGCCTCGCCTTGCACCACCACCAACCGGAAGGGCACCAGCTCTGCATGGTCGGGCGCGCGCAGGGCTGCACTCACCATCTGCTGCAGCTGTGTCGCATCGGGGCCTGGCTCTACCAGGTGTTTCACGCCCAGCGAATAGCGGCGCAGCAGGGTGGTCAGGGCGGCGGCTTGTGTCATGGTGGGCAAGAATAGCAGGGCGCCCCGCATAATCGTCGCGCCGTAACCCGCTGGACGTAGTGACATGAATTTGCTGGCTTCCATGAAATATCTGGTGGCGCTCAATGAGCATCGCCACTTTGCACGCGCTGCCGCAGCCTGCCACATCACGCAGCCCGCGCTGTCCAATGCCTTGCGGGCTCTGGAAGAAGAATTCAACGTGGTCATCGTGCGCCGGGGCCGTACCTTTGCAGGCCTTACACCCGAAGGCGAACAGGTGTTGGCCGCAGGGCAACGCATGCTGCACGAGCACCAGGTGCTGCAACAGTCCCTTAAAAGTACTGTGGACAGCCCAGCGGGTGGTCTGGTCATTGGCGCCGTACCGACGGCGGTGCCGATTGCGGCGCGCTTTGCAGCCATGCTGCAGGCCCGCTACCCCGCCATCATGCCGGTGGTGCTGTCGCTGAGTTCCTCGGTACTGGAGACGCGGCTGGACAACCTGTCCATTGACCTGGGCCTGGGGTATACCGACCGCATGGGACTGGGCGGCGCCAGGTTGCAGGCGCTGCCGCAGTACATCGAGCACTATTTTTTGCTGCGCCGTGCGGCCAAACCCCATGTGCAGGAGCTACAGATAGGCGAACCCATCAGTTGGCAAAGCGCAGCGCAGCAGCCCCTGTGCCTGCTGACGCCAGAGATGCACAACCGCACCATCGTCAACACCGCCTTTGCCAGTGTGGACTGCAGTGTGACGGCCATTATTGAGACCAATTCCATTCTCACCATGGCTCTGAGCGTGGCGGCGGGCCAGGTGTGCAGCGTGATGCCCGGTGCGCTGGTGGCCGCAGTGCGCGGCTACCGCGAGCTGGAGGCGCTGCCACTGGTGAGCCCGCAGGTGCTCACACCCATCGGCTTCATGCGCCACGCGCAGGTACGTCCCTCCCGTGCCATGGAGGCTGCACTGGCGCTGGCACAAGATGGTGCATGGTTGCGCCATGCGGCGGCGCATAGCGGGCTTTTGACGCCGCTTTAATTTGATTTGAGTCAATAAAACTGGTGTAAAAACGGGGCTCTGCATGCCGGGGTTTTGCAGGGGTATTCGCATTTGGCGATGGCTCTGCCGTTTTGGATTGGACACCGATGTTTCCTTTTACCAGTCCCGCACGGCGGGTCAGAGTGGCTGCCCGCAAGTTCGCTGCAGTGCTGCCCGATACCTTCTCACTGGACCGCAGCCAGCGCGTCACAGTGCAGGACCGCCAGGTGGCCCTGCTGCGCAATGGCCAGCGCACCCTCAACCTCGACTTCGCCTTGCCGGATGGCTTCAGCCAGTCCACCGGCTTGGTGGCTACCGTGTTTGCGCGCGATGGCGATGATTTCATCCGCATCACCACTTCGGTGCGCAAGCAGGACGGCCAGCGTGCCATTGGCACGCCGCTGGACCGCTCCCAGCCCGCCTATGACGATGTGCTGCAGGGCCGTGCGCACCTGGGCTATGCCACCATTTTTGGCAAGCAGTATTTGACGCACTATGAGCCTGTCAAGGACGCCTCGGGCAGTGTCATCGGTATCCTGTTTGTGGGGCTGGACGTCACGGCCTCGCCCGGCATGGGGCTGTCGGCTGCCATGGCATGGCGCATCACTTGCGTTTATGTTCTGGTGCAGACCGTATTCCTGGGGTTGACGGGGCAGTTGGGAAGCCTCCAGGCCTGTGCCATGGGTGCTGTGATGGTGGGGGTGTTGTGGGGCTGCACCTACCTGCTGATGAACCACTTTGTGGCCCGGCCACTCAGCGCCGGACGGGCGGCCTCGCAACGTATGGCATCGGGTGACTTGACCCGGCAGGTGCATGTGGATTCCAGCGACGATGCGGGTCAGATTTTGTTGGCCATCAACAGCATCAATATCGGTCTGACCTTGCTGATGGGCAAGGTCCGCAGCTCCACTGCCGTGGTGGCCATGGGCACCAACGAAATTGCCGATGGCAATGTGGACTTGGCCAATCGCACGGAAAAGCAGGCGGGTGAAGTGAACGCTGCGGCCTCGGCGGTGCATGAGCTGACCTCCACCGTTGCGCACACGGCCGACCAGGCCGCGCAGCTCAACAGCCTGGTCGCGTCTGTTTCCGGTGTTGCCAGCAACGGCGGTGACGTGGTGCAGCAGGTCGTTCACACCATGGGGCAGATTTCGGCCAGCGCCAACAAGATCAACGACATCATCGGCCTGATCGAAGGCATTGCATTCCAGACCAATATTCTTGCTTTGAATGCTGCCGTGGAAGCAGCCCGTGCCGGTGAACAAGGCAGGGGCTTTGCAGTGGTGGCCTCTGAGGTGCGCAGCTTGGCGCAGCGCTCGTCCGGCGCAGCCCGTGAGATCAGGGACCTGATCAGTGCTTCGGTCGATAGTGTGGCGGCGGGCAGCGATCTGGTGGAAAAGACGCGTCAGGCCATGGAGCACATTACCGGCGCCATTTCGGAGGTTGTGAGCTACATCGATGGCATCGCCCAGGCCAGCCAGGAGCAGCGGGCCGGCATTGAGAGCGTGAACCGCAGTGTCTCCGCCATCGATCAGATGACGCAGCAAAACGTTGCATTGGTAGAGAAAGCGGCGGCCGCAGCCATGCAGATGCGTGACCAGACCCACACGCTGGGTGCTGCGGTAGACAGTTTCAAGACCCACCACTGAATGCCGCTATGCAGCATTTAGTTTTTGAATCAATGCATGTGATGAATCAATTGGATTCATCCGGCTTGACCTGTGACACTCGCGCCCGCCACTTTGGACGACGGTGAGCCGGTGTTTTCATCAATTGCAAAGGAGACTCAATGTCTGGATTACTCGACAAGGAACGGATCATCGCTGGCCCCGGCTTCAACCGATGGCTGGTTCCGCCAGCCGCACTGGCCATTCACCTCTGTATCGGGATGGCCTATGGCTTTTCGGTGTTCTGGTTGCCGCTGTCCAAAGCGCTGGGCATCAAGGAGGCCATCAAGTGCGGACCGGATGTAGGCTTTTGGGGGCAGTTGTTTACCACTGGCTGTGACTGGCAAATTTCCACCCTGGGGTGGATGTACACCCTGTTCTTTGTGCTGCTGGGCACCAGCGCGGCCACTTGGGGCGGTTGGCTGGAGCGCGCCGGCCCGCGCAAGGCGGGTGTGGTGTCGGCCGTGTGCTGGTGTGGCGGCATGTTGATCTCGGCCTTGGGCATTTACTTGCACCAGTTCTGGATGATGATTCTGGGTTCCGGCGTGATCGGCGGTATCGGTCTGGGCCTGGGCTACATCTCGCCCGTGTCCACGCTGATCAAGTGGTTCCCGGACCGCCGCGGCATGGCCACCGGCATGGCCATCATGGGCTTTGGTGGTGGCGCCATGATCGGCTCCCCCCTGGCTGCAGACCTGATGAAGTACTTTGCCACCCCCACCAGCGTGGGGGTGATGCAGACCTTTGTGGTCATGGCCCTGGTGTACTTCGTGTTCATGATGGCCGGTGCCTTTGGCTACCGCGTGCCTGAAACCGGCTGGAAGCCCGCTGGCTGGACCCCGCCGCCCGCACAGGTCAACAACACCATGATCACGCAGAAGCATGTGCATGTGAAGAAAGTCTGGGGCATTCCCCAGTTCTGGCTCATCTGGATGGTGCTGTGCATGAACGTGAGCGCCGGCATTGGCGTGATCGGCATGGCGTCTCCCATGCTGCAGGAAGTGTTTGGTGGCACCCTGATTGGTGTGCAGGCCAAGTTCGTGGATCTGGACAAGACCCAGCTGGCCGCGATTGCCACGGTGGCCGCGGGCTTTACCGCGCTGCTGTCGCTGTTCAACATCGGTGGGCGCTTCTTCTGGGCCAGCCTGTCGGACAAGCTGGGCCGCAAGATCACCTACATCGTGTTCTTTGTGCTGGGCGGTTTGATGTACTTCAGCGTCCCCGGCAGCGCTGCGGCTGGCAGCATTGTGTTGTTCGTGGGCGCGTTTTGCGTGATCCTGAGCATGTATGGCGGCGGTTTTGCCACCGTGCCAGCTTATCTAGCCGATATCTTTGGTACCCAGATGGTGGGCGCCATCCATGGTCGCCTGTTGACTGCATGGGCCACGGCAGGTGTGCTCGGTCCCGTGGTGGTGAACTACATGCGCGAGTACCAACTGGGCCTGGGCATTCCGCGTGAACAGGTCTATAACCAGACCATGTACATCCTGGTGGGCATGCTGGTGGTGGGCCTGATCTGCAACCTGCTGGTGCGTCCGTTGGACAATAAGTGGTTCATGACCGACGCCGAGCTGGCCGAGGAAAAGCGCCTGGCCCATGAGCGTGCAGCGGCATCGGAAGTCGGCGCCAGCTCTGGCGGTGCAGACATCATTCCTGGCTGGGTGGTGGTTTTCGCCTGGCTGGCTGTGGGCCTGCCGCTGGCCTGGGGTGTATACCGCACCCTGCAGAGCGTCGCCAAGTTCTTTGCCTGATTTGTTTGTTTGATATCCCAGGAGCGCCATGACAGCACCCGTTCTCGCACCGCATGTTCCCGCCGTAGCACTGGCCACGGTGGACGATATGCGCGACCGCATCCGCCGCAAAAGCAAACTCAAGGGCCGACAGCCCGAAGACGAGGCGATTGCCGAGGTGCGGGCGCTGGTGGGTACGGGGCCGCATCGGCGTGACCTGCTGATCGAACACCTGCACAAGCTCAACGACGCCTACCGTTGCCTGCACGACAGGCATCTGGTGGCCCTGGCCAGGGAGATGAACATCCCCATGGCCGAGGTGTACGAAGTCGCCACCTTCTACCATCACTTCGAGGTGGTGCGGGGGGGCGAGACCGTGCTGCAGTTGACTGTGCGGGTTTGCGATGGACTGAGTTGTGAAATGGCAGGCGCCCAGGATTTGCTGGCGCGCCTGCCCTCCCTGCTGGGCAGCACCGATGTGCGGGTGATTCCCGCGCCGTGCCTGGGCCGGTGTGAGCAGGCACCGGTGGCGGTGGTGCACCAGAATCCGGTACCCGTGGCTACTGCAGAGACGGTGGTTGCATTGGTGAAGTCGGCTGCAGCCAGCCATCCACCTGCGCAAGACGCTACACAATTTGTAGCGCATGAATTTGCTGAAAAACCGGTGTCGCCGCCCCGGCACGCAGTGCAGGCTGCGCCCGGCTATGCCGGCTACGACACCTACCGCGCCAACGGCGGCTATACCTTGGCTGCGGCCCTGGTCCTTGGTGAGCACGATGCTGAGAGCGTCATCCAGGCGATGGAGGACTCCGGTCTGCGTGGTTTGGGGGGCGCAGGTTTCCCGGCCGGACGCAAGTGGCGCATCGTGCGCGACCAGCCCGCCCCCAAATTGATGGCCATCAATATTGACGAGGGCGAGCCCGGCACGTTCAAGGACCGCACCTACCTGGAGCGCGACCCGCACCGCTTTCTGGAGGGCCTGCTGATTGCAGCCCAGGTGGTGGGCATTGAGGCCTGCTACATCTACCTGCGTGATGAATACCACGGCTGCCGCGCCATTCTGGAAGCCGAACTGGCCCGGTTGCAGGCGGACCCGCCATGCCCGCTGCCCACCATTGAATTGCGCCGTGGCGCCGGCGCCTATATCTGCGGCGAAGAATCCGCCATGATCGAGAGCATCGAAGGCAAGCGCGGTGAGCCACGCATGCGCCCGCCCTACATCGCCCAGGTCGGCCTGTTTGGCCGCCCTACGCTGGAGCACAACTTTGAAACCCTGTACTGGGTGCGCGACATTGTGGAGAAAGGCGCTGCCTGGTTCAGCGGCTTTGGCCGCAACGGCCGCAAGGGCCTGCGCAGTTTCAGTGTCAGTGGCCGTGTGAAGTATCCCGGTGTGAAGCTCGCACCCGCCGGCATTACGCTGACCGAATTGATTGACGAATACTGCGGCGGCATGCAGGACGGCCATACGCTGTATGCCTACCTGCCCGGTGGTGCATCGGGCGGAATTTTTCCGGCCAGCCTTGCCAACGTGCCGCTGGACTTTGACACGCTGCAGCCGCACGGCGGATTCATCGGCTCCGCGGCTGTCATTGTGCTGGGCCAGCATGACAGAGCGCGCGATGCGGCGCTGAACACGATGCGGTTTTTCGCCCATGAGAGCTGCGGCCAATGCACGCCCTGCCGCGTGGGCACCGCCAAGGCGGCCAAGTTGATGGAAGCCCCGGTGTGGGACAACACCACGCTGGAAGATTTGAACGTGGTGATGACCGACGCCTCCATTTGTGGCCTGGGCCAGGCTGCGCCCAACCCGGTGCGCTGCGTGCAGAAATACTTTGCCCACGAGGTGTCCTGATATGAATGCACCTACCAAACCCATTGAAGTGACGCCGCAGGTGGTTACCTTCCTTCTTGACGGCAAGCCCGTTGAAGCTTTTGAAGGCGAATCCATTCTCAAAGCTGCCGAGCGCAGCGGCGTCTGTATTCCCCACCTTTGCTACAAGGACGGCCTGCGCGCCGACGGCAACTGCCGCGCCTGCGTGGTGGAGATCAAGGGCGAGCGCACCCTGGCCCCCAGCTGCTGTCGCAGCGCCACGGCTGGCATGGAGGTGCAAGCCACCAGCGAGCGCGCCGTCAAGAGCCAGAAGATGGTGCTGGAGATGCTGCTCTCCGACATGCCCGACAACGGCTACAAGTGGAACGAAAAAGACGAATCGCAGCAACACGGCGAGCTGAGCGACTGGGCTGCGCGCATGGAGGTGCAGGTGCGCCCCGAGCTCAAGGCACTGCGCCGCGAACAGCCCAAGGCTGACATTTCGCACCCAGCCATGGCAGTCAATCTGGACGCCTGTATCCAGTGCAACCGCTGCGTGCGTGCCTGCCGCGAAGAACAGGTCAACGACGTGATCGGCTACGCGATGCGTGGTTCGCACAGCGAGATCGTGTTCGACCTGAACGACCCCATGGGCGACAGCACCTGCGTGGCCTGCGGCGAATGTGTGCAGGCCTGCCCCACGGGTGCACTGATGCCCAAGACCCAAGTGGGCTCACAGATTGTCGACAAAAAAGTGGACTCGGTCTGCCCGTTCTGCGGCGTGGGCTGCTTGCTGACCTACAACGTCAAGGACAACGTCATTGTCAGCGTGGACGGACGCGATGGCCCGGCCAACCACAGCCGCCTGTGCGTGAAGGGACGCTTCGGGTTTGACTACGCGGCCAGCCCGCAGCGCCTGACCGTGCCACTGATCCGCAAGGCCGGTGTGCCCAAAGACCCCGAGGCACTCAACCATTTGAACCGGGATACTGCGGACTGGTCCGATGTGTTCCGCGAAGCCACGTGGGAAGAAGCCTTGGCCTTGTCGGCAGGTGGTCTGCAAAACCTGCGCGACACCTACGGCAAAAAAGCCCTGGCCGGCTTTGGCTCAGCCAAGGGCAGCAACGAAGAGGCCTACCTGTTCCAGAAGCTGGTGCGCACCGGCTTTGGCAGCAACAACGTGGACCACTGCACCCGCCTGTGCCATGCCTCCAGCGTGGCCGCTTTGCTCGAAGGCGTGGGTTCCGGCGCAGTCAGCAACCAGGTCAACGACGTGGAGCACTCGGACCTGATCTTTGTGATCGGCTCCAACCCCACCTCCAACCATCCCGTGGCCGCCACCTGGATGAAGAACGCGGCCAAGAAGGGCGCGAAGATTGTGTTGGCCGACCCGCGCATCACCGACATCGGCAAGCACGCCTGGCGCACGCTGCAGTTCAAGGCCGACACCGATGTGGCCATGCTCAACGCGCTGATCCACGTGGTGATTGAAGAGGGCTTGGCCGACCAGGACTTCATTGCCAAGCGTGCCAGCAACTACGAGGCGCTGCGCGAGAACGTCAAGGGCTACAGCCCCGAGGCCATGGAGCCCATTTGCGGCATCCCCGCGCAGACGATTCGCGAGGTGGCCCGGGAGTTTGCGAAGGCCAAGGGAGCGATGATTCTGTGGGGCATGGGCATTAGCCAGCACGTGCACGGCACCGACAACGCGCGCTGCCTGATCGCACTGGTCACCGTGACCGGCCAGATTGGCAAGCCCGGCTCGGGCCTGCACCCGCTACGCGGCCAGAACAATGTGCAGGGCGCGTCCGATGCGGGTCTGATCCCCATGATGTATCCCAACTACCAGCGCGTGACCAACAAGGCCGCGCATGGCTGGTTTGAGAACTTCTGGGGCATGGAGCTGGACGACCAGCCCGGCTACACCGTGGTAGAAATCATGCACAAGGCGCTGGTGGACGACAGTGACCCGCACAAGGTGCACGGCATGTACATCATGGGTGAGAACCCGGCCATGAGCGACCCCGACCTGAACCATGCCCGCCACGCGCTGGCATCGATGAAGCATCTGGTGGTACAGGACATCTTCATGACCGAGACCGCCTGGCTGGCCGACGTCGTGTTGCCCGCCACGGCCTGGCCCGAGAAGGATGGCACGGTGAGCAACACCGACCGCATGGTGCAACTGGGCAAGAAGGCGATTGACCCGCCAGGTCAGGCCAAGCCTGATCTGTGGATCATCCAGCAGATCGCCAAGCGCATGGGGTTGAACTGGAACTATGCGGGTGATAGCGATGGCGTGGCCGAGGTGTATGAAGAGATGCGCCAGGCCATGCACGCCGCCATCTCGGGCATCACCTGGGAGCGCCTGCAGCGCGAGTCCAGCGTCACCTATCCCTGCCTGACTGCGGACGACCCCGGCGCACCCACGGTGTTCATTGACAAATTCGCCACCGACGACGGTCGTGTGCACCTGGTGCCGGCCGACATCATCCCGGCCAATGAGCGTCCCGATGCGGAGTTCCCGTTTGTGCTGATTACCGGCCGCCAGCTGGAGCATTGGCACACCGGCAGCATGACGCGCCGTGCCACCGTGCTGGATGCCATTGAACCCATGGCCACGGCCTCCATGTGCGGTGACGATCTGCAGGCCCTGGGCCTGCAGCCCGGCGACGTGATCACGGTGGAGTCGCGCCGCGGGCGTGTGGCTATCCATGTGCGACGCGATGACGGCACTCCCAAGGGGGCAGTGTTCATTCCATTCGCCTATTACGAGGCGGCGGCCAACCTGATGACCAATGCCGCGCTGGACCCGTTTGGCAAGATCCCCGAGTTCAAGTACTGCGCCGTGGCCATCCGCCGCGGTGGCGTGCCCGCCGCCGTCAGTGGTTATGGTGCCAACCCGGTGGTGGCAGGGTAACCTGGCCCCCGCGAACCACGCCATGTCCCACGCCTTACCTTTTCTCACCCAGGCCCGTGCGCCGTTGACGCACCGCATAGCGGTGACCAATGAGCACGGCGAACGCCAGGCGTTGGACATTCCGGCCGAACGGCCCTTGACCGTCTATGTGGACAAGCGCGAACTGGTCACGCTGATGACGCTGGGCGAGCGCCCCGAATGGCTGGTGCTGGGCTATCTGCTGAACCAGCGTCTGGTGCCGGACGCCAGTGCGGTGGAGTCGATCACCGTGGACTGGGAGGTGGGCGCCGCTGCGGTGAAGACACATACGGGCATCGTCGATATCGCCCAAAAAACCGCCAAGCGCGTGGTCACCACCGGCTGCGGCCAGGGAAGTCTGTTTGGTGAAGTCATGGAGCACATCGAGGGGGTGCAGTTGCCCGCCACTACGGTGAAGCGCTCGCAGATCTACGCCATCGTCAACACCATCCGCCTGCAGGACAGCACCTACAAGTCGGCCGGCTCGGTGCACGGCTGCGCGCTGTTCCGGGGTGACGAGCGACTGCTGTTTGTGGAAGACGTGGGGCGACACAACGCCATCGACACCATTGCCGGATGGATGGCGCTGCAGGCCCTTGGCACCACGCCGTTGGTCACAGAAGGCCTGGTGTTTTATACGACCGGTCGCCTGACCAGTGAGATGGTCATGAAGGCGGCGCAGATGGGCATTGCGGTTGTCATCTCGCGTAGCGGCATGACGCAGATGGGCCACGCCGTCGCGCAGAGCCTGGGCCTGTGTGCCATCGGCCGTGCGCTGAACAAACGGTTTCTGTGCTTCAGCGCACCCCAGCGCCTGTTGCTGGATACCGTGGCCCTGTCCGAGACCGCAGAGGCGCCCGTTTGAGTTCTCTGGGGGGTAGCGTGCAGGCGGCTTGGCTGTTGGTGGTGTCGGCGGACCCCATGCTGCTGTCCATCGTGTTGCGTTCGCTCACGCTTAGCGCCAGTGCCACCAGCATCGCGTTTGTGATTGGCTGTGTGCTGGGTTCCTGGCTGGCGGTTGGCCGCTTTGCGGGGCGCACCGTGCTGCTGGCCGTGCTCAACACCCTGTTGTCCTTGCCATCGGTGGTGGTGGGGCTGGTGGTCTATCTGCTGCTGTCTCGCTCCGGGCCGCTGGGTACCCTGGGCTGGTTGTATTCCTTCAAGGCCATGCTGCTGGCGCAGACCGTATTGGTGCTGCCCATTGTGGTGGCCCTGGTGCGCCAGGTGGTGGAAGACGCCCACACTGCGCACGGCGAGCAACTGCGCTCGCTGGGCGCCGGGCCGCGCCTCACCGGCCTGTTGCTGGCCTGGGATGAGCGCAGTGCCTTGCTCACCGTGGCGCTGGCCGCGTTTGGCCGTGCCATTGCCGAGGTGGGCGCGGTCATGCTGGTGGGCGGCAATATCGATGGCTTCACCCGCGTCATGACCACGGCCATTGCGCTGGAAACCAGCAAGGGCGATCTGCCGCTGGCCATGGGCCTGGGCCTGGTGCTGCTGGCCGTGGTGCTGGTGCTGCAAATGCTGATTGCTGGCTTGCGGGTGTGGATGGGTATCCATGCTTTGCCGGCGGCAGCGCGCGCGCAAGGGGCACTCTGACATGGCATCGGCGCTCTACCAGCTCGATGGTGTGCAGGTGGTGCTGGCTACCGCACGGGGTACGCCACCCGCGTTGGACGGTGTGTCGCTGCGCATTGCGGCGGGTGAACGGGTGGCCCTGGTCGGTGCCAACGGCAGTGGCAAATCCACCTTGCTACGCGTGCTGCACGGTTTGCTGGCGCCTAGCGCAGGGACGGCGCGGCTCGCGATAGGCATGAAGCAGGCCATGCTGTTCCAGCGCCCCGTGCTGCTGCGCCTGTCGGTGCAAAACAACCTGGCGTTGGCCCTGTGGCTGCGGGGCACGCCTTGGCGTGCGGCCCGCCATGCAGCGCTGCAGGCCTTGGCCCATGCGGGCCTGCAAAGCGTGGCGCCGCGCAGCGGCAGGCAACTGTCCGTGGGGCAGACCCAGCGCGTTGCTTTGGCACGCGCCCTGGCGCTGGAGCCCGAGGTGCTGCTGCTGGACGAACCCACCGCCAGTCTGGACCCGCATTCCAAACGCCTGGTGGAGGCTGCGGTGCAGGCCTATGGCGGCACCACCGTGTTCGCCAGCCACAACCTGGGCCAGGTCAAGCGCCTGGCCACGCGGGTCTTGTACCTGGAGCAGGGGCGCGTGCTGGCGGACCTGCCCGTCACGGAATTTTTTGACCAAGACCGCCTGCAGGCCCACTCGGCTGCAGCGGCGCATTTTGTAAAAGGAGAGGCTGTCTGATGAGAGATTTTAAGAAAAATAGGCCGTTAGCCCAGGTTCGCATTGCGCTAGCAGCTATTGTTTTTGTAGCATCCGGTTTGGCCTCGGCCCAGTCGCTGGTCATGGCGTCCACCACCTCCACCGAGCAGTCGGGCCTGTTTGCCCACCTGCTGCCCGCCTTCAAGGCGGCCACGGGTCTGGACGTGAAGGTGGTGGCCGTGGGCACCGGCCAGGCCATCGACATGGGCCGCCGGGGCGACGCCGACGTGCTGTTTGTGCACGACCAGGCGGCCGAGGAGAAGCTGGTGCAGGAGGGCTTTGCCACCAAGCGCCTGCCGGTTATGTACAACGACTTCGTGCTGGTGGGGCCGACAGCGGACCCTGCCCGCGTGCGCGGCAAGGACATCGTGTCGGCCTTCCAGAAGGCTGCTGCGGGGCCGGCGGCCTTTATCTCACGCGGTGACCGCAGCGGCACCCATGCCGCCGAGCTGCGCTACTGGAAGCTCGCGGGCCTGGACGCACCCAAGTATGGCAACTACAAAGAATGCGGCTGCGGCATGGGCCCGGCGCTCAACATGGCGGCCTCCCTGGGTGCGTACGTGCTGACCGACCGCGGCACCTGGCTCAACTTCCGCAACCGTGCCGACCTCGTGGTGCTGGTGGAGGGAGACAAGCAGCTGTTCAACCAATACGGCGTGTTGCCGGTGAACCGGGCCAAACACCCCCATGTGAATGCGGCCGGTGCCAACAAGTTCGTGGAGTGGGTGACATCGCCCACAGGGCAGGGCGTGATTGCCAGCTACAAAATCGGCGGCGAGCAGTTATTCTTCCCCAATGCCAACCCCTGAACCTGCTGCAACCACTGCCTTCGCGCTCACTGACATCACCGCACTGGTGCTGGCCGGTGGCCGCGGCCTGCGCATGGGCGGGGTGGACAAGGGCCTGCAGCCCTTTCGCAGCCTGCCCATGGCGCAACATGCATTGACACGCCTGGCCAACCAGCAGGGTGGGCCGCTGCACGGCGCGCTGATCAACGCCAACCGCAACACTGCGGACTATCTGGCGCTGGGCGAGGCCGCCTGGGGCGTCGGCCGGGTGCGTGTGTTTGCCGACCGTGTACAAGATTTCTCCGGACCGCTGGCCGGATTTCAGGCCGGACTGGACCTGTGCACCAGCCCGCTGTTGCTGTCCGTACCGTGCGACAGCCCGCTGTTCCCGCTGGACCTGGCCCAGAGACTGCTGGACGCGCTGAACGCGGCCCGGGCCGATATCGCCGTGGTGCAGGCGCCAGAGGTCGGGCGTGACGGCCAGACCAGCCTGCGCAGCCAGCCGGTGTTTTGCCTGATGAAGGCGAGTCTGCTGGGCAGCCTGAGCCAGTTTCTCGATGCCGGTGGCCGCAAGGTCGATGCCTGGACGGCGCAGCACCGCGTGGCGCAGGTGCCCTTCAACCGGACGGGCGACGACCCCCAAGCGTTTGCCAATGCCAATACCCTGGACGAACTATACCAGTTGGAAGCCCCATGACTTTGGATGAGATTGCCCGCACCCTGCAGGGCTATGACCCGCAGGCGCTGAAGATGGACGACGCCAACGCCTTCATTGCCCGCCTGGTCGCCCCGGTGTCGGGTGTGGAGGTATTGGCGCTGCGCCAGTGCGCGGGCCGGGTGCTGGCGCAGGACGTGGTGTCGCCCATCTCGGTGCCCGCACACAACAACTCGGCCATGGACGGCTTTACCTTCAGCGGCGCCCTGTTGCAGCCCGGCCAGGCCCTGGCCCTGCGCTGCGTCGGTACCGCCTTGGCCGGCAAGGCCTGGGTGGGCACGGTGGCCGCGGGCGAATGCCTGAAGGTGATGACCGGCGCTATCCTGCCCAGCGGACTGGACACCGTGGTGCCACAGGAGTTCACGCGCCAGGAAGGCGACGTGGTGCACATCCCCGCCGACATCCTGAAGGCTGGCGACAACCGCCGCCTGCGCGGCGAAGACTTGATGGAGGGGGGCGTTGCGCTACCAAAAGGAGAGCTGCTCACGCCCGCTGCACTGGGGCTGGCGGCCAGTTTGGGTTTGCAGACTTTGCAGGTCACGCGGCGCCTGCGCGTGGCCTATTTGTCCACCGGCGATGAGGTGCTGTCGGTGGGCGAGCCGCTGCGCGAGGGCGCGGTGTTTGACAGCAACCGCTACACCGTCACCAGCCTGCTGGACCGCCTGGGCTGCGAAGTCATCGAGCTCGACGTGGTGCGCGACGAACCCGCCGCGCTGGAGGCTGCGTTTCGCAGCGCGGCCGCACAAGCGGATGTGATCTTGAGCAGTGGGGGCGTCAGCGTGGGCGAGGCCGATTTCACCAAGGGCATGATGGCCAAGCTGGGCGATGTGGCCTTCTGGCGCATCGCCATGCGCCCCGGCCGCCCGTTTGCCGTGGGCCGCATTGGCAGCACGGTGCTGTTTGGCATGCCTGGCAACCCGGTAGCGGTGATGGTCACGTTTTTGACGCTGGTACGTCCGGCGCTGCTGCAGATGATGGGCGCACGTCCCCAGCCGCTGCCGCTGTTGCAGGCCCACAGCGAGCAGCCCCTGCGCAAGAAGGCCGGCCGTACCGAATACCAGCGCGGCATTGTCAGCACTGGACCGGATGGCCGCTTGCAGGTGCGTACCACGGGCAACCAGGGCTCGGGCGTGCTGAGCTCCATGGTGCAGGCCAACGGCCTGATCGTGCTGCACCACGCCCAGGGCCAGGTGGCCGAAGGTGACCTCGTGGATGTGATGATGTTTGGCGGGGTGATTTAGCGCGGCCTTTTCTTTCGTTGGGCGGCATTCCGCGAGGTGCTGAGTTGGGTCACAAAGGGAAAGCCGACCTCTGTCGTCCGCAGTATCAAAATGGCATCTTGAATCTTTCTGTTTCGGATTCTTTTGGTCACCACTCGATCCATTGCGTTAAACACCTACGTAGTCTTGGGCGTGTGGTCCGAGACCTTACGCGAACGACTTCGGCAATAATGTCCAAAAGATAATCTAGTTTTCGACGCACGTCTGAGGGGAGGCAGGCACCAGCATGGCGAAGCATGACGCCCATCACGACTTCGGCGGCTCAAATAGTCGCGGAAGTTATAACTTTGGCCACTTTGGGCTAATTATTACGTCTCGGAGAATGATCTCGTGGCGCGTGTCGCGCGCTTCAAATTCTGGCCATGTGTTCGGAATGTTCTGCTCGACATGGAATATCGAACATTCCTGCAGCTCCCCGCAGCTAAGAATAGGCCAACACCGACAACGTGCAGCCAATGACGATCTTGCTCATCTAACTAGAACTCGCACTCTATGACATCGAAAGAACTCCACTTCGACGTGAGCACGGGCTTGAAGCGCGTAATTGGGCGCGACTTGATTACAAACGACGAGGTCGCCATCTTCGAGCTCGTCAAGAACTCGTTCGATGCCAGCGCGCGGCACGTGCAACTCTACTTCTCGTCGCAAGGCCTAATCATTGTTGACGATGGCAAGGGCATGACGTTCGATGATCTGACCAAGAAGTGGCTGTTCGTCGCGTACTCATCTAAGAGCGACGGAGGTAATGCGTCGGCTGCGCCCGGTCAGTTCCGTGAGTTGATCGCCGAGCGCAAACACTACGCAGGAAGTAAGGGCATTGGTCGGTTTTCGTCCGATAGGCTCGGCAGCACGCTGTTAATGCAGACGCGTTCGTCGGGAGAGAACGGGCCTGTCCATGAAGTCTTCGTGGACTGGAGCCTGTTCGAGGCCGACTTGAGAGAGCAGTTCGACAAGATTCCCGTGCGCTACACGGAGCGGGAGGCCTTTACGTTGCCGCCTGAAGTAGACGTTCCTGAGCATGGCACCGCGATCTTCATCAAGGTCAATCCCGGGGACCGATTACCTTGGGACCGGCATCGAATATTGCAGCTTAAGGCGTCGCTCGCCAAGCTCATAAATCCGTTCGGCAGCGGCGTCGACGGATTCCAGATCAACATAGTTGCGCCAGAGCAGATCGCGGCCGACGAGGCGGAGGCCCGGTCTCCACGAAGGACTGAGGAGCTTAGCCCGAACGACGTCGTCAACGGCCCCGTCGGCAACTTCATCTTCTCGACTCTCAGGGACAAGACAACATTCATCGAGGTATCGCTTTCCGACGACGGCGCTTACATCGACAGCGCGCTGACCGACCGAGGAGAACTCGTATATCGGATTCGCGAGCCGAATCCTTATCCGTGGCTCCAGCAATCCGGATTCAGGTGCGAGCTGTATTACCTGAACCAGTCGGCAAAAATGACATTTGCCCGCCGGATGGGCGTATCGTCGGTCAGTTTCGGTTCTGCCTTCCTTTTCCGCAACGGGTTCCGGGTCTATCCCATCGGCGAGGAAGGCGACGATTCGTTCGGAATCGACCGTCGAAAGCAACAAGGCTATGCGCGCTTCCTTGGAACGCGTGACATCATCGGCCGCATTGACGTTTCGGGACCGGAGGACCTGTTCAAGGAGGCATCCAGCCGAAATCAGGGTTTAATTAACTCTCTTGCCGTGGACGAGCTGAAGGCCTGTTTCTGGGAACATTGCCTCAAGCGGCTTGAGCGCTACGTCGTGCCCGTCACATGGGTCGATCGAGCTGAGAAAAACACGGAAGATCTTTCGCGCTTGCTGACCGACTCAGGCAAGGCCCGCGTTGCTGGTGCATTCGCGAAGCTGATCGACGACGCCGATGTCGAGGTGCTGGAGTACAGCAAGAAGCTGATCGGCATCCTGAACGAGCGATCAAGCCAGTTTGAGGAATCGATGGTCAGCCTCCGGGCCATCGCGCTCAAGAGTGGCGATGGGTCGATGCTCGAAAGCCTTGATCGAGCCGAGACGCGTTTCGCGGAGCTCCGGCAGGCCGAGTCTGAGGCCGTCAAGATCGCGGACGAGGAGCGTCGTGCGCGTGAGGCGGCCGAACGCATCGCGGATCTGGCGAGGAGGGACGTCAGCCGCCTCGAGGTCGACCTCGACGAGGAGCAAAAACGCACGCGTTTCCTTATGTCGATCAAATCCCTCGACCACGACACGATCCTGAACCTGCACCACCAGATCACCATTTACGCCGCCGACGCCAAGCAGCAGATTGAGAACTGCGTCGCTGCGGCGAAGGTTAATGGACTGTCGCCCGAGGAGACAGTGGCCCGGTTGGAGAACATCGCGTTCCTGAACCACAAAGTACTGTCGATCTCACGGCTCGCGACTAAAGCGAACTTCAGGCTAGAGTCCGACTACATCGAGGGAGATTTGGCGGCCTACGTCGACGATTACCTAAATCAGGGAGCTGCGCCGTTCCTCGGATCAGGCATTGAACTCAAGGTAGGTCGGCACCAAGCCATTCTGGTCAAGAGATTCCGGCCGATCGAAGTCTCGATCGTGATCGACAACCTTATTAGTAATGCCGAGCGAGCCGGCGCGACCGAGGTTGTCTTCGATCTCTCGAACCCGGACAAGAAGACATTGGCCATGACGGTCACAGACAATGGCCGGGGGCTCTCACCCTCGATCACGGACGTTGGGCAGATCTTCGAACTAGGATTCACCAGGACTTCCGGCTCGGGGATCGGTATGTACCACGTACGGCAGGTACTAGGAGAGATGGGCGGTAGCATCTCGGTAGATATTTCCGTCCGACGCGGTGCTAAGTTCGACATTAAGGTGACCGCATGAGACTCGACTTCACGATCTTGTGGATCGATGACCAGCCGCAACATATCCGCAGCTTCGAAGAAGGGCTTCGATACTCCCTGGACGATCTCGGTTTCAAGCTCAACGTCATACCCGTCGCTACGTTGGATGCCGTCGATGCGACCGTGTCGGAGCATGTCCACGACGATGCCATCGATCTGGTCTTGGTGGACTACGATTTGACCGGTAAAGGCACTGGAGGGGAAGAGGCGCTACTGCAAGTGCGGAAGAAGCTGCCCTTCAAGGACGTGATTTTCTACTCGGGGACCGACGTACAGAAACTCCGCGAGATCGCGTTCAAAGCCAGTGTGGACGGCATCTACTTCTCGTCTAGGCCGGGGCTCGTCGGCAATGCTACGAAGGCGATCCAAAAGCTCTTGAGCAAGGTCATGGACCTCGACCACATGCGAGGCGTGGTGATGTCAGCCTCCAGCGACATCGACTTCGTCGTGGAGCGCAGCCTGCTCAAGATTCACGACGCACTGGAGGACACGCAAAAGGAGACCTTGCATGCCGAGATCGTCGCCGAGTTGCGGGAGAAGCTCAAGACATGGAGCGAGGAACTCGAAAAGGTGGCGTTGAAAGGGGACCTCGCCAGTCTAATGAAGAAAAAGCACATCTTTACTGCTTCGGATAGGCTGGGTAATCTCTTGAAACGACTCGCGACATGGGATGCTGAGCACGACAGAAAGCGTTCTAAGGTCGACGGCTACATCAACGGCGTCGTCCAACGGCGGAACAAGCTTGCGCACGCGATGCTGAGGCGGCAAGACGGCAAGCTGAGGATGGTCGGCATGGAGCAAAACTGGACGGCCGAGGAGATGACCGCCCTGCGGCGAGAGCTGATCGATCACCGCGACAACTTCATGCTCATCGCGGTATTGCTAGACGTCAGCCTGGATTAGGCGCCGAAGTCGCCAGCCAGTTGGATACAGATTTGCCGATAGCTTCCGCCATCAACGGGGGAACTGCGTTCGCGACCTGTGTGAACCGCGGTACCTCCTGCTTTCGAAGTTCGCCACCTGTCGTGTACTTGCCCCGGAACTGGAACCAATCTGGAAAGCTCTGCAGTCGTGCATTTTCCCGAACCGTCAAGGTACGAGGCTCGCGGTAGTGAAGCAGGTCGTCCGGCATACTAGTGATGGTCGGCGACGGACGATCGGGATCGAGCACCCGCAGCGCCATCTTCTTGAGGCCGAACAATTCCCGGAGTTCGCGACTGATCGACACATTCAGTCGGCCGTCCTTGTGCGAGATGTCGATGATCCGCTCGAAGCGTTTGATAATCTCCGGCCTGTGGCGCGCTAGCCTGGAGCTGTCGGGGGTCTTTTCGTTTCCTGCACGCATAAGCTTTTGGAAATTCGTCCTCGCGCGTCCATAGGCGATCGCGCTGAATCCTTTGCTGTCGGGGCAATCGATTACGCTGCCGCGCGATAGCTCGAGATCGGATATAGCAGCCGAAGCGCTTGTCGTCGTCAAGAGCCCCTTCGACTTTAGGAATTGGTTGCGGCTACCAGCCAATGCCTCAAAGGGATCTTGGGATTCCTGGATGTCCTTACGCAGGCCCAGCAGGAAGAAGCGCACCCTGGCCTGGGGAACGCCGTAGTCTGACACCTTAATCATCTTCCAGCGTACGCGGTAGTCCTTTGACAGCTCACGCACCAACTTCTCGGCATAGTTGATACGACCGTCGTCGCTGGACTCGTCGACGAAGTCCACGGTGATGCCATTCACATTCTCGATCAGCACTGCTCTTGGGCGAACCTTCCGCACTAGCTTCAAGTAGCTGTCCATCAAAGCGTTGCGCGGGTCGGCGGCCTTGCGCCGCCCGGCGCTGGAGAAACCCTGGCACGGCGGGCCGCCGGCCATCAGATCGACTTGACCGGACAGCGATGCCAAGTTTCCTGAATGCTTAGCAAGTAGTTCCATGGCACAGATCGGCTGTTGCGGGAGCCATCCAGGCCATTGGAAACGATGCCCCTCTTGGCGCGCTAGCAGATTCGCCTTCAAGGTCTCGAAGGCGAATTTGTCCTTCTCCACCGCAAAAAGGCCAGTCCAGCCAGCCTGCATCAAGCCAAGACTCAGACCGCCACAGCCGGCGAAAACGTCGATGAACGTAAGGCGTTTAGGTTCGTCCGTATTTGACTCCCCGCCGCCATCCTGGAGCGAACAATTAACTTTTTGCATACCATGCAAGTTCACGCTGAAGCGAGAAGTATCGCGGAATTGAGCCAATTGCACCAGGTGCGAATGCCTGCAGCTGTTCGTTTGCGGCTTCGATATTGCACCCTGTTGCACTCTTGAACAGTTCGTCCAAAAACAACATATCGAGGGAGCGGATGTACTGCATCTGCAAAGGATACCAGTACAAATATGGTTACACGGAACGTCATCCAGAAAGCTGGCATTGGCCGACTTCTGCAACTGGCCCAATCCGAAAGTTCACACTTTCAATGTGCCCAGGCGCAAGCGGCACCGCGCAAACCTCACCCGCATTGTTTGTGGCTTTTCCCAAGCTGCTAAGGTGGCGGTATGAACCTCTCTTTCTGGCGCCTGGGCTGGCGCACCCTGTGGCGCGATGTGCGCTCTGGCGATCTGCGCCTGGTTATCGTCGCCGTCACGCTGGCTGTGGCGGCCCTCACCGCGGTAGGCTTTTTTGCGGACCGCCTGCAAGGCGGCCTGCAGCGCGATGCGCGCCAGCTGCTGGGCGGTGACGCCGTCATCTCCAGCGACAACCCGCCACCCCCCGCGTTTGAAGCACAGGCCCGCACGCTGGGCCTGCAGGTGGTGCACACGCTGGGGTTTCCCACCATGGCGCGCGCCAGCGACGCCCAAGGCGGCGCGGCCAAGCTGGTGGCGCTCAAGGTGGTGGAGCCCGGCTACCCGTTGCGCGGCGCCCTGCGCCTGAGCACTGCGCCGGATGCACCCGACGCCCCCACCAAAGACACACCCGCCAAAGGCCAGGCCTGGGTGGATGCCGCCCTGCTGGAAGCCATTGGCCTCAAAGTGGGCGACGCGCTGCTGCTGGGTGACAGCCAGTTCACCGTGGACAAGATCATCGTGATCGAGCCCGACCGGGGCGGTGGCTTCATGAACTTTGCGCCGCGCGTGATGATCACCAAGGCCGACCTGGCTGCCACGGGCCTGGTGCAACCCGCCAGCCGGCTGAACTACCGCATGGCCGTGGCAGGAAATGAGCCCGCGGTGCGCAAGTTTGTGGCCTGGGCCGATGCGCAGGTGAAGACCGGTGGCGTGCGCGGTGTGCGTGTGGAGTCGCTGCAAAGCGGTCGCCCCGAGATGAGCCAGACGCTGGACCGCGCCAACAAATTTCTGAGCCTGGTGGCACTGCTGGCGGCGCTGCTGAGTGCTGTGGCCGTGGCGCTGGCGGCGCGGGCCTTTGCGGCCAACCACCTGGACGACTGCGCCATGCTGCGCGTGTTGGGCCTGTCCCAGCGCACCATTGCCAGCAGCTACGCGTTTGAGTTTGCGCTGGTGGGCCTGTTCGCCAGCGCGCTGGGCGTGCTGATCGGGTTTGGCGTGCACTACCTGTTTGTGGCGCTGTTGGCCGGTCTGGTGGACTCCGCCTTGCCTGCGGCATCGCTGTGGCCGGTGGCGTTGGGGTTGGGCATGGGGCTCACCTTGCTGCTGGCCTTTGGCCTGCCGCCCGTGTTGCAACTAGCCCAGGTGCCTGCGCTGCGCGTGATCCGCCGCGATGTGGGCAACCTGCGCCCCGCGTCCGTTGGCGTGCTGGCCATTGGGGTGGCCGGCTTTGCGGCGCTGCTGCTGACGGTGAGCCGTGACCTCATGTTGGGCCTCATCGCCGTGGGCGGTTTTGCCGCCGCGGTGCTTGTGTTTGCGGGCCTGAGCTGGGTGGCGGTGAAGCTGCTGCGCAAGAGTGTGAACGAGGCCACCGCGCCACGCTGGCTGGTGCTGGCCACGCGCCAGGTGTCGGCCCGCCCGGCCTACACCGTGGTGCAGGTGAGTGCGCTGTCTGTGGGCCTTTTGGCGCTGGTGCTGCTGGTGCTGCTGCGCACAGACCTCATCAGCAGCTGGCGCAAGGCCACGCCGCCCGATGCGCCCAACCGCTTTGTCATCAACGTGATGCCCGAGCAGTCCGATGCCTTCCGCAAGGCGCTGACCGATCAGGGCGTCACCAAGTTCGACTGGTACCCCATGATCCGCGGCCGCCTGGTGGCGGTGAATGGTAAGGACATCTCGCCCGATGACTTTACCGAAGACCGCGCCAAGCGCCTGGTGGACCGCGAGTTCAACCTCTCGCACAGCGCCAAGAATCCGCCGCACAACCTCATCGTGGGCGGCCGATGGACGGAAAACGAAGAAGGCGCTGTGAGTGTGGAAGAGGGCATTGCCAAGACGCTGAACCTAAAGCTGGGCGACAGCCTGCGCTTTGACATTGGCGGCATGCAGACCGAGTCCAAGATCACCTCATTGCGCAAGGTGGACTGGGGCTCCATGCGTGCCAACTTCTTCGTGATGTACCCGGTGGCGGTGCTCAAGGACGTGCCCAGCACGTTCATGGGCGCCTTCAAGGCCCCAGAGACCAAGGGCTTCGACAACGCGCTGGTGCACCAGTTTCCCAACGTGACCAATGTGGACATGACCAGCACCATCAACCAGATGCAGCGCGTGCTGGACCAGGTGATACGCGCGGTGGAGTTTCTCTTCGGCTTCACGCTGGCCGCCGGCCTGGTGGTGCTGTTTGCCGCGGTGACCGCCACGCGCGAGGACCGTGCGCGCGAGTTCGCCATCATGCGCGCCGTGGGCGCTGGCAGCAGCCTGTTGCGTCAGGTTCAGCGCACCGAGCTGGCCGGCGTGGGCCTGCTGGCGGGCTTTCTGGCGTCCATCGTTGCGGCCATCGTGGGCTGGGCGCTGGCGCGCTATGTGTTCGAGTTTGACTGGACCGTGTCGCTGTGGGTGCCGCTGCTGGGCGCGCTGGCCGGTGCCGTGCTGGCGCTGGCTGCGGGCTGGTGGGGCCTGCGCGAGGTACTGACGCGCCCGGTGGTGGAAACGCTGCGCCGCGCGGCCACTTGATGTGGCCGAAAGTACTATACTTTTGATAGCTGCTCGCGCATATTCTGCAGGGGCTAGAGCCCTATTTCTTATACATCTGCATGACTGACGAAGCCCCCACCGGTATCACCCCGTTTGAATGGATAGGCGGCGAGGCCGTGGTCCGTAGCCTGGTGGACCGTTTTTACGATTTGATGGACCTGGAGCCTGGCTACGCGGCGCTGCGGGCTGCGCATGGCAACAGCCTGGACAAGGCGCGCGACCACCTGTTCTGGTTTCTGTGCGGCTGGCTGGGTGGCCCCGACTACTTTGTGGAGCGCTTTGGCCACCCGCGGCTGCGTGCGCGGCACATGCCGTTCAAGATCGGCATCTTGGAGCGCGACCAGTGGCTGGCTTGCATGGACCAGGCCATGGGCGACACGGGTGTGCCGAACGAACTGCGCGAGCGGCTGAAGACCTCGTTCTTTCAGACTGCCGATTGGATGCGCAACGTCGCTGTCTGAGCCGCGCCTGCCTTAGCGGTTCAGCGGCTGCAGCAGCACCACCAGCGCACCCGCGCCACCCTGGGCGGGCTGGGCCTGCACAAAGGCCACGACCTCGCTTTTTTGCACCAGCCACTTGTGCACTTTCTCCTTGAGCACCGGCGCCTTGCCAGGTGAGCCCAGGCCCTTGCCATGCACTACGCGCACACAGCGGATGCCCTGTTTGTGCGCCTCGCGGATAAAGGCGCCCAGCGCCTCACGTGCCTCGTCGCTGCGGTAGCCGTGCAGGTCAATCTGTTTCTGGATGCTCCACTTGCCCTTGCGCAGCTTCTGCGTCACGTCGGTGCCCACGCCGGGGCGGCGAAAGCTCAGGTGTTCGTCGGTGTCCAGCAGGGTGGTCACATCCACTTCATCGCTGAGCGCTTCTTGCAGTGCAGCGGCGTCATCCAGCATCTGTTGCTTGGGGATGGGTTTGGGCGGCTCCGGCGCCAGCTTGGCGCGCTGGGGTGGCTCCATCGGTTTGACCTTGCCGATGGCCGCCTGGAACAGGTTGCTGGCGGCGGCTTTGCGTTTGGCCTCCAGCGCCTTTTGGGCAGCTAGCGCGGCTTCCCGCGCGGCCTGGGCCTCGATTTCCTTCTTGACCAGCTTGAGGTCGGACAGGGCGGTAATTTTCATGGCAGCCCTTTAGAGTAAACCGGTCTCGGCCATGGACAGTGCCTGGCCGGGCCCAACAATGATGTGGTCCAGCACACGCACATCCACCAGCGCCAGCGCGGCCTTCAGTGTCTGGGTGAGGGCCTCGTCGGCACGGCTGGGTTGCACGGTGCCGCTGGGGTGGTTGTGCGCCAGCACCACGGCTGCGGCGCCATGGTGCAGCGCACGGATGACAACTTCGCGGGGATACACCGAGGTCTGTGTCAGCGTTCCACGGAACAGTTCTTCCATGGCCAGCAGCTTGTTCTGTGTGTCCAGAAACAGCACGGCAAACACTTCATGCCCTTTGGCCGCGAGGTGCAGCTGCAGGTAGTGCTTGACGGCCTGCGGATCGGCAAACACTTCGCGCTCCTGCAGGCGCTGGGCCATGGCGCGGCGGGCCAGCTCCAGCACCGCCACGATCTCGGCGCGCTTCGCCGGGCCCAAGCCCTTCACGCGTTGGAGGTCGTCTGCCGTGGCATTCAGCAGACCGGCTATGCCGCCAAACCCGCCCTGGCCCCCGTCCGCATTGCGCGGGGTGCTATGGTTTTTGAGTTGTAGCAGCTCATCTGCCATCTGCAACACGCCCTTGCCTGCGATGCCAGTGCGCAGCAGGATAGCCAATAGCTCCGCATCGCTGAGCGCGCCGGGGCCTCGGGCCAGCAGCTTTTCGCGCGGCTGCGCTTCCAGGGGCAGGTCTTTGAGCGGCATGGCGTTGTGTTCTTCTACTTTTGCAGCTTCAGGCTGACAAAGCGCGGTCCCACCAGGCGCAGGCCGTCAATGCCGCCCAGGTTCAGCCCGGCGCTGAGCACCAGGTACAGCGTCTTCCCCTGAAACTGCTCTAGCGGCTGCGCGGTACCCTTGTCCACCGACACGTCGAACACGCGGCGGGACTCGCGCACGTATTCGTTGCTGCCGGCGCGCAGCTCATGGAAATCCTTGCGGCTGGCGCTGTCGGTTTGCAGCGTGAACAGCACGCCGGGGCACAGGTCGTCGGCCTTGGCCGTAGCAGGGCAGGGCTGCCCCACCAGCAGGTCGTACGAATCTTCGGACGGCGGCTCGGCCAGTGCGCCCGAGGAAAACGGGTGGAACAGTGGGTTGCGCCTGTCGCCCCGGCGCACCTCGTCCGACCAGGCCTTCTCGAAAGATGCGCCCACGTTCACGGCGGTGGATTCGCCGGGCTTGAGCTCCAGCACCAGTTTGAAGGGGGCAGCCTTGATCGTCAGCGCAGCGCCGTCTTTCAGTGGAAAGCGCTGCTTGCCCTGTTCCAGAAAGGCGTTGAAGCGGTATTCGGGCGAGGACTGCGCCGCACTCACCATGGTTTGTTCGGCCCAGGCGATGAAGTCTTTGTCCTCGGTGGCTTGGGCGCCAGCGTACAGGTGGGCCGGTGCACCAAGCGTGGTGTTGCCGCGGTCGGCAAAGGGCAGCACGCTGGCGCCGCGCATGATCAGCCAGTTCACCATGTCCTTGCGGTGGTTCACCGCGGCCTGGTAGATCGGGGTGTGGGGCACCTGGGGCACGCCGTCGGGCGAGGCACCGGCTTTCACCAGGGCTTCTGCGCTGCCCAGCCGGCCCTGGCCCACGGCGGCGGCCAGTGGGGTGTCGTTGGCGGCCATGTGGCGGCTGTCCACGGTGTCGGGCTTGGCACCGCGGTCCAGCAGCCACTGGGTCCAATCCTGCGCTTTTTTCTCGTCCGGCATGCCTTGTGCCAGGTGCAGGGGGCAGCCCAGCAGGCTGCACTGGTTGATGTTGGCGCCATGGTCCAGCAGAGCGGCGACCAGCTCGCGCTTCTCCGTCAGGATGGCCCGCGTCAACGGGGTGAAGAAGTTGCCGTACTCCACATTGGGTGACACGTCGGGCGCAATGGCGGCCACGGCCTGGGGCGTGAGTGCCCGCCAGTAAGCCGCGCGGGCGCGCTCGGTGGGGTCAGACAGCAGCACGTCGGGCGCGGGCAGCAGGCCCTTGGCCACCCAGTCGCGGGCATCTTTTTCAAAGTCGGCGCCGGTGCGCAGCGGCGCGGCGCGGCTCACGCGCACCAGTTCCACCACCACCCAGCCGCTGGTGCCGCGGTTGTTGAAGGGGATCAGCTCGCTTTTTTCGCCGGGCACATACAGGTTCACCAGTGCCAGGCGGATGGCCCGGGGCACGGCGATCAGGTTGGGCGCCGTGATCGTGGTGGGGCTGCGCACACCGCTGACGCGGGCCATGCGGGCGCGGCTTATGTCGGTGTAGAACACCCATTTGAATTCATAGGTATTGAGCCCTGCCGTGTGCTGGGCCGCATCCCACAGGGCCTGCCACTGGGTTTCGGTCCACGCCGGGGCAGGGGCCGCAGTAGCGGCAGGAGGCAGGGTGGCTGGGGCATTGGCCGCGGGGCCGGTTTGGGCCTGGGCCAAGCTCGCGCACAGCCCCAGGGACAGGGCCGAAACGAGCGCCAGCGTTCCGGCCAGGGGGCGGACAAAGGTCATGGTGGGCAAGCTTTCTACAATAGAGGGCAGTTTATCGGGACTTTTATGACCACCACGACCCCCCGCGTCCAAGCGGGCTCTTTCCTCACCTTGCACTACCGCCTGGGCGGCCCGGCTGGGGACATCATCAACACCTTCACCGGCAAGCCGGCCACGCTGAGCCTGGGCACGGGCGAGCTGTCCCCCGCGGTGGAAGCCTGCCTGATGGACATGGAAGAGGGTGCGCGTGCCACGTTTGAGCTGCCCGCCGGCGCCGCCTTTGGCGAACGTAACCCCGACATGCAGCAATGGCTGGCGCGCAAGGTGCTGACGCAGATGGGCGACCCGCTGGAAACTTACAACGTGGGCGATGTGGTGCAGTTCCCCACGCCCGATGGCCAAGGCCAATTTGCCGGTGTGGTGCTGCAACTGCGTGGCGAGGGCACCGAACGTGCCGTGCTGTTTGACTTCAACCACCCGCTGGCCGGCCAGCCGGTGACGTTTGAAGTCCAGTTGATCGGGGTGTTATGAGCGGCGCCTTGAACATCACCCTACCGCAAGAAATTCTGCTGGCGGAGCCACGCGGCTTTTGTGCCGGTGTGGACCGCGCCATCGAGATCGTGGAAAAGGCTCTGGCCAAGTTCGGCCGTCCCATCTATGTGCGCCACGAGATCGTGCACAACACCTATGTGGTCAATGACCTCAAGGAACGCGGCGCCATCTTCATCGAAGAGCTGGACGACGTGCCGCCGGGTGCCACGCTGGTGTTCTCGGCCCACGGCGTGAGCCAGGCAATCCAGAAAGAGGCCGCGCGCCGCGGCTTCCAGATCTTTGACGCTACCTGCCCGCTGGTGACCAAGGTGCACGTGGAAGTGGCCAAGCTGCACAAAGAGGGCTATGAGTTCATCATGATCGGCCACAAGGGCCACCCCGAGGTGGAAGGCACCATGGGGCAGCTGGAGAGTGGCATTCACCTGGTGGAAGACGTCGCCGATGTGGCCAAGGTGCGGCCCAGCCAGACCGACAAGCTGGCCGTGGTGACGCAGACCACGCTGAGCGTGGACGATGCGGCCGACATCACCGCCGCCGTAGTGGCCCGCTTCCCGCTGATCAAAAAACCCAAGATGCAAGACATTTGCTACGCCACCCAGAACCGCCAGGACGCGGTGAAGGTGATGAGCCCGCAGGTGGACATCGTGATCGTGGTGGGCAGCCCCACCAGCTCCAACAGCAACCGCCTGCGTGAAGTGGCCAAGAAGCTGGGCACCGAAAGCTATATGGTGGACAACGCCGATGAGCTCAGGCCCGAGTGGTTTGAGGGCCGCTCCCGGGTGGGCCTGACCGCCGGTGCCAGCGCCCCCGAGATTCTGGTGAAGGCCGTCATTGACCGCATCAAGGCGCTGGGCGCCGTATCGGTGCGCAAGATGGATGGTATTGAGGAAACCGTGAAGTTTCCGCTGCCCAAGGGGCTGAAGCTGGAAGAATGAAACGGCAGGCAGCGTGCTATGGTTTTGGTAGCTGCTTGCGCAATAAAATAGAGGGCTAGCGCCCGATTTGACTTTGAGAAACACGAGAACGCCATGTTAGACATCACCCTGCTGCGCAAAGACCTGGATTCGGTCGTCGCCCGCCTGCAAACCCGCAAGAACCCGCAAGCCTTCCTGAATGTGGATGCATTCACCGCGCTGGAAGCCGAGCGCAAAACCATCCAGATGCGCACCGAGGAAATGCAGGCCAAGCGCAACACGGTCAGCAAGCAGATCGGCATGCTCAAGGGCAAGGGCCAGCATGCCGAGGCCGACGCGGCCCTGGCCGAAGTGGCGGGCCTGAAGGCCGAGCTGGAAGCCTCCGCCACCCGTCTGGATGCCATCCAGGCCGAGATGGAAAAAATGCTGTTGGCCGTGCCCAACCTGCCGCACGAGAGCGTGCCCGTGGGCGAAGACGAACATGGCAACGTGGTGGTGCGCAGCTGGGGCACACCCAAGACCTACGATTTCGAGATCAAGGACCATGTGGACCTGGGCGCACCCTTGGGGCTGGACTTTGAAATGGGCGTCAAGCTCACCGGTTCGCGCTTCACCGTGATGAAGGGGCCGATTGCCCGCCTGCACCGCGCGCTCGCCCAGTTCATGCTGGACGTGCAAACCGAAGAGCACGGCTACACCGAGTGCTACACGCCCTACATCGTCAACGGCGACAGCCTGCGCGGTACCGGCCAGTTGCCCAAGTTTGAGGAAGACCTGTTTGCTGCCAAAAAAGGCGGCCAAGACGGTGGTGATGACAACACCGCGCTGTACCTGATCCCCACCAGCGAAGTGCCATTAACTAACTTTGTGCGCGATGTGGTGTCCGCCGAGTCCGATCTGCCCATCAAGCTCACCGCGCACACCCCGTGCTTCCGCTCTGAAGCTGGCAGCGCCGGGCGCGACACGCGCGGCCTGATCCGCCAGCACCAGTTCGACAAGGTGGAGATGGTGCAGATCGTGCACCCTGAGAAGAGCTACGAAGCGTTGGAAGCCATGACCGGCCACGCCGAAGCCATCCTGCAAAAGCTGGGCTTGCCCTACCGCGTGATGAGCCTGTGCACAGGCGACATGGGCTTTGGCGCCACCAAAACCTATGACCTGGAAGTCTGGCTGCCCGCGCAGAACACCTTCCGTGAAATCAGCTCGGTGTCCAACTGCGAAGCCTTCCAGGCCCGCCGCCTGCAGGCCCGCTTCAAGAACGCCCAGGGCAAGAACGAATTGGTCCACACCCTGAACGGCTCCGGCCTGGCCGTAGGCCGCGCGCTGGTCGCCGTGCTGGAGAACTACCAGAACGCCGACGGCAGCATTACCGTGCCGGAAGTGCTGCGGCCCTACCTGGGCGGCAAAGAGGTACTGAAGGCCTGATAGAATCGCTGCTTCGTTTCGACCGACACGAACACAGTTTCAGGAGAAGTGGCAGAGTGGTCGAATGTACCTGACTCGAAATCAGGCGTGTCGCAAGGCACCGAGGGTTCGAATCCCTCCTTCTCCTCCAAAAAATGATGGCCTCCAAGGTAACCTTGGGGGCCATTTTTTTACCCATCCTCCGGTGCTAAGACGGGGTGGGATGGCGTAAGTGACTAATCGCGGTTAGTTCGCCGCCGTCCTCAACAACGCTGGTTGCGGTGGACTAGGTCCATAGCTTCTGTTTTGTTGCGTCGGGCCAGTTGCTGCCATTCGCGATTTGCCACTTTTTGGTGGTGAAATTTTGTGGTTCGTGTGACCAGACACAGAACGCTGGGGCAACTGCAGACCTGATAGCTCAGTCTTTAAATTCCAGCTAGCGAAGCGACGATGCATGACAATATCTAAAAGCAGGAGCCAGGGATGAATACATTGGTTTTGACTAACGATCCGACACAGTGGCCAGGTGATGCGTTGGCGAGAAAGCGGTATTCAGAATTCCTATCGCAGTACATTGAGACGCGAATTTCTACTGATGGCAAGTCTCTCGTGGTGGCGCTTGACGCGGAATGGGGCGCCGGGAAGACTTTTTTCGTCACCAACTGGAAGCAAGACCTCAAGGCGCGCAAGATTGGCGTTATTGAGTTTGATGCTTGGAAACATGACTTTTCCGCAGAGCCCGTTCTTTCGTTTATGGCAGAACTTGCGGGCAGCATGAAAGAGTTATGGTCTATGGTGCCAGTAACAGCTAAAACAAAAGGAACGTTCAGGGCACAGACAAAATCTTTGGTTAAAGCGTTTGGGAAGGCGGCGGGCCCTGCAGCAGCAGTAATTGCTAAAGGATTGCTAGCAAAGGTTTCTGGCGTAGCGCTCGATGAGGTGATGAGCACTTTCCGAGGCGATGGTGATTCGGACTCTGTGTTGTCCGACGCAGATTGGAAGAAACTCGCTGAAGGTGCGGGCAAGAGCATTGAGAAAGGTCTCAACGCCTTTGTTGAGAAGGCGTTGGAAGATCATCGAGCCCGCGCAAAGTCCACTGCCGAATTCAGGCAAGCTCTCGAAACGCTTGTAATTGAGTTAAAGACTGCGGGCGTAATTGACGGGCCGCTCTACGTCTTTATCGATGAATTAGATCGGTGTAGGCCTGACTATGCTTTACGACTGTTGGAGGGGATTAAACATTTATTTGCCGTCCCGGGTGTCGCATTTGTCGTTTCGACAAATGTTGGACAGTTAGCAGAATCAGTGAAGGCTGTTTACGGCGGAAGCTTTAACGGACGCGGGTACTTAAAGCGATTCTTCGATTTCGACTTTGAACTCCCAAAGCCGGACAACTATGGGTTTGCAAGAAAACTCATTTCGGAAAATCCATTCGCTGCTGGTCCCTCCGTCTATTTCGGAATCGAGAAAGATGCATACGATCAAGACACTTTGTTGGCTCGTACCTTTTCGATCATTGTGGACGCATGTGATTTAACGTTGAGGGACCAAAAGCAGGTCTGGACTATCGCGACCGCAGCTAGTTCGGGAATCGCGCAGGGCAAAGGTCTATTCGTTTTTTGGCTTTTCTTCCTTTCTGCAATTCGTCACAAGTATCCACAAGAATTCTCTTCAATGGGAAGTCCTTCGTTCAACGGGCAGGACTTCCATGGGCTCATGGATCGGATCAGACTGGACGCGGGTTTTAAGGTTAGAGGTTATGAAGTGAAAAGTGATCCCAATGGTTTCGGTGGCAGTCAAAGAAGACTTGTTGAAGTGCCTGTTCGAACAGTGTTGAGTAAGTACTTTGAGGCTTCCAGGACTCCGCTGAGGCAGCTGATAGAGCGTGATCAGACTAACCAACGGGACACATATCCTGACAACGTTATTTCTCCATTGGTTGCAGAACGACCTTCGCCAATGTCGCGCGATGTCGAGTACTGGCCTTCTATTCGTCAATATCACGAGCTTGTAAAAATGGCTGGGCTAATTAGCTAGAAGAGTGCCGATCAGAGCTTTCAATTTACACGCTGCGGCAGTGATGACTCCTTGTTAAGGCCTCAGACGTTGACTGACGCGATGAAGGACTCCGGATAGCGCAGTCCTGCGGCGGCATCGGGGGTGAAGACGGCGTTCAACTCCGCCAGTTCTTCCGCGCTCAGTGTCACATCCAGCGCTGCGATGTTCACGTCCAGGTAGGTGCGGCGCTTGGTGCCGGGAATGGGGATGATGTCGTCGCCTTGGGCCAGTACCCACGCCAGCGCCAGCTGAGCGGCTGAGGTGCCTTTGGCCTTTGCCATCTGTTTGACCTTTTTCACCAGCTCCAGATTTCGCGTGAAGTTGTCGCCCTGGAAGCGTGGAGAGAAGCGGCTGCGGTAGTCGTCGGCCGGAATGTCCTCGGGCTTGGCAAACGCCCCTGTCAGAAATCCGCGCCCCAGCGGTGAATAGGCCACCAGGCTCACACCATTGCGTCGGCAGGCGGCCAGCGTGCCGGTGACCTCCGGGTCGCGCGTCCACAGCGAGTATTCACTTTGCAGCGCCGCAATGGGGTGCACTTTGCAGGCGCGGTCGATGGTGGCGGCCGATGCTTCGGAGAGCCCCAGGTACCGGACCTTGCCAGCCTTCACCAGGTCCGCCATGGCACCCACGGTGTCTTCAATGGGTACGGTTTTGTCCACGCGGTGTTGGTAGTACAGATCAATCTGTTCCACGCCCAGGCGCTTCAGGCTGGCGTCGCAGCAGGCCTTTACGTAGTCGGGCCTGCCGTTGACGCCACGTACGGCTTCATTGTTGGGGTCGCGCACGATGCCGAACTTGGTGGCGATGCAGACATCTGCCCGTCGGTTTGCAATGGCCTTACCGATCAGCACTTCGTTGCTGTGGGGCCCATAGGCATCCGCGGTGTCCAGAAAGTTCAGCCCCTGGTCCAGCGCGTGGTGCAGGGTGGCCAGGGATTCGGCATCGTCGCGGTTGCTGTAGAACTCGCTCATGCCCATGCAGCCCAGGCCAATGGCAGAGACAGTGGGGCCGTTGCGGCCGAGTACGCGTGTTTTCAAGGGGTTCTCCGGGTGTCAAGAATGGTGAAAGGTGGTCGGGGCTCAGGCTGCTTTGGCAGGCGCTTGCAGTTCCTGATAGCGGCGGATCTTGCTGCGGATGAGTTGCAGCGTTTCGCCCAGCACGCGCTGGTCTTCTTCCAGGCGCAGGGCGTGCTGTTCCAGCATGGCCTGGCGCTCGGCCACGTTCTCGGGCGCCTGGCCTTCGCGCAGCAACTGGGCATAGCGTTGCATGTCGCGCATGGGCATGCCGGTGGAGCGCAGCCGCACCAGGAACTCCAGCCAGCGCATATCGTCTGCGTTGTAGCGGCGTGCGCCGCTGCTACGGCCCACCGGCGCGATCAACCCAATCTGCTCGTAGTAGCGCAGGGTGTGTGTGGACAGGCCGGTGGCCTGGGAGGCAGCGGCGATGCTGAGAAAAGTATTCATGCCGCCACTGTAAAACTTCGAGTGCACTCGAAGTCAAGCGGTCATGGGCAGGCGGACGCTATTTGGGAATTTTCCAGTTGGGGAATTCGCCGTAGAGGTCCTTGATCTTCTCGTCCGATACCCGGGCTTCGGAAATGAGGGTGCTTTCGTTGCCCAGGTGCAGGAAGAAGCCGATCTGACTGCCATCCGGCAGTGGGTACACGGACAGGCCATGGCGCAAAACGCCAAACTTGTAGCGCTCCGCAAACACCACTTCGTTCAGCGCCAGCGTGCCACTGAAACAGCTCACGTTGCGCAGAATCCAGTCGCGTCCCTGCGTCTGGAGCTGTCCTTTGCACACGGGTTGGCGGCTGGTGTCTTCCATGCGAAAGGTCGCCAGATCGTCGGTATACAGGTTCACCAGCATGTAATCCGTCTTCTCCGTCTTGGGGTTGAAGCGGTACAGGCCAACCGGCCGCGACACGGTTTCGCTGAGTTGCGCCCAAGTGGAGGCGGATACGGCAGCAATACACAGCGCAATGGCAAGCGAGACGAAACGCATGGTGGGTGACTCCTGGCACGGGGATGGTGCCATCTTAGCCTCGGATGCCGAGCGCGTTGTGTGGCTATGGCCCGAAAAACAGGGCTTTGCCGGTGTTGGCGGTGGTTTCACCGCGGCGGCCTGCGTGGAACAATGCGGGCATGCAACGCAGAAACACGCTCGTGCTCGGGGTCGCCATGGTCTGGTCTGTGGGCGCCTGGGCGGCCCTGCCTCAGCGCGACCTGACTGTAGAGCTGCGGCAGGTGGAAGAAGGCCTGGAGGAGGGCACCAGCTACCGCGCCGGCCCGGCGGCCAACGCGCCGGTGGCACCGCAAAAAATCCAGGTGCGCAATGGTGAGAAGGCCACCCTGCGCACCAACCAGTTGGTACCCATGCTGTGGGTGTCGTCGGCACAAGCGCAATCCAACAACAGCGGGGCGGGCGTGAGTCAGTCGCTGCACTGGTTGGACGTGGGGCAGACGCTCACGGTGACGCCGCGTTGGCCCGGTGGCCGCAAAGACGCTACCGTGGAACTGGAAATGGTGCAGACCGACGCAGTGACAGAAAGCAATGCCGACATGCCGCGCCAGTCACGCAAACAAATCAGCACCACGGTGACCGCCCCCCTGGGCCAATGGGTCACGATTGCCGCCAGCGGCAACGCTGCGCCCAGACAGGGCAGCTACAGCAGCGAAGGTAGCACCGATGTGCGCCGCCTGCTGCAAATCCGCGTGCTGGCTCCCTAGTGTTCTAGCGCGCCAGCGGGTTGGGCGTGGGCTCCGCCACCTTGTGCAAGGTGTTGCGGTCGGTGTGGTGGAAGGGTTCATCGCGGCCCAGAATCTGCAGCACCGTGTCTTCGTCGTAGCTCCAGGTGCCATCGGCGTGGATGCTCACCTTGATCCGGAATTCCGTGGTCTTGAAGGCGTGCTGCAAAAACGGCGCCGAGCAGATGCCAAATGTCTCCAGCCCCTGCGTGGCCACCAGTTCGAATTCGGTGGCGTCTGCCGTGGCCTGGCCTGAGGCCATCGCCACCTGGCCGCGCGGGATGGTTAGCGTGTGGATGACGGTGCCCGTGGCTGGTTCCCAGAGCCAGTAGCCCACCTGGTCGTGGTAGGTCTTGATCTGGTCGGGTTTGGTGATATGCGTGTGGTAGCGCAGGCCGTACAGCAGCTGGGGGCCGTTGGTTTGCGGGTCTATGGGTTGCAGCTCGATGCGCTCAAAAAACGCCTGCTTCTTGGGCCCCTCGGCCTTGGGCTTCACGTCCAGCCCACGCAGACCTTCCCACACACCGGCCATGGCACGCAGCGGGCCCAGATTGGCCAGGGTGTTGATGTCCTGGGGGAACGGTTCGGTGTAGATGTCTTTGGGATAGTCACTCATGACTGCACCTGTGGTTCGAAGTACTTCGGGTTACTAGCCCCCGTGGAATATGGACGAGTAGCTAGCAAAAGAATAGCGCTATTTGCTGGCAGCGGCCTCGGCCAAAGCGGCCAGCGCTTGGGAGGCGTTGGCCAGAGTGGCCGCATCCGCAGTCTCCAGCTGGGCTTGCAGCGCTGCAATGCCGGCAGCCCCCTCACGCTGCAGCTGGGCCGTGGCCTGTCCGGCGGCTTTGCCAGACTCAAACCCCTTGCTCTGCAGCAGCACGGCGCCGGCCGTGTCCACCAGCTTGAAGTAGAACTGGCCGTCTTTCTCGCGGTATTGCTTGAAGCAGGCCAAGGCCACCTTGGCAGCCTTGCCCGCCTGGGCCTGTACCGCAGAGCCCAGACCGCGCAGGCCCACGGCGCTGCGCAGTTGGGTCATGAAGGGCGTGGCAATCGCGCGGGCCTTCTTCGCACCGGCCAGCAGCAGGGCTTCCACTTTTTCGGGGTGGGCCATGTAGTCTTCGTAGGCGGCGCGCATGGGGGCAACTTCCTGGTCAATGCGTTCGAAGAGGATAGCCTTGGCGTCGCCCCAGGCAATGCCGTCGGCATAGGCTTGGCGCAGCTTGGCGGTCTCGTCGTCGGAAGCAAAGGCCTGGTAGATCTGGAACAGGGCCGAGCCCTCGGTGTCCTTGGGTTCGCCGGGCGCGCGCGAATCGGTCTTGATGCCGGCAATCAGCTTCTTGAGCTGTTCGCGGCTGCTGAACAGCGGAATCGTGTTGTCGTAGCTCTTGCTCATCTTGCGCCCATCCAGGCCGGGCAGGGTGGCAACGGATTCTTCAATCTCGGCCTGCGGCGGCACAAAGTGCTCGCCATAGCGGTGGTTGAAACTGTTGGCCATGTCGCGTGCCATCTCGATGTGCTGGATCTGGTCACGCCCCACGGGCACCTTGTGCGCGTTGAACATCAGAATGTCAGCACCCATAAGCACCGGGTACATGAACAGGCCGGCCGTGACGTCGGCATCCGGGTCCACACCGGCCGCGGTGTTTTTGTCGACCGAGGCCTTGTAGGCGTGCGCGCGGTTGAGCACGCCTTTGCCGGTGACACAGGTCAGGAACCAGGTGAGCTCGGGAATCTCGGGGATGTCGGACTGGCGGTAGAAGGTCACGTGGTCCGGGTTCAGCCCTGCCGCCAACCAGCTCGCCGCAATCTCCAGCGTGGAGCGCTGGATGCGTGCGGGCTCGTCAATCTTGATGAGCGCGTGGTAGTCGGCCAGGAAGTAGAAACTCTCCACACCGGGCGTGCGGCTGGCGCGCACCGAGGGACGGATGGAGCCCACATAGTTGCCCAGGTGAGGCGTGCCAGATGTGGTGATGCCGGTGAGGAAGCGAACAGTGCTCATGGAAACAGACAGTCAAAAAGGCTAAAAAATTTCAATGCACCAGGGCCGACAGCGGGCTCAGCAGCAGGTCCAGCAGCCCAAAGGTCAGGGCCATCACCGGTTGCATCCACAGCGTGCTGATCACGCCCGCTACGACCAAAGCCATCACCACGAAGAAGCCCCAGGGCTCAATGCGCGAGACCAGCAACGCCTGCTTGAGGGGGAGCAGGCCCACCAAAATGCGGCCTCCATCCAGCGGGGGCAGGGGGAACAGGTTGAAGGCAAACATCACAACGTTCACCAGCACGCCACCCTGGCACATTTTCAAAAAGAAGGGTTCGGTCACGCCCGCGCCTTGGAGCAGGTACAGGCCAATGCCCCAAGCCAGCGCCATGGCCAGGTTGGCACCGGGGCCAGCCAAGGCCACCCATACCATGTCGCGCTTGGGATTGCGCAGGTTGCCAAAGCGCACCGGCACCGGTTTGGCGTAGCCAAACAAAAACGTACCGGAAGTAGCGAAGTACAGCAGCAGGGGCATCAGGATGGTTCCCACCGGGTCGATGTGCTTGGCCGGATTCAGCGTGATGCGACCCAGGGACCACGCGGTCTTATCGCCGAAGTAGAGGGCTGCGTAGCCATGGGCCGCCTCATGGACCGTGATGGCAAACAGCACGGGCAGGGCGTAGAGGGCAACGGTTTGGATCAGTTGTGCAAAGTCCACAGGGCAATTGTCTCAGAGTGAAATGGGAGCGAAGGGCGGGGCTAGAGTCCGATGGCGGCGAGATCGCCGCCACCCTGGCGGATCACCTCGGGTGCATCGCCGGTCAGGTCGATCACCGTGGTGGGCTCTGCCGCGCAGGCGCCTGCATCCATGACGGCGGCAATCTGGTGCTCGTAGCGGTCGCGAATGTCCTGCGCATCGTTGAGGGGTTCTGTTTCGCCATTTGCTATCAAAGTAGTAGCTAGAAGCGCAGAACCATGGAGGGCTAGCAGCTCCTGCAGTGCCTTGTGCTCTGGCACGCGCAGGCCAATCGTCTTGCGCGATGGGTGGCTCACGCGGCGTGGCACTTCCTTGCTGGCTTCCAGAATGAAGGTATACGCCCCGGGTGTGGCGGCCTTGAGCAGGCGGTACTGTGCGTTGTCCACCCGTGCATAGCTGGCCAGTTCGCTGAGGTCACGGCACAGCAGGGTCAGGTGGTGTTTGTCGTCCACGCCGCGGATGGTGCGCAGCTTGTCCGCCGCCGCCTTATCGTCCAGGTGGCAGACCAGTGCATAGCTGGAGTCGGTGGGCACGGCCAAAATGCCGCCCTTTTCAAGCAGGCCCACGGCCTGCTTGAGCAGGCGGGGCTGGGGGTTGTCGGGGTGAACTTCGAAATACTGCGCCATGGCTCGGCAAACGCTTGCGCGCTTGTCCTTCTGTTTTTATTGGATGCGGGAGCTCAGCAACTCCCACACGGGGGTGAGGCCAGCCGGCAATGGAGGCAAGGTGCCCAGCTCGGTGTGGCTTTCATCAGGGCTGTGGAAATCGCTGCCGCGCGAGGCGGCAAGGCCAAATTCCTTGGCCGTCTCAGCGTAGATCTGGTACTCGGGCACCGAATGGCTGCCGGTCACCACCTCCACGCCCTGGCCACCATAGCCCTTGAACTCGGTAAACAGCGCGAACTCTTCATTGGGCGTGAACTTGTAGCGCGCGGGGTGGGCAATGATGGCCATGCCACCGGCCTGGGTGATCCAGGTCACTGCGTCCTTCAGCGTGGCCCAGCGGTGCGGCACAAAGCCGGGTTTGCCTTCCGTCAGGTACTTGCGGAACACCTCGTTGGTTTCCTTGCAAACACCACTTTCCACCAGAAAGCGGGCAAAGTGGGTGCGCGATATCAGCTCGGGGTTGCCTACAAATTTCAGTGCGCCTTCGTAGGCGCCTTGAATGCCCACCTTGGCCAGCCCGTCCGACATTTCCATGGCGCGCTCTTTGCGGCCACCACGGGTTTGGCGCAGGCCCTGACGCAGTGTCTCGTTGTCAGCGTCAAAGCCCAGACCAACGATATGCACCGTCTGGTTCAAAAAGGTAATGGAGATCTCCACACCGGTCAGGTAGTGCATGCCTTCTGCATGGGCCGCATCGCGTGCGCGCTGCAGCCCACCCACTTCGTCGTGGTCGGTCAGGGCCCACAGTTCCACGCCATTGCCCTTGGCGCGCGCGGCCAGGGCTTCGGGCGTAAGCGTGCCATCGGATACCACAGAGTGGCAATGGAGGTCGGCGTTGGGTAGGGTGGTCACCGAACCATTTTAGGCCCAGGCACTAAAACGTTGGCTCGACGGTGTATTCGTGCACGTTCCCGGTCACCGGGTGCGGAAAACTCAGCAGGCCGGAATGCAGCAGCAGCCGGTCGGCCTGAGCCTGTACTTCGGGCGGCGCATACAGTGTGTCACCCACCATGGGGTGGCCTATGGCCTGCATGTGCACGCGCAACTGGTGGGTGCGCCCGGTTACCGGCTCCAGCTCCACGCGTGAGGTGTTGGCGGCGCAATCCACCGCTGTGCAGCGCCAGCGCGTGAGCGCACTCTGGCCTTCTTCAAAATTGATGGTGCGCTTGGGTCGGTTGGGCCAGTCCACCAGCATGGGGAGGTCAATTTCATGCCACTCACCGTCCAGGGCGAGCTGCCCGGTCACTACGGCGGTGTACCGCTTGTCCACGCGGCGTTGTTCAAACGCGAGGTTCAGCACACGCTGGGCCGGCAGGCCGCGTGCCATTACCACCAGGCCGGAGGTGTCGCGGTCCAGCCGGTGCACGATGAGCGCATCGGGGTAGCGTGCCTGGACGCGCTTGCTCAAACAGTCCGCCTTCTCCGGTCCGCGGCCGGGCACAGTCAACAGGCCCGAGGGTTTGTTGAGCACCACGATGGCGTCGTCGGCGTAGACCACCTCCAGCGGCAGGGTAGCGAAATCTTCAGTGGGGAGCATCGGAGGGGGCAATCAGGCGCTGCACGGTTTCGCACAGCTCGTTCACATCGTTGGGTTTGTAGATCAGCGCATTGGCGCCTTCCTGCAGAGCGCGCTGCTCGATCTCCGGTGTCACATAGCCCGAAGCCAGCGCCACGGGCAGGTCCGGCCGGATGGCCTTGGCCTGGCGCAGGAGGTCCACGCCGCTGTAGCCGGGCATGTTGTAGTCCGTCACCAGCAGGTCAAACGCTTCGGGGTGCTCTTGCAGCGCGGCCTGGGCCTCGTGCGGATCCGTGAAGGTGGTGACCGCGAAGCCGCGGCGTGTGAGCACGCGCGCCACCAGAAACACCAGAGCCTGGTCATCGTCCACATACATCACGTGGTGTCCGCGGCCGCGTACTTCCTGCACGACCTCGGGTTCGGCAGGCGCCACGGGTGTTTGCGCCGTGGCCGGAAAGTACAGCGTGAACACGCTGCCCTGGCCCAGGGTGCTTTGCACGTCGATGGCACCTTGGTGCGTCTGCATGATGCCGTGCACCACCGACAGCCCCAGGCCCGTGCCCTGGCCCACCTGGCGTGTGGTGAAGAAGGGCTCGAAGATGCGCTGCATGGTTTCCTGCGACATGCCGCCGCCTGTGTCCCGAACACGCAGCGTCACGTAGCGGCCGGGGGCTAGCCCGACGCGGTCGCTGAACGGCAGGCTAATGTCGGAGCAGGCCAGTTCAATGGTGACCGATCCCTTGTGTTGCCCGATGGCCAGCAGTGCGTTGGTGCAGAGGTTCAGCAGAGCCTGCTCCACTTGTGTGGCATCGGCCAGCACCGAATCGCAGTGTTCGGGGATCACCATGCGCAGCTCCACCGCGGGGGGAAGGGCCACCTTCACCAGGCGCGCGGTTTCCTGTACCACCTCGGCCAGCTGGATGGGCGTGCGTTTGGGCGGCTCGTTGCGGCTGAAGGTCAGAATCTGCCGCACCAGATCCCGTGCGCGGCGACCGGCCTTGTCAATCTCGAACAGACTGGTCAGCGCGGGGGAATCGGCAGGCGTGTCCTGCTTGGCCAGGTCCACATTGCCCAGGATGGCGCTGAGGATGTTGTTGAAATCGTGCGCAATGCCGCCGGCCATGGTGCCCATGGCCTGCATTTTTTGCGACTCGCGCAGCTGGGTTTCCAGCGCGGTGCGCTGGGCTTCGGCCAACTTCTTGGCCGTCAGGTCGCGTGCAAAAATGGTGGTCACGGCGCCGTGCGCGCTTTGCTCGCCGCGCCGCGTGGCCGCGTCGCTCTCGGGCAAGCGCAGTGGCGCGCGCGTGCGCAGCCGCCGTTCCAGCGACACGCTGATCTCCACGTAAATCTGCTTACCCAGCAGCGTGGTGGCGGTGAACTCGCCCAGCATGGCTTGGGCGGGCACGCTGCCCGCGCTCAGCGCCAACTCCACATCCGGCAAGAAATGCCCCAGCTGGGCGCCAAAGGCCTGGTCCGCCGGGCACTCAAACAGCGCGGTGGCGGCAGGGTTGAAGACGGTGATGCAGTGCTTCTCGTCAATGCACAGAATGGCATCCAGCGAGGAGTTGATGATGGCTGCCATGCGGTTTTCGCTGAGCAGCAGGTCCTCGTTACGCTGGCGCAGCACGGCCGCGCTTTCCTGCAGCGCGTGGCGCTGGGTCAGCAGCGGGCCTTGGTCAATCACCGCGCAGATGAAATGCGCCAGTTCGTCCAGCGGGTTTTCAATGCGCGCAATGTGCAGGTCCCCCGTGAAGCTGCCGCGCGAGCCAGCCAGGAAGCCCACCTCGTGGACCTCGCTGGTGCCTTCCTGCTTGGCGCTGGAAAACGCGACGGCCACTTCATCGGCATGCTCGGTGTCCACAAAGGGCAGGAGGAAGTTCAGCGGCGCATCACTCTCCAGGGGTTGGAACAGACGCAGTGCCATGGCATTGCTGGCCAGCACCAGCCCTTCCTCGTCCACCACCATCAGGGCCAGTGGCACGTTAGAGAACAGCGTGGCAAAGCGCTCGGAGGCACCTTCGGCCTCCTGTTGCGAGTAGCGCAGCGCCTTGTTCTGGATCTCCAGCTCGGCCTGGTACTTGCGCAGGTCCTCGATCATCTGCGACGGCGCGTAGCCATCGATGATCATGTGCTGCTTGGTGCGGCCTTCGCGCTCGGACAGGGCAGCGCGCGCGCCAAGGCGCTTTTTCTTGCGACGGGACAGGGAATTCATTTACTGGCGCACAACACGGTTGCCAGGCGCAAAGCGCTGTGCCTGCAGGGGACTGTGGGCCGCAATGTAGGCGCGCAGTACCTCGGCATCCACAAAGCCGGTATCCACATACGTTGCGTGGCTGACCAGCTTGGGATAGCCATCGCCACCCACGGCCTGGAAGTTGTTCACGGCCATGCGGTAGGTTTTGGCGGGGTCTAAGGCCGCGCCGCCAATGCGGACGCTGTTGACCACGCCGCCGCTGATGACCAGTTCCACGCCTGCAAACTGCGGGAAGGCGCCCGATCCGGCAGACATCTTGGCCACCGCATTCAGGTAGGCCATGACTTCGGTCCCGGTGAAGTCCACGGTGGCGATGGTGTTGCCGAAGGGCTGCACTTTCAGCACGTCCTTGTAGGTCAACGTACCAGCGGGCAGGGAATCGCGCACACCGCCTGCATTGACCACGGCAAAGTCCGCGTGCGTGCGCTCCATCATCGACAGCCCCACCAATACGCCCATGGCGGCCGGTTGCGAGCGGATGACGCTACGGTCCCCCTCGATGCGTGCATCGCTGCTACCCACGGCCACGCCCAGCTTCTCCTGGCCCACGTTCTGGTAGGGCGTCAGCAGCTGCAGCATGGCAGGGTCTTCGGCAATCTCGCTGGTGTAGAACGCCTTGGTGGGTTTGCCGTCAGCGCCCTGTACGGTCTTCTTCAGGTTGATCGGGATCAGCGCGTAGTGCACCAGCTTGAACTCGCCATTGCGGTACTCAAAGTCGGCGCGCCCCACGTACTTGCCCCATTCGTGCGCCTGTACGATCCAGGTGCCGTTCTGCCGGTCGGGAGCGCAGGGAGTGCCGGGCACATAGGCTTCGTCGCGTACGTTCTCCGCTTTCATGCAAACTGGATTTTGCGAGTGCCCGCCCACAACCAGGTCAATGCCTTTCACGGCGCGCGCCATCTCCACATCGCCCTCGGCCTGGGTGCCGTGCTGGCCATCCACATAGTGACCCATGTGGGTAGCGGCAATCACCACGTCGGACTTGGCACGCAGCTCGGGCACGACCTGGTTGGCCTCGGCAATGACGCTGCGGAATTCCACGCCCTTCACGTTGTCGGGGTGCACCATCTTGTAGGTGTCTTCGGTGGTCAGCCCCATCACCCCCACACGCACACCGCCCAGGTTGAAGATCTTGTACGGCGCAAACATGCGCTGGCCGTTGTCGTAAATGTTGGCCGACAGCATGGGGAAGGTGGCCAGGTCGCGCTGCATCTTCAGCACGGCGCGGGGTTTGTCGAATTCGTGGTTGCCCACCGCCATGGCGTCGAACTTCAGCAGGTTCATGCCGCGGAAGTCGGGCACAGCGTCCTGCAGGTCCGATTCGGGCACGCCGGTGTTGATGTCACCACCGCTGAGCAGCAGCAAATGGCCACCCTTGGCCGCTACCTCGGCACGCACTTGGTCCACCACCGTTTTCTGGGCCGAGAGGCCGTATTCACCGTCGCTGTTTTTCCAGAAACGGCCATGGTGGTCGTTGGTGTGCAGGATGGTGATGGCGGTGGTGGTGTCCTTGGCAGGTGCAACGCCCAAAGGCGCGCAGCCCACCAACACCAACGCGGTCAGCAGGGGCGGGACGAAACGAAATGGGGTCATGACAGCGTTCTAGCGCGGTTGCGCATTGCGTATCTTGTTTATATCAAACTCACTGACTGGCGCGGCGGCATTGCCCCAGCTGCTGCGTATGAACGTCAGCACCGACGCAATGTCGGTATCGGACAGAGTGAGCATGAAAGGTGGCATGCTATGGGGCTGCGGGTTTTGCGCGGTGGCTGGCGCAAAGCCTCCATGCAGCACCGTCAGCACCAGGTTGTTGGTGTTAGACATCAATACTGCGCGGTTACCGGCCAGAGCGGGGTAGGCGCCTGCTTGCCCTTCCCCCTGTTTGCCGTGGCATTGCGAACATTGCTTGTCGTAGAGGCGTGCACCCGGCGTCGTTGTGGCCGCACTGTTGGTGGTGCTTGCCCGCGGCGTGGGTGAGCCGCCAGGGGGTGTGCCCAGCGATGCCAGGTAGATGGCCATGGCGGCCGCATCCTCCGGCAGCAAATACTGGGTGCTGTGGCGCACCACTTCCGCCATGGGGCCGCCTACCGCAGCGTGGCGATTCACGCCCGCGGTGAGCAAGGCGACGGTGTCTTCGCGGGTCCAGCCGGCCACCGATGCCTCGTCAGAGGTTGTCAGGGATGGGGCATACCAGAGCTCGCCGGGTAACGTCTCCCCGGACAGTGATTTGTGGGGGTCTACTGCACCCCAGGCGTTGCGCGTGCCATGGCATTCGCTGCAGTGCGCCAGCCCTTGCACCAGGTAGGCCCCGCGTGCCATTTCTGGCGCAGTGGCCGAAGTGGGCGGGGTGGTGTCCGCGGGCGTGAAATATAGCGTGCGCCAGACCCACAGCGCAGCTTGGGTGCGATACGGCCAGCGCAGGGTGTGCGGTGTGTTGGCGTTGGCGGCCGCTGGCAGTGATTGCAGGTAAGCCCACAGCGCATCCGCGTCTTCCCGGGTCACACGGGTGTAGCTGGTGTAGGGAAACGCGGGGTACAGCAGGCGTCCATCTTTGGATTTGCCATGGTGCAAGGCCTGCCAAAAATCGTCGGCACTCCAGCGGCCCAGGCCCGTAGTGGGATCGGGGGTCAGATTGCTGGCGTACACCGTGCCAAACGGTGTGGCAATGCCTTTGCCGCCAGCATACGGCGTACCACCGGTGGCGGTATGGCACAGCGCGCAATTGCCAATGCGCGCCAGGTAGGTGCCACGCGCAATCTGGGCTGCCGTGGTGGGGATGCCCGTGGCATGGGCGGCTGAAGGTGTGGCGGGGCGGGACACAGACCACCAGGTGGCCAGAGCCCCGGTGGCCAACGCCAGTGCCAGCATCCACGCAACTTTGGCAGATGTTTTCATGGGTCAGGGTGCAGTGCTGCAGGTGGGCAGGGCCAGGCTGTTGGCGGCGGCCGGTGGCCGCGTCGTCGCGGGTTTCGCCGGTACCGGCACGGCCTGTGCTGCCAGCCATTGGGTGACTGCGTTCACATCGGTGGGGCTGAGTTTGCGGGCCAACTCGGCCATGCAATCGGGCGCGCGGGCTTTGCGCTGGCCGGTTTGCCAGCCGCCCAGTTGGGCATTCAGGTAGTCACGCGGCAAGCCCAGCAATCCGGGCGTGGCGGGTAGCACACCGGTCAGCGCACTTCCGTGGCATTGCACGCAAGCCGGCAGGCCCAGGGCGCGGTCGCCTTGCAGTGCCAACACCTTGCCACGCTGCAGTACGTCTGCGGGTGCGGTGGCGGCCGCCGGTGCAGGGTAGGGCACATCCAGGCTGGCAAAGTAGTCGGCCATGTCGTGCAGGTATTCGGGCGAGAGTGGCGCAATCAGCCCGTTCATCAACCCGTAGTGGCGCCGGCCTTCGGCAAAGTTCATCAACTGGTTGAACAGGTAGCCCGCAGGCTTGCCCGCCAGGCGCGGGTAGTAGCCATCCGGGCCAGCTTTGCCCTGGGCGCCGTGGCAGGCTGTGCAGGCTTGCGTGCGCTCGGCCATGGGGTGCTTGTCCTGCGCATGGCCCGGCAGCGGGGCCAAGCCAATCAGCAGCGCAAGGGCAACTGAAACAGAAAATTGGGGGAGTGTGAGGCGGCGTATCCAAGCAGGCATGCCGCGAGCTTACCCCAGGGGTGCGCTTACTGCGGGTCCACCCACACCACTGGTTTTCCTTTCGCGAGCCAAGCGTCAAACTGCGGGCCATAGACGGCTTCAATGCGCGGGCGTTTGACCTTCAGTGTGGGCGTGACAAAGCCATTCTCGGGCGTCCAGGTCGTGGTGACCACGGCCAGGCAGTCCAGCTTTTCGTGGGGTGCGAGCTTGGCGTTGGTGGTTTTGAGGTGCTGTTGCAGCGATTCGGTCAGCATCTGTCGGCCTTCTGGGGTCTGGCTGCGTGCGGCGGCGTCTTGCGACAGCATCACCACGGCCAATGGCTGTGGGTAGTTGGCCCCGGTGACGGCGCAGGCCTCAATGTCTGGGTGCAGCACCAGCAGGTCCTCCAGGGGCGCAGGCGCAATGTACTTGCCCTTGCTGGTCTTGAACATGTCCTTCACACGGCCCGTAATGCTCAAGAAGCCCTGCGCATCAATCTGGCCCTTGTCGCCGGTGCGCAGCCAGCCGTCGGCGGTGAACGCGGCGGCGGTTTGCGCTTCCTCGCGGTAGTAGCCCGTCATGAGGGCGGGGCAGCGCATCTGGATTTCACCGGTCTCGGGGTCAATGCGGCTTTCCACGCCCACGTAGGGCAGGCCCACGGAGCCTGTCTGGCGCGAGCCAGGCAGGGTGGAGTGCGACACACCGCTGTTTTCCGTCATGCCGTAAACCTCAATCAGGTCCAGTCCCAGGTTGCGGTACCACTGCAGCACATCGGCGGGCATGGGCGCGGCGCCACCCGCGGCAAGACGGCATTGGTCCAGCCCCAGGCCCTTGAGGATTTTCTTGCGCACCAAGCCGCCGATCAGCGGTATGCGCAACAACTTTTGCAGCTTGGCGGCCGGCATTTTGCTGTGCACGCCCTGCTGGAATTTGACCCACAGACGCGGCACCGAGAAAAAAATGGTGGGCCGGGCGCGTTGCAAATCCTGCAGGAACGTGTCCAGCGACTCGGCAAAGAAGATGTGGCCGCCGTAGCGCAGCGAGGCCTGCTCCACCAGCATGCGCTCAGCCACATGGGCCAGCGGCAGGTAGGAGATGTAGCGGTCGTTGCTGTCCATGCGCACGCGGGCGGTGGCGCTGGAGAGGCCCCAGGCCATGGTGTTGAAGGTGTGCACCACGCCTTTGGGTTGGCCAGTGGTGCCTGAGGTGTAGATGATGGTGCTGACCTTGTCACCCGGCGCGGTGGGATGGCCGGCCAGCGGGGCGTTGGCCTTGACCAGGTCGGTCCATTGCAAGGCTGGCACTGCGGGTGCGAGGGGCAGTGCAATCTGCGGCAAATCTGCCGGTACACCAGTGTGCAGGTTGGCGGTGTCGTCCAGCTTGCCAATGAAGAGGGCCTTGGCCTCGCTGTGTGCCAGGATGTAGGCCAGTGCTTCGCCATTGAAAGTGGGGTAGATGGGGACGGACACATGGCCGGCCATCACGATGGCCAGATCGGCCAGAATCCAGTGCGCACTGTTTTTGCCGATGATGGCCACGCGGCTGCCGGCAGGCCAGCCTTGGGCCTGCAACCAGCTGGCCATGCAACGGACTTGCCAAGCCGCCTCGGACCAGGTGATGTCTTGCACCACGCCGCCGCCCATGGGCTGCGAGAGGTAAATCTGGTTGCCACGTTCCTTCTCCCAACGGTACAGGCATTGCAATGGCAGATCGCTGGGCGATACGGTGATCGTCGTCATGAAGGCTCCCTATGTGAATCGCACATTTTTGAGGCGCCCTGCCCTGAGGGCAATGGTGTTCACCCTAGGTGACGTGCGCTGGCGAACCCGGTGTTTTTACGGTGTCTGGCTAGGCCAGGCCATGGCCTGTTCTACCACCAGGTCACTGCGGGCAAGTGCCACGCAGGGCAGAAACCAGCCTTCAGCGCGTTCCTCCGTGCTCACCCCCGGCCAGTCAATCTGGTAGACCACCTGGCCCTCCACCAGCCGGCACAGACAGGTGCGGCAGGTACCGTTGCGGCACGAGCTGACCAGTTCCACACCGGCCGCCAACCCTGCTTGCAGCACCGTGCGGTCAGGTGGCGCGGCAAAGAGCCAACCATCGGGAAGGATGCGGACCTGAAAGGCTTCTGGCGCAACAGGCTGCAGGGTGTCTGGAGGGCTGGAATCGGGCATCAAAATGCGGGGCAGGGAGGGTTTCTACGAATGCTGCGACAATCACGCTCTTTTTTTCAATTTTGCGTGAGTTTGCGTTAGACATGTCCGATACGACTACTTTCAAGGTTCGCCCCGCCACACTACGCGATGCCAAAGCCATCGCTGAGCTCCATAACTCCACCGTGCGCGAAGCTTTTAAGAGCATGCTGGCCGACACCCCTGTGCCCGCCGTTCCCCTGGACAAGCGCCAGGCCTACTGGCGTGAAGCCATCGAATACGCCGAGCCCCAGGTGCAGGTGGCGCTGGATGACGACAAGATCGTTGGCTTTGTGGGTTTCGACCGTTCGCGTGACAAGGGCACTCCACCCACCATGGGTGAGATCTGGGCTATCTACGTGGCATCGAGCCACTGGGACAAGGGTGTGGGCCTGGCCCTGTGGGACGCAGCCCGCGAAGGTCTGCAGGACGAAGGCTGCACCCATGTGAGCATCTGGTTGCCCATTGCCAACGAGCGCGCCATGCGCTTCCACGAGCTGGCGGGCTTCAAGCGCGAAATGTCCAGTGCAAAGACCGTGCCCATCGGAACCGTCAAGATCGAGGAAATCCGCCTCAAGCGTCCGCTGAACTAAGGCGTTTGACCACCACGCTGCCGATCGAATAGCCGGCACCAAACGAGCAGATCACGCCCACCTCGCCCGCCGCAATGTCGGCGTGGTGGCGGTGGAAGGCGATGATGGAGCCGGCCGACGCGGTGTTGGCAAACTCGTCCAGAATCACGGGCGCATCGTCCAGCGTGGCTTCCCGACCCAGCAGCTTCTTGGCAATCAGCTGGTTCATGCCCAGGTTGGCTTGGTGCAGCCAGAAACGGCGCACGTTCTGTGGCGTCATTCCCAATGTCTCCAAATGCTGTTCCATGTGCTCTGCGGCCATGGGGCACACTTCCTTGAACACCTTGCGGCCTTCCTGGCGGAACAGCTGGTCTCGGTCTTCGGGGTTGCGGTCTTCGGCACGCCACATGAAGCCGTGGTTGTTGCGGATGTTGTTGCTGAAGGTGCTCAGCAGTTTGGTCCCCAGCACTTCAAATGCGCCGGCTGGTGCCAGGTCCAGCCGTTCCACGAGGATGGCGGTGCATACATCGCCAAAGATGAAGTGGCAGTCCCGGTCTATCCAGGCCTGGTGGCCTGAGGTGATTTCGGGGTTCACCACCAGCACGGCGCGCGCCGTTCCGCAGCGCACCGCGTTCACCGCCTGCTCCAGTGCGAAGGTGGCGGATGAGCAGGCCACATTCATGTCAAAGCCATAGCCTTGCACGCCCAGCGCGGTCTGAATCTCCACCGCCATGGCGGGGTAGGGGCGCTGCATATTCGCGGCGGCGCAGATCACGCCATCTACGTCGGCAGCGGTTTTGCCCGCCGCTTTCAGCGCGTCCTGGCAGGCCTTCACGGCAATCTCGGCCATCAGCGAAATCTCGGTGTCAGGGCGTGGCGTGAAATGGGGGCGCATGCGCGTGGGATCCAGCACGCCGCTTTTCTCCATCACATAGCGGCGCTGGATGCCGGAGGCCTTTTCGATGAACTCCACGCTGGAATCGGTCAGCGCAGTCTGTGTGCCCGCTGCAATCGCGTCCGCGTGCTTGGCGTTCTGAAGGGCGGCGTAGGCGTTGTAGGCCGCTACCAATTCCGCGTTGGTGATGACCTCGGGTGGGGTGAACAGGCCTGTACTGCTGATGGCGACACGGTGCATGGTGACTCTTTGTGCTCGGTTGGGACGCAGCGGCTGCCAGCGCCGGGGCGCATTATCCGCTGAAGCCGTGCAGTCCCGGGCGTTACAGCGGGCCTGTGCAAGCCGGGTGCTTCGCGCTACGCTGTGGCTATCTTTGCCCCCTCACATTCAGGAGACACGCATGACCCACTTTCGCGGCTGGGCCGCCCACAGCAAGACCGCCCCTTTGGAACGGCTGGACTTTGACCCCGGACCCATGGATGCCGAAGACGTAGAGATTGCTGTTGAGTACTGCGGCGTGTGCCATTCGGACCTGGCCATGGTGGAAAGCGAGTGGTTCCCCACCAGCTACCCCGTGGTGCCCGGTCATGAGGTGGTGGGGGTCATCACGGCCGTAGGAACGAATGCCAAGGGCCGCAGCGTGGGTCAGCGCGTGGGCCTGGGCTGGCACAGCAAGAGCTGCCTGCACTGCCAGTTTTGCGTGGGTGGTGAACAAAACCTGTGCGCCACCCGCCAGCCCACCATCATCGGTCGCCATGGCGGCTTTGCGGACAAGGTGCGTGCGCACTGGAGCTGGGCCCTGCCGATTCCCGAGGGGCTGGACCCTGCGGCGGCCGGCCCGCTCATGTGTGGCGGCGGCACCGCGTTCTTGCCCTTTGTGATCCACGACATCAAGCCCACGGACAAGGTCGGCGTGGTCGGCATCGGCGGCCTGGGCCACCTGGCCGTCAAGTTTGCCAAGGCCTGGGGCTGCGATGTGACGGCCTTCACCTCCAGCGCCTCCAAGCGTGAGGAAGCACTGGCGCTGGGCGCGCACCGCACGGTGTCCAGCGTGGATGTGAAAGAGCTCAAGGCGCATGCGGGCCAGTTGGACTTTTTGCTGGTGACTGTAGGGGCCAGCCTGGAGTGGGATGCGCTCATCGGCACACTGGCGCCCAAGGGCCGCCTGCACATGGTGGGTGTGGTGACCGAGGCCATGAAGGTGCGCACCGGCGGCCTGCTGTCCTGGCAGCGCAGCATCTCGGCATCGCCCACGCCATCGCCGGCCACGTTAGCCAAGATGATGGAGTTCTGCGCCCGCCACGGCATCGCGCCGCAAGTGGAGCATTTCCCCATGTCCAGGGTCAATGAGGCACTCGACCACCTGCGCAGTGGCAAGGCGCGCTACCGCGTGGTGCTGGATGCAGACTTCGCCTGAGTTGTGAATGAAATAGGCTGCTAGCCCCCGTGGATATTTGGCTTGCAGCTCTCTATTTAGTAGCAGCTTCTGTGGCTTTGGTTTCGTTGGCCCCGATTGGCCTGGGCTCAGCCGGGCGTTGACACTTCGCTAGGCTTTACTCTGCGGTAACAATTCTGCGCGGGTTTTGTGTCGGCAGCGTGCGTTGGGGTGGCGTTGTGATTGCGAGCCGACGTGGCTTCTAACCAAGGACTCCCATGACACACCGCATTCTTGTTGCTTCCCTCCTGATTGCACTGGGTTCTGCCAGTGCCTTTGCGCAAAACGCTGCCGACACCGTGCAGCGCGACGTGAACCAACAAACCCGCATTGAGGATGGCCTGAAGGACGGCAGCCTGAACACCAAAGAGGCTGGGCGCCTGGAAAAGGAGCAGAGCCGCATTGACCGTCTACAGGCCAAAGACCTGAAAGACGGATCCCTCACACCGCGTGAACGTGCCCAACTGCGCCGTGCCCAAAACAAGGCCAGCCAGGACATCCATGCGGCTGAAAACAACAGCGCTAAGGGCAACCCGGAGTCCAAGTCGTCCGAGCGCTTGCAGGCCGATGTGCAGCGCAATGTGAATCAGGAAAAACGCATTGAGGACGGCGTCCAGTCGGGCGCGCTGACGAAACGGGAAGCCGGGCAATTGGAGCGTGGCCAGGCCCGTGTGGATCGCCGTGAAGCCGCAGCGGCCCGCAACGGACATGTGGGCCGGGGCGAGCAGTTCCGCATTCAAACGGCTGAAAACCACCAGAGCGGTGACATCTTCAACGACAAGCACAACGCCCACACGGCGCACCACACCAAGTAAGCCCGGGTTGATCCGTCGCATCTTGCGGGCGCAGCAGCTTTGCGCCCGCAAGATGAACGGATGGGGAGGTATGCCCCTGTATCTTCCTGGGATTAGTTTGATGCCCGGTACAAACTGGGTCGTGCGCCCCTATCATTGAGTAGCTGCTCAGTCCACTTGAGCGTCGCAAACCCTTGGTGCTTTCATGAAGTCCCTGCAGGGTACTCATGCAAGACCCACCCATGGCCCTCCCCACTGTCCTCGTTCTCGACCTCACCGCCAGCCTCGGCCTGCACGCGCTAACCCAACTGGGCGTGCCCCACACCTCTGGTTCCGGCTTTTGGCCCCAAATTGCCCTGGGCAGCGGCTCCACCCCACTGCGACTGGACTGGCACCGTCCCGACAAAGACCTGGACCTGGGCACCTCTGCCGCCGACGCAGCTGCCACGATCCTGCTGGTGGGGCCGGGCTCCATCAACCGCTTGCGCACCGCGCTGGATGGGCTGGCCTCTGCCGCGCCGCCCAAGCTTTGGGCCTTCCTCATGCCCAATGCGCTGATGGAGGACGCCGTCTTCAAGGCGCTCCCGCCGGCGCAAGCACAGCACGTCCAGGTCTTCCGGCTGCCCGACAGCAGTCCGCAGACCCTGTGGTTCATCTTGATGGAGCAACTGGGCAAGCTCGACTTCAAGCATTTTCTGGCCCTTCAACCTTCCCCTACCCTGAGAGACGACATGAGTTCCAATTTGAAGCAATGCATGACCGACACGATGACCATTGACGGCGCCCTGGCGGCCGCCCTGGTCGACTACCGCAGCGGCATGTGCCTGGCGCAAGCGGGTGGCGGCATGAACCTGGACCTGGCAGCCGCCGGCAACAGCCAGGTGGTGAAAGCCAAGCTGGCCACCATGGAGTCCCTGGGCTTGCGCCGCGGCATTGAAGACATCCTGATCACCTTGGGCGACCAGTACCACCTGATCCGCTTGGTCCCCAACAACGCGGGCCTGTTTTTGTACCTGGTGTTGGACAAAGCCAAGGGCAACCTGGCCCTGGCCCGCTACAAGCTGACGGACATTGAGCGTTCGCTGAAGGTGTGAGGGCTACGCTCTAAAGCCAGCCTCACACACGAGGATCGGTGTGTCAGTGAATTCCAGAACGCGCAGTTGCCTCTATCCTCGGGGAAACTTGCCGCGTCACGTCGCACTGGAAGCCTTGCGCAGGCGGCCCGGAGATACGCCATACAGTTGCTGGAAATGCCGGATGAAATGCGATGCATCTGAAAACCCGCATTCGTAGGCAATGGAACTGATGGGCTGATCCGAATTGTTGAGAATCCAGCGACCGTACTTGAGGCGCGAGTTGCGATAGAACTCGGAGGGCGAGAGTTGGGTTTCGGCCAAGAATATTCTTTCCAGCTGCCGGCTGCTGGAACGTATGAGCTTGGCGATCACCGCTATTTCTAGCGGGGTGGTGATGTTTTTCTCCATGAGCACGATGGCTTCCTTGAGTTTGTCACTGTCGCTGGACGCGTAGCCCAGTGCCCTGCGCCGGGTCAGGTGTGAGACGGCAGACTTCTGCGTCACGGTCATCTGGTGCACCACTTTGGCCGCTCGGTCGGACCCGCAATGGATGCGGATCAGCTCCGTAGCCAATTCAATGATGGAAATGCCACCCGCACAGGTCACCCGATCGCCGTCAAACACATAGTCGCTGTGTGTCGTGAAGGCTAACTGTGGGAAGGCCTCTTTCCAGTCTTGCACGTGGAAGGGATGCACACAGGTCATGCGCCCCTCCATGAAGCCATGCTGCGCCAACACGAAGCTTCCGGTGCAAATGCCGATAAGCGGGATTCGTTTTTTTACTGCCTGCTTGAGGAACTGAGCACCCTGTGGGTCCCTGCTTTTCATATAGGGCAGCAACCCGCCAATCACCGCCACGTAATCAAAGTCATGTCCCGCGTCATCGGCGCGCACGGTAGGCACCAGCACGCCACAGCTGGACGCCACGGGCTGGCCATGGGTGCTCATAACCGTCCAGGTACAGCGCATCTGTCGGCTCTGGTCGCCCAGATCGGCCGCGTGGCGCAGTGCATCACATAGCCCCGCCAGGGAGAGCAGAGGGAAGCGGGGCCACAGAAAGATGGCAATGCGCAGCTCGACACCGGATGCCGGTGCATCGGCCTTCACCGTCGCTTTGCCGCGGTCCAACTTGCCCACAAGGGTTGCGCCATCGTCCTGCGAGGCGCTGGAACTGGTGCTGCTGCGGGCGCTGGCTTTTCGGGGTGCTCGGGTCATGGCGGTGCGTTCAGAAATATCAGGAAGAACCCTTAATGTCGCATACGTTCTATTTGAATGCCAGCGCCTCCTATGCCGCAAGAAGGGTGATTCATACCATCCAAACCGTCATCCAACGACATTGTTTCAACCCCCTTACTCAGGACTTCTTTATGAAAAAAGACCTCGTTGCACGCCTGCTGTGTTCCCTGTTCGGCGCCGTGGCGCTTGTTCCTATGGCGCAGGCGCAGTCTCTGCAGACTGTTGAAAAAGATACGCTCACAATTGCCTTTACCGGCGATATGCCTGGTACCGGCTACCAAGACGGCGCCATGATTGGCTACGACGGTGAGATCCTGCAGCAGGTGGCCGATGCCTTGAAGCTCAAGGTCAAACCCGCGCTGATGGAGTGGTCCGGCACCATTGCCTCGGTGCAGGCCAAGCGTGTGGACGTGATGGCGGGCACGATGGGATGGACCGAGCAGCGCTCCAAGATCATGACGCTGAGCGACCCGATTCACTACTTCAAGAACGGGATCACCCAGTCCAGCAAGACCGACTGGTCCCACCTGAAGGATCTGGAAGGCAAGAAGGTTGGCACTATCACCGGCTTCTCTTTCATCCCCGAGCTGCGCAAGATCAGTGGCTTGCAGCTCACGACTTACGACACCTCAGACGCTGCCGTGCGCGATCTGCTGTCTGGTCGTATTGACGCGGTGATTGGTGATCCCCCAGTCATGCAGTACGCCATCTCGCGCAACCCCCAGTGGAAGCTCAAATTCAACGCCTTTGTCGACAACAACGCGGAGTACCCGCTGCTGACCGGACTGGGTCAAGTGGTGTTTGGTCTGAACAAGGACAACCCTGAACTCGCCAAGCTGGTGAACGCTGAAATCGCCAAGCTCTGGAAGGGCTGCGAGCTCAAGAAGATCGGCACCAAGTACGGCCTGGTGCAAGACGTCTGGTACGTGCCCGCAGGTCAGAACTTCCGCGCCGGCGTGGACCGCGCTGCGGACTGGAAGTTGCCAAGCTGTAAGTAAAGCCTCAAGGCACCCACCGGGAGTGCCACCGTGGCACTCCCCCTACAAAAACAACGGGCCAGACAACATGAACAACGCATTGCTACGCGTCGATGGATTGCACAAGCGCTATGGAACGCTGGAGGTGCTCAAAGGCATTTCCTTTGATTTGAAAAAGGGTGAGACGCTCTCGCTCATAGGCCCCAGTGGCTCCGGGAAGTCGACCTGCCTGCGTTGCCTGAATTTTCTGGAGCGGCTGGATACCGGGTCTGTGCACCTGGGCGATGAACGCATTGGCCAACGCGCAGACAGGGCCGGCCAACTGCGCTTCATGACCGACAAGGAGCTGGCCCCCCAGCGGCGCGAGATGGGCATGGTGTTCCAGCTGTTCTACCTCTGGCCCCATCTCACCGTGCGCGATAACGTGGCCCTCGGCTCCATCAAGGCCGCAGGCATGGCCAAGGCGCAAGCCTATGAGCTGGCCGATGAGATGCTCAACAAGGTGCATCTCTCCAAGAAAGCCCATGAGTACCCGGACCGCCTCTCGGGCGGTCAGCAACAGCGCGTGGCGATCGCCCGCACGCTAGCCCAACAACCAAAGGTCATCCTGTTCGACGAGCCCACTTCGGCGCTGGACCCCGAGTTGGTGGGCGAGGTGCTCAATGTGATTCGTGAGCTGGCAGAAGAAGGTCGCTCCCTGATTCTGGTGACCCATGAAATCCGTTTTGCCCGTGATGTGGCGGACCGCGTGATCTTCATGGACGGCGGCCATATCGTGGAGCAGGGCAGTGCGCGAGATGTGATTGACCATCCGCAACAGGAGCGCACACGCAACTTCCTGGGGCAGACGAGCGGGCATGTCGGGGCCCGCACATGATGGCTGACCTGGAACTCTTCACGCACATCGTGCTCGGCCTGCTGGGCGGAGCCAAGGTCGCGGTGCAAATTGCCGCGGGCGCGTTCGTCATTGCACTGGCAGGTGGCATGCTGTTGGCGGTCACGGTCACTTTTGTGCGTGCGCGCCTCGTACGCTTGGGTGTAGCTGCCTATATCGAGTGGATGCGCAACATCCCAGCGCTGGCCCATCTCTTTGTCATCTATTTCGGCCTGGCCACCTTCGATATCCGCTTCTCGCCCATGGCTGCAGCCATTCTGGGGCTCGGCCTGGTGGGGGCGGCCGTGTTGTGCGATGTGTTTGCGGCAGGACTGCAGTGCATCCATGCCGGTCAGCGCGAAGCCGCCTTGGCAGTGGGTCTGAGCCCGCGCCAGACCCTGCAGTACGTCCTGTTTCCGCAGATGTTTCGCCTGACCTGGCCCACGCTGACCAACTACAGCAGCCAGCTGGTCAAGGACACCTCCATTGCGTCCGCCATCGCGGCACCCGAGGTCATGTTCTTTGCCCGCAACCTGGTCACATCCACCTTTGAAACCACTCTGATCTATTTGGCTGCCATGCTGGTCTATGCGGGCATGGCGCTGCCCGTGAGCTGGGGTTTTGCGCGCATGGAGCGCCTGATGGAGGGGCAACGATGAACGCATTTCTTTCTGTCTTTCAGCAGTACTGGCCGGAATGGTTTCCGCGCCTGCTGGAAGCGGCCCACATGACGGCCAAACTGTCTGCCGCAGGCTTTGCGCTGGCGTTGCTGGGCGGCGCCCTGCTGGTGGCCATGCAGCGCAGCGGGGTACTGGTGCTGCGCTGGTCGGCCCAGGTGTTTATCCAGTTTGTGCGGACTTTGCCGCTGCTGGCCTTGCTGCTCACGCTGTACTTTGCCTTGCCACCCCTGGGCCTAACTTTGCCTGCCTTTGGGGCCGGTGTGCTGGGGCTGGGCCTGCATGGTTCGGCCTACGTGGCCGAGATCCTGCGCGGTGGCTTGCAGTCGGTGCACCGCGGTCAGCGCGAAGCCGCATTGGCTGTGGGCCTGTTGCCGCACCAGGTGTTTGTGCAGGTGGTGTTTCCGCAGGCCCTGCGGGTGATGCTGCCGGCATTGGTGAACACTTTTGTGGCGCTGCTCAAGGACAGTTCGTTGTGCGCGCTGATCGCCACAGACGAACTGATGCTGACCGCCCGCGCCATGTCCAGCGAGTACTTCCTGCCGTTGCACATCTTCCTGCTGGTGGGCCTGTTTTACTTTGCCATTGCCTTCCCGTTGTCCATGTTGTCGCGCTGGTTGGAGCGGCGCCTGGCGCGCGGACGCAGAGTCATGGGGGCCACATGAGTCAAACCGCGTGGACCTTTGCTTCAGTGAGCGAGACACTGGAGGCGCTGGCCAACGGCCGTGTGGACAGCGAAACCCTGGTGCGCCAGCAGCTTGCCCGTGTGGAAGCACTTAACCCCAAACTGCAGGCCTATCTGGATGTGTACCGCGACGAGGCCTTGCAGGCGGCCCGTGGGCTCGACGCGCTGCGGCGTGCGGGCTACACCGTGGGGCCGCTGCATGGCATCACGGTTGCCATAAAGGATTTGTTCGAAATCGAGGGGCACCCCATCACCGCAGGCTCCCTGGCCTTGCCCGCCCGGACCTCCCGAATTACCGCCTCTGCGGTAGAGCGCCTGCGTGCGGCCGGTGCCATTGTGCTGGGCAAGACGCATACCGTGGAATACGCCTTTGGCGGCTGGGGCACCAATGCCTCCATGGGCACACCGTGGAACCCCTGGGACCTGACGGTGCACCGCGTGCCTGGTGGCTCCAGCAGCGGTTCGGCGGTGGCGGTGGCCGCCGGCATGGCCTGCGCTGCACTGGGGACGGACACCGGGGGATCGGTGCGCATTCCGGCAGGTCTGTGCGGGCTGGTCGGGCTCAAGACTACGTACGGTCTGATCAGCCGTTACGGCCTGATTGACCTCTGCCCTACGCATGACACCGTGGGACCGTTGACCCGTACCGTGCAGGACTGTGCTCTGCTGCTGGATGTGCTGGCGGGCGCGGACCCGCGCGACCCGGTGTCGCAGCGCGCGCCGGTGCGCAGCCTGTCCGCCTCACTGGGTAAGCCGGTGGATGGTATGCGTGTCTGGGTGTTGCCCCAGGCCGAGCGTGAGGGCGTAGAAGCTGACGTGTTGGCCGCCTATGACCAAGCCCTGGCCACGCTGGTGCAACTGGGCATGGTGCTGGTGGAAAAGCCCCTGCCGCAAAGCCTGGAAAGCTCCATGGCGATTGCCGGCAACCTTATGAGTGCGGAAGGCTATGCCAACCTGGGTACCTTGTTCGAGCGCGCTGACCTGCGTTTTGACCCGAACATCCAGCGCCGCATCCTGCTCGGCCGCGACATCAGCGCATCGGGTTACATCGGCCTGCTCAAATCGCGTGAAGCCGCCATTGCCGAGATGGGGGAGGCCATGGCCGACGTGGACGTGTGCGTGTTCCCCACCAATGCCATCACGGCCATTGCAGTGGCCGACGTGGACGAACTGGCCACACCGCTCTCGCGCTTCGGGCGCTTCGTCAACTTGCTAGACCTCTGCTCGGTGGCCGTGCCTGCAGGGTTGTCGCGGCAGGGGTTGCCCATCTCCATCCAGATCGTGGGGGCGCCCATGGCCGAGCCCACCATCCTGCGCGCGGCCCATGCGTTCGAACAGGCGACCGAGTGGCACCGGGCAGTCCCTCCGGCCTGGGCTTGAGGAGTGCTGCCGTGAGTCTTCTGGTTTCGCAAAACAAGGTCCGGCCTGGCTGGTGGCTGGTGCTGGTTTGTGGCTTGCTTGGCACTGCAGTCCAGGCGCAGTCCGACTATGGACCCACCTTGCAGCGCATTGCCGACAAGGGGGTAGTGCGTGTCGGCTACATCCCCACGCCGGGCACCTTTGCCTTTGAAAATACCCAGGGCCAGACCGTGGGCTACTCCATCGACATCTGCAACCGGGTGATCGATGTCATCCGCAGGACGCTCAAACGCCCTGAACTCACCGTGGCCTACCAGCCGCTGCAGGGGGCGCAGCGCATCCCGCTGCTCAAGTCTGGCAGCATCGATATGGAGTGCGGTGGGAACACCAACACGGTGGCCCGGCAGAAGGAGGTGGATTTCTCCCACACCTTCTTCACCACCGGTGCGCGCCTGCTCACACGCAAATCGCTGAAGGTGGAGAAGAACGCAGATTTGTGGAAAAAGCGGGTAGCCGTGAGCAAGGGCACTACGGCCGAAGGCCTGGTCACCAAGCTGCAGGCCGAGCAGAACCTCACGGTGCTCACCGTGGCGACCGATGCCGAAGGTCTGGCTCTGGTCGAGTCTGGCGCTGCCGATGCCTTTGCGCAGGACGACATCCTGCTCTATGGCCTCATGGGGCAATCGCGCCACAAGGCCGATCTCATGGTGACGGGCCGCTTTCTCTCGGTGGAGCCCTACGCCTTCATGTTGCCCAAGGGCGACGCCGCATTTACAGCACTGGTGGACAAGACCCTGCTGTCCCTCATGGCCTCGGGCGAGTTGCGCGCGCTCTACACCAAATGGTTTGAGACCGATGCCCTGAATGTGCCTATGAATGTGTACATGAAGGAAAACATCCGCTACCCCAACAAGTACGGAATTCCCTAGCCGGTTCTTGTCAGACCGCTGGCATCAACAAAAAAACTGTCGTTAGGAGTGCCCCATGTTTCTCATTCAGCTCATCAGCATCCGTTCCCGCTTTTACCTCGTGCTGGTCGCCGTGTCTTTGTCCCTGGTGGCGCTGGGCGTGTGGGGCTGGGTGTCGGGGGCGCAGCTGCGGACCAGCACCACGGTGCTGTTCACCCAGTCCAATGCGGCGGCAGCCGATATCGCCGTCTTGCGCGAATCACTGAGCCGCGTGCGCCGCTGGGAGAGCGCCATCGTGGCCATTGGCAACTCCAACGCCGAACAGGTGGACACGCTCATCGCGCGGTGGCGGCAGGAGATTGCGCGTGCGCGCGACACCGCAAATGCCATTCGCCAGACCCATGAAGCCAACGCCGCCATTACCCAACTGCTCGGCGCACAGCGCCAGCAACTCGAAACCTATGCCACCCTCATGGAGCCCACGCTAACCCAACTGCAGGCAGGGGTGATCGACAGCATTTCCGCATTGGCCACATCGGCCAAGGCAGACATCCTCTTTTTGGGCCTGGAGGACAACACCCGCAAGTTGGTGGAGGCTCTGCAGGCAGAGGAGGTGGATGCACGCGAAGCCATGGCTGCACAGGCCAGTGCAGCCTCCTTGTTGCGCCTGGGGCTGGTGGGTATCACGCTGCTGATCTTTGTACCCCTCATGTGGTTCACGCTGCGCTCGGTTTGTCAGCCGCTGGACCGCGTGGTGGCCATTGCCAGCCGCATAGCCGCCGGCGACCTGAGCCAGTCCATTGTCATCACCGGGCGCGACGAAACCGCACAACTGCTGCAGGCCGTTGCCGCCATGCAGGCGTCCCTCAGCGGTGTGGTGGGCGATGTGCGCGAAGCCGCAGAGTCCATTCGCCTGGCCAGCGCCGAAGTGGCCAGCGGCAACCTGGACCTGAGCAACCGCACCGAGCAAACGGCCAGCGACCTGCAGCGTTCCGCCGCCCTGGTGCGTGCCCTGACCCTCACTGTGCAACAGTCGGCCGAATCGGCCCAGCGCGCCAACCATTTGGCGGCATCGGCCGCCACGGTGGCGGGGCAGGGTGGGGCGGCGGTGTCGCAGGTGGTGGACACCATGCGCGGCATCCACCAGAGCGCGCACAAGATCGCCAGCATCATTGCGGTGATCGACACCATTGCCTTCCAGACCAACATCCTGGCGCTGAACGCCGCGGTGGAGGCTGCGCGTGCGGGAGAGCAGGGCCGCGGCTTTGCCGTGGTGGCCAGCGAGGTGCGTAGCCTGGCCACCCGCTCGGCAGAGGCGGCCAAGGAGATCAAGGCCCTGATCGGCGACAGCGTACATGGTGTGGAGGCCGGTTCGCAGCTTGTCAGCTCCGCAGGGCAGACCATGTCCAGTATCGTGGCTTCGGTGCAGCGGGTGACTGAAGTCATTGCCGAGATCAGCGGCGCTGCGTCCCAGCAGAGCGAGGGCATGGCCCACATCAACACCACGCTGGGAGAGCTGGACCAGATGACCCAACAGAACGCCGCCCTGGTCGAACAAAGCGCTGCGGCGGCGGAGAGCCTCCAGGGCCATGCCGAAAAACTCACCCGCGTGGTGGGCACCTTCCGCCTGGCCTTGCCACCGGCCACGGCGCAGTCGCTGGCGCTGGCGCTGGCGCTGGCGCTCTCGCATTGATCAGCCCCACTGCCACCTTCAAGGAATCTGCACCATGAAACTTCTTCATCTGGATGACAAAACCATTTCCAGTCTGCTCGACTATCCCGCTGTGGTGGACATCCTGCGGTCATCGTTTGAAGACCTGGCCGCAGGCCGCGCCCAGGTGCACCCGCGCCAGCGCACGGACGCTGGCGGCTTTCGCCTGAGTTCCATGGGCGCGGTGTGGGGCGCACGCAAGGTGGCAGGTCTGAAGGTCTACCTCACAGTGCAGGGACAGTTCTCCTTCCTCATCACCTTGTTCGACCTGGAGAGCAACCGGCCACTCGCGGTGCTGGACGGGGCTGAGGTCACCAAGTTCCGTACCGCTGGCATCACCGCCATGGTGGCCAGTCAGGCCGCACGCAAGGGCGCGAAACGACTGGCGCTCGTGGGGGCGGGCTTTCAGGGCCGGGCACAGGCGCGGGCCTTGTGCCACTTCTTCCGCTTTGAGGAGATCGCCGTGGTCGACCCGGTGGTGGACGCTAAGTGGTGCACCCAGCTGGCATTGCACAGCGGTGCCCGGGTGCGCGTGAGCAGCGCGGAGGCCGCGGTGCGCGAGGCCGACATCGTGGTCACCGCTACCCGCTCTGCCACGCCGGTGTTGGACGGTGCCTGGCTCAAGCCGGGAGCCTTTGTATCGGCCGTTGGCACCAGCACCCCCAAGGCGCGTGAGCTGGACGACACCACACTGTCGCGCGCCCAGCGCATCATCGTGGAATGGGCGCCGCAGAGCTTGCAGGAGGCGGGAGAGCTGGTGCTGTGGCAACCCGCGTCTGGGTCGGAGCGTGACAAGGTGGTGGATCTACCCACCTTGTGTGCAGGCACCCAGCCCTGGCGCGCGGCAGAGGACGACATCATCGTGGCCAAGTCCGTCGGGGTAGGTCTGTCGGATGTGGCATGTGCCTACCTGGCCTACCGCAACAGTGCGCGTGTCTTCCAGGCAGCGCCGCAGGGGGTGGCTGCATGAAGGTATGCGTACTGGGCGCAGGCATTGTGGGGTGTTCTACCGCCTATGAGCTGGCAAGGCTGGGCTACGACGTGCACTTGGTGGACGCGGCCGATGGGCCCGGCCAGGGCACCAGTCTGGCCAACGGTGCGCAGCTGAGCTACAGCTATGTGGAGCCGCTGGCCTCGCCACAAACACTGGCCGGTCTGCCGGGCATGCTGCTGTCCTCCCAGTCCCCCTTGCGCTTCACGCCCCAACTAGACTGGCGGCAGTGGGCCTGGGGTCTGCAGTTTCTGGCAGCCTGCACCCGGCATCAGGTGCAGGCTGGTACGCGCGCGCTGCTGCAGCTGTCGCAGCTCAGCCGGCAGACCCTGTCGGACTGGATGGCGGCCGAGCAGTGGTCGTTCGACTTCGCGCGCAACGGCAAGCTGGTGCTGTGCCGCGATGCCGCGGCCTTGGCGCGGCAGGCACAGCAGGTGGATTTCCAGCGCCAGCTGGGGTGCGAGCAGAGCGTGCTGTCGGCAGACGAATGCGTGGCGCGCGAACCCGCGCTGCAGCACTACCGCAGCCAGTTTGCCGGCGGTGTGTGGACGCCCGATGAGCGTGTGGCCGACCCGCACCAGCTCTGTCTGGCGTTGACCTCCAGTCTGCTGCGCGGGGGCGCCACCGCCTCCTTTCTGACGCGGCTGCAGGGCTTTGTCACACGCCGGGACCGGGTGGTGGCCGTGCGCACCAGCCAGGGCGAGTTACAGGCCGATGCCTTTGTGCTGGCCACCGGTCCTGACGCGGCGCGGCATGCGGCGCAGCTGGGCTTGTATGTGCCGGTCTACCCCATCAAGGGCTACAGCATCACCGTGCCGCTGCGTGCGGGCGGCGTGGCGCCCCGGGTCAGCGTGACCGATCTGTCGCGCAAGACCGTGTTCGCCCCGCTGGGTGGGCGCCTGCGTGTGGCGGCCATGGCCGAGGTGGGGGGCTACGGGCTGGACATTCCGCAGGAGCGCGTGCGGCGCATGGTGGACGCGGTGGATGCCGTGTTTCCCGGTGCCTGTGACCTGGCCTTACCCAGCAGTTGGGCCGGTTTGCGGCCCGCTACGCCCACCTCGGTGCCCATCATCGGGCGGCGCAAGTACCGCAATCTGTTTCTCAACGTGGGCCACGGTGCCCTGGGCCTCACGCTGGCTGCGGGCAGTGCCGCTGCACTGGGGCGAGAGCTACAGCAGGCCCTGGGTACATCCGTGGCTTGACGGCACAGGCGCAAGGGACGACCCCGTAAATCATGCGTTGGCAGCTCCTGTTTTCATAGCGCATTACTTGCGCTATGAAGAAACAAAATCCAGAAGCTGGCTTACGCCTCCCCGCCAAACCGCTTGGTGAGGTTGTCGATGTACTGCTCCACCATCTTTTCAAATTCGGCCTCGGCCACGGGGCCGGCGACCATCTTCATGAGGCCGGGCAGGGGCAGGGTCAGCTCGCCCTGAATCTCCAGCTCCAGCTTGGTGGACTTCTTGTTGTCGGTGATCTTCCAGCTGCCGGACACCAGCGCGTTGCCTTCACCTTTAACGGGGGTCCAGACCACAGTGCCCTTGGCCTTGTTGGACACGTATTTGGAGGCGTACACCGTTTGCAGGCTGATGGAGGCAATGCCGATTTTTTCCATCTCCCAGCGGTAGGCACCGCCGCCCAGGTCCACCAGCTTGTCGACCTTGGGGAAGTGGCTGGCTGAGGTGGGCACGTCCGACAGGACGTCAAAGACCTCGGCGGCCTTGGCCTTCACTTCAAATTCGTAGCCCAGGTTGATCTCTACGGTAACGGCCATGGTGCGTGTCTCCTCGTTGTAGGTGGGTTTGTCGGCGCATGTTACTGCGGTTTACTCTGTGGTCGACTGGGGTGGACTGCCTAGATTGCCAGGTTTGCGGCACACTGGGGCCATGCAAACCCCTGGCTACTCTGGCACCGCCCTGGCCAAGAAACTGGGCATCAAGGAATCGGCCTGCGTCCTGCTGCTGGGGGCGCCTCCCGATTACCTGTCGCTGCTGGCGCCGCTGCCCGAAGACGTGCAACTGGTGGCCCGGGCCACATCGCAGGTGGACCTGGTGCAGGCTTTTGTGACGGAGCGGGACGTGCTGGCAGGACATCTGGCCGCTCTGCGCCAGGCGCTGCGACCGGACGCGGCGCTATGGATATCCTGGCCCAAGAAGGCGTCCAAGGTGCCCACGACCGTGACCGAAGACGTGATCCGTGAATTGGCACTGCCATTGGGCTGGGTGGACATCAAGGTGTGCGCTGTGTCGGAGGTCTGGTCCGGCCTGAAGTTGGTGGTGCGCAAGGAGCTGCGCTAAGGAGTACCTGGTGATCTAGTGCGGTCCGCGCAGGCGCTGCAGCGTGAGCTGCAGCAGCCGTGCGTCGGAGCTGGCGCGGTGGCGCTGGGTGCCGCGTTCGCTGGCAATCTGCGCTTTTACCTGGTGCCACTGGTCGGCCTCCTGCTCGGTTAGCAGGCCGCGCAGGTTCTCCAGTTTGAAGTGCGGACTCATCTCGGCCGCTTCAAACAGGGCCGATAGCCAGGTGTAGTCATTGGCCCAGCCGTCTGAGTACACCGTCTGCCCAGCCAGCTGGGCATTCAGGCGCTGCGCTACTTCGCGCGCGGGCAGGCCGCGGGCCTGTAGCAAGTCGCGCGGGATGCGGTGCAGCGCGGCGGCGGCTTCGTCCCAGTGGGTCCATTCGGGTTCGGGTTGCACCAGCGTGCAATAGGCGTGGCCGTCGGGCAGTACGTAACCCACTTCGATGGGGTAGCTGCTGCGGCCCAGGCCGGAGGCTTCGATGTCCAGCACCGTGGGAGTCTGTGTCATGGGGAGTGTGGCGGCGCCTTGGTCTTGGCCATTGTCCAGCAAGCTTTGCGCCAGAGTTGTACGGGTAAGCACTAAGGGGCATACGCCAAACGGGTGACAATGGGCGCCTCATTGACTTCCAAAGACCCATGCCATGGCCAGCAGCCTTCTTGCCTTGATTGACGACATCGCCACCATCCTGGACGACGTGGCCGTGCTGACCAAAGTGGCTGCCAAAAAGACGGCTGGCGTGCTGGGCGATGACCTGGCGCTGAACGCGCAGCAGGTGGCCGGCGTAAGCGCCGACCGCGAGCTGCCGGTGGTGTGGGCCGTGTGCAAGGGCTCGCTGGTGAACAAGGCCATCCTGGTGCCTGCGGCGTTGGCCATCAGCATTGTGGCTCCGTGGCTGGTTACGCCGCTGCTCATGGTGGGCGGTGCCTTCCTCTGCTTTGAAGGCTTTGAGAAACTGGCGCACAAGTTTCTGCACCGCGCTGAGGACGACCAAGCCCACGAAGAAGCGCTGATGCAGGCGCTGACCGATCCTGGCGTGGACCTGCTGGCACTGGAGAAGGACAAGGTCAAGGGCGCCATCCGCACCGACTTCATCCTGTCGGCAGAAATCATTGCCATCACCCTGGGTACGGTGCAAAGCCAGCCCTGGACCACGCAGCTCACCGTGCTGGCTGGCGTGGCGGTGCTGATGACCGTGGGAGTCTATGGCGTGGTGGCAGGGATCGTGAAAATCGACGACGCGGGCCTCTACCTGAGCCGACAATCCGGTAGTGGTACGCAAGCCCTGGGCCGTGGCCTGCTGCGGGCGGCCCCCATCCTCATGAAGGTGTTGTCCGTGGCGGGCACCGCAGCCATGTTCCTGGTGGGCGGTGGCATTCTGGTACACGGTCTGCCGTTCCTGCACCACCTGCTGGACGGCATGCCTCTGTCCTTTGTGGGCGACGCGGTGGTCGGTGTTGCGGCCGGTGCGCTGGTGCTGCTGGGTGTGGTTGCCGTGCAGCGCGTGATGAAGTTTTTTAAATAGAAAGTGCCTCTGGCCCCCATGAACAGTGCGAAAGCAGCTCCGAAATCCATAGCAACCGGTTTGTTTCTGGCCATCGCGGGGGCGATTGCCTTCAGCGGCAAGGCCATCATCGTGAAGCTGGCGTACCGCTACGGCGTCGATGCCGTCACCCTCATCATGTTGCGCATGCTGTTTGCGCTGCCGTTCTTCCTGGCCATCATCTGGTGGACCGGGCACAAGGCGCGCCGCGCCGGCCAGCCCCTGCCGCCGCTGACTGCGCGGGACACGTGGGGCATTTTCGGCCTGGGGCTCACGGGCTACTACCTGGCCAGCTTTCTGGACTTTGCGGGCCTGGCCTATATCTCGGCCTCGCTGGAGCGGCTCATTCTTTACCTCAACCCCACGCTGGTGCTGTTGTTGGGGCTGGTGCTGTATGGCAAGCGCATCAACGGCGCACAGGCGCTGGGCATGGTCATCAGCTATGCCGGTGTGCTGCTGGTGTTCGGTCACGAGGTGAACCTGGCCGGCCACGATGTGGCGCTGGGCGCGCTGCTGGTACTGGGCAGTGCCATCAGCTACGCCATCTACCTGGCTTACAGCGGTGAGCTGGTGCAGCGCCTGGGTTCGCTGCGCCTGGCCAGCCTGGCCACCAGCGTGGCCTGCGTGCTCTGCATCGCGCAGTTTGTGGTGCTGCGCCCGCTGGACACGGTGGCGGCGCTGGCACCGCAGGTGCTGTGGCTGTCGGTACTGAACGCCACAGCCTGCACGGTGGTGCCGGTGCTGATGGTGATGATGGCGATTGAGCGCATTGGCGCTGGCCTGGCTGCGCAGGTGGGCATGGTGGGGCCCATGTCCACCATCATCATGGGCGTACTGCTACTGGGCGAACCCATGAACCTGTGGGTTGCGGGCGGTACGGTGCTGGTGCTGTCTGGGGTATATGTGGTGAGCCGTAAACGCTGAGGAGGAAAGAGCCATGGATCTGGGAATCAAGGGCAAGTGGGCATTGGTGTGCGGCGCGAGCAAGGGGCTGGGCCTGGGCTGTGCGCAGGCGCTGATGGCCGAGGGCGTGAACGTGCTCATCGTGGCGCGCGGTGCTGAGGCGCTGGAGCGAAGTGCTATGAATTTAGAAGCAGCTTACGCAGTGCGCACGGGGGCTGAAGTGCTTTTTTGTGCACAAGACATTACGACCGAGGCCGGCCGCGCCGCCGTGTTTGCCATGCGCCGTGACTTCGACATCGTCGTGACCAATGCAGGTGGCCCCCCGCCCGGCGACTTCCGCGACTGGGACCGCGAAGCCTGGATCAAAGCGGTGGACGCCAACATGCTCACGCCGATTGAACTCATCAAGGCCACGGTGGACGGCATGGCCGCGCGCGGCTTTGGGCGCATCGTCAACATCACCTCCAGCTCGGTGAAATCACCCATCGACATCCTGGGCTTGTCCAACGGCGCGCGCAGCGGGCTCACCGGCTTTGTGGCCGGCGTGGCGCGCAGCAGCCTTGCGGCCAAGGGCGTGACCATCAACAACCTGCTGCCTGGCAAGTTCGACACCGACCGCATTGCCACCACGGTGAAGGCCGCGGCCGCCAAGACCGGCAAGAGCGTGGACGACATCCGCGCGGCGCAGCAGGCGCAGATTCCCATGGGCCGCTACGGCACGCCCGAAGAGTTTGGCCAGGTCTGCGCGTTCCTGTGCAGCCAGCAGGCCGCCTACATGACCGGACAGAACGTGCTGCTGGACGGCGGGTCTTACCCCGGCACGTACTAGCCGTTAATGCACCGCGGCCGCGGCCTGCGTGCGGTAGGCCTTGGGCGTCATGCCGAACTGCTGGCGGAAGCTGCGGATGAAGTAGCTGGCGCTGGCAAAGCCTGAGCACCAGGCTATCTCTTTCACCGCCGAATCACTCTCCGCCAGCAGGCGTGCGGCGCGCGCCAGGCGCTGGCGCAGCACCACCTGCCACAGGTGTTCGCCCGTGCTGCGGCTGTACAGGTGCGACAGGTAGTCCGCCGTGCAGCCCAGCTCCTCGGCCAGGCTGGCCACCGTCAGGTCGGCCTCGCCCAGCCGGTTTTGCACGGCCACACGCAGCCGGCCCAGCAGGGCGGGCTCGCTGGAGACTGCCTTTTGCGGCGCATCCACCATGCGCGACACCGCCGACAGCGCGGTCAGCACCAGCGCCCGCTGCTGCAACGGCCACAGGCCGTGGGCATCGTCGGCAGGGGGTTTGGCTGCATCGTTCAGCCAGGCTTCGATGCGCTGTGCCTCTACGTGCTGGTAGGTCTCCAGGTACAGATTCCCCGGGCGGCCGGGCTTGGCCTCGTTGGCCAGGTGGATGGACATGCTTTGGTGGTCGGCGTTGATCACGATGTTGGAGAAGGGCTGCAGGTCGCCCCCGGCCACCCATTCGTCGTGCAACAGCTTGGGCGGCATCACCAGTGCCTCGCCCGCTTGCAGCAGCACCTGGCCGTGGGGGAAGCGGAACTCGGTGTGGCCGTGCACCTGCAGAAACAGCTCCGAGTTCAGATGCAGGTGGCCAGCGCCGCGGGTGGTCCAGCCCGGTTGGGGCGGGGGCGACACCATGCGCAGGCTGCCGTTGGCCGCGCGTGCGATGAAGTCCCCCAGGTCCTGGCGCAGGCGCTGGGCCAGGGCAGGGGCGCGCGGGTCGTCGCTGGCGATGGAGGCCACGCTGCAGCAATCGGGTGCTTGCGCGCTACTTAAGAATTTTGCTATTTTTGACATTTTGCTGGTATGGATTCGCGTTGCCTGCCGCGGTGCATGCCCGTACGCTACAGCAATGGGGGAAAAGCCGATTTTGCTGCTTTTCCCCCTTCCTTGTCCAATTGCATGTCACACAAGATAAACCTGATTATTGCCATCGGAGGTGCCGCATGAGCGCCGCCCTCCACGGAACCCCTGCCCAAATCCGCCAGGCCACCTGGGCCACCCGTTCGCTGTTTGCCGCGCTGGGCGTGGTCGCCGGCGCCTGGGGTGTGCACATCCCCTCGGTCAAGGAGATGTATGGCCTGTCCGAAGGTTCGCTGTCCTTTGTGCTGGTGGCGGCTGCATTGGGCACCGTAGCCATGCTGTTCGTGGCAGGCCGCGTCATTGGACGCCTGGGCACACGCAATGCAGTGGCCGTGGCTGGCATGGCCATGGGCTTGATGCTGGCGCTGGTGCTGCACTGGCCCGGCTATGTGCCGCTGCTGCTGGCCACCATGGTGTTTGGTTCCACCATGAGCATTTACGACGTGGGCATCAACACCGAGGGCTCGGCCCTGGAGGCGGCCGGTGGCCGCCCCATCATGGGCGGGCTGCACGGCATGTTCAGTGTGGGCGCCATGTCTGGCGCGGCACTGACCGCGCTGATGCTGCGCGTGGAGGTTCCAGCGGCGTGGCAGCTGGGCGGTGTGGGCCTGGGTGTCAGCGTGTGGATGGTGCTCGCCTCGCGCTGGATGCTGCCTACTGCGCCGCAGACGAAAGAGTCGGCCGAGACCCCGCAGTTCGTCTGGCCACGCGGCGCCCTGCTGATCATGGGCCTGCTGATTTTTGCGGGTGCCAGCGCCGAAGGCGTGATGCAGGACTGGAGCGTTCTCTACCTGAAACAGGAGGTGCTGATGCCCCAGGACCGAGCAGCCATTGGCTACGCCGCGTTTGCGGGTGCCATGGCGGTCATGCGCTTCCTGGCCGACATGCTACGCGCCCGCTTCAGCGAGCGCCTGCTGCTGCGTGGCAGCGGGGTGGTGACGGCGGTGGCCATGGGTATCGTGCTGCTTAGCGGCAGCCCGGCGGTTTCCATCGTGGGCTTTGCAGTCATTGGTGCAGGCCTTGCCATGGTGGTGCCCATCCTGTTCGGTGCGGCCAGCCGGGTGCCGGGCACTACGCCGGCCGCGGCCATTGCGGCGGTGTCGTCCATTGGCTACAGCGGCTTCATGATAGGGCCGCCGCTGATTGGCGCCATTGCCCAGCACGCATCGCTCACCGCGGCCATGGGCGTGGTGGTGGTCACTGCCACCATCCTGGCGCTGAGCGCGCACTACGTTCCCGACAAGCAGCCCACAGGGGCGGCTGGCCAACCCTCACTTGCGTGAGGACAGCACGATGCCGGAGACGATGAGCACAAACGCCAGTGCGTGGTAGGTGCGGGGCGTTTCGCCCAGAAAGGCTGAGGACAGCACGGCTGTGAACAGCGGCGTGAGGTTGATGAAGAACCCCGCCACTGCGGGCCCCGCGCGGGACACACCGGCGCCCCAGGCCCCATAGGCAATCACCGCCGGGCCCACGGCAATGAAGGCCAGGGCGGCGGCCAGGGGCCAGCTCCAATCGATGTGGGCCGCGGTCAGCGCCCACTCTCCACTGGTAAACAACGCTGACCAGCCCAGCCCGAAGACGACCTGGGCGAGCAGAAACTGGGTCCAGTCGGTGCGGATGCTGGCGGATTCCTCGGTGGGGTGCGCCAGCAGCCAGCTGTACAGCGCCCAGGCCATGGAGGCCAGCAGCACGTAAATATCACCCGGCACCAGGCGCAGGTGGGTAATCACCTGCCAGTCCCCCCGGCCCAGCACCAGCACCACGCCGCTGATGGAGAGCAGTGCGCCCAGTAGCTGGCGCCGTGTCACCGCCATCCCGAAGAACAGGCGACCGATGAGCAGCATCCACACAGGCGTGCTGGCGCCGACCAGCGTCACGTTGATGGCGGTGGAGGTGTTCAGCGCCAGGTAGAGCAAGGCGTTGTAGCCACCAATGCTGAACAGGCTCAGGAGCGTGAACCGGCGCCACTGTGGCCACAAGCCGCTATCGCGTCGCAGCACGTTGCCGGCCAGTGGCAGCAAGAGCAGGAAGGCGATGCTCCAGCGCAGCAGGTTCAGCGTCATGGGCGAGACCAGGGGCGCCACAAGGCGACCTACCACCGCGTTGCCAGACCACATGAGGGGCGGAATCACCAGGAGCAGCGCGGCAGTCGGGGTCAGGCGTTGGGTCATGCGGCCACTGTAGCAAGGCACAAATGCCCTCGCTTGCGAGCGGCTGACGCACATTTCTGGCAACATGCCCGCAGATTCCGCCAAACCCTTTCAGGAGCCCTGTCCATGACCGCCATTCCCTCCCGCGCCATCCACATCGCCCAGCACGGTGGCCCCGAACAGCTGCAGCTCGTCAACGTCACCGTGGGCGACCCCGGCCCGGGCGAGGTGCGCATCCGCCACCATGCGGTGGGCCTGAACTTCATTGATGTGTACCAGCGCAGCGGCCTGTACCCGCAGCAGCTGCCGGTGCAGCTGGGTATGGAGGCCGCCGGCGTGATCGAGGCGGTGGGCGAGGGCGTGACGCACCTGAAGGCAGGTGACCGCGCGGCCTACGCCAGCAACCCGCCCGGCGCCTACTGCGAGGTGCGTGTGCTGCCCGCCAGGTGCGTCTGCAAGTTGCCTGACGCCATCAGCTTTGACACCGGCGCGGCCATGATGCTCAAGGGCCTGACCGCGCAGTACCTGCTCAAGCGCACGCTGCCGCAGGGCGGGCTCAACGCCGGGGACTTTGTGCTGTTCCATGCCGCCGCCGGTGGCGTGGGCCTGATCGCCTGCCAGTGGGCCAAGGCGCTGGGCCTGCGCCTTATCGGCACTGCGGGTTCAGATGCAAAGTGCGCCCTAGCCCTCGCCAATGGTGCAGAGTTTGCTATCAATTACGCAGCAGAAGACTTTGCGGCGCGGGTGAAAGAGATCACTGGCGGCAAGGGCGTGAAGGTGGTGTACGACAGCGTGGGCAAGGACACCTGGGACAAGTCGCTGGACTGCCTGGCGCCGTTCGGTCTGATGGCCAGCTTTGGCAATGCCTCCGGCCCGGTGGCGCCGTTTGCGCCGGGCATGTTGGGGGCCAAGGGGTCCATTTACGTGACGCGGCAGACGCTGTTCACCCACATCGCCACGCGCGAGGCTACGCAGGCCATGGCGGACGATCTGTTTGCGGTGGTGCAGAGCGGTGCGGTGAAGATCCACATCGCCCAGCGCTACACGCTGGAAAACGTGCAGCAGGCCCACCGCGACCTGGAAGCCCGCCAGACCACGGGCTGCACCATCCTGACGCTTTAGAACAGGAAGCCGGCGGACAGCACCTGTTCGCTCATCCACAGCTTCTGGTCGGCGGTGCCCTGGTACACGGGCACGCCCTTCAAGACGCCGTAGGCGAACTTCTGCGTCAGTTCCAGGAACATGCTCTTGTAGACGCGGTAGCGCACGCCCACTTCCACGCCGGCGGTCCAGCCGTTGACCTGCCACCAGTCGTTGCTGTTGAAGCAGCAGATGTTTTCGTTCTTGGGCCCCACCTGGTTGGCTTTGCCCAGGATGGTGTTGTCCGCATGCGGCAGCAAGATGCCCGCGCCCACACGGCTGATCAGTTGCAGATCACCTGGCTTGCGCTCGGGGCCGGCCAGGTGGCGCAGCCACACGGCATTGATCATCACGTGGTTCAGGCCGTTGTGCAGCGCGTAGTTGAAGTTCTGCGAATTCAGCACCATGCTGCTGGCTGCGGGGTTACCTCCGATGGTGCCGCTCACATCGGCGGTCTGGTCCGCGTCCACGTTGTACTTGCTGTGGTCCAGCGAGAACTCGATGGCAAAGGTCTTCTCCTCGTTCATAAACTTGCCGATGCGCAGGTTTTCCTGCGGGTTGGTGAAGTCCAGATTGAACAGGGAGTTGATGGTGTCGGGAATGCTGGACGGAAAGTCGCTGCCCTTGGCGTTGTGCACCGTGAAGTCATTGCCCTGGCTGGGCTGGGACACATGGATATCCGACGGCGCGTACTGCTGGCGGCTGTAGCCCCAGGAGAAATACCAGTTGCCGTCCTGGTTCAGTGCGCGGTCCACTTTGGCAGACGTGGCCGAGTTGGCGCTGGCAGCGGGCGTTGCGTCCGCCGGGGTGGCGTTTTGCGCCAGCACCACACTTTGGGCCAAGGCAGCGGAGCCCGCGGCCCACAGGGCCGCAGCGGCCAGGGAATGTTTGAACAGGGTTTGCATAGGTGAATTTTGGTGCGGTGACAGCAGTGGCAACGGTTTGGCGCCTATTTTCCCACCAGCGGGTCCTGGGCCGAGCGCAGGCGGTTGGGCGCCAGTTCGCCGGCCGAGTCCAGGATGGGGTAGGCGATGGAGCAGATGTGGGAATTGATGCGCTTGAGGTCGCTGATCAGGTCCAGGTGCAGCGAGCTGGTTTCGATGCTGGAGAGTGTGTTGTCCGACAGGCGCTCGATGTGGGTGGCGGCATATTCGCGCTCCAGATCGCGGAAGCGGGTCTTCTCTTCCAGCAGGCGGCGCGCGTCACGCACATTGCCGTTAAGGAATACGCTCATGCCCAGGCGCAGGTTGTCCACCAGGCGGCCGTGCAGCTCGCAGATTTCGCACATGCCCGCTTCGGAAAACTCGCGGCCCTTGTTGATCTTCTTGTCTTCCACATCCTGGATCACGCGTTCGATGATGTCGCCGATCTGCTCCATGTTGATGGTGAAGCTGATGATGTCGGTCCAGCGCTTGGCTTCGTTGTCACCCAGTGCCTCGCGGGAGATCTTGGTCAGGTAGTACTTGATGTCGCTGTACAGCGCGTCCACCGTGTCGTCCATGTGGCGCAGTTCGCGTGCCAGTTCCTGGTCGTTGTTGCGGATCACGTTCAGGGCACCCAGTAGCATGGTTTCCACCACGTCGGCCTGGTGCATGGCCTCGCGCACCGCGCAAGAGATGGCCAGCGAGGGCGTGGCCAGGGCCGACGCATCCAGGTGCCGCTGGCGTCCGGCCACGGTGGTTTGCGTGGGCTTGGGCAGCCAGTGCTCCACCCAGCGCGCAATGGTCTGGGTGATACCGATGAAGAAGGTGCCTACCGCCAGGTTGAAGGCCAGGTGGAACACCACCACCAGTGTGGCCGTGTCAGCCAGGTAAGGGCTGGCGTAGCGCACCCACAGGCCCACAAACGGCGCGGCCACCGCAATGCCCAGCACCTTGAACACCAGGTTGCCCAGTGGCACCTGGCGGGTTTCGATATTGGCGCTCAGCGTGGTCAGCACGGCCAGTGCGCCGCTGCCCAGGTTGGCACCCAGCACCAGGCCCAGTGCCACGTCCACCGGCACCACGCCCGACGACGCCAGTGTGGCTGTCAACAGCACGATGGCCAGGCTGGAATACGACACCAGGGCCAGCGTGGCGCCCACGGTGATTTCCAGCAGCAGGTCGCTGGTCAGCGTGCCCAGCAGCGCCTTCACCGGCGCGGCCTGGATCAGCACATTGGCCGACTGTGTGACCAGGCGAAGCGCCAGCAGCATCAGGCCCAGGCCAATGAGCACGCGGCCCACACGGCCCCAGGTGGTGGACTGGCGCGAGATAAACAGCACCACGCCCACAAAGATGAACAGTGGCGAGAGCCAGGACAGGTCCCTCGAGAACACCACGGCCATCAAGCTGGTGCCAATGTCGGCGCCCAGCATCACGGCCAGTGCCGAGGGCAGGCTCATGAGGCCCTGGCCCACAAAGGCCGAGACGATGAGCGCGGTAGCGGTGCTGGACTGCACCACGGCGGTAACGCCGATACCGGAAACCGCCGCCGTGAAACGGTTGCTGGTGCTGCGTGCCAGGATGCTGCGCAGGTTGGCCCCAAACACCCGCAAGATGCCGGTGCGCACCAGCTGGGTACCCCACACCAACAGGGCAATGGCGGCAAACAGGTTCAGCAGGTGGGTCAAGCGGGCAGTCCTTGCAGGGGTTTAGCGCGTGCGGCGAACGCGCAGCAGTTCGTCCAGAATCAGGCAGGCTGCACCGATGGAGATCGCGCTGTCCGCCACGTTGAACGCCGGAAAGTGCATGCCGGCCCAGTGGAAGTCCAGAAAGTCCACCACATAGCCGTGCAGCACGCGGTCCAGCACATTGCCCACCGCGCCGCCCAAAATGCATGCCATGGCAAAGCTGAATAGCTTTTGCCCGGCGTGCGAGCGCAGCATCCAGATGATGACCGCGGCCGCCACCACGCCCAGCGCGGTGAAGAACCAGCGCTGCCAGCCCGAGGCGCCGGCCAGGAACGAGAATGCCGCGCCCGTGTTGTGCGCCCGCACGACGTTGAAGAAGCTGGTCACATAGGTGCTGTCACCCAGGTGGTAGTAACCCATGATCAGCACTTTGGTGAACTGGTCCACCAGCAGCACGATGAAGGCAAGCCCCAGCCACTGCCATAGGCCCTGGCTGCTGCTGCCCCCGCTGAAGGATTTGCCGCCGCGCGCCATCAGGCGTACACCCGCTTTTCGCCAGCGCCGTAGAGGTTGCTGGTGCAGCGGCCACACAGCGTGGGGTGCACGGCGTCCACGCCAATGTCTTGCCGATAGTGCCAGCAGCGCTCGCACTTGGTGCCGTTAGATGCGGTAACCCCGATGGACTGTGCGCCACCAGCTACCAAAGTGATAGCGGAGGTGATGAACACAAACTTCAGGTCATCGCCCAGACTGCTCAGCAGGGCGAACTCTTCGGTCGGCACAGTCAGCGTCACTTCGGCTTGCAGGGACGCACCCACCTGGCCTGCAGCACGCAGGGTTTCGATGTCCTTGTTGACGGCTTCGCGCACCGCGCGGATGCGGTCCCACTTGGCCAGCAGGGCCTCGTCGGGTGCGGCGAACTGCACGTAGCTGTCCATGAAAATGGACAGCTTGGTGGCCGCAGGCGTCTTGCCTTCTGCGCCCAACACGGCCCAGGCTTCCTCGGCGGTAAAGCTGAGGAAGGGCGCCATCCAGCGCAGCATGGCCTGGGTGATCTGCCACAGCGCAGTCTGCGCGGAGCGGCGGGCCAGGCTGTTGGCGCCGGTGGTGTAGAGGCGGTCTTTCAGGATGTCGAGGTAGAACGCGCCCAGGTCTTCGCTGCAGTAGACCTGCAGCTTGGAGACCACGGGGTGGAACTCGTACACCTCGTAGTGCGCCAGGATGTCGGCCTGCAACTGGGCTGCGCGGCTCAGGGCGTAGCGGTCGATTTCCAGCAGCTGGTCGGCGCTCACGCTGTCCTTGGCCGGGTCAAAGTCGGACACGTTGGCCAGCAGGAACTTGAGCGTGTTGCGCACGCGGCGGTAGGTGTCCACCACGCGGGCCAGGATCTTGTCGTCGATGTTCAGGTCGCCGGAGTAGTCGGTGCTGGCCACCCACAGGCGTGCGATTTCGGCGCCCAGCTTGCTGGTTACGGTTTGCGGGTCTACCGTGTTGCCCAAGCTCTTGCTCATCTTGCGGCCCTGGCCGTCGGTGGCAAAGCCGTGGGTCAGCAGGCCGCGGTAGGGTGCGCGGTCGTAGAGCGCGCAGCCCAGCAAGAGCGAGCTGTGGAACCAGCCGCGGTGCTGGTCGTGGCCTTCGAGGTAGAGGTCAGCCTCGGGCCCTTCGGTGTGGAAGGGGGGGCGGGCGTAGGCGTCTTTGTGGCTGCCGCGCAGCACATGCTGGAAGGTGCTTCCGGAGTCGAACCACACTTCCAGAATGTCGGTGCTCTTGGTGTAGCTCGGCGCATCGGCCGCGCCCAGGATTTCCTCAGCGGTCACACGGCTCCAGGCCTCGATGCCACCCTTTTCAACGATGTCGGCCGCCTGGTCCAGGATCTCCATGGTGCGGGGGTGCAGCTCGCCGCTGTCTTTGTGCATGAAGAAGGGGATGGGCACGCCCCAGCTGCGTTGGCGGCTGATGCACCAGTCGGGCCGGTTGGCGATCATGTCGCGCAGGCGGGTGCGGCCGTTCTCCGGGTAGAAGCTGGTGTGTTCGATCGCGTCCAGCGCCAGCTGGCGCAGGGTCTTGGGCGCCTTGTCCTTGGTGAACACGCCGGGGCCTTCGTCCATGCGAACAAACCACTGGGCGGCGGCGCGGTAGATCACCGGCGTCTTGTGGCGCCAGCAGTGTGGGTAGCTGTGGGTGATGCCCACGGTCGCCATCAGGCGGCCGTGTTCGCGCAGCGTGTTGATGACGTTGGCACAGGCCTTCCAGATGTGCTGGCCGCCGAACAGGGGCAGCTCTTCGGCGTAGACGCCGTTGCCCAGCACGGGGTTGAGGATCTGGTCGTATTTCAGGCCGTTGGCGATGCAGCTGTTGAAGTCGTCCACGCCATAGGCGGGCGAGGAGTGCACGATGCCGGTGCCGTCGCCGTCGCTCACATAGTCCGCCAGATACATCGGCGACAGGCGCTTGTAGCTGTATTCGTTGCCGCTCTCAGGCAGATCATAGAGTGGGTGGCGGAACACTTGGCCGCGCAGGGCTTCGCCCTTGGCAGTCGCCAGCACCGTGCCGGTCAGGCCGAAGCGCTCCAGGCACTTCTCGACCAAGTTGGCACCGAGCAGCAGCACGCCCTTGGGCGTGTCCACCAGCGCGTACTCCAATTCGGGGTGGGCGTTGAGCGCCTGGTTGGCGGGGATGGTCCAGGCGGTGGTGGTCCAGATGACGGCGAAGGCCTGCTTGCCGGCGGGCAGGGCGCTCAGGCCGAAGGCCTGGGCCAGGCCAGCCGCGTCGTTGGACTCGAAGGCCACGTCCAGCGTGTCGCTCTTCTTGTCGGCGTATTCGATTTCAAACTCGGCCAGACTGGAGCCGCAGTCAAAGCACCAGTACACGGGCTTGAGGCCGCGGTACACAAAGCCGCGTTCGATGACGCGTTTGAACGCGCGGATTTCACCGGCCTCGTTCTTGAAGTCCATGGTGCGGTAGGGGCGCTCCCAGTCGCCCAGCACGCCCAGGCGCTTGAAGTCCTCGCGCTGCTGGTCGATCTGCTCGGTGGCGAAGGCGCGGCTCTTGGCCTGCATGTCGTCACGGCTCAGGTTACGGCCGTACAGTTTTTCGATGGCGTTCTCGATGGGCAGGCCATGGCAGTCCCAGCCGGGGATGTATTGCGCATCAAAGCCGGCGAGCTGCTTGCTCTTGACGATCATGTCCTTGAGGACCTTGTTCAGCGCGTGGCCGATGTGCAGCTTGCCGTTGGCGTAGGGCGGGCCGTCGTGCAGCACGAACAGGGGGGCGCCGGCGCGGGCATCGCGCAGCTTCTTGTACAGGCCTTCTTCGTTCCACTGTTTGACCCAGGCCGGTTCGCGCTTGGGCAGGTCGCCGCGCATGGGGAAGGGGCTGTCGGGCAGGTTCAGGGTGCTGCGGTAATCTTGCTTGTCAGTCATGGCGAATCTCGATGGGGGTTGGATGGCCTGCGGCAGTCGTGCCAAGGCAGGCGATGGGGCAAGACGCGGGGCAAGGTGCGTCGGGCGGCCCCGTCAAATTCGGGTGCTGATGTGGGACTGGAGCCAGGCACGTGCATCGTCGCGGTCTTTTTGAATGCCCTGGGTGAGGGCGTTCAGACCGTCGTACTTGAGTTCGTCGTGCAGTTTGTGTAGCAGTTCCACGCGGATGATTTTACCGTAGGCCCCCTCAGGGCCCAACTCAGAAGGCCAGTCCAGGCAATGGGTCTCCAGCAGCACGCGCCCGCCGTTCACATCGGTCGGGTCCAGCGAAGGGCGCACGCCCAGATTGGCCACGCCCTGCAACGGTTTCGCCGCCAAGCCGTGTACTAGCACCACAAAGATGCCGCTGGCGGCCGGTTTCCAGTGGGCAAAGCGCAAATTCAGGGTCTTGAAGCCCAGCGTGCGGCCCAGCTTGCGCCCGTGCACCACGTGGCCGGAGATGCAGTAGGGCCGGCCCAGCAGACGGGCGGCGGCAGCCATGTCGCCACGGCCCAGGGCCTCGCGCACGGCGGAGCTGGAGACGCGCAAGCCATGCACCTCATAGCTGTTCATGCGCGCCACGTCAAAGCCCTGGGCATCGCCCGCGGCGTCCAGCACGGTGTAGTCGCCGGCACGGGCCTTGCCGAAGCGGAAATCGTCGCCCACGAGCACATAGCGTGCGCCCAGGCCGCCTCGCAGCACCTGGTCAATGAACTCTTGCGGGCTTTGGTTGGCAAACCGGGCGTCAAAGGGCAGCACCACGGTCTGGTCCACGCCGGCCTTGGCCAGGTCTTCCAGCTTGTCGCGCAGGGTGCCTACGCGGGCGGGGGCCAGCTCGGGTTTTTTGTGCAGTTCGGCGAAATAGTCGCGCGGGTGGGGCTCGAAGGTCAGCACGCAGCTAGGCACTCCGCGCTGCTGGGCTTCGCCCTTGAGCAGGGCCAGCATGGCCTGGTGGCCCCGGTGGACACCGTCAAAGTTGCCAATCGTGACCGCACTGGCGCTGGCGACGCCCGGGTGCTTGAAACCGCGGAAAACCTTCATGAGTTGTTATCTTTTTGATAGCAGGCCGCGCAAACGCTGCCGGGGCTTGAAGCCAATTTGTCATGGAAACACTGTATATTGTCACCTAGCAGGGCCCAGACGCATGTCTGGCGCGCACTTGCAGACATTTGGCAGTCCGTGTTGGTGGTAGGTTTTACCGTTGATGGAGGCGTTGCGTGAAAGTCTTGAAGTTGTCGGCCCAGGGGCTTCCCCAGTCCTGGATCTCGCTGGAACAGGCGGTGATCCACTACGCTTCCGGCGAGGTGCGCTGGGAGTCGGGGGGCGAGGTCGCCGTGTTCCACGGCGGGCACAACGCCGTCACGGGCCAGCAGTCCATCGTGCGGGTCAACAGCATCATCGGCACGCGGGGTGTACCCAATATCAACCCCTTCAACCTGCGCCCCGGCCTGACCAACGCCAAGCTCTTCATCCGCGACCGTAATGTGTGCGCCTACTGCGGTGGCCATTTCCACGAGAGCGAGCTGACCCGCGAGCACATCATCCCGTTTGCCCAGCACGGCATCGACACCTGGATGAACGTGGTCACGGCCTGCAAACCCTGCAACCACCGCAAGAGCCACCGCACGCCCGAGCAGGCCCACATGCCCTTGCTCTACACGCCCTATGTGCCCAGTCTGTGGGAGGACTTCATCCTGCGCAACCGCCGCATCCTGGCGGACCAGATGGAGTTTTTGATGGCGCATGTGCCCAAGTCCTCGCGCTTGCTGGATTAGCATTGGGGGCATGAGCAACGCCCCCGCAACTCCCACACCCTCTGACCGCCCGCGCATCGCGCTGATTGCGCACGATCGCAAAAAAGACACCATGGTCGAACTCGCCAAAGAGTTCGCCCCCTACCTGCAGCAGTGCAAGCTGATGGCTACCGGCACCACGGGCGGCCGGCTGGTCAACGAAGTGGGGCTGAATGTGGAGCGCATGCTCAGCGGCCCCTGGGGCGGCGACCTGCAGATCGGTGCGCGGCTGGCCGTGGGCGAGGTGGATGCGGTCATCTTCCTGCGCGACCCCATGACACCCCAACCCCACGAACCCGACATCAACGCCCTGGTGCGGGCCTGCGACGTGCACGATGTGCCCTGCGCCACCAACCTGTCCAGTGCGCGCCTGGTGCTGGCGCAAATGCTCCTGAAACTATAGCTGCTGGCGCAGGCGCCACGGGGGCTAGCCCAGGTTTAGAGGCACGAACAACCGGGCATCGTCACGCAGCACCAGCAAAGCCAGTTTCTTGCGGTTTTGGCTCAATTGGGCCTTGAGGCTGTCCACCCCCGCCATCTCGCCATTCACCGACAGGATGACGTCACCCGGGCGCAGTCCGGCACGTTTGGCCGGGCCATCGGCCACGTCTTCCACCACCAGGCCGCCCGCCACCTGTGCTTCATTGCGCTCCTGCCGCGTGAGGGGGCGCACGGCCAGGCCCAATTGCTTATCCGACGCCGGGCTGGCTTCGGGTGCAGCTTGCGCCACGTCCATCTGGCCCACGCTCAGGCTGATGTCCTTGGTCTGGCCCTTGCGCCAGACAGTGACGCTGACCTTGGCACCTGGCGCGGTGTCCGACACTAGCGGCGGCAACTCGGATGATTGGCTCACTGCGGTGCCGTTGAACTTCAGGATTACGTCACCGGGCTGCAGGCCAGCCTTGTCGGCCGCCGTGCCTTTTTCCACCGCGTTCACCAGCGCACCCGTGGGCTTGTCCAACCCGAAGGACTCGGCCAGCTCGGGGCTGACTTCCTGAATGGTGACGCCCAGGCGGCCGCGCGTGACCTTGCCGTGCGCGAGCAACTGGCCTTCCACCTTCATGGCCACGTCAATCGGGATGGCGAAGCTCAGACCCTGGTAGCCACCGCTGCGGCTGTAGATCTGCGAGTTGATGCCGATGACTTCGCCCGCCAGGTTGAACAGCGGGCCACCCGAGTTGCCGGGGTTGATGGCTACATCGGTCTGCAGGAAGGGCACATAGCCCTCATCCGGCAAGGTGCGCGACTTGGCCGACACAATGCCCGCGGTCACCGTGTTCTCAAACCCGAAGGGCGAGCCAATGGCCACCACCCATTCGCCCACGCGGGCGGCCTTGGGATCGCCAATCTTCACGGTGGGCAGGTCCTTGGCGTCGATCTTCAGCACCGCCACATCGGAGAGCTTGTCCAGCCCGATGACCTTGGCCTTGAACTCACGCTTGTCGCGCAGCTTCACGGTCACTTCGTTGGCGTCGGCCACCACATGGGCGTTGGTCAGCACCACGCCATCCGACTTGACAATGAAGCCCGAGCCGGTGCCGTGCGTGGGCGTCTCACTGGGGCCGTTGGGGCCACCGGGAGCCTGGAAGCGGCGGAAGAACTCATAGAACGGGTCTCCGGGGTCCAGCTGTGGCAGGCCCGGCCGGGCACTGGTCTTGACCATGCCGGCCACGCTGATATTGACCACCGCCAGGCCCTGCTGCTCTGCAATGTCGGAGAAGTTGGGCGGGGCTGGCGTGTGCGCATCGGCGCTGCGTGCCAGTGCCGCGGGAGCCGCGTCCGCCACTGGGGGCGGCAAGCTGCGCTGGGAGAGTGCGTAGCCCCCCATGAGGCAACTGGAGATCAGTAACCCAGCCACCGTGGCTTTGACGTACATCAATTTCTGTTTGGCTTTCATGGTGAAGTACCTCCGTCAGAAAGAATATGGCTATGGAGCGCCGCGCCGCACACTGATTGCGCGGGCGACTCTCCCGCAGGTAGGGTGAGAGGTGCAAATTTCTAGAGGGGTTCCTTGGCCGATTGCAAAGAACTGTGAAGAATGTGTTGCTCCAAAAATGGGACGGCTTGGACAAAGAGCTTGTGGGTCACCAGCACGTCACTACGGCCCACTCTTCCAAAGACATGGCTGGAGAGTCTTGAGCAGGAAATTGTGGCGGTTCAGCCTCGTGACCTTGCGCAGGTCGGCTAGGCCCTGTCGCTACACCTAAACCGCGCCGAGCACCACCCTTTTTATCCCTACGGTCTGTAGTCATTTGCTGACGTGAATTTCAGGAATGTCTGATAGCCATAGCTCTTCCGATCCTCCATTCTTGGAAGGAGCCGAGGTGCACGTTGCTTCAAAGCGATCGCCAGGAGAAGGTGATTCTGAACTCTGCAAGCAAATCTGATGAAAGATCAGGTCAATACGCAATGGGAGCATGAGAATAGTATTGAGATCCCCTCATGAAATATAGTCATATCGGAAAAATTGATCGTGCTTCACTTGATCGGTATATTAAATCGGCTTCTCGCTATTATGTGAGTGCATTAACTGCGATTGCGATCGTAGCGCTAATCATCTATGCTGCCATGCAGCTTGTCCTTGATCGGCATTCTGTGCAGCAAAACGTAAGTTTTCTCACCAGTAATCAATTCATTAAATTTCAGCAACTGGCCAATACGGCGCGCGCATTAATGCGTGCATCTGCAGACGAAACTATTCCAGGCAAAGTGCTTGATAAGTTAACCGAAGAGATGCACCACGAGATCATAGAACTCAGAGATATTAATGCGCAATTACTTATTTTTCATCTCCGTCTCGACAAGAATTCTGCGCCCAGCGATCTTGATATTCGTCTTCAAACATTTTTAGAGCGGGCAGAGCGACTAGCCGATATTGACCATATTAGTCGTGGTCGCCGTTACGCCTTTTGGGGCCCCATTGATTTTGCCACTGCGTCGGATGGTGTCATCATGCGTAGCTTTCAAGAGCAGATTCAAAAATCATTTTCCATGAGCGAGGCGAGTATCAGCACGGCAAAGAGCATCAGCGCATTGCTGATCTTGTCGCCTCTGGTTGCACTATTCATCGTGGGTATTTTTGTCTTAATGCCATTATTAAAAAAACTACGGACAGAGTATGAAAGAAAGAAAATATTTGAACAAGAATTGTCAATTCGTGCACATAGGGATGAGCTGACTAATCTGCCTAACCGCATGTCATTTAATCAGATGTTTGATCAACTTGTGAAGCTCAAAAGCCCGGATGAAGGATATTTGAAGAGTGACTCGTTTGTACTCCTTTTGATTGATCTGGATCATTTTAAGTCGGTTAATGACATATTTGGGCATCAGACCGGAGATGCGCTGTTGGTCGAAGCTGCAAAGCGAATTTCCTCAGCTTTGGAGGGCGGATCTTTTGCCGCGCGCTTGGGAGGAGACGAGTTTGCGATTTTATTGCCCAATCTTTCCAACCCAGTCGAGGCCGAAGAAGTCGCTTTGCGAGTACGCAAAAATTTATCGAAACCTTTTATTACCGATGGACACACGCTTCGTATATCCGGCAGTATCGGTGGTGCCATGTTCCCTGATCACGGAACGAGCGCCGGTAATATTATTCGGTGTGCTGATTTGGCCCTTTATGCAGCAAAAACAAAGCGTAACAACGTGATCATCTTCAATGAGGAAATGATGGCGGACCGTCTTGCAGAAAGTGAGCTCCGAACCGCGTTGTTCAAGGCTGTCGAGAACGATGATCTCGTTGTTTATTATCAACCTAAAATTAATATTCAAAACAACCAAGTGGCGTTTGAAGCGCTGGTACGGTGGCCTCATCCCGAATACGGCATTCTATCGCCGGGACGTTTTTTGCATCTCTTCAATACCGGATCATCGATTACATCGATGACGGAGTGTGTCGTCAATCAGGTAGCCCAAGACATCCGACGCTGGCGTGATAAGGGGCTATCACCTGGAAGTGTGGCAATCAATATGCCCGAAGCTATTTTGATTTCCGGAGTGGCCTTCGACATGCTGGCCCATGCAGTGAAATGTCACGAAATCGAGTGGAGTGACTTCGCGATTGAAATTACGGAAGATGTTTTTATGAGTAAATATACGGAACAAATTTCGGCAACCGTCATCAGATTGCGCGAGCTTGGAGTATCAATCGCGCTTGACGATTTTGGGACTGGTTTTGCATCTCTGACCAATCTGCGGGATTTCCCATTTGACGACATTAAGATTGATCGTAGCTTTATTTTTAATATAGGAGTTGATGCAAAATCAGAACAAATTATTAAATCGATGATTGATCTAGCCAGAAATCTGGGGAATAACAGTATTGCTGAGGGCGTGGAGACTGAGGCACAGTTGCTGTTTTTGCAACAAGCAGGGTGTAATATTATGCAAGGATATTTCTTTGCACAACCGCAACCATTCGAAATGGTAACGCGTGGGTTGGAATTAGGTGAATTTCCGTATGATTCGTTTGATCTAGCACAATATCGAGACCAGGCCGTTGCATGCAGCGTTTCAAGGTAATTTTATAAAATCCCCTTACTAAAAAGAGTTGATAATGAAAAGAAGCATGTATTATTTTTTTTCGCGATGCGTGGCCTTGCTGTTCCCGTTGTCACTAATATCATTCGTGCATGCCGAATCACCTTCGGTAACTAGCAATAGTACCGTTCAACCCAGCATAGAGGTGACGCATTTCTGGATTTCACGAAGTGAAAGCAATGCCCTTGATGTATATCGCGGCGCTTGGAAGAATCTTGGTGGCAAATGGATCGATACGCCGACCAAGGATAAGCAAGCTGAATTGAAAATGGTCTCTGATCGGATTGCCAATGGCTATCCTCCTACTGTCATGCAATGGCACGCGAATGAAGGTAGCAAGGAACTGCCGATGATGGGTATCATCCAGGATATCGAAGAAGTCGCAACCGCCGATCGCTGGCGAGAATTTCTTCCTCAAATTGTGCTTAATCAGATAAGCTACAAAGGGCATATTTATTTTGCGCCGACCAATATTCACGCGGAGAACTGGATATGGTCTAACGCAAAGATATTTGACAAGCTAAAACTCCCCTCTCCGACAAGTTGGGACGGTATTCTCGATAGCGCCGCCAAAATCAAAGCCGCCGGTTATACCCCTGTTGCACTTGGATCTGGCACATGGGAGATCTCTCTTATCTTCAATGACATTGTGTATTCTGTTTATGGCCCTGGTGGGTATGCACGCTTGATGGCCGCAGGCGATCCGAGTTTCGCAATGCGCCCTGAGATGTTAAAAGCGCTTGGCATTTTGCGGCGTCTCAGTGCTTTTGTTCCTACTGAGCGCACTGGTAAGTCGTGGGCCGACGCGGCACTCTCTGTTGGTCGGGGAAAGGCTGGAATGCAGTTCATGGGTGACTATGCCAAGGGCGAACTAACTGCAGCCGGACTTGTTGTCGATAAGGACTATCGTTGCTCGTTGGCACCGGGGACAGAATCAGTATATTTTGTCGTCATTGATGCGTTTGCTTTTCCGTCCACCAATAATGACCAAGACCGCCAATCCCAGCTTCGCTTTGCGCGCCAAGTCATGAATGTTGACAATCAACTTGCCTTTAATCGCTCAAAGGGATCGATTCCGGTGCGAACCGATATTCAACGTAAAACGCTGGATGCCTGCGGAAAAATCGGTTTGGATTTGATTTCGCGTCCAAACACCCAAGTTTCGGCTCAATCCATGATCATGCCCTCGCAAATGTCCCAAGGGTGGATTGATATCGTTGCAGATTTCTTCAATGATCCAAAGATCACTCCCGAGAGTGCTCAGCGTCAGTTAGCGGATGTCTTGTCGCACAAATGACCTAGAAAGGGGCGGAAAATGGGCGGATGTCTGCCGTCTGCCGTGAGACCATGATGCGCATCCACTGCCTCCAACGGTGGCTCTAAGCGACCAGGCGATGGAGGAGGCGCTGTGTGAGATGCCCACCTCCTTACTGCCGCACCCGAAATGCACTGGACCAAAAAAGCAACCAGGAGCTGCGTTTGATTCCGTCAAATGAAAAAAGCAGAACCGCTAGTTCAGCAGTGGTTTTGTAGACCTACCCTAGGCGAGTTGCTAACCAGGAATGCGTACTTCGATGCGAACGCCCTTTCCCGGGGCGGTGCTGATAGAAAATTCTCCGCCAAGTAGTTCGATGCGTTCCTGCATACCAAGCAACCCGAATGACTTACCCCGGTTCACCGACGGATCAAATCCGTGGCCGTCATCACATATTTCGAGACAGCACTGAGAGTTGTCCTGCCCGACGGTAATGTCTACGGTGGTAGCTTGCGCATGGCGGGCAACGTTGGTCAGAGCTTCTTGCACGACGCGGTACATTGCGATCAATGCCTCTTTGGTCAACGAGCGGAACGGCTTGGGCAGGGTGACATTGCAGACCAGTCCTGTCGTCGTTCGGAATTGTTCGACCAGGCTGTCCAATGCCTCCCCGATGCCCATGTCGAGCACTGGCGGGCGAAGCGAAGCAGCAACATTGCGCACCACCTGGATGGTTCCGTGCGCGTTAGCGGTCAGCACTTCTAGGCGCTCGGCCAGCCAGGGATTGTCCTTTCCCATGTGGTACAGAATCGTGCTGAGCCCGAGGTGCAAGGCGGTCAAGTGCTGGCCAAGTTCATCATGCAGTTCATGGGCAATGCGCTTGCGCTCCTGTTCTCGGTCGGATTCGCGGCGGGAACTCAGTTCCCGAAGCTGGCTGTAGGACTCACGCAAACGCCGTTCAGCGTCTTTGCGTTCGCTGATATCGCGGGCAAGAGAAAGTGACAGGTCACGACCTTCGAAGCGGATGGCGCTGGCGGTGATTTCAACAGGATAAATCGTGCCGTCGCGTCGGCGGTGTCTGGTCTCGAAGGTAATGGAGCCTTCGGCCAAGATAAGTGCCGTGACTGAGTCAATCATTTCCGGTGAAAAGTCGGGATCAATCGCTGTCAGATCCATGCGACACAATTCCTCGGCGCCGTAGCCATGTGCACGGCAAGCTTCCTGGTTGACGTAGAAGAAACGGCCTTTTCCGTCCATCAAGTAGGCCGCTTCGCGGACCTGGTCAAGGGCGAAACTCACCAGGCTCAGTTGCCGGTTGCTTTCCTGCAGTTCGGCGGTACGCCGGGCCACCAACTCTTCCAATTCTGCCCGATAGTGTCGCAATTCCTCATTCTGGATTGTGACCTGCAACTGACTTCGTCGCAGATTGACATGCGTCGCGATGCGGGCCAGCAGTTCTTCGCGGCGGTAGGGCTTGGTGACGTAGTCAACCGCACCGAGCTCGAATCCGCGGATCTTGTCGGCGGTCTCAGTCAAAGCACTGAAGAAGATAACCGGAACATCCCGCGTTTCTGGTTGTGCCCTGAGTTGCCGGCAAACTTCGAATCCGTCCATGTCCGGCATGCGGATGTCGAGCAATACGAGGTCGGGCGCCTGATGGGCAGCCGAGCGCAAGGCCAGTTCCCCGTTGATCGCCGAACGGACCGAGTAGCCTGCCTCCTTCAAGAGATCGGAGAGAACCTTCAGCGACGCTTCGGTGTCGTCAATCGCGAGAATGCTCCCTTTGCTCGGCACGGTGTTTCTTTGCTTAGATGTGCTCTTCGCCGAGTGCGTTCAGTATCGATTGGTAATCGAAACGCTCGACGAGGTCGGACAAGGTTCGGGCCAAGGCGGGGTCAAAGGTCTCTATATGGTGGACAAGGGCGGCAATGCGCTCGCCGTCGAGAGCCAATGCGGCATCGCCAAGATCTTTGCGGACATCGGGCGTCAAAGCGATCAGCATGTCCGGAGTGAGTTTTTCTGCAGGTTGGTTCGGTGCGGCCTGATCGGCCATCTGCCATTCGAGACCGAGCAAGTTGCCGATAATTTTCAGCAAGGCGTCCAACTGCACGGGTTTGCCGAGAAAGGCATCACAAGCCTCGGCAAATGCCTGTTTGCGCTCGCCGTCAGTGACCGTCGCCGATACTCCAATGATACGCATGGCATCGAACTTTGTGTGGCTCCGCAGTTCGCCGGCAGTTTCGATGCCATCTAGGTCCGGCATGACCAAGTCCAGCAAAAAGAGGTCGGGGGGTGATTCCTGGGCAAGGCGTATTGCTTCTCTGCCCGAGCTTGCCATTCTCACCTCGAAACCCAGGGGTACGAGGATATCCGCCAGCAGCACTACATTGATCGGGTTGTCGTCCACCACCAGCACATGTTTGCGTGCCCCAAGATAGCCGGAGATTTTTTTCTGCAGCGGTGCGCTGACCGTTTCGCCAGCAAGGGCAGCGGGCAGCGATGCATGGAAGCGAAATACGCTGCCCAAGCCAAGGTGACTGGTGGCCGTAACGTTTCCGCCCATCAGTGTGGCCAATCGGCGGCATATCGTCAGACCCAAGCCCGCGCCTTCCCGTCGCTGTGCTTCGGGAGCCAGTTGCGTGAAGGGTTCGAAGATCGTCTCCAACTTGTTCTCGGGTATGCCTATGCCCGTATCCGTCACTTCACACACTAGCGTACCGCCTTTGTCCGCTACATAGCTGGCGCGCAGTGTGACGTTGCCGACGCCGGTGAATTTGACCGCGTTGGCCATGAGGTTGAGCAAGATTTGCCGGACCCGGATCTCATCGCCCTGCACCCAGGGTGGAAGTGACGGGTCCGCCTCAAAGCGCAGGCCTAGGCCTTTCTGGATCGCCCGGGGGCGCGTAATGTCGATGACCTGCTCCAGCAGCTTGTCCAGTAAAAAGGGCGCAGGGGTGATCTCCATCTTCTGCGCTTCGATCTTGCTGAGGTCCAGTATGTCGCCAATCAGGGTCAGCAGGTGCTCGCCGCTGGCGTGCATGACTCCGAGCTGCCTGCGCTGCTGCCCGGTCATGTTGTCTTCCCGGGACAGTATTTGCGTATAGCCGAGGATGGCGTTGAGTGGCGTGCGCAACTCGTGGCTCATGTTGGAAAGGAAGACGCTTTTGGCGCTGTTGGCGGTTTCTGCTGCATCCTTGGCCTTGCGGATGTTCAGCTCCGCCACGATTGTGTCGATCATCAGCTTGCGTGTTGTCCAGCCATACAGCTGGCACATGATGAGGAGACCGATGGCCATGATGCCAAAGGGAAGGGGGACGGTTGTGCCGAAAAGGCCCGACAGGATCGTCGACGCGAGCATCCCAGAGGTGAATATGGCCAGACAGCCCCGGTGCGCGGCGAGCGCCTGTGTGGACGCAATGGCAACGATTCCGATGGCAACCAGCTGCAGAGCCAAGGTAATGGGGGCATCTGTCAAACCGGGAAGCAGGATGACACTTCCCCAGACGCTGCCACTGATTGCCTGGCTGACCATGAGAAATCCTGTGAGGCGCCGGCGTTGGGTGGGTTGTTCGAACGATTTTTGCAGGAAGAAACTGATCGTCGCATTGGTCATTTCCGCTGACACAAGCACCGCCAGCCATGTCAAAAGAAAATCGTGGCGGATCACATCCTTCAAAAACAGTGCCTGCGGCCCGTATCCGAGAAATGAAAACAAACCGGATGCCATCTCTTGCTTGCCCAAGCGTCGGGCAAGGTCTCTTTCGACCAATTCCCGGTTCTCGTCCAAAATGGTTGACACCGGTACCTGGGCGTTAGGAGGGCTTTCCATGGTGGGGTCGTTTTGGCTATCTTGGTGGTGGAGTTCAGGTGCTTTTAACGGGCTCGTGCCAAGGCAGCGACAGGCCTGAAAACCCTGCTATTTAGGTCGTGTGCCATTGCCCTACCGGATTATTGCCGTTGCGGAGCGGGATTGTGCAATTGGAAATAAGAAAAGTTGTCGATTCCCGGGTAAGGAAATCCTTATATGCGATTGCTGAATCCCTACAGAACAAACAAGATTGCCTGATAGGCGGCATCTCCAATCTGGGCCATTCTTCTTCCACTGTTCTTCGTTTTAAGGCGAACGGATTTTGACAGTGGGGAAAATCAATGTCGGTGTCGGCAGAAAAATATAAGTCCGTGCCCCGTCACAACAATGGTGTGCTGGCAGGTGTAGTGGTCTTGCAGGATAGGGAGTTCGCGCAGTTCAGTGACATGATGTACCGTATTGCCGGCATCAGCATGGCCCCGACCAAGAAACCGCTGGTTTCCAGTCGCCTAGCCAAGCGACTGAAACACCACAACCTAGGCAGCTACGCCGACTACTTCCGGTTGATCAATTCACCCCAGGGAAAGGACGAATTGCAGATGGCGGTGGACATGTTGACCACCAACGAGACGCACTTCTTTCGTGAACCCAAGCACTTTGATTTTTTGCGCCAGCGCATCATTCCCGAACGCCCCAAGGGCATGAGTTTTCGTGTGTGGAGCGCGGCGTGCTCCAGTGGTGAGGAGCCCTACAGCATTGCCATGGTTCTCGACGAGTTGCTGGGAAACCAGCCCTGGGAGGTGGTGGCGTCTGACATCAGCACCCGTATTCTGGACAAGGCGCGCAATGGTCTGTTCAGTCTGGAGCGTTTGCCTGAGATCCCCAGGCCATACCTAAGCCGCCATTGTCTCAAGGGGGTTGGCGAATACGACGGTACCTTGTTAATTGATAAAACCTTGCGTGAACGTGTACGTTTCTTGCAACACAACCTGACGGATGTGCCCGCGAAGCTCGGTGAGTTCAATGTGATATTTCTGCGCAACGTGATGATTTATTTTGATCAGGAAACTAAGCAAAAAGTGATGAAAAATCTGTTGCCCTTGCTTCGTCCTGGTGGCTATTTCTTGGTGGGGCACTCGGAGACGCTCAATGGGATCACAGTCGAGGTTAAACCCGTTGCGCCGGCGATATACAGAAAGCCCGACTGATGCACAAACCGGCAAACACTGTTGACATTTTTCTGCAGCCGGGCGGTGTCTTTTTTGGGGTACGCGATACACGCATACGAACCTTGTTGGGCTTTTGCGTGGTCATCACGATGTGGCGCCCTGGCCGGTGGCATGTGTCATTACATGTTGCCACGCATTCTGCGTGAAAGACCGCATGCCACTGTGCCGATGAAGCCATGGAGTTAATGTTGCGCGAGATACGCGAAGCCTGCACCACACCTATGGAATACCAGGCCAAGCTTTTTGGTGGCGGGCATATATTCTCTGCACATCAAACTGTTGGCGTTGATCATGTAGGCAAAAAAAATGTGGAGATGGCGCGCGCGTTAATGAAGCGCCATGGCTTTTTGATACACGCCGAACACTTAGGGGGAGCAGGGAATCGCAACCTGATGTTTGACTTGTGGAATGGTCGCGTTTGGATGCGCCACGAACCACCGGTGCTTGGCGACATTTCAAAAGGCGTGCTATGCGCGCAGTGAAGGTGTTGATCGTCGATGATTCCGCCGTGGTACGCCAGGTGCTCACGGCAACTCTGGGTGAGGACCCGGGAATCGAAGTGATTGGGGCTGCGTCCGACCCCGTGTTTGCCATGGAGCGTATGCGCATTCAATGGCCGGATGTGATTGTGCTGGATGTGGAGATGCCGCGCATGGACGGAATCACCTTTCTAAAAAAACTCATGGCCGAGAGTCCCACGCCCGTGGTGATTTGCTCTACGCTGACCGAAAAGGGCGCGACTACCACCATGCAGGCGCTGGCGGCCGGGGCGGTCAGCATCGTCACCAAGCCCACACTGGGCCTCAAACAGTTCCTGCATGACACCTCCAATGATTTGATCAGCGCGGTCAAGGCAGCAGCGCGCGCCAATGTGCGCCGTTTGGTCCCGGCCGGTGCGCAGCACACCGTGCCGCCCAAGCTGTCGGCTGACGCGGTGCTGTCCGCATCCACCCACGCCATGGCAGAGACCACAGATCGGGTGGTGGCAATTGGAACCTCCACCGGAGGCACCCAGGCGCTCGAAGCTGTGCTCACCTCGCTGCCTCGCGTGTGCCCAGGTCTTGTGATCGTTCAGCATATGCCGGAAAAATTCACAGAGGCCTTTGCTAACCGGCTTGACAGCTTGTGCAAGCTCGAAGTGCGTGAAGCAAAAAATGGCGATCGCGTCATGCCTGGGCGGGCGCTGATTGCCCCTGGGGGACGCCACATGCTGCTCAAGCGCAGTGGCGCCCAGTATCATGTGGAGATTGTCGATGGCCCGCCGGTGAGCCGCCACCGTCCCTCGGTTGACGTGCTGTTTCGTTCCGTGGCCAAGTGCGCGGGACGCAATGCACTGGGCATCATCATGACCGGCATGGGGGATGATGGTGCGCGTGGGTTGAGGGAGCTGCATGACACTGGCGCCCATACGCTGGCCCAGGATGAAGAGACCTGCGTGGTGTATGGCATGCCCAAGGAGGCTGTGAAACTCGGGGCTGTGGATCGGGTGTTGCCGTTGTATGACATCCCCGCGGAGATTCTTCGGGCGCTGCAGGGTAGGCGCTAATGGGCCGCTCGCTCACGCAGTCCGCTTGGGCCGACATGTCAGCCAGAGGACGTTTGTTTACGGATGTGTTCGAGTTCAGTTCGGACCCTTTGGTCGTTGTTGATCTGCGTGGCACGATTATTGAAGCTAACGCAGCCATGGCCAAGATGACAGGGGTTTCGTGTGCCCAGCTGCTGGGCAGCGAGTTTGTTCTTTATTTTTCTCAGCCTGAACTGGTTCTGCTGATTCTTCAGCGAATATTGCTGGAGCGGGAAGTGCGCGATAACGCTTGGAAAGTCGTAAATACAAGTGGTGGCGTGACGGACATTGTTTGCAATGCGACTCAATTTTGTGACGCGACGGGTGATGTGCATGGTATTTTCCTTGTGTTACGTGATGCAACGGACCTGCGGCAATACGAATCGCAGATGCTGTTTCAGGCCAGCTACGATGCTTTGACTGCCTTGCCAAACCGCAGATTCTTCTGTGAGCAACTGGAGCGGGCTATTGCGCTGTGCCGCGACCAGGTGCTGGGCATTTTGTTCATTGATCTCGACAACTTCAAGGATATCAACGACACATTGGGGCACGCCATTGGGGATGAGGTGCTCAAAGCCGTGGCCTGGCAGCTAATGTCCTCAATGGACACATCTGACACTGCGGCTCGGATGGGGGCTGATGGATTCTCTGTGCTGATCGGGGACGGCGGTAGCCAGCCGGCAATCGGCCAGCGGGTGAAAGCTTTGTTGAGCGAAGTTGCTCGACCACGTGTCATTGAAGGCCACGAAATCATTGTGAGTTGCAGCATTGGCGTCGCGATCTATTCCTTCAATCAGGGGGATGGCAATGCGCTACTGCGTAACGCTGAGGCCGCTATGTACCGAGCGAAAGACGCTGGAAGAAATCGAGCCCAGTGGTTCACCCCCGAAATGGATTCAGCCATACAAGGGCGCGTTGACCTCAGTAGCCGGTTGCGCAGTGCGCTCAAAAAGTCTGAGTTCACCTTGCATTTCCAGCCACGCGTGTCGCTGGCCAATGGGAAAGTGACCGGGGTTGAAGCGCTGATCCGCTGGTGTGCGCAGGATGCGGGTCCGATATCCCCCACCGATTTCATCCCCATAGCTGAACGCAATGGCATGATTCTGCCCATAGGGGAGTGGGTGTTGTTGGAGGCGTGCCACCAGGCACGGCAGTGGCAGGATGAGGGCCATCTCGCAGTCAACGTGGCGGTCAATCTATCCGTTCGCCAACTGCGGGACACCGACATCTTCAAGCTGGTCGTTCGCGTACTGGAGGAAACGGGCTTGCCAGCCCACTTGCTCGAACTTGAGCTGACCGAGAGCATGCTAGTGCACGATACTGCGCGGGTTTTACAAGCGCTGGAGGCATTGAGGGAGATTGGAGTCCGCCTCTCCATTGATGATTTTGGAACGGGTTATTCGTCGCTCAGTTACCTCAAGACCTTTCCGCTGGACTATCTCAAGATAGGCCGTTCCTTTGTGGCTGACTTGCCAGACGATTTGAATGATTGCGCCATTGTTCGAACCATTATTGACATGGCGCATACCTTGGGAATGAAGGTCATTGCGGAAGGTGTGGAAACACGTGCGCAACTGGATTTTTTGCTGGCACACGATTGCGATGAGATGCAGGGCTATTACTTCAGCAAACCATTACCGTATGAATCGCCCCGGGTTTCCTAGACAGACCTGAGTCTCAGGAAATATTGCTTCTCGAACTCTACAGGAGACAGGTCAT
>NZ_JBWKOP010000007.1:36438-367755 GCF_059416145.1 Rhodoferax sp. GW821-FHT09E07 | reverse complement strand
CTGGCTTGTTGTTCAGTGCGGGCACTCAGATCATGGTTGCCTTGGGCGATCTCGGCGCTGGCCGTGGCGACCGATTCAGAGCCTTGGCGGACTTGTCCCACCACACTGGCCAGGTTCGTCTGCATGCGCTCCAGCGCCATCAGCAGCTGCCCGGTTTCATTGGTGGAGTGCACATGGATGGCTTGTGACAAATCACCCTCGGCAATCCGGCTGGCCACGTTCACCACGGTGTTGATAGGGCTCGTGATGGAACGGATCAGCCATAGTGCCGCGGCGGCCGCGGCGACCACGGCGACCAGCAGTGCCACAAGCATGACGCTGCGCGCAGTGGTGAAGCTGCTGTCGCTGTTGTTGCTTGCGGTCACCGCCCCGTTATGGTTCAGGTCGGTGAGCTTCTTGACGGTGGCTTTGAGGCTATCGTAAGTGGCCTTGGACTCGTTCTCGAGCATCTTGCGTGCCGGGAACTTGTCGCGCTTGGTAGACATGTCCACCAGCTGTGCATGCTGTTCCAGGTATTTTTTCCAATCAGCTTCGAAGCTAGTGTAGAGCGCCTTTTCTTCGGGGCTGTCAATGTACTTGGTGTATTCGCTCCGCACTTTTTCAATCGAAGCCAGCGCCTCTACCATGACCTTGTCGATGCGCTCCATCGCGGTCTCATCGCTGTTTTGCACGTGCTGGCTTTCAAGGGCTCGCAGTTCTGCAATGGCGGACTGCAGGCTACCCACCACTTCAATGCTCGGCAGCCAGTTGCCCGTGATGTCTTGCGTGTTCCCACGCATCGCTTGCATTTGCAGGATGGCAACGACCACCACTCCCACCAGCAATGCTGTCAATAAACCCATTGCGCTGATCAAGCGTGTTGAGATCTTGAGATTCTTGAATTCCATAGCCCGCGTCTCCTCGTATTTTTAATAGGGCAACTTCATTTAACCCGCAAACAGGTGCGCTGGCAATCCAGGGCTATCAACCTCCACAGAAAAAAGTGCGCCTGCCAACGGTTGATGGAGCAATTGTGACTCGGTCAGCCCCGTGCAAGCGCTGGAAATAAACAGGGTTTTCAAGTCCTTGCCACCAAATGCGCAGTTGGTGATCTGGCTTGCGGGCAGCGGAATGCGCAACAATTCCTGCGCGGTGTCCGGGTCATGGCAGGTGACGCACGCGCCTCCCCAATGGGCGATCCAGATGCGCCCCGTGGCGTCAGTGGTCATGCCATCCGGCAGTCCGTCCTCCGGGCCCATTTGCAGCCAGACGGTCCCGGCCCCCAGTGCTCCCGAAACCGGGTCAAACGGGTAGGCCACGACGCGTCCCCGAACGGTGTCGTTTGCGTACAGTGTGCGCTGGTCCAGTGACCAGGTGGGACCGTTGGTGACACTGATGCCCGTCTGCATGCGCGTGCATTGTGAGCCACCCAGGTAGCGGTACCAAGCGCCGCTGGGGGTCTGGCACGCCGCGTCCATGGTGCCCACCCAAAATCGCCCCTTGGCGTCGCATTTGCCGTCGTTGAAGCGGTTGCCGGGTTGGGCGGGTTCCGGCTGATGCAGGCGCTCCAGGCGCCCGGTATCGGTGTCAAAAAACGCGAGGTCACGCCGCAGCGTGACCAACAGGCCAGGCCCATTGGCACGCTCGGCGACTGCCGTAATTTCTTCTGCAAATTCCCAGCTGTCGCGCACTTTGTGCGCTGGGCTGAATCGGTGCAATTGGTGGCCCAGAATGTCCACCCAGTACAGGGCCTGCTCGCGTACCGACCAAACGGTCCCTTCGCCCAGGAGGGCTTGTGCGCTCCAGACACTGTGCGCCTCCCCCCGTACCACGGGCAGTGGACAGGGGGGAGAGACCGCCATGGCTAACGCGGACATCAGTGAGAGTCGCGCGGCACCCCAGCTCCACTGCCACCGACCAAAAAGTCGAGGTCGGCGCCCAGGTGGGCCTGCTGCACGGTTTCCACGTACAGCTTGTACCAGCCGCGCTTTGGCTTTTCAGGCGCTTGCCAGGCGGCCAGGCGGCGCGCCAGTTCTTCGTCCGAAATCTCCAGGTGCAACTTGCGCTCAGCTACATTAAGTTCAATCATGTCGCCGTTTTGCACCACTGCCAGAGGGCCACCGGCGGCGGCTTCGGGGCTGGTGTGCAGCACGGTAGTGCCATAGGCGGTGCCGCTCATGCGCGCGTCCGAGATGCGCACCATGTCGGTAATGCCTTTCTTCAGCACCTTGGGCGGCAGGGGCATATTGCCCACTTCGGCCATGCCGGGGTAGCCGCGGGGACCACAGTTCTTCAGCACCATCACGCTGTTTTCGTCGATGTCCAGATCCGGATCGTCAATCTTGGCGTGGAACTCTTCAATCGACTCGAATACCACAGCCGGGCCGCGGTGGTGTAGCAGGTGCTTGGAGGCGGCAGACGGCTTGATGACGGCGCCGTTGGGGGCCAGATTGCCACGCACTACGGCAATGCCGGCCGCGGGCATGAAGGGCTCTTCCACGGTTTTGATGACTTCGCGGTTGTAGCAAGGCGCGTTTTCCACGTTCTCGCGGACGGTTTTGCCGTTCACCGTCAGGCAGTCGCTGTGCAGCATGGGCAGGATCTCGCGCATCACCGCGGGCAGGCCCCCGGCGTAGCAAAAGTCTTCCATCAGGTACTTGCCCGAGGGTTGCAGGTTCAGGATGTTGTTCACTTCCGAACCCAGCTTGTCAAAGTCTTCCAGCTTCAGGTCTACGCCTAGGCGGCCGGCGATGGCCAAGAGGTGAATCACCGCATTGGTGGAGCCGCCGATGGCCGCGTTGGTACGAATGGCGTTCTCGAAGGCTTTGCGCGTCATGATCTGCGACATCTTGATGTCTTGCTTGACCATTTCCACAATGCGGCGGCCTGTCAGTTGGGCCAGGCGCTTGCGGCGTGTGTCGGCCGCAGGAATGGCCGCGTTTTCCGGGAAGGCCATGCCCAAGGCTTCTACCATGCTGGCCATGGTGGAGGCGGTGCCCATGGTCATGCAAGTGCCACTGGAGCGGTGCATGTCGCTCTCGCAGGAGGAAAACTCCTGCATGGTCATTTCACCCGCGCGCACCATTTCAGACATTTGCCACACGCCGGTGCCGGAGCCGACGTCCTTGCCGCGGAACTTGCCGTTGAGCATGGGGCCACCGGACAGGCCGATGGTGGGCAGGTCGCAGCTGGCTGCGCCCATCATCAAGGAGGGGGTGGTCTTGTCGCAGCCCATGAGTAGCACAACGCCGTCGATGGGGTTACCACGGATGCTTTCTTCCACATCCATCGATGCAAGGTTGCGAAACAGCATGGCCGTGGGGCGCAGCTGGGTTTCGCCCAGCGACATGACGGGAAATTCGAGCGGGAAACCGCCGGCTTCGTACACACCGCGCTTGACGAACTCGGCCAGCTCACGGAAGTGGCCGTTGCAGGGTGTCAGCTCGCTCCAGGTGTTGCAGATGCCGATGACGGGACGCCCGTCCAGCAGGTCGTGGGGGTAGCCTTGGTTTTTGAGCCAGCTGCGGTGAACAAAACCATCGCGGTCCTGGCGGCCGAACCAGGCTTGGCTGCGGCGGAATGGGGGCTTAGGGGAGTCCATGGATGTATGCCTCGTTTTTGGGTGGAGGAGGGCCTCCGGTTCTTGACAACAGGCATGGTAACAATGCACAGTGATAATAGAAAATGAATTTCGTAGCGATTCATATATCTAATTTGCAATGTTTATAAGGAAAAAGCATGTCGGTCGTTTCACAGTTGGCCCAGTACACCAGTTTGCGTGGCAAAAACGTGTTCATCACAGGGGGGGGCACCGGGATTGGCGCGGCCATGGTCAGCGCCTTTGTCGAGCAGGGCGCTCGGGTGGCGTTTGTGGACGTGGCGGCGACGGAAAGCGCGGCTTTGGCCGCGCAATTGACCGCCCAAGGCGGTACTGTGTGGTGGCAGACCTGCGATGTGCGCGACGTTGCTGCGTTGCAGCAAGCGATTGCACAGGCTCAGGGGGCACTAGGGGACTTTTCAACCTTGGTTAACAACGTGGCCCGCGATGACCGCCACACGTTGGAATCTGTTACTCCGGAATACTGGGATGAGCGCATGGCCGTGAACCAGCGCCCTGCATTCTTTGCCATCCAGGCCATTGTGCCCGGCATGCGGCGCTTGGGTGGAGGTTCGGTGATCAACCTCGGCTCCACAGGCTGGCAGACCAAAGGCAGCGGCTATCCCTGCTACGCGGTGGCCAAATCGTCCGTGAATGGCCTGACCCGTGGCCTGGCTGACAGCCTAGGGGCGGACCGCATCCGTATCAACACCGTGTCGCCGGGCTGGGTGATGACCGAGCGCCAGATCACCATGTGGCTGGATGCGGCTGGCGAGGCGGAAATCCAGCGCAACCAATGCCTGCCCGACAAGCTCAAGCCCTCCGATGTGGCTCGCATGGTGCTGTTCCTGGCGTCGGACGACGGCGCCATGTGCACCGCACAAGAGTTCAAGGTGGACGCCGGCTGGGCTTAAGCCGGCTCGGTCGCGGCAAATTCCTTGCCGTAGACCGTCATGGCGGAGGCCTTGAGGGCGCGCAGCACCACCTCACCAGCGGGGGAGAGCAGGCGGTCGCGGCGGGTGATGAAGCCAAAGGGTTCCAGTTCGCACGGCAGCGCCACGGGCAGGATGGACATCAGCCCGTGGTTGGAGTAATACCGCGCCACGTCCACCGCCATTACGCTCACCATGTCGCTTTGCTGCATCATCTTGCTGATGAACAGCATGGCGCTGGTTTCCACGCTGTTGGAAGGCTGCTGCAGGCCCAACTCCTGGATCATTAAATCAAAGCGATGGCGCAGCATGCTGCCGTTGGGCGGCACGATCCAGCCGTACTGGAACACATCCTCCAGACTTGGCTTGATGGCCGTTAGTAGCGGATGACCCGGGCGGGCCACGGCGCATATAGGTTCATCGCTCACTTCTTCATAACGCAAGGCAGCCTTGTCGTGCTCCGGGGAGAGTCGCCCGACCAAAATGTCCAGCGTACCCCGGTTCAGGCGCTCGATCAGCACGTTGCTGGGCTCGATCTGGATGGTGATGTGCAGATTGGGGTGGGCCTGTTTGACCGCGGCCACAGTGGGCGGCAGCAGTGCCAGACCCGGCGCCGTGATGGAGCCCAGGTTGACCTGCCCGAACTGCCCATTTTTGGCCGCTTGCAGTTCCTCGTGCGCCTGGTTCAGGCTGGCCAGCGCTGCACGGGCATGGCGAATCATGGTGTCGCCGTACCAAGTGGGGCGCATGCCGCGTGGCAGGCGCTCAAACAGCGACACGCCCAGCACATCCTCCAGGTCCTTGAGCAATTTGGACGCCGCGGGCTGCGTCATGTTGAGCACTTGTGCCGCCCGGTGGATGTTGCCCTCCTCGGACAAGGCGACCAGCAACAAAAGTTGTCGGGTTTTCAGCCTTGCGCGAAGAAACCAATGGGTGTAGTTAGTCATATTAGGGTTATTACCAATCTGTAATTGAATATCAAATTCGCAACAAACTATATTAGAAATTAATCGCTCACATCCTTATCATTCAAAGCCTGCGCCGACCCCGGCAAAGACCTTAGTGTGATTGAAGTTCATTAAACAGGAGACAACCCATGAATGCACGTAGAACGACTTTGAAGGCGCTGGTCGCCAGCTTGGCCCTCGGCCTGGCATTTGGTAGCACCGTGGCCAACGCCCAAGACAAAGGTCTGGTTGGCGTGGCAATGCCTACCAAGAGCTCTACCCGTTGGATCAGCGACGGCAACAGCATGGTCGCCGCTTTGGCTGCCAAAGGCTACAAGGCCGACCTGCAATACGCAGAAGACGACATCCCTAACCAGTTGGCACAGATCGAAAACATGATCACCAAGGGTGTGAAGGTGTTGGTGATTGCTGCGATCGACGGCACCACCCTGACCAACGTGCTGCAAAAAGCCGCTGACAAGGGCATCAAGGTCATCTCCTATGACCGCCTGATCGTGGGTTCCAAGAACGTGGACTACTACGCGACTTTCGACAACTTCCAAGTTGGCGTGTTGCAAGCCCAATCTCTGGAAAAAGCCCTGGGTCTGAAAGAAGGCAAGGGTCCTTTCAACATCGAATTGTTCGGTGGCTCTGCTGACGACAACAACGCGTTCTTCTTCTACGACGGCGCCATGTCCGTGCTGGACCCCTACATCAAGTCCGGCAAGCTGGTCGTTCAAAGCAAGCAAACCGGCATGCAAAAAGTGGCAACCCTGCGTTGGGATGGTCAAGTGGCCCAAGCCCGTATGGAAAATTTGTTGAGCGCCTACTACGGCAAGGACAAAGTGAACGCAGTTCTGTCTCCGTATGACGGCCTGTCCATCGGTATCCTGTCCGCACTGAAGGGTGTGGGCTACGGCACTGCTGCACAACCCATGCCTTTCGTGAGCGGTCAAGACGCTGAAGTGCCTTCCGTGAAGTCCATCATCCGCAAGGAACAGTACTCCACCATCTTCAAAGACACCCGCGAACTGGCCAAGGTCACTGCCAACATGGTCGACGCTGTGATGAGCGGCAAGCAGCCTGAAATCAACGACACCAAGACCTACAACAACAAGGTCAAGGTCGTTCCTTCCTACCTGCTGAAGCCTGTGGCGGTTGATTTGTCCAACTACAAGCAGGTGTTGGTCGGCAGCGGTTACATCAAGGAAGAGCAACTGAAGTAACCTCGGCAATAAGCGAAAGAGGCCCTGTGCCCCAAAGCACAGGGCTTTTTACATTCTTTCGGGTTCAAGAGAACGATAGTTGAGGCAACATGGTCGAACCAATACTAGAAATGCGTGGGATGCGCAAAACATTCCATGGCGTGACGGCGCTCAGCAATGTGAATCTCACAGTGCTGCCAGGTCAGATCCACGCCATCGTTGGAGAAAATGGCGCTGGCAAGTCCACGCTGATGAAGGTACTCAGCGGTGTCTACCCCTATGGTGAATACGAAGGCGAGATTTACTACCAAGGGCAGGAATGCAAGTTCAAGGGCATCCACGACAGCGAATCCGTGGGCATCATCATCATTCACCAGGAACTGGCCCTGGTGCCTCTGCTCTCGATTACCGAGAACATTTTTCTGGGCAATGAGCAGGCCAAGGCGGGCGTGATCGACTGGAACACCTCGTACGTCAAGACCCAAGCGCTTCTGCAAAAGGTCGGACTCAAAGAGTCCCCCAACACACTGATCACCAATCTCGGTGTGGGCAAACAGCAACTCATCGAGATTGCAAAGGCCTTGTCTAAAGAAGTCAAGCTGCTGATTCTGGACGAGCCTACAGCCAGTCTGAACGAGAAAGACAGCGATGCCTTGCTGGAACTGTTGCTGGAGCTCAAACGCCAGGGCATTGCCTGCATCCTGATTTCGCACAAGCTCAATGAAATTTCCAAGGTGGCCGACGCCATCACCGTATTGCGCGATGGCGCCAGTGTGGCCACGCTGGATTGCAGCGAAGGCCCGGCCAACGAGGACATCATCATCCGCAACATGGTGGGCCGTGAGATGGCCGATCGCTATCCGCGGCGTACTCCCAACATCGGCGAGAAGGTGTTCGAGGTCAAGAACTGGACCGTGCACCATGGTGAGCACGCGGATCGCCGTGTCATCAAGGGCGTGGACTTGCACGTCAAGCGCGGCGAGATCGTCGGCATCGCCGGTCTGATGGGCGCGGGCCGTACCGAGCTGGCCATGAGCATCTTCGGCCGCACTTATGGTCAGAACATCAGTGGCCAGGTGCTCTTGCATGGCAAAGAGGTGGATACCAGCACCGTGCAAAAAGCCATCAACCAAGGCATTGCCTACGTCACCGAAGACCGCAAGGGCTATGGCTTGGTGTTGGATGAAACCATTGCCTGGAACACCACCCTGGCCAACTTGCCGGCTGTGGCCAAACATTCGGTCGTGAACGAGGGGCGCGAGTTCGGTGTGGCCCAGGACTTCCGCAAGAAACTCAATATACGCAGCCCCAATGTGTTTGCCCGCACCGTCAACCTGTCGGGCGGCAACCAGCAGAAGGTGGTGCTCAGCAAATGGCTGTTCTCCGAACCTGAGGTGCTGATCCTCGATGAGCCCACGCGTGGCATTGATGTGGGCGCCAAGTACGAGATCTACACCATCATTGCCCAGCTGGCTGCCGAGGGCAAATGCGTGCTGATGATTTCCAGCGAAATGCCGGAGCTGCTGGGCATGTGTGACCGAATCTGTGTCCTCAACGAGGGTGCGTTCGTGGCGGAGTTTTCCGCCGCCGAAGCTACCCAGGAAAAAATTATGCGATCTATCGTGACATCAGGAGTGAATTGACATGGCAACCCCCAATACAGGCGCAACCCCGAAGACCACTGGCGGCGCGGCCTTCCTGAAAAACAACTTGCGCGAATATGGTTTGCTCATGGCCCTTGTGGTCATCATGGTGTTCTTCCAGGCCATGACCCATGGCACCCTGTTTCAACCCCTCAACCTGACCAACCTGATTCTGCAAAACAGCTACATCATCGTGATGGCGCTGGGCATGCTGCTGGTCATTGTGGCAGGCCACATTGATCTGTCTGTGGGCTCTGTCTGCGGGTTCATCGGTGCGGTAGCTGCCGTGCTGATGGTGAACTACAACTGGCACTATGTGCCTACCACCATTGTTTGCTTGGTGCTGGGAGGCGTCATTGGCGCTGCTCAAGGGTACTGGGTGGCCTTCTACAAGATTCCCTCGTTCATCGTCACCTTGGCCGGCATGCTGGTCTTCAAAGGCTTGGCGCTGGCGGTGCTGGAGGGCGCGTCTGTGGGCCCATTCCCGCCCGAATTCCAACTGCTGAGCACCGGCTTTATCCCCGACCCCTTCTCGGGAGAAAGCCTGCGCATCGCGTCCCTCGTGATCGGCTTGCTGATTGCACTGGCAATGCTGGTGGCCAAAGTGCGTGATCGTGCCGGCCGCAACCTGCATGGCATGGAAAACGAGCCCATGGCCCTTTTTGCCATCAAGAATTTGGTGTTTGTGGGCATGATCGTGGCCTTCAGCTACATGCTGTCCACTTACAAGGGATTGCCCAATGTGCTGGTGGTCATGCTGTTGCTGATGCTGGCCTACGACTTTGTGGCCTCCAAGACCACGATTGGTCGCCGCATCTACGCGCTCGGTGGCAATGAGAAAGCCGCACGTCTCTCGGGCATCCGCACCGAGCGACTAACCTTCTACACCTTCATCAACATGGGGGTGCTGGCCGCGCTGGCGGGTTTGATCTTTGCTGCACGACTGAACACCGCCACACCCAAAGCCGGTCTGGGCTTCGAGCTGGACGTGATTGCCGCTTGTTTCATCGGTGGCGCCTCCGCCTCTGGTGGTGTAGGCAAGGTGCTGGGCGCTGTGATTGGCGCTTTCATCATGGGCGTCATGAACAACGGCATGTCCATCATGGGCATTGGCATTGACTACCAGCAGGTTATCAAGGGCCTGGTGCTACTGGCCGCCGTCTGCTTCGACGTCTACAACAAGAACAAATAAGGATTCTCCATGTACTCCGCTACCAATGCCCGCTACAAGGGCGTGTTTCCGGTCGTCCCTACGACATTCACCGAGAGCGGTGACCTGGACTTGGAGAGCCAAAAACGCTGCGTTGACTTCATGATCGACGCCGGCTCGACCGGTCTGTGCATCCTTGCCAACTTCTCGGAACAGTTTGTCCTCTCCGACGCCGAACGCGAAACCTTGACCAAGACCATTCTGGAGCACGTCAAGGGCCGTGTGCCGGTGATCGTGACCACTACTCACTTCAGCACCCAGATCACCATCGCGCGCAGCCTGCAGGCGCAGCAGTGGGGTGCCGCCATGGTGATGGTGATGCCGCCCTACCACGGCGCCACCTTTCGCGTGCCAGACGCGCAGATTTACGAGTACTTCGCGCGGCTCTCGGATGCCATCAACATCCCCATCATGATTCAGGACGCGCCCGTCAGCGGCACGCCATTGTCGGTTCCGTTCCTCGTTCGCATGGCGCAAGAGATCAAGCAGGTGTCCTACTTCAAGATCGAGACGGCCGGTGCGGCGTCCAAACTGCGTGAACTCATTCGTGTGGGTGGTAACGCCATCGAAGGCCCTTGGGATGGCGAAGAAGCCATCACGCTGATGCCCGATCTGGACGCCGGCGCCACCGGCGCCATGACTGGCGGCGGCTTCCCGGACGGTATCCGCAAGATTGTGGATGCCTATGCGGCGGGTCGCCGTGAGGAGGCTGTAGCGCAGTACCAGCAATGGCTGCCTTTGATCAATTACGAGAACCGCCAGGGCGGCATCTTGACCGCCAAAGCCTTGATGAAAGAAGGAGGCGTCATTGCCTGCGAAGCGGGCCGCCACCCCTTCCCGCCCATGCACCCTGACACGCGGGCCGGTCTGATTGAAACCGCCAAGCGGCTAGACCCCCTGGTCCTGCGCTGGGGCAAGTAAGCCGAGGAACCCCGCATGTCCGACAACACCGTCTTCAAGCTCCTGGGCCGCCGCCTGCGACTGGCAGTTATTGGGGGTGGCCCGGGCTCCTTCATCGGCGCCATGCACCGCCAGGCCGCCCGCCTGGACGACCGCTATGAGCTGGTGGCTGCCGCGTTGTCGTCGGACCCCGAACGTTCTCGCATTACGGGCCAAGGCATTGGCGTGCCGCAAGACCGCTGCTACCCCAGTGGACAGGCGTTGATCGATGCCGAAGCCCAGCGCCCCGATGGTGCAGAGGTCGTTGCCATCATGACGCCCAATGACAGCCATTACCAGTTCGCCATGCAGGCGCTGGAACGCGGCATGGACGTGATCTGCGACAAACCCATGACCAACACGCTGGCAGAGGCCGAGGCACTGCATGCGCGCGTGCAGGCCACCGGCTTGGTGTTTTGCCTGACGCACAACTACACGGGCTACCCCATGGTGCGCCAAGCGAAAGCCATGGTGATGGGCGGCCAGCTGGGTGACATCCGCCTCGTGCAGGTCGAGTATGTCCAGGGCGGTCGCGCCAAGAGCGGCCCGGGCCGCAAGGCATGGAAGGAAGACCCCGCGCGCGGCGGTCCCTCGTTGGTGCTGGGAGACATTGGCACCCATGCGCACAATCTCTTGCGCTTTATCACAGGACTCGAAGTGGCCGAGGTCGCTGCCGAAGTTGGAAGCATCGTGCCCGACCGCATCACCCACGACTACGCAGGCGCCATGCTGCGTCTATCCAATGGCGCGCGCGGCAGCTTCTGGGTGACCCAAGCCGCAGCCGGTGTGGAAAACGGCCTGCGCATCCGCGTGAGCGGTTCATTGGGCAGCCTGGAATGGCACCAAGAGCATCCGCAAGTGCTGCAGTTCAAGCCGTTGGACGCTCCTGCCCAGGTGCGCACGCCCAATGGCCCCGGCACCTTGCCCCTGTCGGCGCGTGCCTCGCGCATTGTGGCGGGCCATCCCGAAGGTTTCCACGAAGCCTTTGCCAACCTGTACACCGACGCCGCCGACGCGATTGCCGCACGCCGCTCCGGTCAGGCTGCCGATCCGCTGTCCCTCCATTTTCCCAACGCCACGGATGGCCTGCAAGGCATCCGCTTTGTGGCTGCTGCCGTGGCCTCCAGTAACCAGCAAGGTGCCTGGACATCCCTTTAACTTTTGAACACCACCATGACCATCTCCCAACATAACAATCTGATCAACGGCGAATGGGTCGCCGGCACCAGCTACGCGCCCAACCTCAACCCCAGCAACCTGGGTGACGTGATCGGTGAATACGCCCAGGCCGATGTGGCCCAACTCAACGCTGCCGTGGCTGCTGCCCAAAAAGCCTTTCCTGCTTGGTCTACCAGCGGCATCCAGGCCCGCGCGGACGCGCTGGACAAAATCGGTTCTGAAATTCTGGCCCGCAAAGAAGAACTCGGCACGCTGTTGGCCCGTGAAGAGGGCAAGACCCGCGCCGAGGGTATTGGTGAAGCCGCACGCGCTGGCAACATCTTCAAGTTCTTCGCGGGTGAATGCCTGCGCTTGGCCGGTGAAACCGTGCCTTCCGTGCGCCCCGGCATCGGTGTCGAGGTAACCCGTGAGCCCTTGGGCGTCATCGGCCTCATCACGCCCTGGAACTTCCCAATTGCTATTCCCGCTTGGAAGATTGCTCCCGCGCTCGCCTATGGCAACTGTGTGGTGATCAAGCCAGCGGATCTGGTGCCCGGTTGCGCTTGGGCGCTGGCCGATATCATCCACCGCAGTGGTATTCCTGCCGGTGTGTTCAATCTGGTCATGGGCTCGGGCCGCGTGATCGGCGAGGCTTTGGTCAATCACCCTGGCATCACCGCCATCAGCTTCACGGGCTCGGTGGGTGTGGGCCAGCGCATTGCCGCCACCTGTGCCGGCCATATGAAGAAGGTGCAGCTGGAAATGGGCGGCAAGAACCCACAAGTTGTGCTGGACGATGCCGACCTGAATGTGGCCGTCGAACTCAGCGTGCAAAGCGCCTTCTACTCCACTGGCCAGCGCTGCACGGCGTCCAGCCGCCTCATCGTCACCGACAAGATCTACCCCGCTTTCATCGAAGCCATGCAAAAACGCATGGCCGCCATCAAGGTGGGAGATGCGCTCGAAGCTGGTATCGACATCGGCCCGGTTTCTTCGCAGGCACAGCTGGAGCAAGACTTGTCGTATGTGGAAATCGGCAAGGCCGAAGGCGCCACCTTGTTGGCTGGTGGCGAGCGTGTGGCACGCGCGACGGATGGCTTCTACATGGCCCCCGCTCTGCTGGTGGACAGCACTGCTGCCATGCGCATTAACCGCGAAGAAATTTTTGGCCCCGTGGCCAGCGTCATTCGCGTGAAGGACTATGAAGAGGCACTGTTCACTGCCAATGACACGCCATTTGGCCTGTCCGCAGGCATTGCTACCACATCGCTCAAGTACGCCACCCACTTCAAACGCCACAGCCAGGCCGGCATGGTGATGGTGAATTTGCCCACGGCAGGGGTCGATTACCATGTGCCATTTGGAGGCCGTAAGGGCTCCAGCTATGGCTCTCGCGAGCAAGGCAAATACGCAGCCGAATTCTTCACCACCGTGAAGACGGCTTACACCCTGGCATAAACCTCTTAGGGCCCACACCATGCGCACCATTCGACGAATCTTTCTTGGTACTGTCTTGTTGGTGTCCCTGCCGTGGGCCCAGGCGCAAAGCGACAGCAAGGGCGGTGTGGGCATCCTCATGCCCACTGTCACCTCGCAGCGCTGGGTGGTGGATGGACTGGCCATGGTGCGTGACCTGGACAAGCGAGGCTACCGCCCAGATCTCAAGTACGCAAACGACGACATCGCGACGCAAATTGCACAAACTGAGGAGATGGTCAAAAGCAGCGATATGAAGGTGCTGATCATTGGCGCCATTGATGGCACTAAGTTGGCACCCGTATTGCAAAAAGCGGCAGAGCGCAAGATCAAGGTCATTGCCTATGACCGCCTGATTCGTGACACGCCCAATGTTGACTACTACGCCACCTTCGACAACTTCCAGGTAGGTGTACTGCAGGGTACCGACATCATCCAGAAACTCGGATTGGATAAGGGCAAAGGGCCGTTCACCATTGAGCTGTTTGGCGGCTCAGCCGATGACAACAACGCCTTCTTTTTTTATGACGGCGCCATGTCCGTGCTCAAGCCCTATATCGACAAGGGCAAGCTCGTGGTGGGGTCGGGCCAGATGGGGATGGACAAGGTGTCCACGCTGCGCTGGAGTGGTTCGGTGGCGCGCGCGCGCCTGACACAGATACTTGACAAACACTACAGCAAACAGCGGCTCGATGCCCTGCTGTCCCCCTACGACGGCATCAGCATGGAGCTGATCACGGCCATGAAGAAGGCCAACTACGGCCAGGGCGGTCAGCCTCTGCCCGTGGTCACAGGCCAGGACGCCGAAATGCCGTCGGTACGCTCCATCATCCGGGGTGAGCAGACCTCCACCGTGTTCAAGGACAACCGCGAGTTGGCTCAGGTGGTGACCACCATGGTGGACGCCATCCTGTCGGGCAAAAAGCCCACCATCAATGACGAGAAGACCTACAACAACGGGCAAAAAGTGGTGCCATCGTTCCTGCTCAAACCCGTCATCGTGGATGTGACCAACTGGCGTGCCACACTGGTCACTTCGGGCTACTACAAGGCAGACCAGTTCCGTTAAACCGGTCTTGCTATTGCAGCTGTGGCGCGTAGCGTTTGTGGGTTTGCGAGGGCAGCTCGCCAAACATGGCCTGGTAGTCTTTGGCAAAGTGGCCAAAGTGCCAGAAGCCCAGGTCGGTGGCTGCATCAGTGACTGACGGCGCGGTTTTCAAGGCCTGTCGCACGGCACCCAGGCGGATGGCCCGCAAATACGCCAACGGGCTAATGCCCAGAATGCGCTGAAACGCGTTCTGCAGCGTGCGCCTGCTCACACCCAGATGGGTGCATAGCTCCCCTACTGTGGGGGGCTGTTGCAGATGGTTTTGCACCAAGCTGCGTGTTTGCTGTACCAGGTGCCAATGCACATCGTGGGGCGCTTCCGAGAGCGGCGCGGCAATATTCAGCGCCGTCACCTTTTCCACAAGCGTATCGACCATGCCCGCGCGCAGCGCCGGCAATTCAAACAGGGCGGGCGTTGTGTGCGCGGTCTCAAACAACATCAGCATGACCTGGCGCAGGTTGTCCAGTGCCAGCTGGTCTGTCGACAGCAGCCCTGACTCCTGGCCTGACAAGGCACCATTGCCCCAGGGGTAGAGGGTGTTGGCCAGCTCGGGTTCCAGTTCTATACCCATCATCACGTGGTCACTGCCGGTGCGGAATTCAAAGCCTGACCGTCCTGAGAACACGTGCAGTGCGTCACGGTGCGAGGGCGTTCCGCAAAACACACTGCTTCCATCGCAACGCAAGGGCACGCCCAGTGCCAATACACCGGACTGCAGGTAGCCGGTCTGGTAGACGGTGGACCCCAGTCCCTCCATGAACAGGCGCGCTGGCCCCAAGTCCACGCGCTGGATGGCGCCATGAAAGCCGCCGCCCGAGAGCTGCAGGTACGACTGGTTCCACCCGGTCAGCGCGGCTGCTTGCTCATCCACGTCTGAAAACACCGCATTGGCAAAGCCGTGGGGCACCGCTGCCGGGGGGCTTGCAGGTGCCGCAGTTGCCGAAATGGGATGTTGGGACATAAGCCAAAGATTTTGCAAAAAACATGCCACAGGTTTGCTAGGTGTTTACGCCAAGCCCCGGAGAGCATCGCCGGGGTGCCGAAATGGGATAGCCCCAAGCGGACCCGCTCCGCAGAATGAATGCACAAGTGAGAGACAACCCATACGGAGAGGCATCGATGGCATCACGCAAGCAAGCGCCCACCACAGTGCGCAAACCCTCGGCAGGCCCGAAAGAGCATGCCGCCGTAGCAGCACTGCGCCAGTCTGGTGCACCCAAGGTCAAGGTTGCGGTGACCGACATCGACGGGGTGCTTCGTGGCAAGTATTTGCACCGCGACAAGTTTCTGGGCGCTGCCGAGCCCTACCCCGCGGGTGGCTTCGGTTTCTGTGATGTGGTCCTTGGCTGGGACATGATGGACAACTGCTACGACAACACCACGGTGACGGGTTGGCAGCACGGCTTTCCGGATGCACTGGCGCGGTTGGACCTGAACACCGCACGCCACGTGCCCTGGGACGACGGTGTGCCATTCTTCCTGGGTGAGTTTGTGAATGCTGATGGCACGCCCCACCCGCTGTGCCCGCGCCAGACGCTGAAGAAAGTCCTGAAGCGCGCAGAGAAGATGGGGTTCCAGGTCATGACCGGCATGGAATTCGAGTGGTACAACTTTCTCGAAACTCCGCAAAGCTGGGCCGACAAAAAAGGTGTAGGTGCCACGCCGCTCACGCCTGGCATGTTCGGCTATTCACTGCTGCGCGCCAACCAGAATCGCGAATTCTTCAACGCCATCATGGATGACATGCTCGCGTTCAAGGTGCCCATCGAAGGCCTGCATACGGAGACGGGCCCCGGCGTGTTCGAGGCAGCCATTGGCTTTTCGGAAGCGCTGGAACAGGCCGACCGCGCCGTGTTGTTCAAGACCGGTGCCAAGGAAATTGGCGCGCGCTTCGGCATCATGCCCAGCTTCATGGCCAAGCCGCACCAGCCGCTGCCGGGCTGCAGCGGCCACATCCACCAAAGCCTGAGCGACGGCAAGAACAACCTGTTTTTTGACGCGAAAAGCCCGCGCAAGATGAGCAAGGTGTTCGAGAGTTACCTGGCCGGCCAGGTGAATTGCCTGATGGAATTTGGCGCGCTGATCTGGCCCACCATCAACAGCTACAAGCGCCTGGTGGATGGCTTCTGGGCCCCCGTCAAACCCACTTGGGGCATGGACAACCGCACGGCCAGCTTCCGCGTGATTGCAGGCAGCCCCAAGGCCACGCGCCTGGAGACACGCTGCCCTGGCGCCGATGTGAACCCCTACCTGGCCATGGCGGCGGTCATTGCGGCCGGCCTGGATGGCGTGGAAAAGGGCCTCAAGCTCACCGCCCCGCCCATCACCGGCACCAACCAGGGGGCCGACCATATCCCACGCGCGCCGCGCACGCTGATCGAGACCACGCGCAACTTCCAGCAGTCCGCGATTGCACGCGACTGGTTGGGCGACACCTTTGTCGACCACTTTGCCGCCACCCGCGAATGGGAGTGGCGCCAGTGGCTGGACGCCGTGACCGACTGGGAAATGAAACGCTACTTCGAAATCATCTGACACCCCACCATGAGCATTACCTCCTTCTCCTTCCCCACTCCCATCAAGTTCGGTGCCGGCGCACGCAAGCTGGTGGCGCAGCACCTGCGTGACCTCGGCCTCCAACGCCCTCTCATCGTCACCGACAAAGCCCTGGGCGCCCTCCCCGTGCTGGCCGAGTTCCAGACCCACCTGGCAGGGCTGGATGTGGCGGTGTTCTCCGGCGTGTTTGGCAATCCCACCTGCAGCCAGGTGATGGACGGTGCGGCTGCGTACAAAGCCCACAAGGCGGACTGCGTGATCGGCTTTGGCGGCGGTGCCGCACTCGATGTGGCCAAGGTCGTGGGCCTGGCCGCCACGCACGAGGGCGACATTCTGGAATACGTGTGGGACCACCCGCAGGTGCGCCCCATCGTCAACGAGCTACCCTACTTCGTGGCGCTGCCCACCACCTCGGGTACAGGCTCGGAAGTGGGCCGTTCCAGCGTGGTGAGCGAGAACGACACGCACCTGAAGCGCGTGGTCTTCAGCCCCAAGATTCTGGCCAAGACCGTGTTCGCCGACCCCGAGCTCACGTTGGGCCTACCGCCCCATGTGACCGCCGCCACGGGCATGGATGCACTCACGCACAACGTGGAGAGCTACCTCTCGCCCGCCTACCACCCGCTGTGCGATGGCATCGCGCTGGAGGGCACGCGCATTGCCGCAGCTGCGCTGGTCACGGCGGTGAAAGACCCGGCCAACTTGCAGGCCCGCTCCGACATGATGATGTCGTCCATGATGGGCGCCATCGCCTTCCAGAAAGACCTGGGCGCCGTGCACTCCTGCGCGCACGCGCTAGGCGCGGTGTGCGACCTGCACCACGGCCTGGCCAATGCGCTGATGATTGACACCGTGATGGCCTGGAACCTGGAGGCCGTGCCCGCCAAGTTCGACGAGCTGGCCCATGTGTGCGGCGTGCAGGGCGGTGGCAAGGCCTTTGTGGCCTGGCTGCAGGGCATCAAGGCCCTGGTGGGCATCACCGGAACACTGTCCAGCCACGGCGTGAAGCCCGAACACCTGCCACGCCTGGTGGAGGTGGCCACGGCGGACATCTGTCACCAGACCAACCCGCGCCCCTGCACGGCCGCTGACTTTGAGCGCCTGTTCAAGGCCGCCATGTGATGCACAGCGCCGGGGACCGCCTCAAGATTGCCGTGAGTGCATGCTTCATGCACCCGGACCCGGCGCGCGCGGCGTTTGGCAAGAAGACGCTGAACTACGTGGAGCTGTCGGTGCCGCACTGGCTCATGTCGGGCGGTGCGCTGCCGGTCATGGTGCCCTCCGTCACGGGCGACACTGCACCGGGCAACATCACGCTGGACGACTACGCCGCCTGGTTGGACGGCTTGGTGCTGCATGGTGGTGCCGACCTGTGGCCCGGCAGTTATGGAGAAGCACCGATCGACGCGCGCTGGCAGGGCGACAAGCTGCGCGATGCGTATGAGATGGCGCTGGTGGAGGCCTTTGTGGCCGCGGGCAAGCCCGTGTTTGGCATCTGTCGCGGACTGCAGCTCATCAACGCCACCTTTGGCGGCACGCTCGTACAAGACATTCCCACCCAGCGCCCCGATGCACTGCAGCACCGCGACGCGGAGCGCTACGACCAGAACTTCCACAGCCTGGAGTTGGTGCCAGAAACCCGCCTCAGCTCCCTGCTGCAGGGCGCGAGCAGCTACAAAATCAATAGCGTGCACCACCAGTGCATCAAGGACCTGGCGCCCGGTTTTGAAGTGGAAGCACGTTGCCCGGATGACGGCACCATCGAAGCTATACGCGCCACGGGCGCCGACTGGATTGCCGCGGTGCAGTGGCACCCCGAATTCCACAAACCCGAACACGGCACGCTGGACGACACGCCGCTGCTGCACGACTTTCTGGCCCAGGCGCACGCTGTGCGTGCGGCGGGCCAGCACACCCTTTTTCCTGACCTTTGAGCATGACCATGAGCCAACTCGCCATCCACAACCCGGCCAACGGCCACCTGATTACGACCTTGCCGGCAGACGACGCCGTCTCCGTCGAGGCCAAAGTGGCACTGGCCCGCCACGCCCAGCCCGCCTGGGCTGCCACCTCGCTGGCCGAGCGCAAGGCCTGCATCAGCGCGTTCCGCGCCGGGGTGGTGCACGACCTGGAATCGCTGGCCCTCACCATGACACGCGAGACCGGCAAGCCCATCAAGATGTCGCGCAACGAACTCAACGGTCTGCTGGGCCGCATTGACTTCTTCTTGGCCGAGGCCGATGCCACACTGGCCACCGAAACCGTGTATGCCGAAGGCGGCATGACAGAACAAATCCAGCACACCCCGCTGGGCGTGGTGGCCAATATTTCGGCCTGGAACTACCCCTGGTTTGTGGGCTGCAACGTCATCCTGCCCGCGCTGCTCACCGGCAACACCGTGGTCTACAAGCCCTCGGAATACGCCACGCTGACCGGACTTGAAATCACGCGCTTGTTGCACAAGGCCGGTGTGCCCGAGAACGTGATGATTTGCCTGGTGGGTGCGGGCGCAGTGGGTGCCGCGCTGCTGGAGCAGAAGGTGGATGGCGTGTTCTTTACGGGCTCGTACGCCACCGGTGCACGCATCGCGCAGGCTGTGGGCACCAAGCTGGTGAAGCTGCAGCTGGAGCTGGGCGGCAAGGACCCCACCTATGTGTGCGACGACGCCAATGTGCAAGTGGCCGCCGAGAGCCTGGCCGATGGTGCCATGTACAACACTGGCCAAAGCTGCTGCTCGGTGGAGCGTGTCTACGTGCACGAAAAAATTTATGACCAATTCGTGCAGGCCTTCGTCAACACGGTCAAGACCTTCAAGGCCGGTGATCCCGTGGCCGAGGACACCTACATCGGTCCACTGACCCGTGCACCCCAGCTCGAGGTGCTGGAAGCCCAGGTGGCTGATGCACAAGCCAAGGGCGCCACGCTGCTCACGGGCGGTGCACGCGGCACCGGCGAAGGCAACTGGTTCGAACCCACGGTGTTCTCCCATGTGAACCACAGCATGGAGCTGATGCGCGAAGAGAGCTTCGGTCCCATCATCGGTATTCAAAAAGTGGGCAGCGATGCCGAGGCCGTGAAGCTCATGAACGACACGCGCTACGGCCTGACTGCGGGGGTGTTCACCCCCAACGAGGCACGTGCCAAGGCAGTGCTGGAGCAGGTGCACGCCGGCACTGTGTACTGGAACTGCTGCGACCGCGTGAGCCCCCGCCTGCCCTGGAGCGGGCATGGTGACTCGGGGGTGGGTCTCACGCTTTCAACCTATGGCATTCAGACCTTCACGCGGCCCAAGGCATGGCATTTGCGTAAGGCGTAACCGATACAGCGAATTTGCGCGGCAGCACCAAATCGGGCTGCGCGCGAGGCCGCGGTATGCAAGTGGACTTTCACGACAGTTTTCAACGTAAAGGACAGACCAATGAGCACTCAAAGCGTTACGCGCGAGCCGCACGACGCGGATGCAATACTGCTGGAAAGCATGGGCTACAAGCAGGATCTGCACCGACGGATGAGCAAGTTTTCGAACTTTGCCGTTTCCTTCTCCATCATTTGTATCCTGGCCGGCGGCATCACCGCCTTCCCCAGCGCGCTGGGCGCGGGCGGTGGCTTGTCTATCAGCCTGGGCTGGATCGTGGGCGCTGCCTTTGCCACCGTGGTGGCCCTGGCCATGGCGCAAATTGCATCGGCCTATCCCACCGCGGGCGGGCTCTACCACTGGGGCTCTATCCTAGGCAACAAGGGCTATGGCTGGGTCACCGCCTGGTTCAACCTGCTGGGCCTGGTGCTCGTCGTGGCGTCGGTGAACTTCGGTGTGTACGACCCGTTCTTCAAGACGTTGATTGCGCCGCTACTGGGGTTGGACACGACCAACTGGGGCCTGACCGAGCAAGTGGGCTTCATCACCCTGATCACCGTCACCCAGGCCATCCTGAATCACAAGGCAGCAGCTTTGACAACCAAGCTGCTCGATATCTCGGGCTACCTGATCTTCGCGATCGCCACTATCCTGACTCTGTCGCTGTGGATCTTCAACAAGACTCCTATTGACTTGTCCCGCTTGACCACCTTCACCAACTTCACCGGTCAAGAGGGCAGCATGTGGCCCCAGTCCGGCAGCTCCGTGATGGTGTTCCTGGCCGGTCTGCTGCTCACCGTCTACACCATCACCGGTTTTGACGCTTCTGCCCACACCTCGGAAGAAACCCACAATGCTGCGGAAAACGTGCCCAAGGGCATCGTTTCCAGCGTGCTGTGGTCGGCACTGTTTGGCTTCGCCATGATCTGCACCTTCGTGCTGGTGATGCCCAGCATTCCCGAGGCCGTCAAGCAAGGCATGGGCTTTTTCTCCGCACTGCTGGACAGCTTGCCCCCCGCGCTGAAAGCCATTCTGGGTATCGGCATTTTTGTGGCTAACTACCTGTGCGCCTTGGCTTGCCTGATGTCCACCTCGCGCATGATGTATGCCTTCGCACGGGACGGCGGCCTGCCCCTGTCGAATGCGCTCAAGTCCATTGACCCCGTGAACAAGACCCCAGGCGTTGCTATCTGGGTGTCGTGCGTGGCCTCCGTCATCGCGACGCTGTACGCCGATGCGTTCGCCGTGCTGTCCACCGCTTGCGCTGTGTTCCTGTACATCTCGTATGTCATGCCCACCGCTGCCGGCATCTTGGCCGAAGGCAAGACCTGGACCCGCAAAGGCCCGTTCAACCTGGGTGGTCTGTCCAAGCCCATTGCCGTGCTTGCGGTGCTGGGCGGTCTGGTGCTGATCTTCGTGGGCATCCAGCCACCGAATGAAAAGGTGCTCTACCTGATCGTTGCGCTGGTGGTGTTTCTCGCCGTGTTCTGGTGGGGCTTTGGTGAGCGCAACCGCTTCAAGGGTCCGCCCGCTGTGAAGTAATTATTCGAGTTTGCTGTCGCCGGTGGAGCGCGTTGGGCCGCAAGGTTCAGCGCGCTTCATTCGTTTCAGGCTTGCGCAACAGTGTCAGCGCCAGAATGGCCGAGGCCACCATGAGGAACAGGCTTACGGCATTGAGCACCGGGGTGGCGCCCTCGCGCATGCGGCCGTACATCATCACCGTCAGGGGGGCGTCTGATCCCACCAGCATCAGCGTGGTGTTGAAGTTCTCAAACGACATGAGGAAGGAAATGGCAGCAGCACCAATGAGTGCCGGCTGCAGGTAAGGCAGCGTAATGGTGGTGAGCACCGCAAGGCGCGAAGCACCCAGGTTGTAGGCAGCCTCTTCCAGCGTGATGTCAAAGCGCTTGAGCCGTGCCGAAATGGTGAGCGTGGCAATGGAGGCAATGTAGGCAAACTGTCCCAGTACCACCAGGGGCAGGCCGGGCCGCAAAAACTCCAGCTCCAGGCCCCACAGGTCGTCCGCCAGGTTAGCCACGCGGCTGGCCAGCGCCAGGATGGAAATACCCAGAATCACGCCGGGAATCACCAGCGGCGCCAGCATCAGCATGCTCAGCGCCTGCTTGCCACGGAACTGCGTGCGCTCAATGAGAAAGGCGTTGGCCGTGCCCACCGCGACGGACAGCAACGTGACCCAGCAGGCCACCACCACGCTGGTCCACAGGCTACCCAACAGCGCCTTGTCGGCAAACAGGCCGCGGCGCGGACTGTCGGCGCCGCCCAAAAACCAGTCCAGCGTAAAGCCATTCCACGGCGGTGCGGGGTAGGGCGCGTTGTTGAACGCAAACACCGCCACCACAGCCAGTGGCAAAAACAAAAAGGCAAAGAACAGCACACCGTAGACCACGGTGCTGGCGCGCAGCCAGGCGGGGCGGGGGAGGGATGGGATCATGAGCGTTGCATCGCTTCACCAAACTTTTGGCCCGAGAGCTTGAGCCCCAGCCACACCAGCGCCGTGCTCAGCGCCAGTAACAGGAAACCAAATGCCGCGCCCTGCTCCCAGTTGAAGCGGGTGATGAACTGGGTGTAGATCTGCTCGGTGAACCACAGCGAGTTTTTGCCACCCAGCAGTGTGGGCGTGAGGTAGTTGCCCAGCGTGAGCATGAACACCACAATGCAGCCGGCCACCATGCCCGGTGCGGCGTGCGGAATGATGATGTGGCGCAGGATGGACCAGCCATTGCCACCCAGGTCATACGCGGCCTCAATCAGTGAATCGTCCAGGCTCTCCAGCGCGCTGATCAGCGGTATCACCATGAACAGCATGCTGGTGTAGACCAGGCCGACCAGAATGGTGGCGTCGTGGTACAGCATTTCCACCGGTGCGGGCGTGATGCCCAGCCACACCAGAATGCCTGGCAGCACACCCGATTCGCGCAGCAGAATCATCCAGCCCAGTGTGCGCACGGTTTCGCTCACCCAGAAGGGTATGAGGCACAGCACAAACAGCAGCGCCTTGGCACGGCCCCGCGCAATCTTGGCAATCGTCCAGGCAATCGGAAACGCCATCAGCAGCGTGATGCCCGTGGCAATGATGGACATCAGCGCCGTGCGCACAAAGGTGCGCCAGTACAGCGGCTCGTCAATGAAGGTCAGGTACTGCGCCAGGCTGGGCTCGTACACCTTGGGGGCCACGCGTGCGCGCAGCGACAGCACCGCCAGCTCCGCATGCGGCAGAACGATGAGCCCCAGCAGCCACAGCAGCGCGGGTGCCAGCAGCAGCATGCCCAGCAGCCGGGCCATGCTGCTGCGCGATGGGCCCTCAGCCTGCATGGGCCTGGGCCGGTGCGGCAAAGCACACGGCGCGCTGCGGGTCAAAACCAAACACCACATCCTCACCCGCCCGCAGGTCGGCAAACTGGCCGGTCTGCGGCAGGGCAATGCGGAACTCGGTGCCGCTGTGCTTCTCGCGCAGCAGCACCGCGGAGTTGGCACCGTCAAACAGCAGGCTGTCCACCACACCCGTGAAGTGCGGCATGCCGGTGGCGATGAACTCGGTGCCGCTACGCGCCAGCCGGGCCACCTCGGGGCGTACAAAGGCCTCTACGGCGTCGCCGGCCTTGATGTGCGCATGGCCGTGCGCAGCGCGAGCATGCAAGGCCAGCCCATCCGGCGTGGCCACTTGCACCACATCGCCCTGCACACTCACCGCCTTGCCTACCAAACGGTTGTTGGCACCCACAAAGCCCGCCACAAAGGGCGTCTGCGGCTCGTAGTACAGCGACTGGGGCGTACCCAACTGCTCAAAGCGGCCATGGTTCATTACCGCCACATGGTCGGACAGCACCAGCGCTTCGGACTGGTCGTGCGTGATGTAGACAAAGGTGGTGCCAAACGCAGCCTGCAGCTGCTTGAGCTCGATCTTCATGTGCTCGCGCAGCTTCAGGTCCAGCGCGCCCAGCGGCTCGTCCAGCAGCAGCAGTGTGGGCTCCAGCACCAGGCTGCGCGCAATGGCTACGCGCTGCTTTTGGCCGCCCGAGAGCTGGTCCACGCGCTTGGCCTGCGCGCCGGGCAGGCTTACGCGCTCCAGCATCTCGCCCACGCGCCGCTTGATTTCGTCGGCCGCCACACCGCGACGCGCCAGGCCGTAGCCCACGTTCTCTCCCACGGTCATCATGGGGAACAGCGCCAGGTGCTGGAACACCATGTTCACGGGCCGCTGGTTGGGCGGCACGCCGTTCATGGGTTTGCCGCCTATGCGGATCTCGCCCGCATCGGGCTGGATAAAGCCCGCCACCATGCGCAAGAGCGTGGTCTTGCCACAGCCGGACGGGCCCAGGATGGAGAAGAACGACCCGCGCTGCACGGTGAACGACAGGTCGTCCACCGCGGCAAACGCGCCGTAGCGTTTGGCAACGCCTACGGCTTCGAGGTCCGGCAGTGCGGTGCTCAACGCAGCCGCTTAGTTGGCAGCCTTGATACGGTCGAGCACGCGACCTTCGATTTCTTCAATGCCAGCGGGCACAGCGGGGTACCACTTGATGTTCTTCAGCGCAGCTTCGGGGAAGCTGGCGGCAAACTGGGCCTTGAGCTTGGCGTCCATCAGCTGGTCCGCACCCTTTGATGCGGTGAAGTTGCCAGCGGAGCCAGCCACCTTGGCTGCAATCTCGGGGCGCATGTTGAAGTTGATCCAGGCGTAGGCGGCCGCGTCGTTCTTGCCCTTGGCCGGAATCGCGAAGGTATCAATCCACCCCATGGCGCCAGCCTTGGGGGCCACAAACTGCACTTCAGCCTTTTCGTTGTTGAGCTTCCAGCCGCCTGTGTCCCACATCATGGCGCCCACGATTTCACCGGTGCGCATGCCGTTGAGCAACTGGTCCTTGTTGTCCCAGTAGAACTTCACGTTGGGCTTGCAGGCCGTCAGGGTCTTGCCCACTTCGTCCATCAGTGCGCCATAGGCTTTGGGGTCGTTGTACAGCGCAAACGGGTTTTTGCCGGAGGCAAAGGCAAAGGCCAGCAGGGTGGGGCGCTTCAGGCGGTAGGCCACCTTGCCTTTGAAGTCGGCCTTGCAGAGGTCGGTGTAGTCCCCCATGGCGGCCAGCTTGGTGTTCACCACCAGGCCGTCAGTGCCCCAGATGTGGGGCAGGCCATAGACCTTGCCATCCACCGTGGTGTTGACCTTGGTGGCGTCCAGCATGGAGGGGATGAACAGCTCGCTCTTGAGCTTGCTCAGGTCCAGCGGCTTGTAGATGCCGAATTCCTTTTGCGGACCGGCAATGCGGTCCTGCGACGGCTGGGCCAAGTCAAAGCCGGCGCCACCGGTGGCGCGCAGTTTGGAAATCATTTCTTCGTTGTTGGACAGGGTCAGCTCGACCTTGTAGCCAGACTCCTTCTCAAACTGCTCCACCACGGCGGCGGGCGCGTAGTCGGCCCAGGTCAGCAGACGCAATACTTTCTCTTGGGCGAAGGCCGTACCCGTGAGTCCCAGGGTAGCAACAACAGCAGCAATAGTGGCGCGTTTGAATGTCATGGAAAAGTCCTTGAGGTGGATTGAAGTTCCAGCCGAAATTGGCTGTGCGCTTCAAAGATTAAGACAGCAAGGTGACAGTTATAAGTCAACGCGTTGCCCCACACAAGGAGGTTTTCCTAAAGACTACGACGCGTGCGCACGGCCGCGGCCAGCTGCTCCAAAACGGGCACCGTCTGCACCATGCTGATGCAGGCATCGGTGACGGACACACCATGTTGCAGCGGCTTGCCGGGCACGATGTCCTGCCGGCCTTCATTCAAATGGCTCTCGATCATGATGCCGGTGATGCGCGTGTCGCCCGCTGTAATTTGCTGCGCCACATCGGCGGCCACCACGATCTGGCGCGCGTGCTGCTTGCTGCTGTTGGCGTGGCTCACGTCAATCATCACCTGCTCACGCAGGCCAGCCGCCTTCAGCAGCGCACACGCGGCATCCACATCGGCAGCCGAGTAGTTGGGCTGCTTGCCGCCGCGCAGGATCACGTGGCAGTCGTCATTACCGCGGGTTTCAAAAATCGCGGCCTGGCCCATCTTGGTCATGCCCATGAAAGCGTGGGCGCCGCGTGCGGCCTGGATGGCGTCGGTCGCCACCTTGATGCCGCCGTCCGTTCCGTTCTTGAAGCCCACGGGGCAGGAGAGGCCGCTGGCCAACTGGCGGTGGCTCTGGCTCTCGGTGGTGCGCGCGCCAATGGCACCCCAGCTCACCAGCTCGCTGATGAACTGCGGCGACAACAGGTCCAGAAACTCCGTGCCCGCGGGCAGGCCCAGCGCCAGCACATCCAGCAGCAGGCGGCGCGCCATCTCCAGGCCTTCGTTGATGGCAAAGCTGTCGTCCAGGTGCGGGTCGTTGATATAGCCCTTCCAGCCCACGGTGGTGCGCGGCTTCTCGAAGTACACGCGCATCACCACCAGCAGGTCGTCCTTCAGCGCATCCGCTTGCACCTTCAGTTGCCGCGCATATTCCATGGCCTGGTCATGGTCGTGGATAGAGCAGGGCCCCACGACGACGACGAGCCGGTCATCCTGCCCATGCAGCACCTTGGAGATGGCCGTGCGGCTGCTCTCCACCAGCGCCTGCGCCGCGTCGGGCACGGGCAGTTTTTCCTCCAGCAGCGCCGGCGTGATCAGCGGACGCACCGCCCCAATGCGCACATCGTCAATGCGCGTGGTGTCGTGGGTGGTGAGGGCGGCGGTTGTGGAGCTGGTCATACTATGAAATTGATAGCTGCTTGCGCAGATTGGACGGGGGCTAGAGGCCTAACAGACGACGATTTTAGGCCAAGGCCACGCCTGGCATACTGACCTCTCGTTTTTGAGGGAGCACCATGGCCAACGTAGCCACGCCACGCATCAACTGGACCCGGTCGCAAACGCTAGCGGCCTTGCATCTCTACTTGCAACTACCCTTTGGTCAGTTGCACCAGCGCAATTCGAAGATCAAGCAACTGGCGCTGTGGATAGGTCGTACACCCAGCTCTATCGCTTTGAAGCTGGTGAATCTCGCGAGCTTGGACCCTGTCATCGTTGCCAGTGGACGCAGCGGAATGGCCAACGCATCGAGTCAAGACAAAGCGATCTGGTCTGAACTACAGGCACATTGGGACACTGTTGCATTGGAAGCGGCAGCAGCCTATGGGCAACTCGCGTTGGGCTACGGTGTGCAAGCCGATGCAGATCTTCTCGAGGACATGCCTGCTCAGGAAGAAGGCAGGACACGCAGTGCCACCGTTCAAGTGCGGGTTAACCAGGCGCGCTTTCGTGCGGCAGTATTGGCCAGCTACAACAGCACCTGTTGCATCAGCGGGCTGCAGCACCACAAGCTCCTGATTGCCAGTCACATCGTTCCGTGGAGCGAGGACACCCACAATCGCCTCAATCCCCAGAATGGTTTGTGCTTGTCAGCGCTGCACGACCGGGCTTATGACCAAGGCCTGATCACGGTAATGCCGGACTACACCGTGCGCGTCGCACCCGCGGTGCAAGTCCAGACATCCGATCCGTTCATGGTGGAGAGCCTGTTGCGTTTTGATCGTCAGTCCATCCGTCTGCCTGAGCGCTTTGCCCCTGCACCCGCTTTTCTGGAATGGCACGCGCATCGGTTTGGCTTTTTGGGTTAGCAAGCGGCGTAAAAATCACTATGAATTCCATAGCTGCTAGCGCATATTTCACGGGGGCTAGCGCCCTATTTCGCTAAAAATCCTGTCTCCATGCGCACAAACGAACCCGAAAACTCCAACGACCTGCCCACCAGCCTCAAATGGGGCCCGCTGGGCATCGTCGCCGTCTGGCTGGCCATCATGGGCGTGCTGTACTTGCTGTCGGCGCAGTACCTCAAGCCCAAGCCGGTGGCGGTGCTGCCGGGCGGGGTGCTGGTGATTCCGATGGCGCCCGATGGGCACTTCTATGCCACGGGCACGGTCGGTGGCAAGCCGGCGCAGTTTCTGGTGGATACGGGCGCGTCCATGGTGACGGTGAGCGAAGCGTTTGCGCAGCAGGCCGGGTTGGCGGGTGGCTCGCCCACCGTGTTCAGAACGGCCAATGGAGACTTGCAGGGGCGGGTGCTGACTGATGTGCCGGTGTCTTTGGGCCCGGCGCAGGTCTCGGCAGTGCGCGTTGGCGTGGGGCTGGTGGGTGGAGAGCCCGATGAAGCCCTGCTGGGCCAGAGCTTTCTGAACCAGTTCGAGATCACGCTGGCCGACAAGCAGATGACGCTGAGGCCCAAAGCGCGCTAGCGCGCACCCACGCCCGGCGTTACACCAGCCCGTGCCGCTCCATCACCTCGCGCCACGCCGCCAGCTTGCGCTCAAACGTCCAGCTGGCGTTGGCCGGGCTGGTGCTGGGCAGCTTGTATACGGGCACACCGAGGGTTTGGGTGTGGCGCGCGTGCTTGTGGCTCTCGCCCCCGTTGTGGGCAATGGCCTGCAGCTGCGGTAGCCGCAGGCCGGCAATGTCGTTGACCACGGCGTTGCGGATGGCGGTGTCCAGGCTGCCTTCGCGCTCGCAACTGGCGTACACATCCCACACGCCCAGGCCGCGCTCCAGCAGCCAGGCGCTACGTTTTTCATAGCTGCTAGCGCATATTTCATGGGGGCTAGAGGGCCAAATGGCTTGCAATATCTTCCAGAACTGGTTTTGCGGGTGGGCGTAGTACTGCTGCGTCTGCAGCGAGCGCACGCCCGGGAAGCTGCCCAGAATCAGCACCCGTGTGGCGGGTGACACCATGGGCGCCAGCCCGACCTGCGGTGCGGCGTCCATGGCGCCTTATTTCTTGGCCAGCGCCTTGCGCGCTTGCTCGATGCCGCCCGCGTTCTCGGCCTTGCTGTAGCCCAGGTCTTTCAGCGTGGTGAGCGCCCGGCCACTCAGCACGCCCGACTGGCAGTACAGCTTGATGGTGTCGTCCTTGCCAATGCCGGCCTTGGCCACGCCCTGGGCGATGCTGCCAAGCTCGATGTTGATGGCGCCGTCGATATGGCCCGCCGCATATTCCTGCGGGGTGCGCACGTCCACGATGACGTCCTTGGCCTGGGCGGCCAGGCTGAGCAGGGCGAGCACGCAGCTTGCAAGCAGTGTTTTCATACGATTTCCTTTTTTCAAAATGCACCAACGGCAAACCGCCATTGTGGACAATTGCCAAAACCCCTGCCAACCGGAGCCCCGCGATGAACAAAAACCGACTTGAGGCCTTTAGCGACGGCGTGATCGCCATCATCATCACCATCATGGTGCTGGAGTTCAAGGTGCCGCATGGCCAGGAGCTGGCCGACCTGTTGCCGCTGTGGCCCGTCTTCCTGAGCTATGTGCTGAGCTTTGCCAACGTGGGCATCTACTGGAACAACCACCACCACATGCTGCACGCGGTGAAGCAGGTGAATGGGGCCATTCTGTGGTCCAACCTGAACCTGTTGTTTTGGCTGTCGCTGATGCCTTTTGCCACGGCCTGGATGGGGGAGAACCATTTTGGCGCGGTGCCGGTCGCGGTGTACGCGGTGGACCTGTTGATGTGCGCCATCAGCTACACGCTGCTGCAGGCACAGATCATCAAGTCGCAGGGGCCTGAGTCGCTGCTGCATGTGGCCGTGGGCAATGACCGCAAGGGCAAGATCTCGGTAGCCAGCTACGTGCTTTCCATCCCGCTAGCGCTGCTCGGCTACCCCTGGGTGTCCGGCATCCTGCTCGCCGTCGTGGCCTGCATCTGGTTCATTCCGGACCGGCGGATTGAGAAGAAGCTGGTGGGCGAGTGACGCGGGTTACTGCGGGATAAACCGCAGCCGGTAGATCAGCGCACTCTCCGCATTCATGCGCGGCAGGGGCAGGCCCACCGCGGCCAGCCAGGCGCCGTGCGCCGTGGGGGGCAGGCCTACGGCGGCCAGGGCTGCGTCGTTCAGCGGGCTGCTGGTCCAGTCGGGGGGCGTGGGGTCCAGGCGTTCGATGGTGTAGTGCGCGGCCGGGCGCAGCATGGGCAGGCGCAGTGGCGGTGTGTTGCGGTGGCTGGTGGGCGCCGTGCGGTAGACCAGCAGCAGCACTTCGCTGGCATTGGCATCGCCATGGGCTTGCCACAGCACGCCGTCGCCGGCCTCGCCGAGCCACACCTGGCCGGTGTGCAGGCGGTTGCGCAGCTGTTTGTACAGGCCGACCCAACGGCTCAGTGCCATGCGTTCGGTGTCGCTCATGTGGCGCACATCGGCCTCAATGCCGAGGTGGCCGCTGAGCGCTACACCAGCGCGGAAGTTCAGGCTCTGGCTGCGGCCCGTGGTGTGCGCAGGTGCGGGGCCAATGTGGGCACCCAGAATCTCGGGTGGCAAAAACTGCAGCGCGCCGCGCTGGATGGTCACGCGCGATAGCGCATCGTTGCAGTCGCTGGTCCACACGCGGTGGGTGTGGGCCAGTACGCCCATGTCGAGCCGGGCACCGCCGGAGGCACAGCTTTCAATCTCCAGCTGCGGGTGGGCGGCGCGCACGCGGTCCAGCAGCGCATACAGCGCGTGCACAAAGCTGCGGTAGGCGGGCCGGCCCAGTGCGTTGCCGGCCGTGGTGAGGTCGCGGTTCATGTCCCATTTCAGGTAGGCAATGGGCACGTTCTGCAGCAGGGTGTCGAGCTTGGTGAACAGGTAGTCGGCCACCTCGGGGCGGGCCACGTCCAGCACCAGCTGGTTGCGCATGGTGAGCAGCGGGCGGCCTTCGAGCTGCAGCGCCCAGTCGGGGTGGGCGCGGAAGAGCTGGCTGTCGGGGTTCACCATCTCGGGCTCCACCCACAGGCCAAACTCCATGCCGAGTTCGTTCACATAGTTGGCGAGTGGCTGCAGGCCATGCGGGTATTTGCCGGCATCGGGCCACCAGTCACCCAGGGCGGCCTGGTCGCTGTGGCGGCCCTGGAACCAGCCGTCGTCAAGCACAAAGCGCTCCACGCCTACGCTGGCCGCCGCTGCAGCCAGCGCGCGAATGTCGTCGGTGCGGTGGTCGAAGTAGACCGCCTCCCAGGTGTTCAGGTGCACGGGGCGCGGGCGCATGCGGCCGCCGGGCCAGGGCAAACGGCTGCGCACCGTGGCGTGGAAGTTGGCCGCCAGGCCGTTCAGGCCCGTGGTGGCGCAGCTGGCGAACAGCGTGGGCGTTTGCAGCGACTCACCAGGGGCCAAGCGCACTTCGCCCGGTGCCAGCCACTCGCCCATTTGCCATTGGTACTGCCCATCGTGCAGCCACTCGATAGCCTGGCGGTGGTTGCCCGACCAGGCCAGGTGCGCGCCATACACGGTGCCGGTGTGTTGCGTGCTGCCCGGCGTGGTGACCACGGCGCCCGGAAAACTGTCGTGCGAGGTGCGGCCGCGCCGGTTCTCGCGCTGCCACAGGCTGCGCGAGAGCGCGTCTTCCTGCAGTTGAAATTCGTTGGCCCACTGGCCCGTGTAGGAGCGCACGCCTTGCGCATCACCCGGCAGCGGTACGGTGCCTGCGGCCAGCCACTGCACGTCCAGCACATCACTGCCGTCGTTGAAAAACTCGCTGTGCAATTGCAGCACATCGTGCGCGTCCAGCGCCATATGCAACACCAGGCGCAGCTGCGCCACGCTGTCAGTCAGATGGATGGCAATGCGTTGGCTAGTCTCCAGCGCCTCGATGCGGCAGGCGGTGAACTGTTGTGCAAACTGCTGCCCACCACGGTGCGCCAGCAGCGCGCTCTGCATGTACCAACCCACGCCAAAGGTGGGCGCCACGGTCAGCGGCTGGTCAAACTCCATGCTGCTGGGCGGGATGGCGCGGCCATCGCGCAGCGGGGCCAGCGGCACGCAGTTATCCGGCAGGCGCGGGCCCCAGTAGCGCCACAGCGGGGCCTCCTGCGGGCGCGTTTCCAGCACTACGCTGGTATGGGTGCCGTGCAGGGTGATGAAGTCGGCAAAGGCCTCGGGCGCGTGGGTGGGCATGGGGCAGTTTAGTTGCAGTAAATGCGCGCGCCGCTCTTGTCGAACAGCAAGGCTTTCGCGGCATCAAAGCGCGCTTCCAGCGCCTGGCCCGAACGCAGGCTGCGGCCGTGCTTGCTCTCCATCACCACCATCACACCACTGGCCGATCGGCCATAGACAAAGGTCTCGCCACCCAGGTGCTCCAGCATGTCGATAGTGACGGGCAACGTGGCGCTGCCATCTTCGGCGAAATGCTCGGGCCGCACGCCGACCGACACCTCGGTCCCTACCGACGGCAGGTTGCCGTCCAGGGGCAGGTTCACCACCGCGTTGTCAAAACCTGCAAGCGTCACCTGGCACTGGTTCACGCCGTTGAAGCGGTTGTGGCCGGTGACGGTGCCGTCAAAGAAGTTCATGCGCGGCGAGCCGATGAAGCCCGCCACAAAGGTGTTGGCCGGGTTGTCGTACAGCTCCAGCGGCGCACCCACCTGCTCCACCACACCGGCACGCAGCACCACGATCTTGTCGGCCAGGGTCATGGCCTCCACCTGGTCGTGCGTCACGTAGATGATGGTGCTGCCCAACTCGCGGTGCAGGCGCGCAATCTCGATGCGCATGTGTACGCGCAGCTCGGCGTCCAGGTTGGAGAGCGGTTCGTCAAACAAAAATACCTGCGGGTCGCGCACGATGGCGCGGCCAATCGCCACGCGCTGGCGCTGCCCGCCCGACAGGGCCTTGGGCTTGCGCTCCATCAGCGGGTCCAGGCCCAGGATCTTGGCCGCGGCATCGACCTTGCTGGCCACCTCGGCTTTGGGCACACCGGCGTGCTTGAGCGCAAAGCCCATGTTCTCGCGCACCGTCATGTGGGGGTAGAGCGCGTAGCTCTGGAACACCATGGCAATGCCACGCTTGGACGGGTCCACATGGTTCATCACCTGGTCGCCAATGCGCAGCTCGCCGCTGCTGATGTCTTCCAAGCCCGAGATGGCGCGCAGGAGGGTGGACTTGCCGCAACCCGAGGGGCCCACGAAGACCACGAACTCGCCGTGTTTGATGTCCAGGTCCACGCCGCGGATGATTTCAATGTCGCCGAAGGACTTGCGAACCTGGGTGAGTTTGACGTCTGCCATGCTGTGTTCTCCTCGTTTTATTCTGCGCGCAGCGCCAGCACCTGTTCACCCATGCGGCGAGTGGACACGCGCACGGTAATCTCACCCACTGTCCCTGTGGTCTCCACCCAGAAGCCGGTGACCCCGCCCTTGAGCGTGATGGTGTCGGGCCCCAGCAGCTTGGCGGCACCGGTCACTTCCACGTGGATCACGTCGTCCAAGAAGGGCAGCAGGCGGCCCGCCTGGTCCAGCGTGCGGATGATGACGCGGGTGGCGTCCTTCTCATGGGCGTGTAGCACCGTGTCGTCCACCTGCACCTGCAGCGTGGTGGGCAGCGGATTGCCCGAGAGCTTGACCGTGGAGACGGCCTTTCCGTTGATGTAGCCGGTGACGGTGGCATCGCGCCACAGCATGCCCCAGGCGCCCAGGTCGTTCATGTTGACATGGCGGCTGTCGAAGATGACGGGGGCGTGCGGCAGGTGAGGGTAGCGCTCGCGGTCGGGCTCGGCGCGCTTGGCGGCAAAGTCGCCCACCTTCAGTTCCACATAGTCGCAGTTGGTCAGCACGATGAGGGGCAGCACCTCGCAGCGGTCTTTCTCGCCACGCGCCCAGTAGGTCACCGGCTCCAGCACCACCTGCTCGGTGGGGCTGCACTGGCTGGTGTAGCCCCAGGCGGCGAACTTGGGTTCGCGGAAGATGTCCATCACGCCGTGGTGGCAGATGCGGTCGCCCGCACCAAAGTCCTTGTGCGTGTTGTAGTCGTACATGCACCAGCCAATGGCGCCGCTGATGACGGGGTTCTCATAGGCCTTATTCAGCACATCCAGATGCCGGCTCACATGCTCTGCCTGGCGGTCTTCGGGGTCGATGCGCTTGGTGGGGTACATGTGGCCGTTGAATTCGGTCACCAGGTAGGGCACCTCGTGGTCCAGGCCGGTCACCTGGCGCGGCTGGCGCAGCGGTGTGGGAGCGATGCCCTTCATCCACTCAGGCGTGGCCACATGGCAGAAGTCGTTGACGGTGTACACGTCTTCGAGCAGCTCGCTGTTTTCGATGTAGCGCACGCCGCCGGTCTGGCGTGTTGTGTCCAGGCTGCGTGCCATGGCGTTGGTGCGGGTGTAGAAGTCGTGGTTGTCCTGCGATTCGTTGATGCGCACACCCCAGATGATGATGGAGGGGTGGTTCCAGTCCCGTTCCACCATGCGGCGCACGTTCTCGACCGACTCGTCCTGCCAGGCCTGGCCACCGATGTGCTGCCAGCCCGGGATTTCTTCAAACACCAGGAGGCCAATTTCGTCGCAGCGATCCAGGAAATAGGTGGACTGCGGGTAGTGCGAGGTGCGCACCAGGTTGCACTTCAGCACGTCCTTCATCACGTCGGCATCTTTGGCCTGGGCGCGCTGGCCCATGGCGTAACCCACGTAGGGGAAGCTCTGGTGGCGGTTCAGGCCGCGGATCTTGACGTGCTTGCCATTGAGGAAAAAGCCTTCGGTGGTGAAGCGTGCGGTGCGGAAGCCAAAGCGGGTGCTGAGCTGGTCCTGGTTGGACAGCGTGGCGCGGACGACGTAGAGCTGTGGTGCGTCCAGTTCCCAGAGGTGCAGGCCGGAGAGCTTGTCAAAGCGGGCCTCAAAGTTTTCGCCCGACACGTCCACGGTCTGCTGGTTCAGCACCATGCCGTCCACGGTGCAGAGCTCTACGAGTGCAGTGCCGCTGACGGCGGCCTTGCCGGGATTGGCAATGAAGCCTTTCACCAGAACGCCCTTGGCATCGCTCAGTTCATTTGAAGTTTCGACCTTGAGGTTGGCAATGGAGACCGGGTCGGTCACCTGCAACCAGACGTCGCGGTAGATGCCGGCGTAGGTCAGGTAGTCGATCTGGCCGCCGAAGGGTGGGATCTCGGGGTTCTCGCTGCCGTCCACCTTTACGGTGATGAGGTTGTCACCTTCTTTCAGCAATCCGGTAAGGCGGGCGGTGAAAGGCGTGTAGCCATCCTTGTGTGCGACCACCTGCTGGCCGTTGACCCAGACCACGCTGTTGGCCATGGCGGCATCAAAGCGCAGGCTGACTTCGCGCTTGGCGAACTCGGGCTTCCAGGCCAGGGTGTACTGGTAGCCAAATTCCTTCTGGTAGCTGCGTTCGTCCAGGTAAGTCAGGTCCAGGTCCACCGCATTGTGCGGCAGGCGCACGGCGGTGCCTGCGGCGGCTGTGTTGACGAGTGCAGACGAAAAAGAGGTGTGGAAAGTCCAGCCCGAGACGAGCTTGCTGACGGTACGCATGTGAAAAACCTTATTTGACGGAGCCCAGCATGCCCTGTACGAACTGCCGTTGCATTGCGAAGAACACCACAAGGGTGGGAAGGGTGGCGAGCACGGCGGCGGCCATGATCACGCCAAAGTCGGGGAAATAGGCCGAGCCCAGTGAGGACAGCACCAGCGTGATGGTCTTGAGTTCGGGCGACTGCAGCACGATGAGGGGCCAGAGGAAGTTGTTCCACGCCGCCATGAAGATGATGACGAAGGCCGCCGCGTAGGTGGAGCGCATCACCGGCATGTAGACGAAGAGGAAGATCTGCCATTCCTTGAGGCCATCCAGGCGTGCGGCCTCGCGCAGCTCGGACGGGAAAGCCTTGGTGCTCTGGCGGAAGTAGAAGACGATGTAGGCCGAAGCCAGCGCAGGCAGGATCACGCCCAGGTGCGTGTCCAACAGATCAAACTGCGCCATCAGGATGAACAGCGGGATCATCAGCGCGGCAAACGGCACCATCAGCGTGAGCAGCAGGCCGTTGTAGACGCGCTCGCGGGCCTTGGAGCTGAACACCTCGAAGCCATAGCCGGCCATGGACGAGATCACCAGCGTGAAGAGGCCGCCGATGATGGCAATCTTGCTGGAGTTCCAGAACACCTGGGCAATGTCAAAACTCTTGTTCAGCTTGGCCAGGTTGTCCAGCAGCGCGCCGCCCAGGGCCAGCTTGCCCTTGGTCACGTCCACTGACGCGTTGGTGGCACCTATGACCATCCAGGCAAACGGGAACAGCGACACCAGAGCCATGAGCCCCAGGAACAGGTAGACGCCGCCCATGCGGAGTTTTTCGGTCCAGTTGGTCATGTCAGTTGCGCTCCCGGGCTGCGTAGAACTGGATGCACGCCAGCGCAGCCACCAGCGCCACGATGACGTAGGACACCGTGGCGGCGTAGCCGAAGTTGGGCACAAACTTGAACGACAGGTTGTAGATGTACATGGACAGCGTGAGCGTGTTGTCCGAGAACACGGTGCCCACGGTGGTGATGTTCATGGGCTCGTCAAACAGCTGCAGCGTTCCGATGGTGGACGTGACCGTGGTGAACAGGATCACCGGTTTGAGCGAGGGTATGGTGATGGAGACAAAGCGGCGGTAGGCCGAGATGCCATCGATGCGGGCGGCCTCGTAAATCGACTTGTCGATGTTCTGCATGGCCGCCAAGTAGAAGATCATGTTGTAGCCCGTCCAGCGCCAGGTGATGGCGATGATGATGACCACCTTGGACCAGAACGCGTCATTGAGCCAGGGAATCGGCTCGCTGATCAGACCCAGCCAGGCCAGGCCATGGTTGACCAGGCCGTCATACGAAAACATGCTCTTGAAGACGACCGAGTACGCCACCAGCGAGGTCACGCAGGGCAGGAACACCGCCGTGCGCAACAGCCCGCGAAAGCGAAGGTTGGGCATGTTCAGGCAGCTGGCCATGACCAGCGCCAGCAAGAGCATGATGGGCACCTGGATCACCAGGAAGATGCAGGTGTTTTGCAGGGCTTTGAGGAACACCGGGTCGCGGACCAGACGTTCCACGTTGCCCGCGCCTACGAATTCAACTACCGTCCCTTGCCCGGCGTGCAGGGACATCCACAGCGACTGGAGAATCGGATAGGCCATGAAGACCCCGATCAGCCCCAGTGCAATGGAAACAAATAGCCAACCGTTGACGTCGTAAAAACGCCGGTAGCTGGTCGTAGGCGTGGGCCCCATGGTGTTCCTCTGGTCCAGTTACTTGATTTGCGATGCGAGCTGGTTGTGGATGTTTTCCAGCGCCTTCTCCACCGGCAGACCTTGTGCCAAAGCAGGCAGTTGGGCGGCCACGGCAGCGTCACCTTCGGCGGTGTAGATGCCGTAATTCACGCTAGGCACCTTGCCCATCCAGTCGCTGAACTGTTGCCACACCTTGGCGCCACCGAAGAACGGGTCGGCTTCGGAGTAGGCCTTGCCATTGCGCGAGGCCAGCAGGGAGCCCACGGCACCGCGCGACTGCAGGATGGTCTGGTAAAAGTCCACATCCTTGGCGTAGATCTCGTTCAGGAAGTCCGCTGCTGCAGCCTTTTCCTTGCCGCTGGAGAGCACGTACCAGCTGGAACCACCCAGGTTAGACGCGTTCACGGCGCCGGGCACCTCCAGGCGCGGTGTGGCCGCTACCGCCCACTTGCCGGCCTGGCTGGCTTCGGCCTTCACCGAGCCGGTGATCCACACACCGGTGATGACGGAGGCCACATCACCCTTGTTCAGCGCGCCGGTCCACTCGCCCCAGCCGGAGGTGGGCTTGTAGATGCCGCTGGACATGAACTTGGCCTGCACCTGCAAGGCTGCCTTCAGGGCGGGGTTGTTCTTGATGTCGAGCTTGCCTTCCTTGTCGAAGTACCAGCGGCCGGCCGACTGCATCATGATGCGGATGCTGGCGATGTCCTGGGGATCCATGGCAAACATCTTTTTGCCGGTCTTGGCTTCGACCTGCTTGCCGATCTCGATGTAGCGGTCCCAGGTGATGTTCTGCATGTCTTTGTCGCTGAAGCCGGCCTGCTTGATCAGGTCGCTGCGGTAGTACATGCCGGAAACGCCCGTATCAAAAGGCACACCGTAGACCTTGCCGCCCAGGGTCATGAGGTTGACCTTGTAGTTGGCAAAACCCTTGTAGTCCACCTTGCCGCTCAAGGACTCGAAGGCGCCGGGGAAGGAGCGCAGGTACTTGGGCGCGTTGTAGTCTTCCACCAGCACGATGTCCGGCAGGGTCTTGGTCACGCCGGAGGCCAGCGTGGTCTGCAGCTTCTGCTCCAGGTCGCCCTTGGCCATGTCGACGATCTTGAATGTCACGCCGGGGTGCTTCGCGGTGTAGCGCTTGGCCGCCTCTTGCATGATGGCGATGTTGAAGTTGGGGTCCCAGGCCCAGATGGTGACTTCACCCGCGTGGGCGGCGTGGCTGGCCATCAGGCCGGTGGTGCTGAGGGCCAGGCCGATCATGGCGCTGAGGGTGCTGCGTTTGGCGAAATTCATGGTGTGTTTTCCTGTCTCTGTGTCAATGAATGTGATGGCAAGGGGCGCTCAGTAAAACTCTGGTGCGCGTGGCTTGTTGTCTCCGGTAAGCGTGTAATGACGGTGCTGCGACTGGCATCCTTTCAAAAATTTAAGCGGTTAAATTTTCGGGTCGACTTCAAACCCCCGTTCGCTGACTTACCAAGGGCATGGCGCTTTCCGTCATGCCCTTGAACACCTCGAAAATTAAAATTTAAGCGGTTAAATTCAGCAATTTTTGGAGTATACCTATGGGTGTTCGCAAATTAGTCGGGTCCTAGGGTAAGTCCTAGGATTCAAAAAACGTATCAATCGATGCCAATTCACAGGAAGTTGCAGCGCACATGGCCACCTTGAGTGAAGTCGCCCGCCTGGCCGGTGTTACCACCGCTACCGTTTCCAACGTGTTGCGCAACACGCAGAAGGTGAAGCCCGCCACGGTGCAAAAGGTGCAGGAGGCCATTGCTGCCACCGGCTACCGCCCCAACCTCATGGCCCGCGCGCTGGCCGAGGGCAAGTCGTCCATGGTGGCGCTGGTGCTGCCGGACATCAACAACCCGTTCTACCCCGAGTTCGTGCGTGTGGCCGAGCGCGTGGCGCGGCACCGCAACTACTTCCTCATGGTCTGCAACACCGACGAGCGCCCCGACATCGGCCGCGCCTACCTGCACCAGATTGCAGGAACTTTGGCCGACGGAGTGCTGGTGCTGCACACGGGTATCAGCGCGGACGACATCAATGAGTTGAAAACGCGCCGTTCCCCCATCGTGCTGGCGTCGGAGGAGAAAGTGGACCTGGGCGACAACATCCCCCACGTGGTGGTGAACTTCCACCGTGCGGGTGAGATCGCCGGCCAGCACCTGCTGGCGCTGGGACACACGCGCATCGGCGCCATCGTGGGCTGTGGCCTGGAGGGCATGCAGTTGGGGCGGCTGAACGGTTTCAAGAGTGCACTCGATGCCGTCGGCATCACCCTGGAAGATTCCAGGGTTCGCAATGTCAGCGACACCGTGGCCGGTGGACACGAAGCGACCGACTCGCTGCTGGCAGAGCACCCCGACCTCACCGCCATCTTCTGCACCAATGACCTGATGGCCTACGGTGCCTCCCAGGCGCTGGCCGATCGCGGCATCCGCATTCCGCAAGATATTTCGCTCATCGGCGTGACGGACATCCAGATGGCCAGGGACATGCGCCCCGCGCTCACCACCGTGGCCCTGGGCATTGAGCAGGTGGCCACCATCTCCATCAACCTGCTGCTGGACCTGATCGAAAACCCGGCCCACGAGCCCACCATCGTGCAGGTGCCGGACCCGGTGCTGGTGGTGCGTGCGTCTACGGGGCCGGTACGGGCGGGTTAGCCGTCAATTTGCTATCAAAACAGAAGCTGTTTGCCCATATTCCACGGGGGCTAAAGACTGTTTTGACTCGGACTTTGATTGTCAGACGTCGATATTGCCAGCGCGCAGGGCGTTGGTTTCAATGAAGTCACGACGGGGCTCCACCTCATCGCCCATCAGCATGGTGAACACGCGGTCGGCTTCGATGGCGTCGTCGATCTGCACCTTGAGCAGGCGACGCACGGTGGGGTCCATGGTGGTTTCCCACAGTTGGGATGGGTTCATCTCGCCCAGTCCCTTGTAGCGCTGGCGGCTGCTGGTCCGTTCGGCTTCGCCGATCAGCCAGCCCATGGCTTCGCGGAAGTCGGAAACCTTCTCTTCCTTCTGGCGCTCGCCTTCGCCGCGCATCACACGCGCGCCTTCGGACAGCAGTCCCTTGAAGGTGTTGGCGGCTTCTGCCAGCGCAGCGTAGTCAGCGCCGTGCACAAAGTCCTGTGTCAGCACACTGCTCTTCACGTTGCCGTGGTGGCGGCGGCTGATGCGCAGAATCGGCTTGTCGGTGCGCGCATCAAACTCGCCCGCCACTTCGGCATCGGGCAGCTTGGCTTGCAGTGCAGCGGCAGATACTTCGGCATCGGCCACGGTGTCCAGGTTCAGTGCCACGCCGTCGGCCACGGAGCGCAGGGCCTCGGCATCCATGAAGTTTTTCAGGCGCGCGATCACGGCTTGTGCGATCTGGTGCTTGCGCGCCAGTTCGGCTAGCGTGTCGCCGCTGATGGTGGTGCCATTGGGGCCGCCGGTATAGACAGACGCATTGACCAGCGCCACGCGCAGCAGGAAGCTGTCGAGCTCGCTCGGGCCTTGCAGGTACAGCTCTTCCTTGCCGCTCTTCACCTTGTACAGCGGAGGCTGGGCGATGTAGATGTGGCCGCGCTCCACCAGTTCGGGCATCTGGCGGTAGAAGAAGGTCAACAGCAGCGTGCGGATGTGCGCGCCATCAACGTCGGCGTCGGTCATGATGATGATGCGGTGGTAGCGCAGCTTGGCGACATTGAAGTCGTCGTTGCCGGTGCTACCACCCGCCTTGCCGATGCCGGTTCCGAGTGCGGTGATCAGCGTCAAAATTTCGTTGCTGGTCAGCAGCTTTTCGTAGCGGGCTTTTTCCACGTTCAGAATCTTGCCGCGCAAGGGCAGGATGGCCTGGAATTTACGGTCGCGCCCCTGCTTGGCGGAGCCACCGGCGGAGTCACCCTCGACGATGTAGATCTCGCACATCGCAGGGTCCTTCTCCTGGCAATCGGCCAGCTTGCCGGGCAGGCCCATGCCGTCCAGCACACCCTTGCGGCGTGTCATGTCGCGGGCCTTGCGCGCCGCTTCACGGGCACGGGCCGCTTCGATGATCTTGCCGACGATGATCTTGGCATCGTTGGGGCGCTCTTCCAGGTAGTCGGCCAGCAGCTTGCCCACGATGTCTTCCACAGGGCCGCGCACTTCGCTGGATACCAGCTTGTCTTTGGTCTGGCTGGAGAACTTGGGTTCGGGCACCTTGACCGACAACACGCAGCACAGGCCTTCGCGCATGTCATCACCGGTCACTTCGACCTTGGCTTTCTTGGCCAGTTCGTTCTGTTCGATGTACTTGCTGATGACGCGGGTCATCGCGGCACGCAGTCCGGTCAGGTGGGTGCCGCCGTCGCGCTGCGGAATGTTGTTGGTGAAGCACAGCACTTGTTCGTTGAAGCCGCTGTTCCACTGCATGGCTACTTCGACACCAATGTTGGTGCCCTGGTCGCTCTGGCGGTCGCCCATGGCATGGAACACATTGGGGTGCAGGACGGTTTTGCCTTTGTTCACGTAGTTCACAAAGCCCTGCACGCCACCGGCGCCGGCAAAGTCGTCTTCCTTGCCGCTGCGCTCGTCCTTGAGGCGAATGCGCACGCCGTTGTTCAGGAAGGACAGCTCGCGCAGGCGCTTGGAGAGGATTTCGTAGTGGAAATCGTTGTTCTCTTTGAAGATCTCGGTGTCGGGCAGGAAGTGCACCTCGGTACCGCGCTTCTCGGTATCGCCAATCACCTTCATCGGCGAGACTTCCACGCCGTTTTGCGTTTCGATCAGGCGGCCTTGCACAAAGCCCTTGGAGAATTCCAGCGTGTGCACCTTGCCATCGCGGCGGATGGTCAGGCGCAGCATCTTGGACAGCGCATTCACGCAGGACACACCCACGCCGTGCAGACCGCCGGATACCTTGTAGCTGTTCTGGTTGAACTTGCCGCCGGCGTGCAGTTCGGTCAACGCGATTTCGGCGGCCGAGCGCTTGGGCTCGTGCTTGTCGTCCAGCTTGATGCCGGTCGGGATGCCGCGGCCGTTGTCGACCACGCTGATCGAGTTGTCGGAGTGGATGGTGACCAGGATGTCATCGCAATGGCCGGCCAGCGATTCGTCGATCGAGTTGTCCACCACCTCGAACACCAGGTGGTGCAAACCGGTGCCGTCCGACGTGTCGCCGATGTACATGCCAGGACGCTTGCGCACGGCTTCCAGGCCTTCCAGAATCTGGATCGAGCCTTCGCCATAGGCCTCGGTCGCGCCGGCCTGGTTGGTGTCAATGGTGGGCTGGAAGTTGGAACTGTCTGTGCCGGCATCGCCCGTATGGACCAGGCCATCGTTGTTTTCGGGGCTGGGGGCAGACTTGTTTTCTTCGGTCATGGCTAACTTTCTCACGATTCTTTAATGACCAAACCCCCGAAGGCCGGGGGTTTGGTTGTGCGGGCAGCTACTGTTTTTATAGCGTCAGATTCTCATGGGCATCACGACGTACTTGAAGGTCGCGTTGTCGGGGATGGTGATCAGCGCTGAGCTGTTGCCGTCCGACAGCTCCACTTTCACCATGTCCTGGCTCATGTTGCTCAGGGCATCGATCAGGTAGGTGACGTTGAAGCCGATCTCAATGCTGTCTCCGCCGTAGTCGATGTCCAACTCGTCCACGGCCTCTTCCTGCTCGGCGTTGTTGGACGCTACACGCAGGCTGCCGGGGTCGATGTTCAGGCGCACGCCCTTGAACTTGTCGCTGGTCAAAATCGCGGTGCGTTGCAGCGTGGCCAGCAGGGCCGTGCGGCCCAGCGTGATGCCGTTCTTGTGGTTCTTGGGGATGACGCGGTTGTAGTCGGGGAACTTGCCTTCGACCAGTTTGGTCACGAACTCCATGCCGTCAAAGGTGAACTTGGCCTGGTTGTTGGCGAATTGCATTTCGATCGCGCCTTCAGCGTCGCTCAGCAGGCGTTGCAGTTCGATCACGGTCTTGCGCGGCAGGATCACTTCCTGCTTGGGAACCTCCACATCCAGTGTGGCGGATGCAAATGCCAGGCGGTGGCCATCGGTAGCCACCAGGCTGAGCTGCTTGCCTTCGGCGACAAACAGAATGCCGTTGAGGTAGTAGCGGATGTCATGCACTGCCATGGCGAAGGACACCTGGCTCAGCAGGTCCTTCAGGGTCTTTTGCGGCACGCTGAACACGGGGCCGAAGCTGGCGCTCTCCTGCACCAGCGGGAAGTCTTCGGCCTGCATGGTCTGCAGCGTGAACTTGCTTTTGCCGCCCTTGAGGATGATCTTGCTCTGGCTGGACTCCAGCGACACGGTCTGATCGCCCGGCATGGTGCGCAGGATGTCGATGAGCTTTCGCGCGCCGATGGTGGTGGTGAAGTTGCCGGTGTCGCCACCCAGGTCGGCTGTGGTGCGGATCTGGATTTCCAGGTCGCTGGTGGTCAGCTGGATGGAGGTGCCGGTCTTGCGCAGCAGCACATTGGCCAGGATGGGCAGCGTATGGCGGCGCTCGACAATACCGGCCACGGATTGGAGAACCGATAGAACCTTGTCTTGCGTTGCCTTCAATACGATCATGTCAACCTCTTTTTAAACTTAGTCATGTATGCCATGTCAAAAAAGCACGGCATTTACGAACAATCCCACCATTTTCACCTTTTTTCACAGTGACTCGCCGTGAGTAGGCACATGTTTTTGTATCAACCCTTCAGGGTTTGCTCCAGCACATGGAGCTGCTGGTTCAGCTCGGTGAGTTGTTGACGCTCGCCACCAATTTTCCGCACCGCATGCAGCACCGTCGTGTGGTCGCGCCCGCCAAACAGCTCGCCAATCTCGGGCAGGCTCTTCTGGGTCAGTTCCTTGGCCAGGTACATGGCAATCTGGCGCGGCCGGGCAATGCTGGCGGGACGCTTCTTGGAATACATGTCCGCGACCTTGATCTTGTAATAGTCCGCCACGGTTTTCTGGATGTTTTCCACAGAAATCTGCCGGTTCTGGATGGAGAGCAGGTCACGCAGGGCTTCCCGGGCCAGTTGGATGGAAATTTCTTTCTGGTTGAAGCGCGAATAGGCGAGGATCTTGCGCAGCGCTCCTTCCAGCTCACGCACGTTGGAACGCACGTTTTTGGCAACAAAGAACGCCACCTCCTCGGGCATGTCTGAACCCTCAGAGCGCGCCTTGTTGATCAGAATCGCCACCCGCATTTCCAGCTCTGGCGGCTCAATCGCCACTGTCAGGCCCGAGTCAAAGCGGGACACCAGACGCTCGTGAATGTCCGTCAGGCCCTTGGGATAGGTGTCGCTGGTCATCACGATGTGCGACTTTTTGGCTAGCAGCGCCTCAAAGGCGTTGAAAAACTCTTCCTGGGTGCGGTCCTTGTTGGCAAAGAACTGCACATCGTCGATCAACAGCAAATCCAGGGAGTGGTAGCGCTCCTTGAATTCATCGAAAGTTTTGCGCTGGTAGGCCTTAACCACATCAGAAACAAATTGTTCCGCATGGATGTAGAGAACTTTGGCGCCCTGCTTGTCCGCCAGCAGTCGGTTACCCACCGCATGCATCAGGTGGGTCTTGCCCAAACCTACACCGCCATAGATGAATAGGGGGTTGTACAAATGGCCCGGCATGGTAGCGACATGCATGGCCGCTGCGCGTGCCATGCGGTTGGCAGTTCCCTCAACCAGGCTTTCAAAAGTCAGCAAGCTGTTGAGCCGGTTTTTCGGTCCGCCCGCCATACGGTCTTCACCAACATACGCCTCTTCGACGACTGCAGCGGGTTCCGCCGTGCGTGGAACAAAACTAGATTTAGCGGGAGATTCTCTGGGAGTGATCGCTAACTCAACCTGAACGGACTGGCCATACAGCTTCTCCAACAAGCCAGCGATGCGACCGCTGTATTGCGCCCGGACCCAGTCCAGCTTGAAGCGGTTAGCCACAAAAATAGTGACCTTGGAGATATCGTCCTGCACCTGTGCGGTGAGAGGCTTGATCCAGGTGTTGAACTGTTGTTCAGGCAATTCCTGTGCGAGCTGATCGATGCAGCTTTGCCACAGGCTTTGGCCGAGTTCTAGGCCGCTGGAATCGGAAGAAGTGTGGGAGTGTCCCTGGGTCATTGGGTGGTCAGCTTCTGTGGATAGTTATTGTTTGCTGCGAGCTGGATTGTAATTTATCAAACCTTTATCCACATTTTTTGTGGACAAGCGGAAAGTTCCAGCGTTGCACACTGTATGCGGTCTAAGGTGTTGCCGGCATTCAGAATATTTGCGATAATCGCGGGTTCCCCTGATTGTGTTCGGGGCGATTAGACCGACATTCGTGCCTTGCTCTCCTTGTGGAGTGGGTACGGATACCCACTGAGCCCGTTAGGAATTTCACATGAAACGCACGTACCAACCCTCCAAAATCCGCCGCGCACGTACCCACGGTTTTCTGGTTCGCATGAAGACCCGCGGTGGCCGCGCCGTGATCAACGCACGCCGCGCCAAGGGCCGCAAGCGTCTGGCCGTCTAATCTGCGCGAATTCTGCAATCCAGGGCTGAACAGCTTTTGGACATTGCACATTCGCAAGGTGCTGGCAAGGCCGCAGTGCGACGTCTTCAGACGCGCGCGCAGTTCCAGGCAGTGCTGGGTGGGTCCACTGTTTCCAAAACAGCCCACTTTGCGCTCCATTGCTGCCCAGTGACGCCCCCTTCTCCAGCCGCATCCCCTGATGCGGTATTCCCGGTTGCCTCTGTGTGGCTGGGTGGAATGGTGCCCAAACGCTGGGCCAAACGTGCTGTGACCCGCAACACCATCAAACGCCAGATTTACAGCATTGGCGCCGAGTTTGCTCCGGCGCTGCAGGCGCGCGCCCATCTGGTGCGCCTTCGCGCTGGATTCGACCGTGCAGAGTACGTCAGCGCCACGTCGACAGCGCTCAAAAAGGCCGTTCGCCATGAATTGCTGCAGCTGTTCGCCCGCATTGCCCCCCTCCCGCGGGTTCAGGGGTTGCCCGTTGCGACGAACGCGGAGGTGCTCCCATGATGCGGGCACTGCTGGTGGGCGTCGTCAAGGCCTACCGCTTTTTGCTGAGTCCTTGGTTGGGCTCGGCCTGCCGGTTCGAGCCCACCTGTTCCGCTTACGCCCTTGAATCGCTGCAGACCCATGGTGCGGCCGCCGGCTCGTATCTCACGGTGGCGCGACTGGCGCGCTGCCACCCTTGGTGCGAGGGTGGTCATGACCCCGTGCCAGCGCAACGTCCCCGGCTGTTCGGCCGTCTGATTCCTCCTTCTTCTGAAAAGAAACCTTCATGAACGATATTCGCCGCACCATTTTGTGGGTGATCTTTGGTTTTTCCATGGTGTTGCTATGGGACCAATGGCAAGTGCATAACGGCAAGAAGGCCACCTTCTTCCCAAGCCCTGTGCAACAAAAAGCGGTAACCTCCGACGGCGCCAAACCTGCGGCACCTGTGGCCGCAACCACAGCTGGCACTGCTACGGTTGCCGCGGCACCAGTGGCAGAGCCCGCCACCCCGAAAGAACGATTTGAGGTGAGCACCGATGTGCTCAAGCTGACGCTGGATACCGAAGGTGGTTCGCTGGTGCGCTCCGAGTTGCTCAAGTACGCAGAAACGGGCGACAAGTCCAAGAACATCGTGCTGCTGGACGACAGCAAGGACCGTGTCTACCGTGCCCAGACCGGTGTGGTGGCGAGCGAGGCGGGTGGAGCGTTCCCCACCCACAAGACCGTGATGTCGGTGTCCGGTCCACGCGTACTGGCCGAAGGCGAGAACGAAATCTCGATCAAGTTCACTTCGCCGGAAGTGGGCGGCATCAAGCTGGTCAAAACCTACACCCTGCGCCGCGGCGCCTATGACATTGCGGTCAAGCATGAGTTGGTCAATACCTCCGGTGCACCCATTGCTCCCCAGCTTTACCTGCAACTGGAGCGCGATGGCACCAGCCCCCCAGGCGGCTCGTCTTTCTACTCCACCTTCACGGGTCCCGCGGTCTATACCGAGGCCAAGAAATTCCAGAAAGTGGACTTCTCGGACATCAAGAAGAACAAGGCTGACTTTGAAAAGACCAGTAGCAATGGCTACATCGCCATGGTGCAGCACTACTTTGCCAGTGCGTGGCTGCTGCCCGATGGCGTGCAGCGCAATTTGTCCATGCTGCCCGTCACCCTGGATTCGCCAGTGGCGGACTGCTGCTACCGCGTGGTGATGGTTTCGCCTGTCGGGTCGATTGCGCCTGGTGCCAGCAAGACGGTTGACGCCAAGCTCTTCGTGGGCCCGCTGGAAGAAAAAATGCTCGAAGCACTGGCACCCGGCATGGAGCTGCTCAAGGACTATGGGCGCCTGACCATTCTGGCCAAGCCGCTGTACTGGTTGCTGAACCAACTGCACAGCATCATCCAGAACTGGGGTTGGTCCATCGTGGCCCTGGTGCTGTTGCTGAAGATCGCGTTCTACTGGCTCAATGCCAAGGCCTACTCCAGCATGGCCAAGATGAAGGCCATCAACCCCAAGATCATGGAAATGCGCGAGCGCCTGAAGGACAACCCACAGCAAATGCAGCAGGAAATGATGAAGATCTACCGCGAGGAAAAGGTCAACCCGCTGGGTGGCTGCTTCCCCATCGTGATCCAGATTCCAGTGTTCATTGCGCTCTACACCGTGCTGTTGTCCACTATCGAAATGCGTGATGCGCCATGGATTTTCTGGATCCATGACCTGTCGTCCAAGGATCCGATGTACATCTTGCCGGTCCTGATGACCATGACCACCTTGCTGCAGACTGCGCTCAACCCTGCGCCGCCTGATCCCATGCAAGCCAAGATGATGTGGATCATGCCGTTGGCATTCAGCGTCATGTTCTTCGCATTCCCGGCGGGCTTGGTGCTGTACTGGATCACCAATAACGTCCTGTCCATCGCGCAGCAGTGGATCATCAACACCCGTATGGGTGTGCCGCCCCAGTTCAACCTGCCCAAGTTTTTCTAAGCCTCTAGCCGGCAGGTTCCATGCTGCCACGCCATGCTGACCCCATTGTCGCGATCGCCACGGCCCCCGGTCGAGGCGCCGTAGGCATCGTCCGTGTCAGTGCCAAGCACCTGGCGGCGTTTGTTACAGCCTTGCTGGGGCGCGACTTGCGCCCCCGGGAGGCCACTTACCTCCCCTTCCCCGACGCCCAAGGCCAGCCGCTGGATCAGGGGTTAGCGTTGTACTTTCCGGGGCCGCATTCATTCACTGGCGAAGACGTGCTGGAACTTCAGGCCCACGGCGGCCCTGTGGTGCTCCAGCTCTTGCTGGCGCGTTGCTTGGAGCTGGCAAGTGCCGTTCACCTTGGCGCGCCAGCGCCCCTGCCCGGATTGCGGATCGCCGAACCCGGCGAATTTACCCAGCGGGCTTTTCTGAATGACAAGATCGATCTGGCCCAGGCCGAAGCGATCGCCGACCTGATCGATGCAAGCACGGAAGCCGCGGCGCGCAGTGCCACCCAGTCCTTGTCGGGCGCTTTCTCCAAGGAGGTGGCCACTCTGCGCGACGCGCTTATCCATCTGCGCATGCTGGTAGAGGCGACGCTGGATTTTCCCGAGGAAGAGATTGATTTTCTGCAAAAGGCCGACGCCTTGGGCCAGTTGCAGCGCCTGCAGGCCGCCTTGCAGGAAGTACTGCAGCGTGCCTCGCAAGGCGCACTGTTGCGTGAAGGCATCCAGGTGGTGATCGCCGGGCAGCCGAATGCGGGCAAGTCCTCACTGCTCAATGCGCTGGCAGGCGCTGAACTGGCGATCGTCACCCCAATTGCCGGGACCACCCGGGACAAGGTGCAGGAAACCATCCAGATTGAAGGCGTGCCCATCCATATTGTGGACACGGCCGGCTTGCGTGCCAGCGATGACACGGTGGAGAAAATGGGCATCGAACGCGCCTGGCAGGCCATCGAGGGCGCTGATGCCGTACTGTTTCTGCATGACCTCACACGCAGCAATGCTATCGAATATATAGCTGCTGATGCAGAAATAGCGGGGGCTTTGGCCCAAAAACTTGCCAAAGATGTCCCGGTGATCGACATCTGGAACAAGGCGGATGCGATAACGACGATTACGCCACACGAGGGCGTGGTGCTGTCCGCCAAGACCGGGCAAGGCCTGGAGGTCTTACGCCGCCGCCTGCTGGAGGCCGCCGGCTGGCAGCCGCCCGCTGGCGGCATGTTCATCGCCCGGCAGCGCCATCTTCATGCCCTGCAGAAGGTGGATCAGCATTTGGCGGAGGCATGGGTTCACCTGAGCGCAGGTGCCGGGACGCTGGACTTGCTGGCCGAAGAGCTGCGCTTGGGCCAGAACGCCCTGAACGCGATCACGGGCGAGTTCAGCTCGGACGACTTGCTGGGCGTGATCTTTTCCAAGTTTTGCATTGGCAAATAGCTGCACTACACTCGGCAACTCGTCGAATCCGAAAGCAAGAAGAATGTCCCTGTTTGGTTGGTTTTCCAGAAAGCCACATGAGCAAGCGCCTGCGGCCGAAAGCTCCGGCCTCGGCCATGTGGATGCGACCGTGCCCTACCTGCCAGGCGGCAAAGGCCGCATGAAGGCGCCGGTGTCGGTGCCCGGCAGCGCCGCCAACCGGAAAAGTGAGCGCTTGGAGCGCCGCGAATTGCTCTACGCCGTGGTACGTGAGTCCATGACCCGCGCGGGATTGCTCTCCACCAGCTACAAGTTCAAGGTGCTCTCGCTGGACTCCCGCGGGCGCCAGTACCTCATCATGATGGACATGGCGCGCCAGAATGTGGGCGATACCGCTCGCCTGGCTGACATGGAAAGCCACATTGCCAAAATCGCGAAGACCCGTCACGACATCCTGGTGACCGCGGTGTACTGGCGTGTCAACGAGCATGTGACGGCGGGTCTGGCGCGTACGGCGCCTGAGCCCGTTGCACGTGCTGTTCCAGCGGGTAAGCCTGCCATGCCGGTAACGCCGCGTTTTGAACCACTGCAGGCGGATGAAGTTGCTGCCTTCAAGCAGGCCCTGGCTTCGATTCCCGCCCCAGCGGGCTTGTCCGCGCCAGGAGAAATTGTGCGTTCGGGCCGCCGCAATCCTGCGCCTCCCAGCTTTCAGGACACGGAGATGGACGACCGACAGTCGCCTCTGAGTGGCACCCAGTATGGCGAGCTGAACTAAGGCCCGCTGACGGGCTGCGGGTCAGTGGCCAGCGAAGTCCAGCAGGGTAAACAGCGGCAGACCGGATTGCTTCAGGCGCGCGGAACCACCCAGTTCAGGCAGGTCGACAATGGCTGCGCCTTCCATGACGTGGGCACCGAGGCGCTCCAGAAGTTTCTTGCCCGCCATCATGGTGCCACCTGTGGCAATCAGGTCGTCAATGAGCAACACGCGATCACCCGGCTTCACGGCATCGGTGTGCAGCTCCACCGTGGCACTGCCGTATTCCAGCTCGTAAGTTTCTTCCACCGTGGTGAACGGTAGCTTGCCTTTTTTGCGGATCGGTACAAAGCCGATATTGAGCTCATACGCCACCACGGCACCCAGAATGAACCCGCGTGCGTCCAGGCCCGCCACCACATCGGGTCGCATGGCGGGGTCCATGTAGCGGTGCACAAACGCGTCGATCAACACGCGGAACACCTTGGCATCCTGTAGCAGGGGTGTGATGTCGCGAAACTGCACACCGGGCGCGGGCCAATCAGGCACGGTGCGGATGTGGTCTCGGAGGTATTGGTTGACGCTGAGGTGTTGCATGGACGCGAGGCAGTAAGGCACACGGGGTGCGGGGCAGGCGCTATTGTGCCTGCAGAGTGCGCCGCCGGGGCCTAACCTTTGAGCAGCTTTTGCTCGGCCACAGCCAGCGCCCCGGCTTTGCCGGACAGCACCAGGGTGTCGCCGCCTTCGAGCAATATGGTGTCATCGGTCGTTGCCGGTTTGCCATTGGCGCGGCGCAGGCTCACCAAACGGATGCCCAGAGCCAGCAAATCAAAGTCTGCCAGGGCTCTGCCGCTGGCTTTGGAGCCCAATGGCAAGTTCAGGGTCACCAGGCGTTCGTGTTGCAACTCGTCCACCGAGTCGTCATCGGCTCCGTGGAAGAAGCCACGCAGCAGGTTGTAGCGTGCGTCGCGCTGGTCTTGCACGATGCGGATCACGCGTCGCATGGGGACGCCCACCAGCGCCAGCGCGTGGCTGGCCAGCATCAGCGAACCTTCGATGGCTTCGGGCACGACCTCGGTCGCTCCTGCAGCCTGCAGTTTCTCCAGGCTGTGGTCGTCCTGGGTGCGCACAATCACGGGTACCTGCGGCGCATGGGCACGCGTGTTGCCCAGCACTTTGAGGGCGCCGCCCTCGTCCAGGTAGGTGATGACCACCGCGCTGGCACGTGCCAAGCCGGCAGCCATCAGGGCCTGCAACCGGGCCGCATCGCCAAACACGACCGAATGGCCAGCCGCCGCGGCCTGCCGCACACGGTCAGGGTCCAGGTCCAGTGCCATGTAGGGGATGCCTTCTGCTTCCAACATGCGCCCGAGGTTCTGGCCGCAACGGCCATATCCGCAGATGATGACGTGGCGGTTGGCGTTGATGGACTTGCGTGCAATGGTGGTCATCTGCAGGGACTGTTGCAACCACTCGCTGCTCACCAGTTTCAGCACGATGCGGTTGCTGTACATGAGGATGAAAGGCGTGGCCAGCATCGACAGCACCATGCTGGCCAGAATGGGATTGAGCAAGCTGGGGGGAATGAGGGCGTTCTCCTGCGCCAACGTCAGCAGCACAAACCCGAATTCACCGGCCTGTGCCAGGTACAAGCCGGTGCGCAGTGCCACGCCCGAGGTGGCCCCCAGTGCTTTTGCCAGGCCGGCCACCAGCGCGGCCTTGAACACGGTGGGGACGGCCACCAGCAGCAACACCAGCGGCCAGCGTTCGAGCACCAGCCGCCAGTCCAGCAGCATGCCAATACTGATGAAAAACAACCCCAGCAACACGTCGTGGAAAGGCCGTATGTCGGTTTCCACCTGGTGCTTGTATTCGGTTTCAGAGATCAGCATGCCAGCGATGAAGGCACCCAGCGCCAGGCTGAGCCCCGCCAGCTCCGTGAGCCATGCCAGCCCCAGCGCAATGAACAGCAGGTTCAGCATGAAGAGCTCGTCGCTCTTGCGACGGGCCACCAAGGTGAGCCAGCGTCGCATCACATGCTGCCCGCCCACCAGCAGCACGGTGACCAGCACCACGGCTTTGAAACCTGCCACGGCCAGGGATTCAAATAAGCGTTCGCCCGACGCTCCGAGCGCGGGGATCAGGACCAGCAGTGGCACCACCGCCAAGTCCTGGAACAGCAAAACACCCATTACCCGCTTGCCGTGTTCGGACTCCAGTTCCAGGCGCTCCACCATGAGCTTGACCACGATTGCGGTGCTGCTCATGGCCAGTGCGCTGGAAAGAGCCAGTGCAGTTTGCCATTCCATGGCCCAAAATCGGGGCAGGACCACGGCCAAGCCCAGTGTGGCGCCGGTGGCCAGCACCATCGTTACCACGACTTGCAACAATCCCAGGCCAAACACATGCTGGCGCATGGCCCGCAGGCGCGACAGGTTGAACTCGAGGCCAATCACAAACATCAGGAACACCACACCAAATTCACCGAGGTGCCGCACGGCCTCGGAATTTTTGGACAAGGCCAGTGCATTGGGGCCGATCACCACGCCCACGGCCAAATACCCCAGCATGGGTGGCAGCTTGAGCGAGCGGCAGGCGACCACGCCCAGCACAGCAGCCAGCAAGTAAAGCAGGGTGATTTCCAGAGCGGTCATGGCGCCATACTAGCAAGAGAAGTACGGGTCTATAAAATGCCTGCATGACAGCACACGCACACCCCGGTGGGGCCTCGCGCACCGACCGCGCATTGGCACTGGCCAGAGAAACTTTTGACATCGAAGCCGCCGCTGTGCTGGGTCTGAAAGACCGTGTCGGAGAGGCGTTTGCCCAAACGGTCGAATTGGTTCTTGCTCTGCAGGGCCGCGTCGTGGTGATGGGCATGGGCAAGAGTGGCCACGTGGGGCGCAAGATTGCCGCCACCCTGGCTTCTACCGGCACCCCTGCCATGTTTGTGCATCCCGCAGAGGCCAGCCATGGCGACCTGGGCATGGTGACCCAGACCGACCTGGTGCTCATGATCTCCAACAGCGGTGAATCGCAGGAAGTCGCGGCCATCCTGCCCGTACTCAAGCGCCTGGGCGTGCCACTGGTGGCCATGACGGGCAATGGCAACAGCACCATGGCCCAGCACGCCGATTTGTGGATTGACTCCGCAGTGGCCAAGGAAGCCTGCCCCCTGAATCTGGCCCCCACGGCCAGCACGACGGCGCAGTTGGCCATGGGTGACGCCCTGGCCGTGGCACTGTTGGATGCCCGGGGCTTTCGCGCCGAAGACTTTGCCCGTTCTCACCCCGGTGGCGCCTTGGGCCGCAAGCTCTTGACGCTGGTGAGCGATGTGATGCGCAGTGGTGATGCTGTGCCCAAGGTAGGGCCCATGGCGAGTTTCAGCGAGCTGATGCGTGAGATGAGTGCCAAAGGGCTTGGAGCCACCTCGGTGATCGATGCACAAGGCCAGGTGCTGGGTATCTTTACCGATGGCGACTTGCGGCGCTGGGTGGAGCAAGGCGTGGACCTGCGGGCCAAGACCGCGCAAGAGGTCATGCATGCATCGCCTTGCACCATCAACGTTCACGCCCTGGCGGTGGATGCGGCTGACCTCATGGAGGCGCGACGCATCACCAGCGTGCTGGTGCTCGATGATGCCGGCGCCCTGTGCGGCGCGCTCAACAGCAACGACCTGATGCGGGCGAAGGTAATCTGATGCACCCCCACCTCCAATTTCCCCCGGCACTCCTGCTCCAGGCCCAGGGCATCAAAGTGGTGTTTCTCGATGTGGACGGTGTGTTGACCGACGGCGGTTTGTATTTTTCGGAGGCAGGAGAAACCATCAAGCGCTTCAACACCCTGGATGGCCATGGTCTGAAGCTGCTACAAAAGGCCGGCATTACGCCGGCGGTGATTACGGGCCGCGATTCGCAACCCTTGCGCGTGCGCTTGCAGGCGCTGGGTGTGGAGCATGCCCATTTTGGTACCGAAGACAAACGCCCCGCCGCCGAGCAAACGCTGCAAGCGCTGGGGCTGGACTGGTCGCAAGCGGCTGCCATGGGGGATGACTGGCCCGATTTGCCCATGATGCGCCGCGCCGCATTTGCCTGCGCGCCGGCCAATGCCCATGTGGAAGTGGCCGGCATGGCCCACTACATCACCCGTGCCCAAGGTGGTCACGGTGCAGTGCGTGAGCTGTGTGATCTGTTGATGGTGGCCAGTGGCCGCTACGCCAGCTTGCTGGAAGCCTATACCCAGTGAACCGTTTTCTGCACGAAGCCTGGGACCGGGCGCTTTTGTACCTGCCTATTGCCATCATGGGGGTGTTGGCTTTGGGCACCTACTGGCTGGTGCGCAGCACACCGGCGGAGGAAGTGGCCCAGGCAGAGCGCGTGCGCGGCCATGAGCCCGACTACTTCATGCACGGTTTCTCCATCAAGACCTTTGACACAGCGGGGCGTATGCGCTCCGAAGTGCAGGGTGACGTGGCGCGCCACTACCCGGATACCCAGTGGCTGGAGATCGACGGTATTCGCATCCGCTCTTTTGACGTGCAAGGCCGGTTGACCACCGCCACTGCCCGGCGCGGGTTGACCAATGAAGGTGGCACGGAAGTGCAGCTGATCGGCAATGCCGTGGTGGTGCGGGAGGCCGACACCAGTGCAGCCAAACCCACGCCCCGCATGGAATACCGCGGCGAATTTCTGCACGCCTTCATGGACACCGAGCAAGTCAAATCGCACAAGCCCGTAGAGCTGTTGCGTGGCAAGGATCGGTTCACTGCCGACGCCCTGGAGTTTGACAATGTGGACCAGGTCATGCAGTTGCGTGGCCGGGTACGTGGCACGCTGGTGCCGGAAACCAAATAACCCCTGTCCGAAAGCCGTCCATGTCCCCATTGATATTCATCACAGGCGCCTCCAGTGGCATCGGCCAGGCGCTGGCTTGGCGTTTCTACAAGTCGGGGTATGCGCTGGCCTTGGTAGCGCGGCGTACGCAGGAGATACAAGACTGGGCAGAAGCCCAACAGTTGGACCCTGCGCGGTTCCGCATCTACGGTGCGGACGTGGCGGATGTAGACAGCATTGTGGCGGCCGGCCAAGCTTGCCTGCGCCAACAGGGTGTGCCCGATGTAGTGATTGCCAATGCGGGCATCAGCATTGGTATGGACACCGCGGTGCGAGGAGATATGGACGTTATGGCGCGCACCTTTGCCACCAACAATCTGGGTCTAGCGGCTACCTTCCATCCCTTTGTGCGGGCCATGGAGCAGCGCGGCAGCGGAGCATTGGTGGGGATCGGCAGTGTGGCCGGTATTCGCGGTCTGCCAGGCCATGGTGCTTACTGTGCGAGCAAGGCTGCTGTCATCAACTACTGTGAGTCCCTGCGGGGTGAGCTGCGCAGCAGTGGCGTGAAAGTGGTGACGATTTGCCCTGGCTACATCGATACACCGCTGACCCAGGCCAATCGGTATTCCATGCCATTTCTGATGAAACCGGACGTGTTTGCAGACAAGGCTTTTGCCGCCATCGCTGCGGGTGCGTCTTACCGCGTGATTCCCTGGCAAATGGGGTGGGTGGCCAAGCTCATGCGCAGTTTGCCCAATGCGGTGTATGACAAGGTACTTGCAGGGCGTCCGCGCAAGCGGCGCGTGGACGGAACCTGACCTGCTGCAATTGCCAGGCAACAAAAAGGGACCCTCGGGTCCCTTTTTGTTTGTGCTGCAAGCAGTTCAGTGCTTAGTAGCTGCTACGGCCACCGCCGTAACCACCGCCGCCACCGCCGGAACGGCCACCGCCGCCGTAGCCGCCACCACCGGAGCGGTCACCGCCGCCACCGTAGCCGCCGCCACCGGAACGGCCACCACCAGCGCCGCCGCCGTAGCCGCCACCGCCAGCACCACCGCCGAAGCCGCCGGAGCGGGGAGGACGGGGTTCCATGGGACGGGCTTCGTTCACCACGAGGCCGCGACCACCAAATTGTTGACCGTTCATGGCGTTGATAGCGGCTTGCGCTTCAGCGTCGCTGCCCATTTCCACAAAGCCAAAACCCTTGGAGCGACCGGTGTCGCGTTCCATCATGACTTTGGCGCTGGAAACGGAACCGTGTGCTGCAAAAGCTTGTTGCAGGTCTTCGTCACGGAAAGAATAAGGCAGGTTGCCTACGTAAAGTTTGTTGCCCATGAAAGGACTCCTCAAAATAACTCAAAACGCGATGGAGTCCTTAACCGCAATCAACAAACCAATGAAGACTTAAAGCAGACGCGAAACTGACTAATCACCGCAAACTTGCACCGTCGTATTTACAGCAATGCAAGACCATTATGCGCCTGTTTTTTAAAAAGCAAGCTAATTTTTGAACTTTTCCGGGAAAACCCCAGCGGAATCGTCGTTTTCGGTGTAACTGCGCCATTGGCGCAGACCGTTGCGCATGGCCAGCATCTGCCGTTCAAACTTGGGGCAGGCGCCGCAGGCCATCAAATGCAGGCGTAGCGCAACACGGTCCGCCAGGCCCAAAGCACGGTCTTCCCGGCTGACCATCAAGGCCGCGGCTTCACGGCAGGTTCTTCGCAGCGGCATCATGGTGTCAGGGCCTTCGCAAACCAGTTCATTTCAAGGCACTCGCGCAAACGCAGACGGGCCCGGTGCAATTGGACATACAGGTTGGTCGGCGTGAGCTGCAGTTCCTTACAAATTTCCTCGCTGGACAGCTCCAGCCATTCGCGCATCAGGAATAGTCGCCCCTGGCCTGCCGGGAGCTTGGTCGTGCAGGCTTCCAGGATCTCAAAGAACTGTCGACTGCTGATTTGCTGCTCGGGGTTGCCCCAGTCGGCGGGCGCCTCGGCGAAGTGACCGTCGGCCTGAAAGGCAATGTAGTCCATGGGGTCGCCCTCGCCGTCTTCACCCGTGTCCAGTCCGCCCACCTCGCGACTGTGGTGGCGCAGTGCATCAATCACCTTGTGCTTGAGGATGCCCACCAGCCAGGTCTTGAGCTGGGAGCGGTTGCCGAAAGCCTGGGGCTTGGCCAGCGCAGCCAACACGGTCTCCGAGACCGCGTCTTCGGCCCAAGTTTCGTTGCGCAGCTGGAGCCGGGCGAACTTCAGCAAGTAGTCGCGCAGTTCGACGATTTGATGTTCGAAGCTTGGCATGGGTGGTGGATGGTGTTGGGCTGCGCGCAGTGTACGTTTTCGCCACGTGTTTTCCTGCACAGAAACGCGGGAAAACCCTTGCCCCGCAAATTTTCTACGGCCGTACTGTAAGAAAGACACGCGGCCCCAGACTAAACGTCAACCAGTGCAATGGTGCCGATGTGCACAGGCCAGTCCTGGTTGATGTGTCACCTGTTTTTACTTTCTCTCTAGGAGTTTCCAAATGAACCAACGCGCAATGCTTGCTGCCACTGCAGCCACCCTGATGACCCTGGCTTTGGCCTCTGCCCCTGTGGCTGCCCAGGAAAAAGAAAAGTGCTTTGGCATTGCCAAGGCTGGCCAAAACGACTGTGCCAACCTGTCGGGCAGCCATTCCTGCGCGGGCCAGGCCAAGGTCGACATGAGCAAGGACGACTGGAAGTACGTGGCCAAGGGCACCTGCAAAGACATGAAGGGCCTGTCCATGGACGATGCCAAGAAGATGAAGAGCTAATTTGCCATAACGTTTTGCTCGCCACCATGCTGTCCTCTGCAGTGCCCGCGCCCTTAGCCACCGATGCGGTGGTGGGCGTGGGGTGGCGGCACCCCCATTACGCGGAGCTGCTGCAGCGGCAGCCCGCACTGGACTTCCTCGAAGTCCATTCCGAGAATTTTTTTGGCCAAGGCGGTGCCGCGCTGGCCGTGCTGGAGCAGGGCCGCGCGCACTACCCTATCAGCCTGCATGGCGTGGGCCTGTCGCTGGGCTCGGCCGTGGGGCTGGACCCCTGGCACCTGGACCAGCTGGCCGCGCTGGTGCAACGCATTGACCCCGTTCGGGTGAGTGACCACGCGAGCTTTGCGCGCGGTGTGTTCAACGGCCAGACTGTGCATGCGTCGGACCTGCTGCCCATCCCCTTCACCGCCGAGGCACTGGACCTGATGTGCAGCCATGTGCACCAGGTGCAGGACCGCCTGCAGCGCCGCTTCATGGTGGAAAACCTCTCAGCCTACCTGCGCTGGAATACACCTGCAGATGAGGCGTGGAGCGAGACCGAATTTTTGACTGCCCTGGCCCGGCGTACCGGCTGCCAGCTGCTGGTGGACGTGAACAATATTTATGTGAATGCCCTAAACGCGCAACGCGACGGGCTGGTGGCCAACCCCCTGCAGGCCTGCCGCGACTGGCTGGATGCGATACCCCCAGAGGTGGTGGGCGAGCTGCACCTGGCTGGGCATTGCCATGTATCGGACCTGCATGGCGACATCGTCATCGACGACCATGGCAGCCGCGTGTGCCCCGAGGTCTGGGCGCTGTACGCGCATGCCGTGACGCGTTTTGGCTGCGTGCCCACCCTCATCGAGTGGGACACCGATGTGCCCGTGCTGGACGTGCTGCTGGACGAAGCGCAGCACGCCCGTGCTGTCTGCGCCAGCGTCTTTGAGCCGTTGGCCGCATGAGCACACTGGCCGCGCAACAGCAGGCGCTGGTGGAAGCCTTGTTTGCCTGGCCCGCCGAGAGCGCTATGAAAAAAGTAGCCGCTGGCACAATGGATACGGGGGCTAGAGGTCTAAAAGCTTATCAGTCCAATGGCCACGAGCTGGCGGAACGCGCTCTGCGAGGCGCCTACCCGGTGCTGGCACAGCTCGTGGGCGACGAGAGTTTTGGCGATCTCGCCCGGGCTTTCTGGCACGCTCAGCCGCCACAGCGTGGCGACCTGGCCCAATGGGGCGATGCCCTGCCTGCGTTCGTGCAGGCCAGTACGCAGTTGGCCGATGAGCCCTACCTGGCGGACGTGGCCCGCGTGGAGTGGGCGCTGCACACGGCTGCCACCGCCGCCGACCAGGCGCCGGACTTGTCTACCCTGGCGCTGCTCACCGCAGAAGACCCCGCCACCTTGCGGCTCACCCTGGCCCCAGGCTGCCGCGTGCTGCGCAGCCCTTGGCCCGCCGCCAGCATCGTCGGCGCCCATCTGGAACACAGCCCCAGTCTGGCCGAAGTGGGCGCGCAGATCCGCGACCGCGTGGCGCAAGACGCTGTGGTCTGGCGCCAAGGCCTGCGCCCGCGCGCGCGCGCAGCGCTGGTAGGCGAGGCCGATGCGCTGACGGTACTGCTGGCCGACGGTACGCTGGCCCAAGCGCTGGATGCAGCCCCCGGCCTGGATGTGGGGGCCTGGCTGCCGCTGGCGGTGCAAACCGGTTTGTTGCTTTCGGTGGTGCAGATACCGCCTACTTTTCTCTCACTTGACCCATGAAACCTACGCCTATGCCACAGCCACTGTTGCACTCGCCCTCCTTGATCACCCGCGCCCTGCTGGCCTGGGGCTGGCTGGAGCGTGGCCTGGAGGCCCTGCAGCCGCTCGCCGCTCTGTTGGCCCGCGTGTACGTGGCGCAGGTGTTTTTCGCGTCGGGCCTGACCAAGCTGCGCGACTGGGACATCACCATCGCGCTCTTCATGGACGAATACAAAGTGCCGCTGCTGCCGCCAGAACTGGCTGCCGTCATGGGGACTACAGGAGAGCTGGCGCTGCCGGTGCTGCTGGTTCTGGGTCTGGGCGGGCGGTTTGCCGCGCTGGGTCTGAGTGTGGTGAATGCGGTGGCCGTGGTGTCGCTCACCGAGGTCGCGCCCGCTGCGCTGCAGCAGCACATCACCTGGGGGATCTTGTTGGCCGCGCTGGCGTTGTTTGGCCCGGGCAACTGGGCGTTGGGCCCCTGGCTGCGTGACTGGTGGCTGCGCAAGGGGTAACCTTCGTTCATGGTTTCTGACGTGTCTTTTTCCAACGCCACCACCGGCTTGGCCCGGTTGTGGCCCAAGCGGATTGCCTGGCGTCTGACCTTGGGGCTGGGCGTGCTGGTACTCATGGTGTTGCTGGCGCTGGCGCAAACCGCGTGGCAGTTGCGCCTGGTGTCTGATGTAACGCAACGTTTTGCAACTGGCGATATGCAGCGCTTGCTGCGCGTACAGGCGCTATCGCTGCAGACGGAGGGCGTGGGCAGCGCCTTGGTGCGCCTGGTGCACGCACCGCGCGCGGACCGGGTGAAGGAATATGCCGATGTGGATGCGCGCAACCGCAGCATCGACGGCATCATCGAATCGCTGTCCGTCGAACTCAAAGATCCCGAGCAGGAGGCCACACTGCGCCGCCTGGTCGCGTGCCGTGCAATGTATGCCCAGGCTTTCATCGCCACGGTGGATGAGATCGAGGCCGACAACATGCAGGCCGCGGCCCGTGCCTTGAACGACCAGGTAAACCCGTCCCTGACGGCCATGTTGCGCGAATCCAGCGCGCTGCTGCAGCGCGAACGCCAGCGTGTGGAGGCGCAGCTCAGTGATGCGCATGCGCTGCTTGGGCGCGTGGCCATGTGGGTGGGCCTGCTGTCGTTGCTGGCAATTGCCCTGGCCACCTACGTGGCCTGGCGCACCACGCGCAGCGTGGTGGCCCCGCTGGCCCGCCTGGAGCGGGCCGCACGCCACATTGCCCAGGGCGACTATGCGCACCAGGTGCCAGCCACCGGCACCCAAGAGGTGGACCGCGTGGGCCAGGCCCTGAACACCATGTCGGACGCGGTGTCCCAGCGCGAGCAGCAGATCGTGCGCCTGGCCTACCAGGACAGCCTGACCGGTCTGCCCAACCGCACGGCACTGCTCAATCCCCAGCATCCCGCTCCCGAGGGTTTCAACACCCTGGTGCTGATGGATTTGGCGCGTCTGAAAATCATTAACGAAACCCTGGGCTACACCACCGGCGACACCTTGATCAAGGAGCTGGGTGCGCGTGCCAGCCTGGTGTTGGCGGCGGCGGCTCGGCGTGGCGTGATTGGGCCCCAGTGGGTGGTGGCGCGCCTGTCGGGCGGGACGTTTGCGGCGGCATTTCACGCCGACCAGCGCAGCGCCGTGGAGCAATTGCGCGCCGACCTGGAGGGGGCCACCACTGCCGCGGTGGCCTGCAGCGGCCACAGCGTGGACCTGAACCTGACTTGTGGCTTTGCCGATGCCACGGACTCCGGCTCTGTGGCGGTGGGGACCTTGCTGCGCAACGCCGAAGTAGCCCTGCACAGCGCCAAGCGCGCGGCGCTGGGCCACGCCTGGTACAGCGCAGCCCAAGAGGCCGCGCGGCTGGACCACCTCGGGCTGGTGTCCGACCTGCGCGCCGCTGTGGCCCAGTCGCAACTGCAAATGTGGCTGCAGCCCAAGTTCGCGCTGGCCGACGGCCGACCCGTGGGTGCCGAGGCCCTGGTGCGCTGGGTGCACCCCCAACGCGGCTTTGTGTCACCCGCCGAGTTTGTGCCGTTTGCGGAGCAGACCGGCTACATCACCATGGTCACCGACTGGATGCTGGACCAGGCCCTGCGTACGCTGCAGGCGTGGCAGACCACGCACCCTACGCTGAGCATTGCTGTGAACGTGAGCACGCGCGATTTGCAGGATGCAGGCTTTGCCCAGCGTGTGGGCCACAAGGTTGCTACCAGTGGCATCAACCCGCAGCGCCTGCGCCTGGAAATCACCGAAAGCGGGCTGATGGAAGATGCGCAGAAGAGTGTGGAGCTGCTGCAGGCGCTGCGCGCCGTGGGCATTCCGCTGTCGATTGACGACTTTGGCACCGGCTATTCGTCACTGGCCTACCTGCAAAAGCTCCCGGTCAGCGAACTCAAGATCGACCGCAGTTTCATTGATGGCATCGACAAGGCGCCCGGCACCCAGAAGCTGGTCAAGGCCATGATCGAAATGGGCCATGGCATGGACCTGTTTGTGACCGCCGAAGGCGTGGAGACCGAGGCCGAACGCGCCACCATCGCCCAGCTGGGCTGCGATGTGATGCAGGGCTACCTGGGCAGTCGGCCGCTGCACGGGGCGGCGCTGCAGGCTTGGCTGGACAGCGTGGTCATGGCACCTGCATTGACTGCAAAATAGGCCTCTAGCCCACGTATTTATTGAACAATTTGCTCTCAAATAGAGAGCAATCGCGATGGCTTACCAGTTGGCCTCGCGCTCCGGCGTGGCGCTGATCTTGTGCACGCTCAAGTCAGCGCCGTCAAATTCTTCTTCCTGGCTCAGCCGTAGGCCCATGGTGGCCTTGAGTGCACCGTAGACAATCACGCCGCCCAGCGCGGCCCAGGCCACGCCCATGGCGGTGCCGATGAGTTGCGCACCCAGGCTCACACCGCCCAGCCCGCCAAAGGTTTGGCTGCCGAAGATGCCCGCCGCAATGCCGCCCCAGGTACCGCACAGGCCGTGCAGCGGCCAGACGCCCAGCACGTCGTCGATCTTCCATTTGTTCTGCGTTAGCGTGAACATCACCACAAAAATGGCGCCGGCCACGCCGCCTACCACCAACGCGCCCAGCGGGTGCATCAGGTCCGAGCCCGCGCATACGGCCACCAGGCCGGCGAGCGGGCCGTTGTGCACAAAGCCGGGGTCGTTCTTGCCCAGCAGCAGTGCCACCAGCGTGCCACCCACCATGGCCATCAGCGAGTTCACTGCGACCAGCCCGGACATTTTGTCCAGCACCTGCGCGCTCATCACGTTGAAGCCGAACCAGCCTACGATCAGAATCCAGGCGCCCAGCGCCAGAAACGGAATGCTGCTGGGTGGGTGGGCTGACATGGCGCCGTCCTTGCGGTAGCGGTTGCTGCGCGCGCCCAAGAGCACCACAGCGCCGAGCGCGATCCAGCCGCCCACGGCATGCACCACCACGCTGCCCGCAAAGTCATGAAATTCAGCGCCGGTCAGGTTCTTGATCCAGGCCTGCACGCCAAAGTGCTGGTTCCAGGCAATGCCCTCGAAGAAGGGGTAAATCACGCCCACGATGACGGCGGTGGCGATCAGCTGGGGCCAGAACTTGGCGCGCTCGGCAATGCCGCCCGAGATGATGGCCGGAATGGCGGCGGCAAAGGTCAGCAGGAAGAAGAACTTCACCAGCGCATAGCCGCTTTGCACGGCCAGCTGCTCGGCCCCTACAAAGAAGTGCGTGCCATAGGCCACGCCATAGCCCACCAGGAAATAGACGACGGTGGAAACGGAGAAGTCCACCAGGATTTTGACCAGCGCGTTCACCTGGTTCTTGCGGCGCACGGTGCCCAGCTCCAGAAACGCAAACCCCGCATGCATGGCCAACACCATGACTGCGCCCAACAAAATGAACAGGGCATCTGCGCCCTGTTTTAGTGCTTCCATACAAACCCTCTTTGAATAAATGCTTGTGTTTGGTGCAAATAAAGTGAAATTCTTCAAAATGCACCAAATTAAAGCAAAAACCACGCCAGACAATCCAAAGTGGTGCGTCTGAAAGGATTTCTGCCCCAAACGCCGTGCTTGATATACTTTGCACTCACAGCGCCAATTTGCTCCAGCTTGCGGGCGCTTAATAAATTCAGCTAAACACGGACCCGCCTTTTGGCATTGCAACCCGGCCCGCGTTTAGCGTTGCCGGGTTTTGTTTTTATGCTGATTGCCACGCCCCAGTCCCTGTCGTTCGATGCGCCTTTGCCCCTGCAAAGCGGCGCTTCGCTGCAAGGCTATTCCCTCGCCTATGAGACCTACGGCACGCTGAACGCCGACAAGTCCAACGCCGTGCTGGTGTGCCATGCGCTTAATGCCTCACACCACGTGGCGGGCGTTTACGCGGGGCAGGATAAAAGCGAAGGCTGGTGGGACAACATGATTGGCCCCGGCAAGTCGGTGGACACCAACAAGTTCTTTGTCATCGGCGTGAACAACCTGGGCTCCTGCTTTGGCTCCACTGGCCCCATGCACACCGACCCCCGTACTGGCAAGGTGTACGGCGCGGACTTTCCCGTGGTGACGGTGGAGGACTGGGTGAACGCACAGGCCCGCCTGTTGGACGCGCTGGGCATCCAGACACTGGCCGCGGTGCTGGGCGGATCGTTGGGCGGCATGCAGGCGCTGAGCTGGACGCTGCAGTACCCCGAGCGTGTGGCGCATGCCGTGGTGGTGGCAAGCGCGCCCAACCTGACGGCCGAGAACATTGCGTTCAACGAGGTGGCGCGCCGCGCCATCGTGACCGACCCGGATTTCCACGGCGGGCATTTCTACGAGCATGGCGTGGTCCCCAAGCGTGGCTTGCGCATCGCCCGCATGATTGGCCACATCACCTACCTGAGCGACGACGTGATGAACGAAAAGTTCGGCCGCCAGCTGAAGGAAGCGCTGCTGGAGCACGCCAGTGGCTACAAATACTCGACACAGGACGTGGAGTTCCAGATCGAGAGCTACCTGCGCTACCAGGGCGACAAGTTCGCCGAGTACTTTGACGCCAATACCTACCTGCTGATCACGCGCGCGCTGGACTACTTTGACCCAGCGCGCGCTTTTGGTGGTGACCTGAGCAAAGCCCTGGCCCGTACCCAAGCCAAGTTTCTGCTGGTGAGCTTCACCACCGATTGGCGTTTCAGCCCCAAGCGCAGCCGGGAAATTGTCAAGGCGCTGCTCGACAACAAGCGGGACGTCAGCTACGCGGAGATCGACGCGCCGCACGGTCATGATGCCTTTTTGCTCGATGACCCCCGTTACATGGGCGTGGTTGGCTCCTATTTCAATAGCATTGCGCGTACCTTGGAGGTGGCAGCATGACCGACATGAGCACCCTGCATGCAATTGCCAGCCTGGTGCCCCAGGGCGCCCGTGTGCTCGATCTGGGCTGTGGCGACGGCGCCTTGCTGGACCACCTGCAACGCCACCGCGGTTGCTCCGGCTACGGCGTGGAGCTGGACGATGCCAATGTGCTGGCCTGCGTGCAACGCGGCGTGAACGTGCTGCAACTGAACCTGGACCAGGGCCTGAGCATGTTCGAGGACGCGAGCTTTGACGTGGTGCTGCAGATCGACACGCTGCAGCATCTGCGCAATGCCGAGACCATGCTCAAGGAGACGGCGCGCGTGGGCCGGGTGGGCATCGTGGCTTTTCCCAACTTTGCGCATTGGCCCAACCGCCTGAGCATCCTGCAGGGCCGCATGCCCGTCACGCGGCGCCTGCCCTACCAGTGGTACGACACGCCCAATATCCGGGTCGGCACCCACGCCGACCTGGCCGAGCTGGCGCAGCGCAACGGCCTGCGCGTGCTCGACAGCTTCGGTCTGCAGGAGGGCCGCACCGTGCGCTTTGCGCCCAATTTGCGCGCCGGCACCTCGGTCTACAAACTGGCCCGCTGACGGCCCAGGTTTCGCGCCGCCCATGCCTCGCTTTGCCGCCAATCTGAGCTTTCTGTACAACGAGCATCCGTTGCTGGAGCGCTTCGCGGCGGCGGCGGCGGATGGTTTTGCGGGCGTGGAGTTTCTGTTTCCTTATGCCTGGACGCCCGACGCGTTGGCCGCGCCGCTGCATGCGGCCGGCTTGCAGCAGGTGCTGTTCAATGCCCCGCCTGGCGGCAACGAGACAGCCGCCATGGCCAGCGCGTGGGACCGTGGCGAGCGTGGCACCGCTTGCCTGCCGGGGCGAGAGGCCGAGTTCCAGGCGGGTATCACCACGGCGCTGTACTACGCCATGGTGCTGCAGTGCCCGCGCATCCACGTCATGGCGGGGTTGGTGCCGCAGGGCGCGGACCACGCTGCCCTGCGCGCCACCTATGTGCGCAATCTGCGCTGGGCCGCCGAGCAGGCTACCGCCCAGGGTTGCACGCTGCTGATTGAGCCCATCAACCCGCGCGACATGCCGGGCTACTTTCTGGTCCACCAGGCCCAGGCGCATGCCGTGGTGGCTGAGGTGGGCTCGTCCCACTTGCAGGTGCAGATGGACCTGTACCACTGCCAGGTCACAGAGGGCGACGTGGCCAGCAAGCTGCGCCAGTACCTGCCCATGGGCACGGTGGGCCATATCCAGATTGCTGGTGTGCCAGAGCGCCAAGAGCCTTCGCAGGGCGAGCTGCACTACCCGTACCTGCTGGCGCTGCTCGATGAGCTCGGTTACGCCGGTTGGGTGGGTTGTGAATACCGGCCCCGGCTGGGTGCCCAGCCCGGTGCCACCCGCGCAGGGTTGGGCTGGCGAGATGTGACGTTGCGCTGAGGGTTTGCCACAGCCGGATTGCGGTTGGCGCATGGCATGATGGCGCACCACCCACTCTGTTGTTTCAGGAGTTCGCCATGAACGCCCGCGTACCGTCCGCTGCCTTGAATGCGCCACAAGCGTTGGAGCAGGTCAGCCAAGCTTGGGACCGTGACATTGTTCACCGTCTGGAAGACTACATCCGCATTCCCGCCAAATCGCCCATGTTCGATGCGGACTGGGTGGCAGGGGGCTACATCGACACCGTGGTGCGCAACACCGCCCAGTGGATCGAGGCGCAAAAGGTGCCGGGCTTGACACTGGAAGTCGTGCGCCTGGAAGGCCGTACCCCCGTGCTGTTTTTTGAGGTGGCCGCCAGCGGGAACACGTCCGCACAGACCGTGCTGATGTACGGCCACCTGGACAAGCAACCCGAGTTTTCCGGCTGGCGCAACGACCTGGGCCCCTGGACCCCCAAATACGAAGACGGCAAGCTCTATGGCCGTGGCGGTGCCGACGATGGTTACGCCGCCTATGCCGCCATTGCCGCACTGCAGGCCCTCAAGAGCCAGAACGTGGCGCATCCGCGCGTGGTGGGCCTCATCGAAACCTGCGAGGAAAGCGGCTCGTACGACCTGCTGCCCTACATCGACATCCTCAAGTCCCGTCTGGGCGACGTGGGACTGGTGGTGTGCCTGGACTCGGGCGCCGGCAACTACGACCAGCTCTGGCTCACCAACAGCCTGCGTGGTATGGCCAGCGGTGTGCTCAAGGTGGAGATCCTCACCGAAGGCATCCACTCGGGCGACGCCAGCGGCCTTGTGCCGTCGAGCTTTCGCATCATGCGCCAAGTGCTGGACCGGCTGGAAGACAGCAAGACCGGCCGCCTGCTGCCGGCCAGCTTCCATTGCGAAGTGCCCGCCGCCCGCCTGCAGCAGGCCCAGGCCACGGCAGCCATCCTGGGGGACGAGCTGTTCAAGCGCTTCCCCTGGGCGCACTACGACTGCGGTGGTGCCACCACCTTTGCGCTGCCCACCACCACCGACCCGCTGGAGGCCCTGCTCAAGCGCACCTGGCAGCCCACGCTCAGCGTGACCGGGGCCGATGGTCTGCCAGAACTGAAGAACGCCGGCAATGTGCTGCGGCCCTACACCGCGTTCAAGCTCAGCCTGCGCCTGCCGCCGCTGGTGGAGGCCGATACGGCGGTGCAGGAACTCAAAGCCTTGCTGCAAGACAACGCACCCTACCAGGCGCGGGTAACGTTTGAGGGGGCTGCGAGTGCCACGGGTTGGAATGCCCCCGACACCGCGCCCTGGCTGGACGTCGCGCTGGACGAAGCATCCCGGGCCCACTTTGGTGCGCCCTGTGGCCACATCGGCCAGGGTGGGACCATCCCGCTCATGAACATGCTGTCCAAAGGTTTCCCCAAGGCGCAGATGATGGTCTGCGGCGTACTGGGCCCCAAGAGCAACGCCCATGGCCCCAACGAATTCCTGCATGTGCCCTACGCCAAGAAGCTCACTGCTGCTGTGGCCCAGGTAATCTCCCGTTTTCCCTGACTCTGTTCTGCCCTTCATGAGCTCTGAAACCACCCTCACCACCTTTGTGGCCAGTGATGGCGACAACGTGGTCATCCAGGACTGGCCGCTGGACCACGGCGTGGCCGCACGCGGTACCGTCATCATCGTGCACGGCCTGGGCGAACATGCCGGCCGCTACGACCATGTGGCGCGTCAGCTCAACAGCTGGGGCTTTGCGGCGCGCGGCTACGACCAGTGCGGCCACGGTGAATCGGGCGGTGCGCCGGGCAGCCTGCCCACTGACACGCGCCTGCTGGACGACCTGGCCGACATTGTGGACAGCACCCGCGCCCGCATGGCGCCGGGCACGCCGCTGATCCTGCTGGGCCACAGCATGGGCGGCCTGGTGGCGGGGCGTTTTGTGTCGCTGGGCATACGCCCGGTCGAGGCCCTGGTCATGTCATCCCCCGCTTTGAACCCGGGTCTGAATGCGTTCCAGAAGCTCCTGGTGGCGGTGCTGCCCAAGCTCGTGCCCAATCTGCGCGTGGGCAATGGCCTGAACGCCAGCTACATCTCGCACGACCCTGCTGTCGTGGCGGCCTACCAGGCGGACAAGCTGGTGCACGACCGCATTTCCGCGCGTCTGGCGCAGTTCATTGCCGCCGCGGGCCCCGCTACCGTGGCGCTGGCCTCGCAGTGGAAGGTGCCTACGCTCTTGATGTATGCGGGTGCGGACCACCTGGTGAACCCCCAAGGCAGCCGCGACTTTGCCGCTGCCGCGCCCGCTGGCGTGGTGACCAACAAGTGCTTTGAGAGCCTGTACCATGAAATTTTCAACGAACTGGATGCGACGGAGGTCTTTGATACCCTGCACCAGTGGCTGGCGCAACGGTTTTGAACCCGGCATCGGCCTTGCTTAACGTGTTTCCTTGAAAGCCCTCTTGCCGCCTATGCAGCGCTTCTCCCTGAGCTTCGCCAATGTGCGCGCCCGCTGGCGCGCCGGCTTGCCGCTGCGTTACACCATGATGCTCGTGGTGGTCCTGGGCGTGAGCCTGCCAGCCCTGCTGCTGCTGACCCTGGAGCAGGAGCTGGCCGAAAAATCCCAAAAAGCCTTGTTGGCCCAGAGCGAATCCGCACTCATGAAGATCGGCAGCGTGTCGATCGCCGAGCCCATGTGGGTGGTGGACCGGGTGGCGCTGGACGCCGCTGCTGTGCGTCTTTTGGAGAGCCCACAAGTGGTGGCTGTGCGCATCGAAGACGGCTTGGCCAACACGCCTGAACTGGAGCGCGTGCGGCCCGAGTTCGCCCGCACCCTGCACGACGACGCCCAGGCTGGCCGCCTGACCCGGCGCGTGCAAAAGGTGATGCGCTCCGGCGAAGAGCTGGGCACGCTGGTGGTGTGGTTTGACGCGTCCTACGGCCAGGGCCTGCTGCAGGCGCGGCGCAGCCAGATGTTGTCGTTGGTGGCCTTGCAGGTGCTGGCGATTCTGGCGGTACTGATGCCGGTGCTGGTGTCCCGCGTGCTCAAACCCATCGAACGCCTGAAGGAACAGGCCACGGCCCTGCTGGACCACAACCATGCCGATGCTGAGGGCAGCCGCTTTGTCTGGCGCCGCCAGGATGAGTTGGGCCTGCTGGGTCGCCACCTAAGCCTGGTGCAACGCGAGCTGCGCGAGTTGTTTGGCCAGCTGGGCGCCAAAAATGCCCAGCTGCAGCAGATGGCCTTTTACGACCAGCTCACAGGCTTGCCCAACCGTGCGCTGTTCATCGACCTGGTGCAACGCGAAATGCTGCAGGCGCACCGCAGCCAGCAGCAGTTCGGCATTTTCTTCATCGACCTGGACCGATTCAAGGCCGTCAACGACTCCATGGGCCATGCGGCCGGTGACGAGCTGCTGATGGAGGTCGCGCGCCGCCTGCGCGACACCCTGCGCGAGGTAGACGTGGTGTGCCGCCAGAGCGGCGACGAATTCCTGGTGATGGTGCGTGACATTGACCACTGGGAGTCGTTGGGCGAAATGGCCGAGCGCATCTTGCGTGTGGTGGAAGAGCCCGTGCAACTGGCCAACACCACGGTGCGCGTGTCGGCCAGTATTGGTATTTCGTTGTTCCCTGAAGATGCGCAAGACTTTGAAACGCTGGTGAAGCACGCCGACATTGCCGTTTACCAGGCCAAGACCCTGGGCCGCGCGCGCTACAGTTTTTTCCATTCCGAGCTCAATTTCCGCCTGCAGGCCAGCCTGGAGCTGGAGCAACAGCTGGCCCACGCCATCACCCATGGCGAACTGGTGCTGCACTACCAGCCCCAGGTAGACGCCATGAGCGGCGCCGTGGTGGCGGTGGAGGCGCTGGTGCGCTGGCAGCACCCCACCCGTGGCCTGTTGTTTCCAGGCCAGTTCATCGGGCTGGCCGAGGAGTCCGGCAAGATTGCGGAGATGGGCGTGTGGACCCTGCGGGAGGCCTGCCGCCAACTGGCCGACTGGAAGGCGCGCGGTATCCGCGTGGGCAATATGGCCGTCAACGTGTCAGCGTTGGAGTTTCGCGACCACCGCCTGCTCGACAGCCTGCAGGTCGCGCTGGAAGCCAGCGGCATTGCGCCCAATGAGCTGGAAATCGAGATTACTGAGAGCGTGCTGATGGCCGAGACCGAAACCAGCCAGCGCATCATCGAACGCCTGCGTCAGCTGGGTGTCGGGATTGCCATCGATGATTTCGGTACCGGGTATTCCTCGTTGGCCTATCTCAAGCGGCTGCGGCCCAACCAGCTCAAGATCGACCAATCCTTCGTTAATGACGCGGACACCGACAGCGACTCGCGCGCCATCGTGCGCGGTGTGGTGGGCCTGGCCAATGCGCTGGGCCTGAACGTGGTGGCCGAGGGCGTGGAAACCGTGGAGCAACAGGCATTTTTGCAAGAGAGCGGCTGCCATACCCTGCAGGGCTACTACATCGCACGACCCTTGGCGGTGGAGGCTCTGGAGGCCTGGATGGCCGCGCGACCCACCCTATAAAAAAACAATGGGAGATTTACGCATGCATTCATTTCAATTTCGGCTGCGACGCGCCTTGCTGGCGCTCTCCGTGGTCGGCGCCTTCAGCGGCTTCCAAGGTGCGCTGGCCAACACCGTCTCCAGCGTGTTCCCACCCACCCAGGTGGTGCAGGGCAGCACCCTGTCGGTCAATGGCATGGGTACGCGCTACAAGGCCATCTTCAAGGTGTATGACATGGCGTTGTACACGACCAGCAAAGTGGCAACGACCGAGGCGCTACTGGCTTTGCCCGGCCCCAAGCGGCTGAACTTTGTGGCGTTGCGCGAGCTGCCAGGCACCGACCTCGGGGTGGCCTTTATCAAGGGGCTGAATAGCAACTCGTCACCAGAGCAGGTACAAAAACACGCGGCCTCGAGCACCCGCCTGATTGAGATCTTTTCGGGCAAACCCAAACTGGTGCCGGGCGATACCTTTGCGATGGAATATGTGCCCGGCAAGGGCACCACCTTCTACATTCAGGGTCAGCCGCAGGGCGCACCGGTAGGGGACGCCGAGTTTTTCAATATGGTGCTGCGCATCTGGGTGGGCCCAGTGCCCGCGGACTTCAAACTCAAGGACGCCCTGCTGGCCCAGTAAGGCCTAAGCGGCGCGCGGGCTGCGCTGGCGTGCCGCCAGCCACAGCAGCGCTGCAGCGGTCAGCAGCACAGGCGGCAGCGAGCCCAGGTTGAGCCAGGTCCAGCCATGGGTTACGACCAGGGCGCCTGAGGCCAGCGAGGTAAGCGCCATGACTGCAAACACGCTGAAGTTGATCGCGGCCTGGGCCCGGTCTTTTTCTTCGGGCCGGTACGCCGTCAACGACAGCGTGGTACTGCCGGTAAACAGGAAGTTCCACCCCACGCCCAGCAAGAACAGCGCGATGGCGAACTGGTGCAGCTCCACGCCACTGAGTGCAATCGCGATGCACAGCAGGTTCAGGAGCACGCCCGCGCCCATGATGGGCAGTGTGCCGAAGTGCTTGATCAGATGGCCGGTAAAAAAGCCCGGCGCGAACATGCCAATCACATGCCATTCCAGTACAAAGGCAGCGTCGTCAAAGCCCAGGCCGCACTGCTGCATGGCCAGGGGCGTGGCGGCCATCAGCAGGTTCATCACGCCGTAACCCAGCGCAGCACTCAGGCAGGCCACCAGAAACGCGGGCTGGCGCACGATGTCCCGCAACGGCCGGCCGCGCACGGTTTGCGCCGTGGGCGCTTGGTGCGCGGGGAATTGCACCAAGCCCATCAGCAGCATAGCCAGCAGGGCCACACCGGCCAGCACCACATAGGCGCCGGCAAACGGCACCTCCAGCAGGGTGCGAGTGCGGGCCGCGAGGTTGGGGCCGGCCACGGCGCCGATCAGTCCGCCTGCGAGTACCAGCGAGACGGCTTTTTCACGGAATGCGGGCAGGGCCAGTTCGGCCGCGGCAAAGCGGTACAGCTGGCCATTGGCGCTGTAATAACCCGCCACCACGGTGGCGGCGACCAGCCACCAAAACTGCTTCTCGGCCACGGCCCAAGCGCCCAACAGCGCTGACGCCACCGCCACAGCAAGACCAATCTGGAACGAGATGCGCCGCCCATAGCGCGATTGCGTACGCGCCACCAGCGGCGTGGCCAACGCCCCACCCACCACGTAGCCCATGACGGGCAGCGTAGCCATCCAGCCATACGGCGCCATGCTCAAACCCACCAGACCATTGATGGCGATGAAGGTGACGTTGTTGGTGAGGAACAGTCCCTGGCACAAGGCCAGCAGCCAGAGGTTGCGGTTCATGGGGTAGCGCCCGCAGGCGTGGTGAGGGGGGTTAAGGCTGAAGAGCCAGAGTAGTGAGGGCGGCCAGCGCCGCGGTCTCGGCACGCAGTACGCGCGGGCCCAGTGACACGGGGACAAAGCCCTGGGCGAGTGCCAGGTCTTCTTCGGCCATTCCCAGGCCGCCTTCGGGGCCAGAGAGGAACACGGCGTCCTGCGCTGGTGCTACGCCATGCAGTGCCACGCTGCCTTCGCGCAGCGACAGTAGCAGGCGCTGCTGGCGTGTCGTGGCGGGCAGGGCTTTGAGCCACTGGGCCAGGGTCTGCACCGGATGCACCGTGGGCACGCGGTTGCCGCCACATTGTTCGCAGGCCGACACTGCCACGCTCTGCCAGTGCGCCACTTTCTTCTCGGCGCGCTCGCCACTCAGGCGCAGCACGCTGCGTTCGGTCATCAACGGCTGGATGCTGGCCACGCCGAGTTCGGTGGCTTTTTCTACCAGCCAGTCCATGCGGTCGTTGGCCGGCATGCCCACGGCCAGGTGCACGCGGCGGGAGGCTTCACGCGCGGTGCTGCGCGGGGTGCCCACCTGCACCTGCACATCGCTGCGGCCCATGCGGGTGACGGTGGCGTCGAACTCGCGGTCATCGTCCCCATTGAACAGTGTGATGGCGTCTCCGGGCTGCAGGCGCAGCACCTGCACGTGCCGCGCTGCACCTGCTGGCAGCTCCAGCAAGGCGTCCGTCATCAGCGGCGTGGGGCAGTAGAAGCGGGGCATGTGGAGCGATTTGCTATTAAATCAGGAGCTACTTGCGCAATATTTGCGGGGGCTAGAGGTCTAAGCGGCTCTTAACGTCCGATGACAAAGACGTCGGAGGCGGCAATGCCTTCCACCTGGTCCACCAGGCGCAGCAGCGGTTTGAGCTGGATGTAGCGGTTGCAGGTGCTGCGGATGTAGTGGATGAAGCGTGGTGTGTCGGCCAGGTACTTGGGCTTGCCGTCGCGCAGCGTCAGGCGGGCAAAGATGCCGGCAATCTTCAGGTGGCGCTGCAGGCCCATCCACTCCACCGCGCGGTAGAACTCGCCAAAGTCATCACCCACGGGCAGGCCCGCCTTGCGCGCTTTTTGCCAGTAGCGGATGGTCACGTCGAGGCAGAAGTCTTCTTCCCAAGTCAGGAAGGCGTCGCGCATCAGGCTGGCGATGTCGTAGGTGATGGGGCCGTAGACCGCATCCTGGAAATCGAGCACGCCGAGCGTGGTGGCGTCCAGTTTGGGCGGCAGGCCGTCCAGGGGCACCATCAGGTTGCGTGGCATGAAGTCGCGGTGCACATAGACGCTGGGCCAGGCCAGGTTGTCCTTAATAAGCAAGGCAAAGGTGTCGTCCAACACCTTGCGCTGGGCTGCATCCAGCGTCACCTGGCGGTGCCCCGCGATGTACCACTGGGGGAATAGTTCCAGCTCGCGCAGCAGCAGCGCCTGGTCGTAGGGCGGCAGCACCTCCGGCTTGGACGCCAACTGCCATTGCACCAGCGTGTCCACCGCGCCTAGGTACAGGTTCAGCGGTGGCGGGGCGGCCGGGTCCATGGTCTGCATCATGGTGAGCTGGCCCAGGTCGGTCAGCAGCATGAAACCGTGGGGCTGGTCCCAGTCCAGGATGTCGGGCGCGCGCAACCCGGCCTGGGTCAGCAGGCCGGCAATATGCACAAAGGGCTGGCTGTTTTCCTTGTCAGGCGGCGCGTCCATGATGACCAGCGTGCCGTTGGGGCCCTGCACCCGAAAATAGCGGCGAAAGCTGGCATCGGCCGAGGCGAGGCCCAGGGTACTGGCGTCCAGCCCATGGCTGGCCTGCACGCGGGCAAACCAGGTCGCGAACTGCGCTTGGCGCGTGGGGTCACCCCAGTGGATGTCGGTGGAGGCGGGCACGGCGGGCGCTGTGGGGGAAGACGGGGAAAGGGAGGGGCTTGGGCTCATGGATAATCCATTCTACAAAGCCCCATGGCCGCGCCACTGTGCGCACCGCCCTGGTTGGCGACCCTGTCCGACCCTGATTTGTTGACCCTGCATCCCGCCCCATGCGTTTTCCCCCGCGCGACCTGCCCAGCCGGCCGCCCCACTGCCCGCCACCCCTGACCCGCCTTGTGGCTATGGTGGCGGTGGCGTGCGTGCAGATGGCGGCGCAGGCGCAGGAAGTGGCGCCCGCAGCCGAGCCGGTGGAGGCCGCGCCGGCCACGCTGAAGCCCAGCCCGCGCCTGCAAGAATCCCTGTCCCCCGCCCAGCGCGAATCGGCGCCCATGTTTTTGTTTGGCGAGCGCATCACGGGTCGCCCGGACCTGGAAACGGTGGTTGAGGGGCAGGCCGAGTTGCGCAAGCCCGGCACGGTGATCAAGGCGGACAAGCTGGAGTACAACGCCCCCGACGACCAAGCCAAGGCGACTGGCAATGTGCGCATCAACCGGGGTGGCAACGTCTTCGAGGGCCCGCAGTTGGAGCTCAAGCTCGAAGCCTTTGAGGGTTTCTTTTTACAGCCGCGTTACCAGTTTTTGCAGGGCGATGCCCATGGCGACGCCAGCCGCGCAGACTTTGTGGACGCCAGTACCACGGTCGTGCACAACGCGACCTACACCACCTGCCGGCGCAAGCCCGGTCCGGACTGGATGCCCGACTGGGTGCTGAAGGCGGCCAATATCACCTTTGACAGCGACGAAGACGTGGGGATCGCCCATGGTGCGTACCTGAGCTTCAAGAACGTGCCCATTCTTCCCGTTCCGGCCATCAGTTTTCCGCTCAGCGACAAGCGCAAGTCCGGTTTGCTGCCGCCCACGGTCGGGTTCGACAACGTCAACGGTGCCGAACTCAGCGTGCCCTATTACTGGAACATCGCGCCCAACCGCGATGCCACGCTGACCCCCACGGTGATGGCCGCGCGTGGCATGGACCTGGGGGTCGAGTTCCGTTACCTGGAGCCCACGTATTCGGGGGTGCTGCGCGCCAACTACATGCCCAGCGACAAGCTGCGCAGCGCGGATCGCTGGGGCGCCACGCTCAACCAGACGGGTACCTACGACACCGGCCTGCAGGGCATTGGCAATGTGTCTTACCTGCTGAACCTGAACCGGGTGAGTGACGACAACTACTGGCGTGACTTCACGCGCTCCAGTGGCTCGCTGACGCAGCGCCTGCTGCCCAACAATGCCGCGGTCAGCTGGGCCCAGGGCCCGGTGGCCCTGACCGCCAGCGTGCTGCAATGGCAAACCCTGCAGGACCCCACCGCCCCGATTGTTCCGCCCTATGACCGGGTCCCGCAGCTCACGGCACGCTATACGCAGACCAACCAGGGTGGATTTGACTGGTCGCTGGAAGGTGATTTCACCCAGTTCCAGGCAGACCGCAGCCTGACCTTGCAGCCCAATGCGCAGCGGGTCTATGGCCTGGCCCAGGTCAGCCGGCCCTGGGTGGGCGCAGCGGGCTTTGTCGTGCCCAAGCTGCAGTTGCATACGGCGGCCTACCAGTTTGACAACCCGATCGCCAATGGCGAGCGTTACGCGGACAGCACGGTGCCCACCTTCAGCCTGGACGCGGGCCTGGTCTTCGAGCGCGACACCAGTTACTTTGGCCGCGCCTTGGTACAGACCCTGGAGCCACGCGCGTTCTATGTGCGCACGCCGTACCACAATCAGAGCCTGCTGCCCAACTACGACACCGCTGCGAATGACTTCAACTTCGCCAGCATTTACACCGAGAACGCCTTCGGTGGCCACGACAAGATCTCGGACAACAACCTGCTGACCCTGGGGGTCACCACGCGCCTGCTGGATGCCGATTCCGGTGCCCAACTGGCGCGCTTCGGTGTGGCCCAGCGTTTCAGGTTTGAAGAGCAGCAGGTCACGCTGACGCCCTCCACGGCCACGGCCCAGCCCGGTTTCAGCGATGTGCTGTTCGGCGCCGCAGTGAATGTGAATGAGCGCTGGGCGCTGGACTCCACGGTGCAGTACAACCCGCGTACGGACAAGTCGGAGCGCTCCACCATTGGTACCCGTTACAGCCCCAGCAATTACCGCGTGGTCAACGCAGCCTACCGCTTCCAGCGCGATGTGAGCGAGCAGGTGGATGTGAGCTGGCAGTGGCCGCTCAACGACCTGTGGGGCGATCGCGGCCAAGACCTCGGCGCTGGGCGTGGCATGGGCGAGGGTCGCTACTACGCTGTGGGCCGCATGAACTACAGCTTGGACGAGCGCCGTCTGGTCGACACCCTGTTGGGTGTCGAGTACGATGCGGGCTGCTGGCTGGCGCGGGTGGTGGTGGGCCGGGTGCAGACCAGCACCTCTTCGGCCACCGAGAGCATCAAATTCGAGCTGGAGTTTGTCGGTTTTACCCGTCTGGGTGTGAGCCCGTTGCAAACCCTGAAATCCAATATTTCGCGTTACCAGAACTTGCGTGAAACGGGCGGCACCAACAGCCGCTTCAGTAACTACGATTGAACACCATGAAATTTCGCGTGTGGGCCTGGGCCCTGGTCTGTTTGTGCAGCGTCGCGGTGTTGCCACTGCGGGCGCAAACCCCGCAACCGCTGGACTACATCGTGGCGGTGGTGAATTCCGATCCCATTACCAACCAGGAAGTGCAGCTGGAGGTCAAGCGCGTGGCCCTGCAACTGGCCCAGCAGGCCAAGCCTGCCCCGGCGCCCGCCGAGTTGCGCAGGCTGGTGCTGGAGCGCATGATCAACGACCGTGCGCAGCTGCAGTTGGCACGTGACACCGGCATCCGCATCGACCCCGCTGCCATCGACCGTGCCGAGCAAGCCGTGGCCAGCCAGAACCAGGTGGACGTGGCGGGTCTTTACCAGCGCCTGGCCAAGGACGGTGTGTCAGTTGCCACGTTCCGCGATGGTTTGCGTGACCAGCTGATGCTGAACCGTCTGCACGAGCGTGACGTGGAAGCCACCATCAAGGTGTCCGACGTGGATGTTGACCGCGCGATGCTGGAGCAGCAGGCGGCCAACACCGACCCCTTTACTTTTGACATCAACCTGGCGCAGATTTTGGTGGCGGTACCTGAAAAGGCGACGGCAGAACAGGCTGCCGCCCTGTTTGTACAGGCGCAGAAGTTGTTGCAGCGCATCCGTGATGGGGAAGACTTTGACCGCCTGGTAAAAGAGGCGTCTGCAGCCGACCGCAGCAACGGTGGCCAGCTGGGCCTGCGGCGTGCCGATCGCTACCCACCCCTGTTTGTGCAGGCCACGCAGAAACTGAAGGTGGGCGAGGTGTCTGACATCGTGCGTTCTGGCGCGGGTTTTCACATCCTCAAAGTCGTGGAGAAGCGGGCTCCTAACCGCTTGGTGCAAACCATCACCCAAAGCCGTGCCCGCCACATTCTGCTGCGCGTCACGCCCCAGTTGCCGCCAGCCAAGGCCGTGGCCCAGTTGGCCGAAGTGCGCGAGCGCATTGTTGCTGGCAAGACTGATTTCGCCACCGAGGCGCGCAAGCTGTCCCAGGATTCGACGGCGGAGCAAGGCGGCGACTTGGGCTGGGCTTCGCCGGGCATGTTTGTGCCCGAATTCGAAGAGGCCATGGACCGCCTGAGCGAGCGCCAGATCAGTGCACCGCTGATTTCGCGTTTCGGCGTGCACCTGATCCAGCTCATGGAGCGCCGCAAGGTGGAGTTGAGCCCACAGCAAGTGCGTGAGTCGGTGCGCAACCAGCTTCGCCGCAGCCGCTATGACGAGGCCTACACCACGTGGGCCCAGGACGTGCGCGCCCGCGCCTTTGTCGAGATGCGCGAGCCACCGCAATGACCCAACACATCGCCCGCAAGCGCTTCGGCCAGCATTTCCTGTCTGATGGCGGCATCATCGATGCCATCGTGCGTGCGATCGACCCCAAGCCGGGCGACCCCATGGTGGAAATCGGTCCCGGTTTGGCGGCGTTGACCCAGCCTCTGGTGGAGCGGTTAGGGCACCTCACCGTGATCGAGCTGGACCGCGATCTGGCCAAGCGCCTGCGCAGTCATGGCCAACTGACGGTGATTGAGTCTGATGTGCTGAATGTGGACTTTGCCCGCATTGATATTGCTCCAGTAGCTACCAAAAGCATAGCGCCTTCGGATGCTCCCGTATCCAAACGGAAGCTGCGCGTGGTGGGCAATCTGCCCTACAACATTTCCACGCCCATCCTGTTCCACCTGCTGGGCCATGTGGACGTGATTGAAGACCAGCACTTCATGTTGCAAAAAGAGGTCATCGACCGCATGGTGGCGCAGCCCGACACCTCGGACTTCAGCCGCCTCAGTGTGATGCTGCAGTGGCGCTACGCCATGGAAGATGTGCTGTTTGTGCCGCCCGAAAGTTTCGATCCACCGCCGCGCGTGGACAGTGCCGTGGTGCGCATGGTGCCCTTGGCGCAGCCGCCGGCGATCCATCAGGCCCTGTTTTCCGAGATGGTGCAGGTGGCCTTCAGCCAGCGCCGCAAGCTGCTGCGCCACACGCTGGGTCGCTGGTTGGAAGACAAGGGTTTTGCGGGCACCTTTGACATGCAGCGCCGTGCCCAGGAAGTGCCAGTGGACGAATACGTGGGCCTGGTACAGCAGCTGGGCTAGCCGTCGCTGATAGGCGCGGCCGTCGCGTCCACCCGCTCGGGTGCAGTCATCGGCAGGGTGATCGTGAAGGTGGCACCGGCTTCCGGCCGGCTTTGTACTTCAATGCGCCCACCCAGTACGCTCCCCACCAGGTTGTGCACGATGTGCAGCCCCAGCCCCGATCCACCTTGGCCCAGTCGCGTGGTGAAGAAGGGGTCGAACACCCGGTGCAAGTCTTCGCTCTGGATGCCGTGTCCACTGTCACGCACTTCAATCACCACATGCTGGCTGTCTTTGGCCCAGGCCTGTACTTCAATCTTGCCTTCCTCCGCGGGCTCAAAGCCATGCAACACCGCGTTGTTGATCAGGTTGGTGAGCACCTGGCCCAGCGGACCAGGGTAGCTGTCCATGGTTAGCGCCGCATCAATCCGGGTGCTCACGGTACAGGCCGTCTTGCGGATTGCCGGGTTGAGCGTGACCAGAATTTCACCCACCACCGCGGCCAGGTCAAATTTGCGCCGCTGTGAGCTGGTCTGGTCCACAGCGACTTGCTTGAAGCTGGCTACCAGCGCAGCGGAGCGGCCCAGGTTGCGCACCATGATGTCCGAGGCCAGCTGCATGTCGTCCAGAAAGCCCTGCAGGTCTGACTTGCGCAGCCCGGTGGCAGCCAGATGGCGGAAGTCGCGGATGCGGTGCTCCAGCGAGCTGGCCACCGTCAAGCCGTTGCCGATGGGGGTGTTGAGTTCATGCGCCACGCCGGCAACCAAGGCACCCAACGCGGCCAGTTTTTCCGATTGGACCAAGTGATCCTGTGCCACCTTCAGGGTGTCCAGCGTCTCGGACAGCTCATGGTTGGCGCCTTGCAGTTCGGCGGTGCGCCGCGCGACGCGGGCTTCGAGCTGGGTGTTGAGTTCAAGAATGTCTTGCTGCGCGCGTCGCCGCTCAGTGATGTCAAAGTAGGTGAAGAGCACCATGGTGCGGTTCATTTCCTCAAACAGCCGGGTGGAGAGCGAGATCCAGCGCAGTTCGCCGTCGCGGCGTCGCATCTGCACCTCCACGTCGGTAGAGGCCGTGCCCTGCACTGTCATGTCCAGCAAGCGCGCGCGGTCCTCCGGGTTGACCCAGACTCCCAATGTCAGGCCAGACTTGCCTTGGTCTTGTACCGGATCGAAGCCGAAAGCATCGAACCAGGCCAGGTTCCATTGCGTGGTCTGAAAGTTGTTCTGCGTGCTGGAGTAGCACATGGGTAGCGGCGACTGCTCAAACAGCCGCGCAAAGCGGGACTCGCTCTCTTGCAAGGCACGCGCCGCACGACGTTCGTCGGTCACATCGCGCAGCAGGGCGATGATGTAGCGTTCGCCGCGCGACTCGAACGAGGCAGCATCGAGCAAAGCCTCGCGCACCTGGCCATCGCGCACGTTCAGCGCCATGGCGTAGTCGCTCACGGCCCCTTCGGCCCGCAGCAGGTGCGTGAGGTCGCGTCGCTTTTCGGGTTCGGCCCAGATACGCAGTTCGGTGGAGGTCTTGCCGATTGCATCGGCACGGCTGATGCCCGTGATGCGCTCGAATGCGGCATTCACTTCCACATACTTGCCGTCGTCCATGCGCGAAATGGACATGAAATCCGGGGTTAGCCGAAAAGCCGCCTTGAACTGCTCGTAGACCACGTTGTGTTCAGTGATATCCCGCGCTATCCACACGGCGTGGGAGGGGTCCGTGCCGTCCAGCGCAATCAGCGCACAGTTGACCATGCAGTCGCGCAGCGCGCCGTCGCGCCGTCGCAAGGTCACCAAGTGATTGCGGGCCGAACCGTTTTGCAGCATTTCGGCCACCAGTACCGTGCGTTGGGCCGGCTGGGCCCAAACGTTGAAGTCCGCCATGCGGTGCCCTATCACTTCTTCCCGCCGGTAGCCGCTAATGGTTTCAAACCCGGTGTTCGCATCGGCAATCGTGCTGTCGTCCAGCCGGGTGATGACAATCCACTCTGCACTGGTGTTGAACACCCGGGAGAACTTGTCATCCCCATCAGACAAGGCGGCCAAAAGCCTGCGCTTCAGCGCCTTGGGTAAAAGCCTTGCCAGGATGCCCATGCCAACGAGTGTCTCTTTGTTTGCCGCAATAGTACAGCGTCCAAAAAAAAGCCTGTCGCGAGGACAGGCTTGGTTTTGGGCGGCGAACCGCCCGGCAGGAATGTGGGGGCTTCCCGCTTACGCGGCTGCCAGCCAGTACCCTGCGTTGAAGGGGCTGCTCATGCGCAGCGCCAGGGGAGAGACGTCCAACAACTTGTCGGTGGGCATCTTCTCGCCGGCTTCGGTAGTCACTTCGACGCCGACCACCTCGGTGGACACGGCCTCGCTGCTTGCCTCGTTCGCCCGTTCTGCTTGGCTGGTGTGTGCAGAACGGGCTACAGAAAAGAATAGAAGCATCGGAACGGTATCTTCCGGTCTCCCCAGTAGTCAGCGGTGTCGCGGAAAATATCCAGCAGCTGCTCGCGCGCTTCCTTGTCGAACTTCACGTTCGCCGGAATGTGTTCCAGCACGGCGATGAAGCCAGGCTGTGGGCCCGACTTGTGCACCGGGTCGGTCATGCTATCGTACAGCGCGTCAAAATTCTTGCTGACGGTAGCCGGCAACATGAATTGCTGGCCAATCATGTCCAGCACATCCTGCTTGGTCTGCGCGTTAGCCAGGTTGGCGTACAGAAAGTGATGTCCCAAACCTTGGGCGGCTTCCTGCAAATCCGACACGCGGAACGCACGGATTGATTGAACGATATTCGTTCTGACAGTTCGAAGTGGCGTATCCATCCCCGATTCTCTTTCTCAAAGTACAAAATTCAATTCAGGGCACGATCTTGCGAAAACTCGCATAGTGATCGGCCGTGTAGTAACAGGCATCTGGTACGGTGGCTGGGCCTCCGCACACAATTCGTCGTGCTCCCCGGTCCGAAGATCCCGGTGTATTCACGGTGTATTCCCGGTAGTAGCCACGCTTTTGCAAGGGCAACAAACGCTCCCGGTTGCCGAAGACCACGCCATCCTTGGCGTAGGGAAATGGACCGCCTTGCCGGACCAGCGCATAGGTTGCGCGGGCAGGGGCTGGAAGGCTGCCCACTTCCACGGTGGAAGTGGTTGATGGCCAAGGTGCGTCTTTGGCGAAGGTGAGGTCTGCACATACCGCGGCAGACAAAACCAAGCCAGTAAGTACTAACTTGAATACACCCTTGCGCACCCTGAATCCTTATGTGACTACCGCGGGTAAACCCCGAAAAGCAAGGATGTAGTGTCGTGGATTCAGCACAAAAAAGCAAGGCCTTGCTCAAGAAATGAGCAAGGCCTGCGGGGTCTTTACAAAGTAAAGTGTGTGCTAACTGTTACCAAAACCTTTAACGGGTGGCATTTGCGTCAGCCACGGTCAGTGCCGTCATGTTCACAATGCGGCGCACCGTGGTGCTGGCCGTCAAAACATGCACCGGTTTGGAGGCCCCCAGCAGCACGGGTCCAATGGCAATGTTGCCACCGGCCGCAGTCTTGAGCAGGTTGTAGGCAATATTGGCCGCGTCGATGTTGGGCAGCACCAGCAGGTTGGCATCGCCGTGCAGATTGCTGTTGGGCATCAGCACCTTGCGGGCGGCTCCGTCCAGCGCCACGTCCCCGTGCATTTCGCCGTCCACCTCTAGCCATGGCGCGCGCTGTTGTAGCAGTGCCAGGGTTGTGCGCATCTTGATGGCGCTGGGTTCGTTGCTGCTACCAAAGTTGGAATGGGACAACAGGGCGGCCTTGGGCTTGAAGCCAAAGCGCATCATTTCCTCGGCCGCCATGACCGTGATCTCGCAGAGCTCTTCGGCCGTGGGGTCGTAGTTCACATGCGTATCCACCAGAAACACCTGGCGGTTGGGCAACATCAGGCCGTTCATGCAGGCATAGATGGGCACATGTGGCGCCGTGCGGCCTCCACCACCAGCGCGCTTGCCGATCACCTGGTCGATGTAGTGCAGGTGCAGGGCCGTGGTGCCCCAAGTGCCACAGATCAGGCCATCCACGTCACCTTTGTGCAGCAGCATGGAGCCGATCAGAGTCAGGCGGCGGCGCATTTCGATCTTGGCCACCTGGACGGTGATGCCCTTGCGCTCGGTCATCCGGTGGTAGGTCTGCCAGAAGTCACGGTAACGGTGGTCCTGCTCCACGTTGACCACGTTGTAGTCCACGTTTTCCTTGAGACGCAGACCGAATTTCTCTACGCGTTCGGCAATCACCTTGGGGCGGCCAATCAGCGTGGGCAGCGCCAAGCCTTCGTCCACCACGATCTGGGCAGCGCGCAACACGCGTTCGTCCTCTCCCTCGGCATAGGCCACCCGCTTTTTGAGCGCCTTTTTGGCGGCCGTGAAGATGGGCTTCATGGTGGTGCCGGACGCGTAGACAAAGCTTTGCAGCTTTTCGCGGTAGGCATCCATGTCCTGAATGGGGCGCAGGGCCACGCCACTGTCGGCTGCGGCCTGGGCTACGGCCGGCGCGATCTTCATCATCAGGCGCGGGTCAAACGGCTTGGGGATCAGGTACTCGGGGCCAAAGGCCAGTTGCTCGCCTACATAGGCCGCGGCCACTACTTCGCTCTGCTCGGCCTGGGCCAGCTCGGCAATGGCGTGTACCGCGGCAATCTCCATCTCCAGCGTGATGGTAGAGGCCCCAGCATCCAGCGCACCGCGGAAGATGTAGGGGAAGCACAAGACGTTGTTGACCTGGTTGGGGTAATCGGTGCGGCCGGTGGCCATGATGGCGTCGTCGCGCACCGCCTTTACTTCCTCGGGCAGGATTTCGGGCGTAGGGTTGGCAAGCGCAAAGATCAGTGGCTTGGCCGCCATGGAGGCCACCATGTCGGGCTTGAGCACGCCGCCGGCGGACAGGCCCAGGAAGATGTCGGCGCCGGCAATCACTTCGCGCAGCGTGCGTGCGTCGGTCTTCTGGGCGAACTGGGCCTTGTCCTCGTCCATCAGTTCGGTGCGGCCTTCATAGACCACGCCGGCCAGATCGGTCACATAGATGTTTTCACGCGGAATGCCCAGCTTGACCAACAGGCCCAGGCAGGCCAGCGCAGCCGCACCGGCGCCCGAGGTCACCAGCTTGACATTCTTGGGGTCTTTGCCGACCACCTTGAGGCCGTTGAGCATGGCAGCACCCACGCAGATGGCGGTGCCGTGCTGGTCATCGTGGAAGACCGGGATCTTCATGCGCTCGCGCAGCTTGCGTTCGACGTAAAAGCAGTCGGGCGCCTTGATGTCTTCGAGGTTGATGCCGCCAAAGGTGGGCTCCAGCGAGGCAATGATGTCGACCAGCTTGTCCAGGTCGTGCTTCTCGTCGATCTCCAGATCAAACACATCGATGCCGGCAAACTTCTTGAACAGTACGCCCTTGCCTTCCATCACCGGCTTGGAGGCCAGCGGGCCGATGTCTCCCAGGCCCAGCACGGCCGTGCCGTTGCTGATGACGGCCACCAGGTTGCCGCGGCTGGTGTACTTGAAGGCGTTGTTGGGGTCCTTGACGATTTCCTCGCAGGGCGCTGCCACACCGGGCGAATAGGCCAGCGCCAGGTCATGCTGATTGATCAGCTGCTTGGTCGCACAGATGGCCACTTTGCCGGGCGTGGGGAACTCGTGGTACTCCAGAGCTGCCTGGCGCAGCTGGGCCTTCTTTTCGGCCGAATTGGAAACAGGGGGATGGGGGACGAGGGGCGCGGGTTGCTGGGGCATTAAAGGTCCTCTGCGGCGAGGGGCTCTAGCAAACGCGCATGTCCCCCGGCTCGGTCATGGGCTTTGGATTGTAGACCTCGACCGCAGCAGCACGGCTGCAGAGAAGGCTAACTTTATGCGAATAAAGAATGGGGTTATTCCCAGCTGTTCAGGGCAGCGTCGCTTTGCTTTGTTCCATGCGGCGGGCTGTGCTTTTGCCGGTGAGCACAAAGCCCCGCTGGGTGCCGTCGGCACCCATGAACTGCCAGATGCCCTCGCCGTCGCCTGCCGTCCATGCGCCCGCCGAGGCTGGGTGTGCCGCAGCCACCACGATGGGCAGTGCGGGGGTTTTGATGCTGACGGGCATGAGCGGAAACACCAGGGTGGTGGGCGTGCCGGCCAGTGTCGCGGCCAGGGCCTTGGCCGCATTCATGATCGGCATCACGTAGGGCAGCGTGCGCTGCCCGGCCGATGCGTACTGCGCGCAGTCACCCAGCGCGTAGACGCCGGGGGCTGAGGTCTGCAGCAGGTCGTCCACCACAATGCCGCGCTCGCAAGCCAAGCCTGCTGCAGCTGCCAGCATGGTGTCGGCGCGCAGGCCGATGGCACTAAGTACCATGTCCACGGCGACCTGGCTTCCGTCGGCCAGCTGCACCTGCAGGCCGACATCTGCCGTGTCCACCGCGGTGACCGTTGTACCAAAGTGCCAGACCACCCCCAGTGCTTCCAGGGCCGCCTTGAGTTGCTCACCCGCTTCTGCGGGCAGCAGCAGCGAGAGCGGGCGCGCGGCGGGGTCCACCACATGTACGGTGGCGCCGGCGTGCACCAGGTCGTTGGCAAACTCGCAGCCGATCAGGCCCGCACCCATGATGAGCACGGTCTTGGGCGCTGCAGGTTCCGCGGCACTGGGGTCCAGGCCCAGGGCCTGGTGGAAGGCGCCGAAGTCGTCCAGGTTGTTGATCGACTTGACTTGGTCTGCCGCTGTACCGCCCACGGGAATGCGGATGGGCTGGGCGCCTGTGGCGAGCACCAGGCGGCTGTAGTGCAGGGTCTGCATCTGGCCGCCGTGGGACAGCACCACGCTGCGCGCCACCGTGTCCAGCGACTCCACGCGGTGCTGGGCCAGCAACGTGACATTGAGTGTCTCCACCATCTTGGCCGCAGGTGTGCTCACCAGCTGGGCCGGCGTGCGCTTCTGGGCGTAGGCGTTGGAGAGTGTGGGTTTGGCGTAGAAGTCGCCGCTGTCCGCAGTGACCAGCACCACGGGGGTGGTGGTGTCCAGTTTGCGGAACTCGCGCACCGTGGTCCAGCCGGCCAAGCCCGCGCCGATGATGAGGAGGGGGGCGGAAGTGGCGGGCTGGGAAGGGGTCAGGTCACTCATGCGGTGGGCTCAGAGGCGTTCAGGTGGAAGGAAGCAGCGAGTCTAGATCAGAGCGCCACCATCTCGAAGTCGGCCTTGGCCACGCCACAGTCCGGGCACTCCCAGCTGTCGGGCACGCTGGCCCAGGCGGTGCCGGGGGCAATGCCGTCTTCGGGACGGCCGGCGGCCTCGTCGTACACAAAGCCGCAAACGATGCAAATGTAGGTGTTCATGGGGTTCTCGATTCAAGTTATGGGTTAAATAAGGCGCTAGCCCGCGCAAAATATGCGCGAGTAGCTATCAAATTTATAGTGATGACGGTGTGACTCAGGTGCTCAGGCTGGCCAACTGGGCCTTGTAGTGGGCGGCGTGGCGCTCTTCCACACGGGCCAGAGCGGCAAAGCGCTTTTGGGCTTTCTCCAGCGTGGCCTTGAATTGTGCCGCGTGCACCTTGCTTTCCTCGATCTGCTCGTTCATCTCGGCCACGGCGGCGGCGTTGCCTTCCGCCTCGGCTGTAGCGCGAAAGCCGGGGTACATCTCGGTGTACTCGTAGGTCTCGCCGTCGATGGCGATCTGCAGTGCCTTGGCCGGTGTCATGCTGGCCTTGGGGTAGAGCAGGTCCAGGTGGCCAAAGGCGTGCATGACTTCCTGGTCGGCGGTTTCCTCAAAGGCGCGGGCCGTGGCCTCGTCGCCCATCTCCCGCGACAGCTTGGCGAAGTAGCGGTACTTGATATGTGCCATGGACTCGCCGGCAAAGGCGGATTCGAGGTTGGCGAAGGTTTTGATCTCGGGGCGGCTGGCGATGGACATGGTGCTCTCCTGGTTATTGGGTGCTACAGAAACCATTTCTGCAGCCATGGACGCAATGGTAGGGACAGCCACACGAAAATACAAATCGACTTTTACTAATACATTGATAGTAGCTATCATGCGACGTGCCGCCTTCACCGGTTTGTCACATGGCGCGGGAACACTGCCTCCTTTTTCCACGGAGGACTTTCCCATGCGCTATCCCTTTGCCCTGGCGGCTGCAGTGTTCAGCACGCTGGTGCTGCCGGCCCAGGCCCAGCAGGCCTACCCCGCCACTCTGGCCGGCCACGCCGTGCTGCCCGCCTACAGCTTCATCCCTGCGCCCAAGGACGCACCGGCAGATCTGCAAATCAGCGGCAAGTTCACCACTGGCCAGCGCGTGGACAAACTGGGCAGCGTGGAAGGCCTGTCCGGCGGGCGCCCCACGGGTGTGTCACTGCCGTTCAAGGGCCAGCCACTGCAGGGCCATTCCGGCATCAAGCGCATGCACGACGGCAGTTACTGGCTGATCACCGACAACGGCTTTGGCACCAAGGCCAATTCGCCCGATGCCATGCTCTACCTGAACCACTACACGGTGGACTTCAAGACCGGCCACTTCAAACACCTGGGCACCATCTTTTTGCACGACCCGGACAAGAAAGTGCCGTTTCGCATCGTCCACGAAGGCACCAAGCAGCGCTACCTGACCGGCTCGGACTTTGACACCGAGAGCTTTCAGTTCGCCGGTGGCGCGCTGTGGATTGGCGACGAGTTTGGCCCCTACCTCATCAAGGCCGACCTAAAGGGCAAGGTGCAGGCCGTTTTCGAGACCTTAGTGGACGGCAAGGTGGTGCGCTCCCCCGACCACCCCGCAGTGACCACGCCCGGCGCGCCCGGTGGCGAGGTGAAATTTCAGGTGCGCCGCTCCAAGGGCTTTGAGGGCATGGCTTCTTCGCCCGATGGCAGCAAGCTCTATGCGCTGCTGGAAGGCGCCGTGTGGGACGACGCGACCAAGGCCTATGAGGCGCTGGATGGCAAGCAGTACCTGCGCGTGCTGGAATTTGATGTGAAGGCCGAGCGCTGGACCGGCCGCCACTGGAAGTACCTGCTGGAAGCCAACAGCAATGCCATTGGCGACTTCAACATGGTCAACGACAGCATGGGCCTCATCATCGAGCGCGACAACGGCGAAGGTACGGCCGACAAGGCCTGCCCCGAAGGCCAGAAGCGCACTGACTGCTTCCATGACATCGCCAAGTTCAAGCGCGTCTACAAGGTGGAGCTGAACGAGGCCAATGTGGGCGGCCCGCTGCGCAAAGTGGGCTACATCGACCTCATGGCCATTGCCGATCCGAAGGCGCTGGCGCGCAAGCCGCTCACCAATGGCGTGCTGGCCTTCCCTTTCTTCACCATCGAGAACGTGGACGTGGTGGACGCCACCCACATCATCGTGGGCAACGACAACAACCTGCCCTTCTCTAGTAGCCGTGAGCCCAACAAGGCCGACGACAACGAGCTCATCCTCCTGGAAGTGGGCGATTTCCTGAAAGCCAACTAAGGCCTGTGCTGCAGTACCCCCAGGCCCCCGCAGGTTGGAGGGGCGGGGGTATGCTCTCGCCCCTATGAAAACTTCCTTCCTCGGCACCGCCCTGGTGCTTGGCCTGCTGTCGGCCATCGGCCCCTTCGCCATCGACATGTACCTCCCCGCCCTGCCCTCCATTGGGCAGAGCCTGGGCGCTTCCATGGGCGCGGTGCAGGCCAGCCTCATGGCCTTCTTCATCGCGCTGGGCATTGGCCAGATCATTTATGGCCCGGTGTCCGACATGGTGGGCCGCAAGGCGCCGCTGTACTTTGGCTTGGTGCTGTTTGCCGTGGCCAGCGTGGGCTGCGCATTGGCACCCGATATCCATACCCTGGTGGTGCTGCGCTTCATCCAGGGCCTGGGTGCCTGCGCCGGTATGGTGGTGCCGCGCGCCGTGGTGCGCGACCTGCACACTGGCCATGACGCCGCGCGCCTGATGTCGCTGCTCATGCTTGTGTTCAGCGTGTCGCCCATCCTGGCGCCGCTGGCCGGCAGTGTGCTCATCGAGACCGTGGGCTGGCGCAGCGTTTTCTGGGCCGTGACCGTAGCCGCCGTGCTGGGCCTGATCCTACTGGCCACCAGCCTGCCCGAAACCCGCCCTGCCGAGGAACGCGTGAACAGCAGCGTGGGCAGCGCCCTGGCTGCGTACGGCGTGCTGTTGCGCGACAAGCACTTCCTGGGGCTGGTGTTCATCGGTGCCTTCGGCATCTCCAGTTTCTTTGCCTATCTGGCCAATTCGTCTTTTGTGCTGATCGACCACTATGGCCTGACGCCGCGCCAGTACAGCATCGCGTTTGCGGCCAATGCGGCCTCGTTCATCGGCATTTCGCAGTTCACCGGCAAGCTCAGCGCCCGCTTTGGCCTGGTGCGCCTGGTGAAGTTTGCGGTGGTGGGCTATGCCGCCATGATGACGCTGCTGCTGGCGGTGAACCTCGCCGGTATCGATCGGCTGGACGTGATGATTGTCATGATGTTCATCGGCTACGGCTTTTTGGGGCTGGTGGTGCCGACCACGGCCGTGCTGGCGCTGGACGAGCATGGCGAGATTGCCGGTACGGCCTCCGCGCTGATGGGTACCTTGCAGTTCGTCACGGGCGCTGTGGTGATGGCGGTGACCGGCGTGCTGGCGGACGGCACCGCGCGCCCCATGGTTGCCGGCATTGCGGGATCGGCTATCGTGGCGTTTGTGTTCGCGCGCATCACCCTGCGCGGCCACGGCCACACCCAGGAGGCACACCATGGCTGATATCGTCGTCCAACAACCTGCAGGCCCTGCCAAACAACTGTTTCTGCTCAACCACGGCGTGGGCGCCACACCCCAGGGCCTGGTGCCACTGGGCCAGCAGCTGGCAGCCGCCTTTCCGGATGCGCTCATCGTCAGCATCCAGGCGCCCCATGTGTCCGACTTTGGCCAGGGTTACCAGTGGTTTTCGGTGCGCGAGATTACCGAAGAAAACCGCCCCGCCCGCGTGGCGGAGGCCATGCCCGAATTTGTGAAGATGGTGCAGCGCTGGCAGGCCCAGAGCGGCGTTGCCGCCGAGGCCACGGCCCTGGTGGGCTTTTCGCAGGGCGCCATCATGTCGCTGGAAGCCACCCAATTGGCCCAGCACCTGGCAGGTCGTGTGGTGGCCTTGTCCGGCCGCTTTGCCCAGCTGCCACAGTTGCCCCATGCCCACACCACGCTGCACATGGTGCATGGCAAGAGCGACGCGGTCATGCACTATGGCTACACCGTGTCGGCCGCCGAGCACCTGATCAGTCTGGGCGCGGATGTAACGGCCGATGTGATCCCGTTCTTGGGTCATGAGATCACGGCCGAGGTCGTCGAGACCGTCGTGGAGCGCCTGTTGGGCCACCTGCCCAAACGCCACTGGGAAGAAGTGCACCGCGCCGCCGAGGCGGGTGACGCGTCCGCGCAATAAGCCCCGGCGGACTAGCCGCGCATCAGCGCTTCAATTGCGTCCGGCTCCACCGGCACGCCGCGGCTGATGAGTTCGCAGCCGGTGTCGGTGACGATGGCGTCGTCCTCGATGCGAATGCCGATGTTGTGGAACTGCTCTGGCACGCCGGGCGCCGGGCGCACGTAGATGCCGGGCTCAATCGTCAGCACCATGCCGCTGCGCAGTACGCGTGCCGGGCGATTGATGATCTCTGCGCCGGTCAGCGCATCCTTGCGCATACTGCCCTGGCCGAGCTCGCTGGGTTCGGTGTAGCTGCCGCAGTCGTGCACATCCATGCCCAGCCAGTGGCCGGTGCGGTGCATATAGAACTGGAAGTAGGCGCGGCTTTCGATCACATCGTCCAGGCTGCCCACGGTGTTCTTGTTCAGCAGGCCCAGGTCCAACATGCCCTGCGCCAGAACCTTGACGGTGGCCTCGTGTGGGTCGGTAAAGCGGGCGCCGGCCTTGGTCGCGTTCACCGCGGCGATCTGCGAGGCCAGCACCAGGTCGTACAGCGCGCGCTGCGGGCCGCTGTACTTGCCGTTGGCCGGGAAGGTGCGCGTGATGTCGCTGGCGTAGCCGTCCAGCTCGCAGCCCGCGTCGATCAGCACCAGCTCGCCATCGCGCACGGCGCCGGCATCAGCACGGTAGTGCAGCACGCAGGCGTTGGCACCCGCGGCGACGATGGAGCCATAGGCCGGGTACTGCGAGCCGTGCTGGCGGAATTCGTGCAACAGCTCGGCGTCCAGGTGGTACTCACGCACGTCCTTGCCTTCGCGCAGCATGCGGGCACTGAGCTGCATGGCGCGGATGTGGGCGCCCGCGCTGATCTGCGCGGCGCGGCGCATGGTGTCCTGCTCGTAAGCGTCCTTCACCAGGCGCATCTCGTCCAGCGGGCCGCACAGGTCACGCGTCTGCTCGGGCGTCAGCGCGCCAAAGCGCACGCGGGCGCGCAGGCCGCTGAGCCAGCCGTCCACGCGCGTTTCCAGGCCCTTGTGCGTGGCAAAGGGGTACCAGACGGCATCGGCACCATCGAGCAGCGCTGGCATGCGCTGGTCCAGCTCGTCCACCGAGTAGGCGGCGTCCACGCCCAACAGTTCCGGCGCAGCATCGGGCCCCAGGCGAAAGCCGTCCCAGATCTCGCGCTCCAGGTCTTTGGGTTGGCAAAACAGTGTGGTCTTGCCGTCGCCGGTGATGACCAGCCAGGCCTTGGGCTCGGTGAAGCCGGTCAGGTAGTAAAAGTAGCTGTCGTGGCGGAACAGAAAGTCCGCGTCGCGGTTGCGCTGCTGCTCGGGTGCGGTGGGCAGCACGGCCACGCCGTGCTTGCCAATGCGGGCGGCCAGCGTGGCGCGGCGTTGGGCGTAGTCTGCAGTCAGTGGGTGTGTCATGGTGTCAGGTGTTGAGTTCTGCCAGCCGCTCGGGCGTGCCGACATCGGTCCAGCGACCAGTGTAAATCTCGGCGCTCACCTGTGCTTGCGCCATGGCTTTGCGCAGCAGCGGGGCCAGCGGGGCCTTGATGCCCTGCGGGTTGCCGGCGGGAATGTCGCACCAGGGCGCGGCAAACAACGCGTGGCGGAACAGCGCGAAGGTGCTGTAGGTGTAGCGCTGGGTGCTGCTGTCGGCGGGCGGGTCGGTGCACAAGCCCACGCCGTGGGCGTCCACCTGCTCCAGCCCAAAGTCGCCCTTGCGGTGGTGGGCCGGGTTGGGCACCAGCCACAGGTGCGCCAGCTTGCCGCTGGCCGCAAAGCGGTCCACTGCGGCCTGGGTGAACGCGAAGTCGGGCGCATACACGTCGCCTGCCATGGACCAAAACACCGTGTTGAGCCGCGGCAGCGCACGCGCAATGCCACCCGCGGTCTCCAGTGCGCCGCCAAAGTCGCGCCCTTCGTGCGAGTAGTACAAGGCAATTTGCTCTGTTTTTAATAGCTGATTGGTTATATTTGACGCGGGCTGCAGGTCTAAAACATCACCAAAGCGTGTTTCAATCTGCTCCCCCAGCCAGGCGGTGTTCACCACCGCGCTGCCAAAGCCGCCTTGCGCCAACGCCTCCAGGTGGTACTGCATCAAGGGCTTGCCCTGCACTTCGAGCAGGGGTTTGGGGCAGGTGTCGGTCAGCGGGCGCATGCGCTCGCCGCGGCCGGCGGCCAGCACGATGGCAGGGGCCGGGTGCGCGAGCGGGGAGGGAGTTGGGGCAGACAAAGGCGTGGGTCCATTGTTAGGGGCTTCAAAGCATAGCCCAGTGCAGGGCGATGCGTGAGAATGGGCGCTTGGCGTTTTGCCGATACCCACAACGTTGGAAACTCGCGATGACTGTTCTCGTCGAATTTGAAGCGCCCAACCTGGTCACCATCCGGGTCAGTGGCACCATGCGCCGTGCCGAAGTCGATGCCAGCAAGCGCCAGGTGCACGACCTCATGCAGCAGCATGGGCCCTGTCTGGCAACCATCCGGCTGGAGCCGGGCTTCTCCAATCTGGAGGCCTTCGTTCGTTGGGATGACATTGATGTGGACCACTACATCAAGCGCCACATCATTCGCCTGGCCGTGGTGGGGGACCTGCGCTGGCGCGACAACGCGCTGCTGTTCCTGTTCAACACCATGGTGCCGTTCCAGATCGAGTACTTCCCCGCAGCGCAGGAAGAGTTCGCCAGGGCCTGGTTGACGGATTGACCTCTTGCTTTGAGGTGCCAAGTGGTTGGTTTGGTGTTGCCACGCACGAGAAGTATCATTTCCGCTCCAAATTACCAACGGGAGCGGGCCATGGGACTGATGGACTTCATCAAGAAACAGTTTATTGACGTTATTCAATGGACTGAGGAAGACGACGGCACGCTGGCCTGGCGCTTCCCCATGGCGGGCATGGAAATTCAGAATGGTGGTGTGCTCATCGTGCGCGAGTCGCAGGTGGCGGTCTTCGTCAACGAGGGCAAAGTCGCCGACGTGTTTGGCCCCGGCACCCACAAGCTGACCACACAGACGCTGCCGGTGCTGACCTACCTGAAGAACTGGGACAAGCTGTTCGAGTCCCCCTTCAAGAGCGATGTGTACTTCTTCAGCACGCGCCAACAGATCGACCAGAAGTGGGGCACGCCCCAGCCCATCACCATCCGCGATGCAGACTTTGGCGCCGTGCGCCTGCGTGCCTTTGGCAATTACAACTTCCGCATTGCGGACCCCAAGCTCTTCCACACCGAAATCTCGGGCACGCGTGAGCGCTACACCACGGCCGACATCGATGGCCAGTTGCGTGGCCTGGTGCTGCAGAACATCAGCAACGCGGTGGCTGGCAGCGGCATTGCGTTTCTGGACCTGGCAGCCAACCAGCTGAGTTTTGCGCAGGCACTGACCCGCCAGCTCGCGCCCGAGTTCGAGAAGATCGGTCTGAAGCTCGAAGGCATGACGGTGCAAAACGTCTCGCTGCCCGAAGAGCTGCAGAAGATCCTGGACCAGAAGATCGGTATGGGCATGGTCGGCAACGACATGGGCAAGTTCATGCAGTACCAGACCGCACAGGCCATCCCCAAATTCGCCGAGGGCGCGGGTTCTGGCGGCGGCGTGGCGGGCGATGCCATGGGCCTGGGGGCCGGTGTGGCCTTGGGTCAGGTGCTGGCGCAGAACCTGGCCGCTGGTTTGCAAGGCAACGCGGCGCCTGCTGCTGCGGTACAGGTGGCCGGGGTGAAGCCCGAAGACGTGATGGCCACGCTGGAGAAACTGGGGGACCTCAAATCCAAAGGCATCCTGACGCAGGAAGAGTTCGACGCCAAGAAGGCGGAATTGCTCAAGAAGCTCGTCTAAGCCGCCCAAAGCATGGCGGTTGAATCCCCGCAGCGCGCCTACCGGGCACCGTGCCCGGGGTGTGGCGCGCCCGTCAGTTTCCTGAGTGCGCAGAGCACGCATGCGGTCTGTGCGTTTTGCCAGAGCACGGTGGTGCGCAATGGTGATGTGCTGCAGCGCATCGGCAAGATGGCCGAGCTGTTCGATGACCACAGTCCGTTGCAACTGCAGGCCGGTGGTACCTGGAGCGGCCAAAGCTTCACGCTGCTGGGTCGGCTGCAGTACAAATACGGCGAAGGTACCTGGACCGAGTGGCATGCGGTGCTGGGTGACGGCAGTAGTGCGTACCTGAGCGAAGACAACGGCGCCTATGTGTTCACCACGGCGCAGGCTGTGCAGCGCGAGATGCCGCCGGCCGAGCGCTTCCGCGTGGGCGCTACCACGGCCATCAATGGCAAATCGTTCACCGTCGCCTCCAACCAATCGGTCGCTCTGATTGCTGCGCAGGGCGAGCTGCCGCGCCTGCCCGCGCTGGGCACCAGTTTCGCGATGGTGGAGCTGCGCAGCCAGGCGGTGGATGCCAAGGGCGTGGGTGAGGTGCTCAGTGTGGACTACAGCAGCCAGCCACCCAGCGTGAGCATGGGCAAGTCGGTGCTGCTGGAGGATCTGAAGCTCACGGGCCTCAAAGACGAATCGGCCAAGGATGAGAAAGGCAGGCAGTTTGCCTGCCCGAACTGCGGCGCCACGCTGACCGTGAAGCTGGCGGGTAGCCAAAGCATGAGCTGCAGCTCATGCAACAGCATCATCGACCTGTCGCAAGGCATTGGTGGCGAGCTCAAACACGCCATCCAGGACGAACCGGTGCAGCCGCTGATCCCGCTGGGCACCACGGGCATGTTGCAGGGGGCACAGTGGCAAGTGGTGGGCTTTCAGCACCGCATGGGTACCGACCCCAGCGACCCGGACGAACACTTTGGCTGGGAAGAGTACCTGCTGTACAACGCCAAGCGCGGCTTCATCTTTCTGGTGGATTCCACCGAAGGCTGGAGCCTGGTGCGCCCTGCCACCGGGGCGCCGGAGGTCAGCAGCAACCAGCTCACCGCCAAGTACCTGGGCACCAACTACCAGCTCAAGGAGCGCTACACCGCGCGCACCAACTATGTGGTGGGTGAGTTCTACTGGCAGGTGCGGCGCGACCAGGTGACCGAGAACCGCGACTACAGCAGCGGCAGAAACCTGCTGTCGCTGGAACAGTCGGCCAACGAGCTGACCTGGTCGGTGGGCAGCACCATTGACAGTGCAACGGTGGCGATGGCCTTCAAGTTGAAAGACAAGCAGGACCTGCTCAAGCGCACGGACGTGGGGCCGCTGGTGTCGACCAACAACCCGCTTATGCGCCAGGAGTTCTGGATCTTCATCGTGGTGGTGCTGATCTTCCTGGCCATGTCGCGCTGCTCATCGGATTGCGACCCGAATGTGGAGAACTGCACCAGCAGCAGCTACCGTACCTCGGGTGGCTCGTTCGGCGGGTTCTCGTCGGGCGGTGGGCACAAATAGATGTTGGAATTTTCAAGGAGATGACCATGGATTGGCTGAAACCGGATGTTGTGTTGGGCTCGGTGCTGTATGCGGTGATGGGGGTGCTGATCTTCTGGATCAGCTTCATCATCATCGACAAGATCACGCCCTACAACCTGTGGCTGGAGATTGTGGAAAAGCAAAACAAGGCGCTGGCGCTGGTGGTGGCGGCCATGTCGCTGGGCATCTGCATCATCGTGGCGGCTGCTATTCATTGATGCCCCCACGCTCCACCGCTGCGCGGGTCGCTGCCCCCCGAAGGGGCGCGTTTGGCAAAACCCCAAGTCCACACCTTGGGGCGGCCCGGCGGTGAAACCTGTGTCTTCTCACGCTGCCGGGCCGCGCCCTGTGGAGGTGGCCCTGCTCGCCTCGGTGTTTGTGGTGGCGGCCTGCGGGCTGGTGTACGAGCTGGCCGCCGGTGCGCTGGCCTCGTACCTGCTGGGCGATTCGGTGCTGCAGTTCAGCACCGTCATCGGCGCCTACCTGTTTGCTATGGGCATTGGTTCCTGGCTGTCGCGCTTCTTCGAGCGCCAGCTCAGCGCCCACTTTTTGCGCATAGAACTGATGGTGGCCCTTGCCGGTGGTGCTTTGCCGGCTACTCTTTTTGTAGCGCATGCCATGCTGCCTGGGTCGTTTCGCTTCGTGCTCTACGCCATGGTGCTGCTGGTGGGCATTCTGGTGGGGCTGGAGATTCCGTTGGTCATGCGCATCCTCAAGCGCAACGTGGCGCTCAAGGATCTGGTCTCGCAGGTACTCACGTTTGACTACCTGGGCGCGCTGGTGGTGTCGGTGGCGTTTCCGCTGCTGCTGGTGCCCAAGCTGGGGCTGGTGCGCACGGGCTTGCTGTTTGGGCTGCTAAATGCGGTGGTGGCGCTGTGGGCCCTGTGGCTGTTCCGCCATGAGCTGCGCCGCTTTGCCGCCCATGCCTGGGCCTGCGCCGCCACGCTGGCCCTGCTGGGTGCGGGCATGGTGGTGGCCGACCACATCACCACCTGGGCCGAAGACAAGCTGTACCAGGACAAAGCCGTCATCGCGCAGACCACGCCTTACCAGCGCATCGTGGTGACCTACGCGCCCGGTGAGGGCCGCATGGGCTACCGCCTGTTTCTCAACGGCAACCTGCAGTTTGCCCAGCGCGACGAATACCGCTACCACGAGGCCCTGGTTCACCCCGCCATGGCCGCGTTCTCGGCCAGCGGCGCGGCGCCCAAGAAGGTCGCTGTGCTGGGCGGCGGCGACGGTATGGCCGTGCGCGAAATTCTGAAATACCCGGGCGTGGAGCAGGTCACGCTGGTGGAGCTGGACCCGGCCATGACTACGCTGTTCACCCAGACGCCCGAGCTGGCCGCGCTCAATGGCGAGTCGCTGCGCTCGCCCAAAGTCAAAGTCATCAACACCGACGCCTTCACCTGGCTGCAGGGCACCGACGCGGTGTTCGACGTCATCGTGGTCGACTTTCCCGACCCCACCAACTTCTCGGTTGGCAAGCTGTTCACCAACGCCTTCTACGCCCTGCTGGACAAGCACTTGGCCGCCAGTGGCTACGCGGTGGTGCAGACCACCTCGCCGCTCATCGCGCGCAAGAGTTTCTGGACCGTGGTCACCACCATCGAGTCCGTAGGCCTGACCGCCACGCCCTACCACGCCCATGTGCCCAGCTTCGGCGAGTGGGGCTTTGTGCTCGCCAGCCGGCGCCCTTGGCGCATGCCCACGGCCCTGCCCGCAGGCTTGCGCTTTCTGAACGTGCCCAGCCTGCCGCTGTTGTTCGACTTTCCGCAGGACATGGGCCGCGTGCCCACCGAGGTGAACCGCCTGTCGAACCAGGTGCTGGTGACGACGTACGAAGAAGAATGGGGCAGGGTGGCGAAGTGATGCAACGCCGCCACTTTTTGGCGTCGGCCGCCGTGCCGCTGGTGGCCTGTTCCGCGCAAACAGACATCACTGGTGGCTTCACTGGCATAGCCCACGCCCGCGGCCACCAACTGCGTGACACCACGGCCTGGCCGGCGCCCGCCGTCACGCGCCGCACGCACACCGTCATTGCCGGTGGTGGCGTGGCGGGGCTGGCGGCCGCGCGCGCATTGCGCCTGCGCGGGCAAGACGACTTTGCGTTGCTGGAGCTGGAAGACAGCGCGGGCGGCAATGCGCGCGGCGGCGCGGTAAACGGTATCGCCTGTCCACTGGGCGCGCACTACCTGCCCTTGCCCGGCGACGATGCGCCCGCCGTGCAAGACTTGTTGGAAGAACTGGGCCTGCGCCAGCGCGTGGCGGGGCGCTGGCAGTACGACGAACGCCACCTCTGTCACAGCCCGCAGGAGCGCTTGTTCTTCCACGGCGCCTGGCAGGACGGACTGCTGCCGGTGCAAGGCGTGGGCGAGTCCACGCTGGCCCAATACCGCAGGTTCTCGGCGCTGGTGGAGCAGCTGCGCCAGGCGGTCTCGTGGACGATTCCCATACAAAACAAGCCGCCAGCCCCCGTGAAACGTGCGCTGGCAGCTATAACTTTCATAGCGTACCTGGAACAGAACGGCCTGACCGACCCACACCTGCGTTGGTACCTGGACTACTGCTGCCGCGATGACTACGGCGCTGGCATCGCGACGGTGTCGGCCTGGGCGGGCATCCACTACTTCGCCAGCCGCCACGGCTTCCATGCGCCGGGGGCCGAGTTGGCCGAGCGTGAGGGCCTGCTCACCTGGCCCGAGGGCAACGCTTGGCTCACGCGCCGTATGGCTGCACCATTGGGCGAGCGCTTGCGCACGGGCTGTGTGGTGCTGCGCGTGGCGCAGGGCCGGCACGGCGTGGAGGTGGACGCCTTCAACACCGCCACGCAGCAGGTGGAACGCTGGCAGGCGCAGCAGGCCATCGTGGCGCTGCCCATTTTTGCGGCGGCGCGCGTGGTGGAAGGTGCGCCCGACTTTCTACGCCAGGCCGCACAGCGCGTGGTTTACGCGCCCTGGCTGGTGGCCAACATCCATATCCGCGAACCGCTGCACGACCGGCCCGGTGCGGCGCCTAGCTGGGACAACGTGATTTACACCGAAGCCGGTGGCGGACTGGGCTATGTGGATGCCATGCACCAGAGCCTGCACCCGGTACCTGCAGCCACCGTGCTTACCCACTACCGCGCGCTGGGCGATGTGGCCGGTGGCCCCAGTGCCGGACGCAAACAACTGCTGGAGCAGCCGTGGACCCATTGGCGTGACACCATCCTGGCCGAACTGGCCACGGCCCACCCGGACCTGCCCGCCAAGACCACGCGCATGGAGCTGACCCGCTATGGCCACGCCATGGCCATCCCGGCGCCATCGGTTGCAGGCCAAATTGGCTTCCAGCCCCCGTCGAATATGCGCAAGCAGCTATCAAAAAAAGAGCAATTCACGCTTGCCCAAGATCGTCTGCGCTTCGCCCATAGCGACTGGGCGGGCTATTCCATCTTCGAAGAGGCGTTCACCTTGGGCCATCTGGCGGGCGCATAACGCCGCTTGACGGATGGCGCGTTTCGTTCTCTAATTTCTGCAACGACAGAAATTAGAGAAATCAATGGACCTCAGCCCCACCACCCAAAAATTCGTTCTGCACTGGGGCGAAATGGGTTCGCGCTGGGGGGTGAACCGCACGGTGGCGCAGATCCATGCGCTGGTGTTTTGCAGCGCCCAACCCCTCCATGCCGAAGACATTGCCGACACGCTGGACGTGGCACGTTCCAACGTCAGCAACAGCCTGAAGGAACTGCAGGGCTGGGGCCTGCTGCGCGTGACCCATATCGCCGGCGACCGGCGCGACCACTATGTGGCGCACCAGGACATCTGGGAGATCTTTCGCGTGGTGATGGACGAGCGCAAGAAGCGCGAGCTGGACCCCACGCTGCTGGTGCTGCGGGAATGTGCGGCCCAGTCGCAGGCCGACGCGCTGCTGGACGCCGGCACCCGGGCCAAGATGGACGGCATGCTGGAGTTCATGGAACTCTTCATGGGCGCCTACGACGACTTCAAGCGCCTGCCCACGCCCACCTTGAAGCGCCTGCTCAAGACCGGCGGCAAGATCGCCCAGTTTCTGGGACCTGACAAGGACGCCAAAGCATGACAACGCCCGCGCTGGTGCTGTACTTCGACGGGCAATGCCCATTCTGTGCCGCAGAAATGCAGCGCCTGAGCCGTTGGGACCGCCTTGGGATTCTGGGCTTTGTCGACATCGCGGCACCGGGCTTCGACCCCCGCCCGCTGGGCGTGGACATGGCGGCCCTGAACCGCGAAATGCACAGCCAAACCCGTGAAGGCGTCGTGTTGGTGGGCATCGACAGCCTGCTGGCTGCCTACACGCTGGTCGGCCGGGGCTGGCTGGTGTGGCCGCTGCGGGTGCCGGGCTTGCGCCAGCTGCTGGCCCTGCTGTACCGCGGCTTTGCGCGCAACCGCTACCGCTTCTCGCGCTGGCTCGGCTACCGCCGGGCGCCCGCGTGCGACGGCGGCTCGTGTGCCATTGGCAACCCCTTCTTCAAAGACTAGCCCGGTTACTTTTTCGAGACCTTCCATGCGTACCCACGATCCCTCTTCCACACGCCCATGGCTGGTCCGCTGGATGTACGCGGTGGCAGTTGGCCACGTGGTGGTGGCGGTGCTGCTGCCGTGGATAGCCCGGTTGCCGTTGCTGGAGAGCTACCACCTGGGCATCGAGCAGTATTTCTGGTCGGGCGCCGCACCCGCAGCGGCGCGGGCCCAGCAGGTCTGGTGGATCTCGCTGTTCGCCGCGACCATGCAGAGCACCGCGCTGTGGATGCTGGCGCTGGTGCACATTGGCAACCGCCAGCGCAGTGCGGCGGCCTGGGCATGGCTGCTGGCCGGGCTGGCCCTGTGGGCGCCGCAGGACATCGGTTTTTCGCTGCAGGCGCAAGTGTGGATCCATGTGGCGGTGGACAGCTTTGCCTTGCTGATCATGGTGCCGCCGCTGGTGTGGCTTTGGAGACTGGACCGCGCATGACATCGTCCCCCAACCCCTTCCAGGCCTTGCCTGCCCAGCGCGTGCTGGTCACCGGTGGCACCGGATTCATTGGCTCTGCATTGGTGAACCAGCTGCTGGACGCGGGCCACGCGGTCACCCTGCTGGCCCGCAACCCTGCCCGCGCTACCAAGCAATTTCAAGCGCGTGTCCGGTGTGTGCCTTCCATCGCAGCGCTGGGTGCGGAAGATGCCTTTGACACCGTCGTCAACCTGGCCGGCGCCCCGGTGCTTGGGCCACGGTGGAGCCCCAAGCGCCAGGCGCTGCTGCTGGCCAGCCGCGTCGGCGTGACGCAGTCGCTGCTGCAATGGCTGAACCGTACCGAGCACAAGCCCACCACTTGGATACAGGCGTCAGCGATTGGCTATTACGGCGTGCGCAGTGGGGACGAGCGCTTGACCGAAGCCAGCGCGCCGGGGCGGGGCTTTATGTCGACCTTGTGCCAGGAGTGGGAAGCCTCGGCCGGACCCGTTGCGGACCAGGGCGTGCGCCTCGTGGTGCTGCGTCTCGGGGTGGTGTTGGGGCCGGGTGGCGCACTGCCGCCTCTCCTGCTGCCCCACCGCTTGGGTCTGGGTGGCCGCCTGGGCGATGGGCAGCAGGTGATGAGCTGGATCCACCGCGACGATGTGCTGCACATCATGGCCCGGGCCCTGGTGGACACTGGCATGCAGGGTGTCTACAACACGGTGGCGCCTGGTGCAGTCAACCAAGCCGAGTTCGCCCGCACGGCCGGCAAAGTGCTGCACCGGCCGGTTTGGCTGCATTTGCCAGCGGCCCCCTTGCGCTGGGCTGCTGGCGAAATGGCCGAGCTGCTGCTGGATGGGCAACGGGTCGTGCCCCAGCGTTTGGTGGATGCGGGCTACCGGTTTGCCTACCCCGACTTGCAGCCGACCTTGGAAAATCTGACGACGCCCGCGTAGCGCAGGTGGTGCTTCAGCAGCCTGCATACAAGGCCGCGGTGGCTCCTGCCCATAATGCGGCCTCACCTTTCTCATCTCTATGCCAACCATTCCCTGGGGCCCCTGGCCCATGCGTGTCCTGAAAATCAGCCTGGTGCTTGCCGTGCTCGCTGCAGCGTTCCTGCTGTCGGCCATCGCGTTTTTGTACCCGCAGTTGCCAGACACCTCCTCGCTGTCCAACTACCAGCCCAAGCAGCCGCTGCGCGTGCTCACGGCCGATGGCGTGGAGATTGGTGGCTTTGGTTCCGAGAAACGGGTCTACCAGCGCGTCGACCAGATCCCGCAGCTGATGAAGGACAGCCTGCTGGCGGTGGAAGACTCGCGCTTCTACTCGCACCATGGCCTGGACCCCGTGGGCATGGCCCGCGCGGCGCTGGCCATCGTGACTGGTGGGCGCATGCAGGGCGCATCCACCATCACGCAGCAGGTGGCGCGCACCTTCTTCCTGAGCCGTTCCCGCACGGTGGAGCGCAAGCTCAAGGAAGCCATGCTGGCTTTCAAGATCGAGTCGCAGCTCAGCAAAGACCAGATCCTGGAGCTCTACATGAACCAGATCTACTTGGGCGCGCGTTCCTATGGCTTTGAAGCCGCGGCGCAAACCTACTTTGGAAAAACCCTGTCGGCCCTCACAGCGGCCGAGTGCGCCATGTTGGCGGGCTTGCCGCAAAACCCCTATTTCGCCAACCCCATCCACAACCTGGAGCGGGCTCGCGCGCGTCAGCTGGTGGCCTTGGGACGCATGCGCTCGCAAGGCGTGATTGACGGTGGCCAGTACGCTGCGGCGCTGCTGGAGAAGCTGGTGGTGCGCAAGCTCAATGATGTGGAGGTGCATGCCGAGTACGTGGCCGAAATGGTGCGCCAGCAGGTCTACGCCCAGTTCGGTGAGCTGAGCTACACCACAGGCCTGAATGTCACCACCACCTTGCGTGCGACTGAGCAGCAGGCGGCCTACAAGGCGCTGCGCCGCACGCTGGTAGAACACTCGCTGCGCCAGGCGTGGCGTGGTCCCGAGGGCTTTGAGGCCTTGGCCCCGGCACTCAAGGACGATGACCCTGCGGTGGCCCAGGCCCTGGCCGACTTTGACGACGACGATGACCTGCGCCTGGCCATCGTCACCCGTGCCACGCCCAAGGCCGTGACCGTGGTGCTGGCTTCCGGCGAGGCCGTCCAGGTGGAGGGGTCGGGTCTGCGTGCTGCGCAGAGTGGTCTGGCGGAATCTGCTTCCAACAAGCTGAAGGTGCGCCGCGGTGCGGTGGTGCGTGTGGTGCAGCAGGGCAAGACCTGGGCCCTGGTGCAGTGGCCCGAGACCGAAGGGGCCTTCGTGGCGATGGACCCCCTCAACGGCGAGGTGCGTGCGCTGGTGGGTGGCTTTGACTTTCACCGCAACCAGTTCAACCACGTGACCCAGGGTTGGCGTCAGCCGGGTTCCAGCTACAAGCCTTTCATCTATTCCGGTGCCATCGAAAACGGTGTGCAGCCCGACACCCTGGTCAATGACGCCCCCCTGGAGAATGTGGGCGACTGGGCGCCGGAAAACGACGATGGCAGCACCGATGGCCCCATCACCCTGCGCACCGCGCTGGCCCGCTCCAAAAATCTGGTGTCCATCCGCCTCATGCAATTTCTCTCGCCCCAGAGCGCGCGGGACTGGACCAGCCGTTTCGGTTTCGATGTAGACCGCCAACCTGCCGACCTCACGCAGGCCCTGGGTACCGGGTCGACCAACCCGCTGCAGTTGGCCGGTGCCTATGCCGTGTTAGCCAATGGCGGCTACCGCATCTCCCCGCAGTTTGTGAAACGCATCACCCGCGCCAATGGAGAGGTGGTGTTTGAGGCCCCTGCACAGGCGCTGGACGAGTCCTTGCGCACCGTACCGCAGCGCAACACGTTTCTGGTGTCCAGCTTGCTCCAGGATGTGACGCGCGTAGGCACCGCCGCGCGCGCCCAGGCCACGCTCAAACGGCCCGACCTGTATGGCAAGACGGGCACCACCAACGACGTGGTAGACGCCTGGTTTGCCGGCTTCCAGCCTGGCCTGGTGGCGGTGGCCTGGGTGGGCTATGACACCCCGCGCAGCCTGGGCTCGCGCGCCTCGGGCTCGGCGCTGGCCCTGCCCGCCTGGATCGAGTTCATGGCCACGGCGCTCAAGGGCGTGCCCGTGCAGGAGGTGCAACCCCCCGCCGGTGTGGACCGCGTGGACGGTGAGTGGCGCTACAGCGAATGGGCCAACGGAGGCTTTGTGCGCACGCTGGGCATGGACGCCCAACCCATCAGCCCGGCACTGGCTGTGCACCCCACGCTGGAAGGTAGCCTGGCGCCGCCCTGGGCGCCGGTCGTGCACTGAGTGTGTGCAGAAACTGCGGTGAATTGCGAAAAAAGTCACACGGGCAACGCTCTGGCGGGCGCAAATTGCCGCCTTGGTTGCAGGGGCGATATTTACAATGGTGGCTCGCAAGTGATTGCCAGTTATCTCAAGAGACCCATGAAAAAAATCGCGATTGCCGCCGTTCTGGCCGCCAGCTCTTTCCTCTCTGCGCACGCAGCCTCCATCTCTGGCCTGGTGAACACCGGCACCTTCGCCAGTGGTGCGCAAGACACCAATTACGTGCTCAACGGCAATGGTTACGGCTATGTGAGCTACGACAACACCTGGCCCATCAACCCCTGGATCGGAAACACCGCCGCTTCCAAGTGGATCACGCCCACTGCCAACCAGGCCGAATCCCTGGACCCCGTGAGCAACGGCACCTACTCCTGGACGCTGTCGTTTGATCTGACGGGCTTCAATGCCAACAGCGCCAGCTTCTCCGGCCAGTTCGCCGCCGACAACGCAGCCATCGTCAAGCTCAACGGCGTGACCATTGGTACTTCTACCGGCTTCACTTCATATTCCAGCTTCGCTGCCAACAGCGGCTTCAACGCCGGTGTGAACACGTTGCAATTCGTGCTCACCAACTACGCCCAGGGCAGCGGCAACCCCGCTGGCCTGCGCGTGGAATTCCTGCAGTCCACCGTGGCGGCAGTACCCGAACCCGAAACCTACGCCATGCTGCTCGCCGGTCTGGGCCTGATCGGTTCCATCGCTCGCCGCCGCACACTGCGCCGCAAAGTCTGATCTGCGCGGATCGCAAAAAAGGGAGCCTTGGCTCCCTTTTTTTATGGCTGCGGCAGTGTGCCGCGTAGCAACTGGTGCTGCTCGACGTGCTCCGCATCAAACAGCTGCAACAGCGCGGCCAGCAGGCCCCGCGCCTTGGCCGAATGGTCGCCGCCCACATTGCACACATAGACGTCGAGCGTCACCGCGCGTTGCTCCGGCCAGGTGTGTACGCAGAGGTGGGACTCAGCCAGCAGCACGGTGGCGGTGACACCGCCCGGGCCCTGTGCGGTGGCCGGAAAGCGGTGTGTGACGCGTGACACCGCCTGAAGCCCCGCGGCCTCCACCGCACGCACGCAGAAGTCTTCCAGTGGCGCTGCGTCGGTCAGCCAGTCCATGGCACAGCGGCAACCGTGCAAATCGGCGGTGAGGTGCAGTCCTTGCATGGCGCGTCTGCCGCTCAGCGTCCGCCCACGGCCACCTTGCCAAACACGGCTTGCGCCTCGCGCGGCAGGCTGCGCCAGTAGGTCGGGTGGGCCTGCACCTCGCCGCCTAGCGCGGCGGCGGCCTGCCAGCCCCACCGTGGCTGGTACAGAAAGGCGCGTGCCAGGCCCACCAGGTCGGCCTCGCCGCTTTGCAGAATGGCTTCGGCCTGGTGTGGGTCGGTGATCAGGCCTACGGCAATGGTCAAGAGGCCACTGGCCGCGCGGATCTGCCGCGCAAAGTCCACCTGGTAGTTGGGGCCCAAGGCAATTTTTTGCTGCGGCGAGACGCCTCCGCTGGAGACATGGATGAAGTCGCAACCCAGGGCCTTCAGGCGCTTGGCAAACTCGGCGCTCTGGTGGACATCCCAGGCGCCTTCCACCCAGTCGCTGGCCGAGAGGCGCAGGCCCAGCACGCCATCAAAGACGGCACGCACCGCAGCAAACACCTCCAGTGGAAAGCGGATGCGGTTGTCGAAGTTGCCGCCGTAGGCGTCATGGCGCTGGTTGGCAATGGGCGACAGGAATTCGTGCAGCAGGTAGCCATGGGCACTGTGAACCTCAATGGCTTCTATCCCCATGCGGTCGGCACGCTTGGCCGCGTCCACAAAGCCCTGCTTGATGCGCTCCATGCCAGCCGCGTCGAGCTCGGTGGGTGGCGCTTCGCCGGGCAATTGCGGCAGCGCTGAAGGGCCAAAAGTCTCCCAGCCGCCCTCTTCTTTCGCCATCAGCTGGCCGCCTTCCCAGGGGATGTGGCTGGAAGCCTTGCGCCCCGCATGGGCGAGCTGGATGCACACCGGCACCTGGGGTGCCAGTCGGCGCGCGCGCGTCAGTTTGTCAGCCAGAGCGGCTTCGGTGCGGTCGTCCCACAGGCCCAGGCAGGCCGGGGTAATGCGGCCCTCGGGCAGCACGCCCGTAGCCTCGATGGTGAACAGGCCCGCGCCGCTGTTGAGCAGGTTGGCCCAGTGCATCAGGTGCCAGTCCGTGGCTTCGCCATTGACCGACTGGTATTGGCACATGGGTGCGATGACGATCCGGTTGGGGAGGGTGAGGCCGCCGCGGGGCGATGGCAAGGGCAGGGGAGTGAAAAGCAGGCTCATGCATAAAAGCATAGCCCATGGGTCAAATTCCGTGCGGTACCGCCTTGTAACGTCCCTTTGGCGCAGCCCGGTAAAATCGGGGGATTTTCACCCTTCCCACCGTTTCCAACCTTACCCCGGAGTTGCCCCCGCATGGCCCCCACCCCCAATACCAAAGACATGGCAAATGCCATTCGCGCACTCGCCATGGACGCAGTGCAACAAGCCAACTCGGGTCACCCCGGGGCCCCAATGGGCATGGCCGACATGGCAGTGGCTTTGTGGGGCGAACACCTGAGCCACAACCCCGCCAACCCTGATTGGGCCAACCGCGACCGATTCATCCTGTCCAACGGCCACGGCTCCATGCTGATCTATGCGCTGTTGCACCTGACCGGCTACAAGCTGCCCATGGCCGAGTTGAAGAACTTCCGCCAACTGCACAGCAAGACCGCGGGCCACCCCGAGTTCGGCATCACCCCCGGCGTGGAGACCACCACCGGCCCGCTGGGCCAGGGCATCACCAATGCCGTGGGCTTTGCCTTGGCTGAAAAGCTGTTGGCCAAAGAGTTCAACCGCGAAGGCCACGCCATCGTGGACCACCACACCTATGTGTTCATGGGTGACGGTTGCCTGATGGAAGGCATCAGCCACGAAGCGGCCGCACTGGCTGGCGCCTGGAAGCTGGGCAAGCTGATTGCCCTGTACGACGACAACGGCATCTCCATTGACGGCCAGGTCGCTCCCTGGTTCATCGACAACACCGCCCAGCGTTTTGTGGCTTATGGCTGGAACGTGATCGGCCCCGTGGACGGCCATGACGCCGCCGCTGTGTCTGCCGCCATTGCGCAAGCCAAGGCCGGCACCGACAACCGCCCCACGCTGATCATCAGCAAGACCCATATCGGCAAGGGCAGTCCTAATCGCGCCAACACCTCCAAGGCCCATGGCGAGCCTTTGGGCGCTGAAGAAATCAAGCTGACCCGTGAAGCCATCGGTTGGAGCCACGCCCCGTTTGTGATCCCCAAGGAAGTCTATGCAGACTGGGACGCCAAGGAAAAAGGCAAGGCCGCAGAAGCCGCCTGGAACGACAAGTTTGCCGCTTACAAAGCCGCCTTCCCCGAGCTGGCCAAAGAGTTCGTGCGCCGCATGAAGGGCGACCTGCCCAAGTCGTTCGTGCAGACCGCGGTGGACACCGTGATCGCTGCGCACCAGAAGGGCGAGACCGTGGCCAGCCGCAAGGCCAGCCAGTTGGCACTCGAGTCATTCACTGCAGCCTTGCCCGAAATGCTGGGTGGCTCTGCCGATTTGACCGGCTCCAACCTCACCAACACCAAGAGCACGCCCAACCTGCGCTTTGACGCGCTGAGCGGCGACGTGGTGACCAACGAAGCCGGCCAGGGCGGACGCCACATCAACTACGGCGTACGCGAATTCGGCATGGCCGCCATCATGAACGGCGTGGCCCTGCACGGCGGTTTCATTCCCTACGGCGGCACTTTCCTGACCTTCAGCGACTACAGCCGCAACGCCATCCGCATGGCTGCGCTGATGAAACTGCGCGTGGTGCACGTGTTTACGCACGACTCCATCGGCCTGGGCGAAGACGGTCCCACCCACCAGTCCATCGAGCACGCGGCCAGCCTGCGCCTGATCCCCAATCTGGACGTCTGGCGTCCCGCGGACACGGCAGAAACTGCCGTGGCCTGGACGGTTGCCCTGCAAAACAAGGCCAAGCCCACGGCACTGCTGCTGAGCCGCCAGAACATCGCCTACATCGCCAAGGCTGACTCCGCGGCAGCCCCAGACGCTTCGGGTCTGGACGCCATCAGCAAGGGTGCCTATGTGCTGGCCGAGCCTGCAGACGCTGGTTTGAAGAAGAAGGCGCAAGCCGTCATCATCGCCACCGGCTCTGAAGTGCAACTGGCCATCGCTGCCCAAAAGCTGCTGGCCGAGCGCAAGATCGCTGTGCGTGTGGTCTCCATGCCGTCCACCACCACGTTTGATTTGCAAAGCACCGAGTACAAGTCCAGCGTGCTGCCGGCCGGCGTGCCCCGCGTTGCGGTGGAAATGGGCTCCACCGGTGGTTGGTGGAAATACGGCACTGCTGCCGTGGTGGGTATCGATACCTACGGAGAATCGGCGCCCGCACCCGTGCTGTTCAAGCACTTTGGTTTTACCGCTGACAACGTGGCTGATACCGTGCAAACCGTGTTGGCAAAGAAGTAATTTTGGTTCGACGTTTTTAAAGAGAGAAGCACATGACTATCAAGATTGGTATCAACGGTTTTGGCCGCATCGGCCGCATGGTGTTCCGCGCCGCCATCCAGAACTTCAACGACGTGGAAATCGTCGGCATCAACGACCTGCTGGAGCCTGACTACCTGGCGTACATGCTGCAGTACGACAGCGTGCACGGCCGCTTCAAGGGCGAGGTGTCGGTGGACAACGGCGTACTCATCGTCAACGGCAAGAAGATCCGCCTGACGCAAGAGCGCGACCCCGCCAACCTGAAGTGGGCCGACGTCGGTGCCGACATCGTGGTCGAGTCCACCGGCCTGTTCCTCACCAAGGAAACTGCGCAGAAGCACATCGACGCGGGCGCCAAGAAGGTCATCCTGTCTGCGCCTTCCAAGGACGACACCCCCATGTTCGTGTTTGGTGTGAACCACACCACCTACAAGGGTGAGGCCATCATCTCCAACGCGTCTTGCACCACCAACTGCCTGGCCCCCTTGGCCAAGGTGATCAACGACAAGTTCGGTATCAAGCGCGGCCTGATGACCACAGTGCACGCTGCTACTGCCACCCAGAAGACTGTGGACGGCCCCTCCAACAAAGACTGGCGCGGCGGCCGCGGCATTCTGGAAAACATCATTCCTTCCAGCACTGGTGCTGCCAAGGCTGTGGGCGTGGTGATTCCCGCGCTGAACAAGAAGCTGACCGGCATGGCCTTCCGCGTGCCGACCAGCGATGTGTCCGTGGTGGACCTGACCGTGGAGCTGAACACCTCGGCCACCATCGCCGAAATCAACGCCGAGCTCAAGGCCCAATCCGAAGGCGCTTTGAAGGGCGTGTTGGGTTACACCGAAGACAAGGTCGTCGCTACCGACTTCCGTGGCGACAGCCGCACTTCCATCTACGACGCCGAGGCCTCCATCGCTTTGGACGGCACCTTCGTCAAGCTGGTGAGCTGGTACGACAACGAATGGGGTTATTCCAACAAAGTCCTCGAGATGGCTCGCGTCGTCGCGAAGTAAGGCTCACCCCCGTGGCGGCTTTGCCGCCTTCCCCCTTGCAGGGGGCGCTACCCGCAGCCCGGCACAGCCGGTTCTGCGGTAGCCCTGAACAAGCCCGCTCCTTCCTTTGAAGTTGCGGGTTTTTTTATTGGCACAGTGCGCGCAGTGCCGGCAGGTCCAGGATTTCCAGTTCGCCGCGCTGGATGCGCAGAATGCGGCGCTCCTTGAGCGCATTGAGGATTTGGTTGGTGGTCTGGCGCGATACGCCGATCATGAGCGCCAGCTCCTCCTGCGTGACCGCCAGCACGCGTTGCGTGCTGCCGTCTTCGGTGCGCTGGCCGTAGCCCTGGGCCATGCCCACCAGGCGGCGTGCCAGGCGCAGCGGCGCGGGCAACACGGTTTGCTCCTCCATGCTCACAAAGGCCATGCGCAGCTTGTCGGCCATCAACACGGCCAGTGGGCGCCAGTACGCGGGGTGGGTCTGCAGCCAGGCCAGTAGTTCCTCATGTGGCACCTGCAGCAGCGTGCAGGGCTCGGCCGCATGGGCATGGTGGGTGCGTGCCGAGCCGTCAAATACCGAGATCTCGCCAAACCACTGCGGCGGCGTCAGCATCACCAGCAGGGCCTCACGCGCATCGTTGCGCACACCACTTTGGCCCGAGATGCGGATGGCGCCGGACACCAGTGCATACAAGCCGCAGGGCGGGCTGTCGCGCAGGAACAGCGCATCGCCGGTTTGCAGCGTGCGCAGCTTGGCCATCTGCAGCAGGGCCTGGGCAAATTCGGCCGGCAGCTGGGCAAACCAGCGGCCGGACTGCAGCACGGCCAGGTAACGGGAGAGATGGGGCAGAGCGGACGGGTCGGGCATAGTGGTTTGTACGGATGACGCGCGTTGTGTCGGGTACCTGACAGACGCAGGAGCAAGGCTAGGCGGATCATGGCGCTTCGTCAATAAGAAGGAGACCCGCATGAAAACCCTGACCGATCACCTCACGCAGTACGCCGCCTACCACCAGGACTCGCGCAACGTGGCCACCCACTTTGTGGGCATCCCCATGATCGTGCTCGCAGTCACCATTTTGCTGGCGCGCCCCGGCTGGATGCTGGGCGGCTTGCCCGTCACGCCGGCCGTGGTGCTGGCGGTGTTGTCCGCCGTCTTTTATCTGCGTCTGGACGTGCGTTTTGGCTTGGTCATGGCAGCGCAGATGGCGGTAAGCGTCTGGATCAGCCAGTGGTTCGCGGCCCAATCCACGACCGTGTGGCTGTCGTCGGGCCTTGGCTTGTTTGTGGTGGGCTGGGCCATCCAGTTTTTGGGCCACTACTTCGAGGGCAAAAAACCCGCTTTTGTGGATGACCTGGTTGGCCTGCTGGTGGGCCCCCTGTTCCTGACGGCCGAAGCGGCGTTCTACCTGCACATGCGCCTGGACGTGAAGGCCGAGATGGACCGCCGCCTGGGTGTGGCCAAGGTTCACGCTGCGAGCGTCGTTGCTTGAACGTCATCCTTCTCTGGGGTCAGCTGCCATAACCGCAGGCTGAAGCAGGACGGGGCAGGCCGGGTAAGCTAGCGACCCGGCCTTTCAACCCTTCCGGTTCCCCTCCCATGCAACTTGGCGTTTTGTACGCGGCCCTGGCCTACACGGCCTGGGGCCTTTTCCCCATCTTTTTCAAACAGCTGGCCTCGGTCAACGCCTTTGAAGTGGTGATGCACCGCACCGTCTGGTCGCTGGTATTCCTGCTCGGCGTGCTGGCCGTGCGCAAACACTGGGCCTGGTTAGGTGCAGTGCTGCGCAGTCCGCGCGTGTTGGCGGCCTTTGCGCTGTCAGCCGTGCTGCTGGCGGCCAACTGGTCTACCTACGTATGGGCGGTGCAAAACGCCCATGTGCTGGACGCCAGCCTGGGCTACTTCATCTTGCCGTTGGTGAACGTGGCGCTGGGCTTTGTGTTCCTGCACGAGCGCCCGCGCCCAGGCCAGTGGCTGGCCGTGGCGGTGGCCGCGGCCGGCGTGCTGTGGCTCACGGTGCAGGCTGGACGCGTGCCCTGGGTGGCGCTGGTGCTGGCCGTCACCTTCGGCTTTTATGGCCTGCTGCGCAAGGTGGGCGCATTGGGGGCGCTGGAAGGCTTGACGCTGGAAACCCTGGTGCTGAGTCCCGTGGCTGCGGGTCTGCTGGCCTGGTGGTCCTGGCAGGGGCAGGGAGCCCTGGTGCAGGGCGATGCCACCACGCTGGGCTGGCTGCTGCTGGCCGGGCCGCTCACGGCCGTGCCCCTGCTGCTGTTTGCGGCGGGTGCGCGGCGCGTCAGCATGTCCACCATGGGCATCCTGCAGTACATCTCGCCCAGCCTGCAGTTGCTGCTGGGCGTGTGGTTGTATGGTGAGGTCTTTGCACCGGCCCGTGCCGTAGGCTTCTGTCTCATCTGGGCGGCGCTCGCGGTCTACGGTCTGGAAGGCTGGTGGAACAGCCGCCAGCAAAAATAATTCAAGCGCCGCGAATCCAAACCCTTGCAGCCCGCCTCTTAGGAGGTGGGAATGTTCCCAAGCCTTGAATCAAAGGAAACTGCAATGTCTGCCTGGTATGTCAAAAATGTCCCCATGGGGGAGCGCGTGGTACGGGTCGTGGTGGGATTGGGTGGCGGCGTGGCCGCCGTGCTGTTGGTGCCCGGTGTGCTGGGCTGGGTGGCGGGAGCCAGCGTGGCTGGCCTGGCGCTGACCGGGTTGGTGGGGTTTTGCCCCATGTGCGCCATGGTGGGCCGCAAACCCGTGGGCTGAGGTGCAGCGGTCGTGAGCAACGCCATGGCCTCCGCCGCCAGCCAGCAGGTGCTGGTGTCGGCGCACGCCGGTGACCCCGGCGCGCTGGACACCCTGCTGCGTGTATGCCGGCCCGACATCCGGCGTTACGCCCAGCGGCACTGCCTGATCAGCGATGTGGACGACGCGGTGCAGGAGGCGCTGATGGTGCTGGCGCGCCGGCTGCAGTCGGTGCGCACGCTGGCAGCGTTCTCGGGCTGGCTGTTCCAGATTGTGAAGCGCGAGTGCCGCCGCCTGGGCCGCCTGGCCATTGCCTACGACCCATGGGACGAAGCCGCGGTGGATGCCTGGGCCGCGCGCCACAGCGACGACGCACTGCGCATGGACCTGGTGAGCGCGCTGCAGTCACTGCCGCCGCAGCACTTGGAGGTGATCTTGCTGCGCGACTTTGAGGAGCTGTCGATTGCCGAAATCGCCACGCAGCTCAGCCTGAGCGTGCCCGCTACCAAGAGCCGGCTGCACCGCGCCCGCACGCTGACGCGTGAGTACCTACTGGCCAATTGAGAATGATTTGGGCCTCTGGCCCCCGTGAAATTTACGTTATTCGCTATTTATTTGATAGCGAATGCCAAGTGACTACAGTGGCTCATTGGGGTAGGCCACCTGCGCCTGGGCACGGATGCGCGCGGTGATGGCGTTCTCGCGGCCCAGCAAACGGGCGCTCTCCAGCAGGGCGGCAATCACTTTGGGTTCAGGCGAAAAGTGCAGCGTCTCCAGTGCGCTGGCATACAGCGCCGCGGCATTCTCGCGCGTGGGGATGGCGGTGGTTACGTCGGCAAACAGGACCTCCTTGTGGAACAGCCAGGAGCTGCGTACTTTCTCCAGCGTGTCCTCTTGGTAGGCGGGGCTGCGCAGCGCGGGTGGCATGAACAGCTGGCTGACCCGCGCGTAGTCCCAGCCCGCATAGGCCAGTAGCGGCAGCGCGCACGCGGCCACGGCTGTCAGCGCCGCAGCTACCGTGGGATGCATGGGTCGTGCCGGCGCGCGGCGCGTAGCCCACAGCAGCCACAGGCACAGGGCCACTGCCATCTGAAAGGGACCGTACCACAGCGGGTACTCCAGCAGGCTGTGCAGGCCGATCACGGCCAACCCAGCCCAGGCCAGCTGCCGCGCGGGCAGCGTGTCGCGCCAGGGCCGGGCCCACAGTACGGCGCCCAGCACCGCCGCACACAGCAGCAGCGCCAGCGGCACGCCCAGTTCCACCGCCAGGTGCAGGGGCAGGTTGTGCGCGTTGTCCAGAATCTCGCAAAAACGCTCGCCCTGGTAGGGGTGGATGAAGTGCGCAAACTTCAACCCGCCCCAGCCCCAGCCCAGCCAGGGCTTCTGGGCAATCAGCTCCAGCACATTGCGCCACAGCACGGTGCGGTCGCCGCAGCCGGAGTTTTCCTGAAACCGTTCCAGCACACCCAGGCTGGGGCCGCTGCCCAGACTTTCGTGCGAAGCTGAGATGTTGGGCAGCAGCAGCGCCGCCGTCAGGTATAGGCCCAGCGCCAGCGCACTCCAGCGCAGCGTGATGCGCTGGCCGTTGCGCTCCCACAGCAGGCCCAAGCCCACGATCAGCACCCACTGCAACGCCCCGGTGCGCGAGCCACTGGCCGCATTGCCCAGCGCCAGCAGTGTCAGGGCCAGTGCAATGCTGCCCAGGCGCAGCCGGCGCTGGCCCGCCGCCGTGTGTTCCCCCGCCAGATACAGCAATGACAGCAGGCCCAGCGAGGTCAGCGAGGCAAACTGGTTGCGTTGGCGCAGGTTGGCATAGGCTTGGCCCAGGTCGGCCGCATTGATCCAGGGCGCCGTGCGCACGTCGGCCAGGCCGAAGTACTGCAGCAGGCCGGCCACTGCACTCAGCAGCGCAGCCAGCAACCAGGCCGTGGCCACGGTGTGCGCCAGCGTGCGGGCGGGCAGTGACCCCCAGGCGGCGCAGCACAGCAAAACGACAGCGCACAGGCCCGACACCAGCGTTTGCACCATGGCCGGGTCAGGCCCCCAGGTGAAGGGGTTGATCCAGGGCAGCACCACGGCCAGGCCTGCCAGCAACGCCCACGCGGTGGCAAAGCGCGGCTGTGCGTGGGAGGGGGAGGGAGCGTGGAGCATAGGCGTGTATTGTCCAAACTTTCGCAACGCACTTTCTCTTCATGCACCCTGACCTGCTTCTTGCCCACACCCGGCTCTATCACCCCCTGGGCTGGGCGTGCAGCCCACCACAGGCCGAGGCCGAGAGTGCCGACTACGGCGCCCATGTGTTGACGGTGGCTGGCCTGCGTGTGCGTTTTCGCGCGGCCAAGATCACGCCCACCAAGGTGGGGCAGTTCGTCACGCTGTGGCAGCGCGTGGGGTCCGGCCCCATCCAGCCCTTTGACGCGGCGGACCCGCTGGACTGTGCCGTGGTCAGCGCGCGCCGTGGGGAACAGCTCGGGCAGTTTGTGTTTCCCATGGCCGTGCTGCGCCAGCACGGCGTAGTGTCGGTGGGCGGCGTGGGCGGCAAGCGTGCCCTGCGGGTCTACCCGCCGTGGGATGTGCCTGCCAGCCGCCAGGCCGAGAAGACCCAGCAATGGCAGTGCGGCTGCTTTGTGGACCTGAGTGATGGTGCGGTGGATCTGGACCGTGCCCGGCGGCTCTACGGTCTGTAGCCGCCCGGCCTAGCGCCGCCCGCGCACCACGGCGGCCAGCGTGGCCACCAGGGGCTCCATGGTTTCGGCAGGCACCTGCGCATAGCCCAGTAAAAAGCCCCGCCAGGGCTGGTGGCGCGTACCCACCGCGTGCAGGCTCAGCGCGGGCGCCACGATGCCGTGCTGCATGAGCCGCTCGCTCATGGCCACATCGTCCGCCTTGGGGTCGTGCAGGCGCAGCGCCAGGTGCATGCCGGCCGAACCGCCGTGCACCGTGGCCACATCGCCCAGCTGTTGCTCCAGCGCCGCCACCAGCGCATCGCGCCGCTGCCGGTACAGGCGCCGCATGCGCCGCAGGTGCAGGCTGAAGTGGCCGCTGCGCATGAACTCGGCCAGCGCCAGCTGGTCGGCGGTGCGCCCGCGCGGGGCGGCGCGCGCCAGCAGCGCGGTCAGCGGTGGGGCCAACGCCGCCGGCACCACCACAAAACCCACGCGCAGCGCGGGAAACATGGTCTTGCTGAAGGTACCCAGGTAGAGCACCGGCGCATCGGCCGCCAGGCCCTGCATGCAGGACAGCGGCGGCCCTTCATGGCGGAACTCGCTGTCGTAGTCGTCCTCGATGATCAGGGCCGCCGCGTTGCGCGCCTGGGCAATGAGCGCCATGCGCCGCTCCAGGCTCAGCACGCTGCCCACCGGGTACTGGTGCGAAGGCGTGACGTAGATCAGCTTGGGCCGATGCCGCAGCCAGTCGCCGGCCAGGGGTGCCAGGCCTTCTTCGTCCACTGCAATGCCAATGGGCTTGAGCTGCGCCCTGCGGAAGGCGGCCAGCGCGCCCTGGTAGCCGGGGTTCTCCATCCACACCTTGTCGCCGGGGTCGGCAAACGCGCGGGCCACCAGGTCCAGGCTGCTCTGCGTGCCATCGGTAATGAACACCTGCCCACTGTCCACCAGCGCGCCGCGCGCCACACGCAAGTGGTCGGCAATGGCGGTGCGTAGCGCCAATTCGCCTGCGGGGTCGGCGTAGTTCAACTGCGCGGGCTGCAAGGCGCGCCAGGCGCGGTCCAGCAGGCGGCGCCACAGCGTGGTGGGGAAACTGCCCAATGCCGGCACACCCGGTGCAAACCCCACGGACATCTCCGACCCGGGCAGGGCCGGCATGCCCTGCGAACGCCGTGACAAACCGGCGCGCAGCACAGGTGCTGCGGCCTTCGGCGCCTGCACCGCCGCCAACGAAGCCACCACCGTGCCGCGCCGTGCGGGCTGCACGAAACCATCTGTGGCGAGCTGGTCGTAGGCATAGAGCACGGTGTTGCGCGACACATCCAGCTCCAGCGCGAGCGTGCGGGAGGCTGGCAGACGCGTCCCACTGCCCAGCGTGCCATTGCGGATGGCGCTGCGCAGGCACTCGTGCAGCTGGCGCTGCTGCGGCCAGCGCGCGTGTGCTGTGTCTGCCTGGAAGCGGCTAAAGAGCAACTGGTAGTCCATGGAGCTATTTCAATAGTGGTTCTAAAAAATAGTGCATTTGTGGATCTTAATTTGGAGCCACATTTGCGCTACATTCTGCGCTCGCTTGACCCCTCCACCTCTTGAAAGGAAATCCGTGCCCGACACTGCCGCCCAGGCTCCCTCCGACCGCACCCGCATCCGCCGCGTAGCCGAAAACGCGCGCTACGACCGCGCCACCCTGCATGCCATCATCGACGCCGCCTACCTGTGCCACCTGGCGTTTGCGGACGAGAAAGGCACGCACTGCATCCCCACGGCCTGCTGGCGCGAGGGCGAGTACCTCTACATCCACGGCTCCAACGGCGGGCGCCTGCTCAAGCTGCTGCAAAAGGGCACGCAGGCCTGCGTCACCATCACCCACCTGGACGGTCTGGTGCTGGCGCGCTCGGCGTTCAACCATTCCATGAACTACCGCTCGGCCATGGTCTATGGCGTGTTTGAGCGTGTGGAAGACAAGCGCGCAGCGCTCGACACCTTCATGCAGCACCTGGCCCCGGGCCGCCAGCACGAGGCCCGCCCCGGCAACGACAAAGAGTTCGCCGCCACCACGGTCATGCGCATTGCGCTGGCGGAGGCCGCCTGCAAGGTGCGCAGCGGTGGCCCGGTGGATGATGAGGAAGACATGGCCCACCCGGCCTGGGCCGGCGTGTTGCCCTTTGCCATGGTGGCCATGCCGCCTGTGGTGGACCCGTCGTGCGCCCTCGCCGCTCCGGCCTATGTAAAGGCGTGGGCACGCGCAGGCTGAGGCATGACACAGGGGCTGGGAATCCTCCATAATTTCCCATGCCCTTGTCTTCCCCGCCAAATCGCTCGATGTCTCTGACCCGCCTGTTGGGTCGCCATCCCCGGTTGGTGGGTGCACTGTGTGGCTATGCGTTGGCATTGGCCATCGCCCTGGCCGCACTGCTGTTGGTACTGCAACTGCGTGTGCAAGAGATAGAGGCCGGCCATGCGCAGGTCGTGCGCACCATGCAGGTGGTGCAGACGGACATCCGAGAGTTGCTGGACGAACTCAGCCAGACCTACAAACCCGAGTGTTCGCCTGAAAACCTGAACCAGCTGCGCAGCCTGTTGTTCAGCCACCCCTATTCGGGTGACATTGGCTTGCTGGACCCCCAGCGCCAGCTGTTTTGCAACACCAGCATCGGCCTGCTGGCTGCGCCACGGCCCGCGGGCACCGGGGGCATTGACGGCTCTATTGGCCGCTATTACCGCGGCAGCCAGCTGCAGCTCTCGCAGGGCACGATCGCCGCCACCGTGGTGGAACGTGGCCGTTTCCAGGTGGCCATTCAGCCCGACGCCACGCGCAATGTGTGGCTGCAGTACGCCGATGGCGTGTGGGCCGGCGCCGGCAACCAGCGCACCCAGGTGTTCAAGGGCAAGGGCAGTGTGCTTCCCGAGTCCATGGTGGCGGCAGACACGCCGCACCTGCAGTTCTACGCGGGTCGGGGTCTGGTGCTGGTTACCACCACCGAACCTGGGGTCAGCCCCATCTCGGTCCAGTCTGCTGTCGCGCTGTGGCCCTTGTACCAAGCCCACATGGCCGTGCTGGTGGCGGTCGCCTGCGTATGCCTGCTGCTGGGATTTTTGGTGAGTGACGTAGTACGGCGCCGCTGCCGACACTACCAGTCCATGGAGTACCGCATCCATGACCTGTGCAACGCGGCCAATCTGGAGTGCCATTACCAGCCCATTCTGGATCTGGCCACCGGCCGCGTCGTGGGCTGCGAAGTGCTGGCGCGCCTGCGTGATGGGGACACGCTGGTCTACCCCGACCAGTTCATTCCCGCACTGATGCGCCAGAAACTGGGTTGGGTGTTTGACGCGGCCGTCAGCGCCCGTGCCCTGCGCGAGCTGGGCGCCGAGCTGCCTGTGCAGATGAACAGCTTCAAGGTGGCCCTGAATTTCTTCCCGCACAACCTGCAGCGTGACGTCATCCACAACCACCTGCAAGCGCAGTTGCAGGCTCTGCGTCGCAGCGACCTGCAGGTGGAGCTGGAGGTGACCGAGTACAACTTCTCTCCCGAGATCGTGCCGCACCTGCAACGCCTCAAGGCGGATGGTTATCTGATCTCGCTGGACGATTTCGGCACCGGCTACTCCAACCTGGGAGTGGTGAAAAAGGTGGCGCCGGATTTCATCAAGATCGACAAGTCGTTTGTGTTTGAAATGGAAGACATCACCCTGCGCTCCAGCCTGATCCCGGAGATCATTGGCATTGCCAAGGCGGTGCAGAGCCAGGTGATAGCCGAAGGCATTGAAACCGCGGCCCAAGCCACGCAGTTGCGCACATTGGGGGTGGACTATGGCCAGGGTTATTACTTCGCCCGGCCCATGGCCATCCAGCAGTTCCTGTCCTACCTGCAGACCCACCGTAACGCGGTGTGAGGCCGTACAGGCCCGAGGTCAGGCCTTGTTGAACAGCGGGTGCAAGGTGCTGTGCTTGCCGTCATACACCTCGGTGCCTTCGTCAATTTGCAGCGTGATGCCCAGGGGGTTCTGTGCCAGCAGCGCGGCAAAGTGCGCGCCCACAGCAGCGGTCAGTGCGTCCCCGATCTGTTTTTGCACTGAGGCGCTGCGCCCGCGTGCAATCCGCAGGTTCAGATAGACAAAGCCATAGTCCCCCTTGCCATCGGCCACCGCGCTATGCGCCGCCGGGTAGGCCAGCACGCGCACACCCCCGGTGGGGAAGACCTGATTTCCGGTTTCGTCGCGCTGCGCCAGCATGGTGTCGGCCATCGTGCGGCACAGGGCAGACATATCGGTTGCACGGTCCAGGTTGGCGGTGTACAGAATGACCAGATGGGGCATGGCAGACTCTCGGTGGGTGGTAGCGCACCGATGGTAAGGGCTCTGCACAACCCGTGCGCCCGCTAGTGCACGGGGCAGTTGCGCTGGTCTGGGTAGTCGCCACGGGCCTCAGCCAAACCCCCAACACCGCTGCCGCCAATCCACATCCGGCTCCCAGTAAAAACGCCAACTGGTAGCCGCCGTTTAACGCCTCGGCAGCACTGGCGCCGGTGTTGCGCAGGGTGTCCGTGCGGGCGTCGGCCAGACTGGCCAAGACGGCCAGGCCCAGGGCACCGCCCATCATGAACGCGGTGTTCACCACGCCGGATGCCAGTCCCGATTGTTCGGGGCCCACATCGTCCATGGCCACCAGCAGCAAGGGGTTGAGTGCCATGCCCGCGCCCAAGCCCAATAGCAGCATGCCGGGAATCACATCGCGCCACATGTCGCCGTTCACCGGTGCACGTGCAAACAGCGCCAGCCCCACTGCCGCCAGCATGAGGCCCAGGCACAGGGGCACGCGGATGCCCCAGCGCATCACCATCTTGGCCGACAGGCCCAGCGAGAACATCGCCATGAGCAGGTTGGACGGCAGAAACGCCAACCCCACCTGCATGGCGCTGTAGTTCAGCACCAGTTGCATGTACAGCGCCGACACAAAGAACGAGGCAAACATGGCCGCCGCCCACAGCACGCCAATGCCGTTGGCAATGGACAGGTTGCGCAGCTTGAACAGCCCCAGGGGCACCAGCGGCGCCTGCACCCGTGACTCGATCGTGATGAAAGCCATGAACAGCAGCACCGCGCCGCCCAGCATGCCCAGGGTTTGCAGCGTGGCCCACCCCACGGCGTTGCCGTTCACGATGGCGTACACCGCCAGAATCAGCGACAGCGTGACCGTGAGGGCCCCCGCCACGTCCAGCCGCGGGCGTTGTAGGGGCGGGGTGTCTGGGGGCAGCAGCGCCAGGCTGGCCACGCAGATGGCCACACCCACCGGCAGGTTCACCAAAAACACCCAGTGCCAGCTCAGGTTGCTGGTGAGCACGCCGCCCAACAGCACCCCCAGGCTGCCTCCCCCGGCGCACACAAAACCGTACACCCCCATGGCCTTGGCGCGGTCTTCGGGCTCGGTGAACAGATTCATGATGAGCGACAGCGCCACGGCCGAGACCACCGCGCCACCTACGCCCTGCACAGCCCGCGCCGCCACCAACAGTCCCTGGCTGTTGGCCAGCCCGCACCCCAACGAGGCGAGTGTGAACAGCACAATGCCCGCGACAAACAGCTTGCGCTGCCCGTACAAATCGCCCAGCCGTCCACCCAGCAGCATGAGACCGCCAAAGGTCAGCATGTAGGCGTTTACCACCCACACCAGGGTGGTCTCGCTGAAGCGCAGGTCGGCCTGGATGGAGGGCAGGGCCACGTTCACGATGGTCGTGTCCAGCACGATCATCAGTTCGCCCAGGCACAACAGCACCAAAGCGGACCAGCGCTTGTGCGCCAGCGGGTGCGCCGCACTCACAGCGCGCGTCCGTTGTGGTGGTGCACGGGGATGTCGTACACGTCTACCCCTTCCAGGCAGCGGATATTCACCGCTGCCATTGCCGTGCCGTCCGGGCCCACGGCTTCGCCAAACGGATGCATGCCGCAAGTGGGGCAGAAGTAGTGCTGGATCACGTGTTTGTGGAAGGTGTAGCTGCGCATGGCCTCCGGGGCGGTGCGCAGGTGCAACTGGGTGCGTGGCACAAACCACATCAGCGTGCCCTTGCGCTGGCAGATGGAGCAGTTGCAATCGGTGGCGCCCGTCAGTTCGCCCTCCACCTCAAATGCGATCTGCCCGCAGTGGCAGCTCCCTTGGTACGTCTGGTTCATGCGTCTACCCTTGTCGTTCCACCACAGTTTTCAGTTGGGCCAAGCCCACCGCAAAGTCCTTGCCGATCATCTTGTCCAGGTTCAAAAAGATGCCCATGACCTTGTGGATCAGCGTGTGCTTGTCGTCCAGGCTCCAGGTCACGCGCGTGGAGCCGCCCTCGGGTTCCAGATGGAAGCGGGCCACATTGCGCCCCTCAAAGGGTTTGATCATGTGCAGGTCAAACACCAGCAGCTGGGGTGGTTGCGCTTCGCGGATGCTGATTTCGCCTTGCCCCACCTGCTTGTTGCCCTCCCACGCATAGCGCGCGCCCACACCGGCAGCGGCGCCGCTGTAAGTCTTCTGCATCGCGGGGTCCTTGTTGTAGGGCGTCCAGGCATCCCAGCGGTGCAAGTCGTTGATCAGCGGAAAGATGGCATCCGGCGTTGCATCGATGCGGACCGAGCGCTCCACATGGAAGTTGTCCGGCTTGGTCGACGCATACAGCAGCACGCCCAGGACGAGGACGGCAATGGCGAAAACAATGAACATGGGTTTCCTCCTGTATTTTTGTCAGGGTGCAATCACCATCCAGCCGACGCCAAACTTGTCTTCCAACATGCCAAAGGCGGGTGACCAGAAGGTCTTGCCCAATGGCATCTTGACGGTGCCTCCCTGGGCAAGCGCCTGGAATGTGCGTTCGGCCTCGGCTGCGTCGGCCACACCCAGCGACAGCGTAAACCCCTTGAAGCTGGGTTGCATATCGCTGTTACCGTCTGACACCATCAGGAAGGTGCTGCCAATGCGCAAATTGGCATGCATGATCTTGTGCTCAAACCCCGCGGGTATGGCCCCGGGCGGAGGCGGATCGGGGGCTTCGTTCATGCGGATCTGGTAGGTCACCTCCGCGCCCAGCGCCTGCTGGTAGAAGGCAATGGCCTCCTCGCAACGGCCATTGAAAAACACATAGGGCTCAACTTTCATGGAAAACTCCTTAATTGTGTACACCGTCCACAAAGAGTAGCAAAGATAATGGACACTGTCCACATGTGATTGCCATGCCCCGATCTGTTTCCCCCCCCGTTCGTGATACCTACCGCCATGGCGACCTGCGCCGCGCCCTGCTGGATGCTGGCATTGCGCTGGCGCGCGAGGGCGGCCCCGCGGCAGTGGCGCTGCGCGAAGCCACGCGCCGTGTGGGTGTGGCACCCAATGCGGCCTACCGCCACTTCGCCAGCCAGCAGGTGCTGCTGCAGGCGGTGCGCGCCGCAGCCCTGCAGGGCGTGGCGCTATCCATGGAAAAAGAGCTGGCCACGCTGTCCCCTGACCTGTCTGCCGCCGACCACGCGCGTGCCAGCGTGCGTGCCGTGGGCACGGGCTACCTGCACTTTGCCCAGACCGAACCGGGCCTGTTCCGCACCGCATTTGCACCGTCCGACAAACTCATCCAGGCCACGCCCGAATTGCCCACCGCAGGCCCCGGCGGGCGCAACCCCTACGAGCTGCTCTGCGATGCGGTGGACCTGCTGGTGCAGGCGGGATTGATGCCGCCGGCACGCCGCCCGGGAGCGGAAATCTTGGCCTGGTCTGCGGTGCACGGGCTGGCCATGCTGGTCGTGGATGGCCCGCTGGCGGCGCCCGTGGGGCCGCACTTCCACCAGTTCGGCCAGCGCCTGCTGGATATGGTCGAAAAAGGCCTCTAGCCCCCGCAGAAATTGCGCGAGCAGCTCCTGTTTTTATAGCGACGCGGCTGCCATGCGCAGTCGGCGCGCCGCGTCTTCGGCACGCGCGTCGTCGATCTCGCGCAGCACGGCCGCCATGTCCACATCGGCGTTGGTGCGCTCGTAGTGGCCGGTCAGTGGTGTCTCGTTGCTGAGCATGCCGCCCTGGTACAGGCTCCAGATCTCGGGGCCGTAGTCGGTCTTCAAGAGCGCTGGCGCAAACTGGCCAAAGAAGTCGCGCAGGTTGGCCACATCGCGCAGCAGCATGCGCTGCGCGTGGTTGTTGCCTGCGGCATCCACCGCTTGCGGCAGGTCGATGATCACGGGGAAGTCCGCACCGTCGGAGTGTGCGAGCAGGATGTTGAACTCCGACAAGTCCCCGTGCACCACGCCTGCACACAGCATGCGCACCACCTCGGCTACCAGTGTGGTGTGGTGCTGCAGCGCTTGCTCGGGTGTGAAGGCCACATCGTTCAGGCGCGGGGCCGCATCGCCATCCGCATCCGTCACCAGCTCCATCAGCAGCACACCGTCGTGAAAATTGATGGGCTGCGGCACGCGCACGCCGGCTGCCGCCAGGCGGTACAGTGCATCCACCTCGGCGCTTTGCCACGCGGCTTCCTGCTCCTGCCGGCCAAACTTGCTGCCTTTGGCCATGGCGCGCGCCGAGCGCGAGTTCTTGACCTTGCGGTTTTCGGTGTAGTCCACTGCCTGGCGAAAGCTGCGGTTGTTGGCCTCTTTGTAGATCTTGGCGCACAGCGTCTGCTCGCCCGCGCGCACCACAAACACCATGGCCTCCTTGCCGCTCATGAGCTGGCGCACCACGGTGTCGATCAGGCCCTCTTCGACGAGGGACTGCAGTCTGGGGGGTGCTTTCATGGCCGGCCGTGCTCAGCGGCGCGGCAGCGACCAGCCGGCTTGCTGGTTGGCTTTGTTGTTCTCGTAGTCCCAGATGGAACCACAGCGGTCGCAGCGGTAGCGCGTCACGGTGACGGCGCGGCCATCGCGGTCTTCCTTGCGGTTGTCGCCCTGCACCAGTTCGGCGTGGCCAGGGGCGCGGCGCCAGTTGCGCTGGATGCCCCGGCAGGGTTCGCACAGCGCGGCTTCGCGGGCCAGTTCAGCGGCTTTGTAGTTATCGGTCATGGGAGGATTGTCGCCGCTTGGGGCATCCGCAACGCGCGTGCTATGCTTATTCCCATGTCGTGCACGCTCCGCCTCATCCCTTTTAGCGCCATGCCTGTGGCGCGGGCTCAGGCTGCACGAATGATTACCACCATTACAACCACGGCTGCCTGAGCGTCGTGCAGGTGGCCGTTCCGGCTGCCACCTGGTGTATCTCCCCGAACAACCCAGCCCAGGCAGCTGGGTTAGCAACTGTTCGGAGAGTTTTATGTACCAAGATCATCTCGCTAGTTTTGCTGTCAGCAGCCACGCCCCTGCCGCGCCTGTGCACGCCATCGCACCCCTGCGCATTGGCATGCTGGGCTTGGGCACGGTGGGCGCTGGCACCTACACCGTCTTGCGGCGCAACGCCAAGCTGATCGCCGCCCGCAGTGGCCGGCGCATGGAACTGGTGCTGATTGCGGTACGCAAGCTGGCACGTGCGGCCACCATCGTGGGCAACGATGTTGCGCTGACCGACGATCCCTTTCAGGTGGTGAACCACCCGGACATCGATGTGGTGGTGGAAGTGATGGGCGGCACAACGCTGGCGCGTGAGCTGGTGCTGCGCGCCATTGCCAACGGCAAGCATGTGGTCACCGCCAACAAGGCCCTGCTGGCCGTTCACGGCGAGGAGATCTTTACGGCCGCCCAGGCGCAAGGCGTGGTGGTGGCGTACGAGGGCGCGGTGGCCGTCAGCATCCCCGTCATCAAGGCGCTGCGCGAAGGGCTCTGCGCCAACCGCATCGCATGGGTGGCCGGCATCATCAACGGCACCACCAACTACATCCTGTCTGAGATGAAGACCAAGGGCGTGCGCTTTGCAGATGCCCTGGCCGACGCGCAAGCCAAGGGCTATGCCGAGGCCGATCCCACCTTCGATGTGGAAGGCGTGGACGCCGCGCACAAGCTCACGCTGCTGGCGGCCAATGCCTTTGGCGTGCCGCCCCAGTTCGACCAGGTGCATGTGGAAGGCATCACCGCGCTGGACGCCGTGGACATCGCCTTTGCCGAACGCATGGGTTACCGCGTCAAGCTGCTGGGCATTGCCAAGCGGCATTTGCAAGGGTTGGAGCTGCGCGTGCATCCCACGCTGGTGGCGGCCGACCATCTGCTGGCGCAGGTGCATGGCTCCATGAACGCGGTGATGGTGAAAAGCGATGCCGCAGGCCTGACCATGTACTACGGCGCAGGTGCAGGCTCCGAGCAAACCGCCTCGGCCGTGATTGCCGATCTGGTGGACCTGGCCCGCGTGTCCGACGTGGCGCCACGCCACCGTGTGCCGTCGCTAGCCTTCCAGCCCCACGCCATCGCCCGTTTGCCCGTGGCGCCCATTGCCGATGTTGAAACCGCCTGGTACCTGCGCCTGGACGTGGCCCGCGCCGCGCGCACGGTGCCGCAGGCCATGGGCTTGCTGGCCGAGGCGGGTGTGCGCGTGCAGCAGATGCAGGTGTTTGACCACGCCGAGGATGCCGAGCTGAATGCACTGGTGCTGTTGACGGACACCGTGCCAGAGCACCGGCTGCGCGCCGCCGTGGCGCAACTGGAAGCACTGCCCCATGTCATGGGCTTTGCCAGCACGCTGCGCATGGAGGCACTGGCCTGAGCGCTGCTCAGATCACCGCCTGCAGCCGCTGCACCGCCATCTCCACAAACGCCGTCACCGCGCGTGGCACATGGCGGCGGCTGGGGTAGACCACGTACATGCCTGCCGGCGCGCTCGCCACACCCGGCAGCACCTCCACCAGCGCGCCGCTGCGCAGGCTGTCCTGCAGTGCATTGATGGGCAGCAGGCATAGCCCCAAGCCCGCCTCGGCCGCCTTGCGCTGGGCCTGGCCAGTGCTGGCACCCAGGCGTCCATGCACCGCCACCTGCACCGGGCCGTCGGGTCCGTTCAGGCGCCAGCTGCCATGGCCGCCCGTGTGCGCGGGGCAGATGCAGTCGTGCAGGGTTAGGTCGTCAATGTTCTGCGGTGTGCCGCGCGCAGCCAGGTAGGCCGGGCTGGCTGCCAGCGCCAGGTAGCTGCTGGCCACCTTGCGCGCCACCAGGCTGGAGTCCGGCAGCTCCCCGCTGCCGCGAAACGCCACATCAATTCCCTCGCCCACCACATCCGCCATGCCGTCGCTCAGCACAAACTCCAGCTGCACGCCCGGGTGCGCGGCCAAAAACTCAGCCACCCAGTCCATCGCAAAGTAGTCAAAAAAGCCCGAGGGCGCGGCCACCCGCACATGGCCCTTGGGTGCCTGGCTGTGGCCGGCCAGTGCACTGGCCGCGTCTTGCAGCGTGGCGATCTGCGCCGCGCTCTGGTCAAACAGCGTGCGGCCCGCATCGGTCAGCGTCAGCTTGCGGGTGGTGCGCTGCAGCAGCCGGGCTTGCAGGCTGTCCTCCAGCTGCGCCACCTGGCGGCTTAGCGTGGTAGGCGGCATGCCCAAGCGGCGCGCCGCCTCGGCAAAGCTGCCGGCTTGCACCACCTGCACAAACAGCGCCATCTGGTTCAGGTCCAGCATCTAATTCCTAACGAAAACGGCATAGTGAATGCCAATTGTGGCGCCTACACAAGTAATAGGGCAAGCCCTAACCTACAGGCATCGCTTGATTCACCGTTTGAGGAGATCACCATGTCTGCAGCCGCTACCGCTGAAGTTACCGTCCAACAACGCCCCATCGTGCACCGCACGCGCGGCAGCACGCATGGCGCCATCACACGCCTGGTCAGCCCCGGCGACCTGGGCGAAGTGCTCAAGCCCTTCATCTTTCTGGACCGCTTTGAGGTGGCCGCCGGCGGCCAGCCGCCGCGCTTTGGCATGCACCCACACTCGGGCATTGCCACGCTCACCTACCTGATGAGTGGCCAGACGGCCTACGAAGACACCACCGGCGAACAAGGTGCCCGCGGCGTGCTGCCCAATGGCGGTGTGGAATGGATGATGGCTGGCGGCGGCGTGTGGCACACCGGTGCGCCCGACAACACCGAGCGCGTGCTGGGCTTCCAGCTCTGGGTGGCCATGCCGCCCGAGTTGGAGCTGGCCGAGGCGCACAGCATCTACCTGGGCCCCGAAGGCGTGCCCCACGCAGGCCCGGCCCGTGTGCTGCTGGGCAGCTACGGCGGCAAGACCAGCCCCATCCCCGCACCGTCTGACATGACCTACCTGGGCGTGCACCTCAAGGCCGGTGAGACCTGGCGCTTTGAGCCGCCCGCCGGCCACACCGTGGCCTGGGCCGCCGTGGGCGAAGGCGTGCTCACTGCGCCCGCCGCGCTGCGCACGGGTGACCTGGCCGTGTTTGACGACGCCGGTGGCGCCATCGAGTTTGAGGCGCAAACCGACACCGCCTTTGTGCTCGGCTCTGGCGTGCTGCATCCGCACGACCTCTACATGGGCCCCTACTCGGTCCACACCAGCGAAGCCGCCCTCCACCGTGGCCAGGCCGGCATCCGCGAACGCGCGCAGCTGCTGCGCCAGCAGGGTCGGTTGTAGTTCTGAAGAAAATGGCCGCTAGCCCCCGCAAAATATGGGCGGACAGCTATTGAATTTATAGCGTGGCCATGGCCGCAAGGTAGGCGGGCGCGGCGCCCGCCGGCGCGGTATCGGTTGTCACCGGTTCCGCGGCGACGTGTACGCGGTCCCGCCCCAGGTGCTTGGCTTTGTACAGCGCCCTGTCGGCTTGGGACACCAGGGCGGCAGGCTGCTGCGCTTGGCTTGGCTGCGTGGCCGCCACCCCAATACTGACCGATACCCTGCGCAGGCTGGACTGCAGGTGCACCAGCCCCAGCGCGGCCACACCGTCGCGGATGCGGGTGGCCAGGTTGGCAGCACCGGCCGCATCGGTGTTGGGCAGAATGACCGCGAACTCCTCGCCGCCGTAGCGCGCCGCCAGGTCCCCGGGCCGGGCACCGTGGGCCGCGATGACGCCGGCCACGCGGCGCAGGCACTCGTCGCCGCCCAGGTGGCCGTAGGTGTCGTTGTAAAGCTTGAAGTGGTCCACATCCAGCATCAGCAAGGCCAGCGGTTGCTGCAGGCGCTGCGCGCGCCGCCATTCGGTGGCCAGCATGTCGTCAAAGGTACGCCGGTTGGCCAGGCCCGTCAGACCATCCCGGCTGGCCAGCTGGGCCAGCATGGTGTTGGCCTGTGTGACACGACGGTACAACGACGTCAGGTCCACAAACAGCGACATCAGCACCACCATGGACGTGAACAGGCTGCCCACCTTGGCCAGGTACCAGCCCATGGAGAAACGGTTGGACCCATGGAACGTGAGCCACACGTCCAGGCTGGCCGCGATCATGCCCACAGCCAGCCAGACCTGCTCCGACGTCTTGTTGCGGATGCGCACCACGCTGAGCAAAGCCGCCACATTCACTCCCAATACGCCCCAGGCAATGAGTTGCATGGGCCCTTCAAAAAACGTCTTCCCGTTGGCAAACAGCGCCGGCAGCCAGGGCAGGCCCACCGTGGCCACGCCTGCCAGCAGCACCACGGCCGCCACCACCGCCACGCATTCGCGTAAGGGCCAAGGGCGCTTGCCGTGGTGGCCCGCCGCCAGGCGCTGCACATCCATGGCGTACCGCAAGATCAGCACCGCAAAGCCCGCGTGCCAAAAGCTCCACAGCCACACCGCGCTGACGGGCTCCCCGATCAGGTTGCCGGGCACAAAGGCACCTGGAAACGCCGCCATCAAGGGCAGGAAGATGACGGCCACATAGAGGTAGGCCGACCCCAGCTTGACGGTAGCCGCGCTGCGCTCGGCCACACCGCGGTTGAACAGCAGCGCAGCCAGCAGCACGTTGGTCACAAACATGGCTGCGCCAAAGGCCGTCATGTAGCCCGGCACGGGCGCCCAAGGGTTGTTGGCAAACGGTGTCAGCACAACGCCCCAGGCAATCAGCGCAGTGCCGACCAGCAACGCGTACCGCCGCTGTCGAACAGATACGGTGCATGCGTCGCTCACCGGGCTGACTGGTGGCATAGCGGGAAGAGGACCACTCATGGAACACTTTCCAACGAAATTCTTGGCCTGTGTGCACCCTTCTGCGAGGGCATCTGGCGGCAGGCGCCAGCGAACGACAACAGGATGGATCCCCTGGCAGGATTCTCCGCGCTTCGTTTCTTGATGGCAAGCAAGACAGGCTGTGGTGTTGCAACTCAATAGCTGTGTAAAAATACAGTATTTCAAACCCAGCCTTGCACCCGCCCCGTGGACCTGTTTGACGACCTGCCCCTGGCTACTGAGGACCTGCGCACCGCCATCGCGCCCGGTGCGGTGCTGCTGCGCGGCCTGGGTCGGGCGGACGATGTGCAGATGCTGTCCGCCGTGGAGTCCGTCATCGCCCAGGCGCCGCTGCGCCACATGCAGACACCAGGCGGCCACACCATGTCCATCCAGACCACGCGCTGCGGCAGCATGGGCTGGGTGTCCGAGCCCGGCGGCTACCGCTACGCCCCCCATCACCCCGGCACGCGCCAGCCCTGGCCCGCCATGCCGCCGTGTTTGATGGACTTTGCGGTGCGCGCCGCCCTGGAAGCCGGCTACCCCGACTTTGTGCCCGACTCCTGCCTGATCAACCAGTACCTGCCTGGCAACAAACTTGGCCTGCACCAGGACCGCGACGAGCGCGACCTGCGCGCGCCCGTGGTGTCCCTCTCATTCGGCCTGCCTGCCACCTTTCTGTTCGGCGGCCTGCAGCGCACCGGCAAAACCCAGCGCTTGCGCCTGGCCCATGGCGACGTGGTGGTCTGGGGCGGCCCCTCGCGCCTGGCCTTCCACGGCGTGCTGCCTCTGGCCGACGGCGACCACCCCCTGGTGGGGCGGCGGCGCGTGAATGTGACGTTTCGCAAGGTCGGCTAGGTCTGCTGTCCCAGCGCCTGTAGTCGCGTATGCGCCTCGCTGTCCCACAGCGGGGGCAACTGGTTCTTGGCGCGCAAGTAGTGCAGGCTGAACACATCCAGCCAAGCCTCCAGCGCCTGCGCGGCGCGTGGCTCGCCGGCAAGTTCCAGGCACAGAGCGCCTACCTCGCTGGTGCAAAAGTGGTCATCGCGGCGGCTGCGGCGCAGGCGGTAGCGCGAGATCTGCTCGGGCTGCAGGCTCAGCACCGGAAACCGGTCCAGGTACGGGCTCTTGCGGAACATCTTGCGTGCCTCGGGCCAGGTGGCGTCCAGCAAGATAAACAGCGGCCGTTTGCCCGGCATATCGTCAGTGACAGGAGGCAGCGTGTTCACCACCCGCCCCTCGGCCACAAACTCGCCGGGAAACACCACATAGGGCTGCCACTGCGGATCGGCCAGCAGGGTGAGCAGTGCGGGGTCCACCTCGGTGCGGGCCCAGCCAAAGGCCCAGGTGTCGGTCACCACGTCGGCAATCAGCCAGCCCGTGTTGCTCGGCTTGATGGGTTCAATGTCCGCCATCAGCAGGCACACGCCCGCTCGCGTGGGCATATCCGGCCGTAGCGCGCAGATGCAGTGCGAGGGTGCCACGCGGCAGTCCGGGCAGCGCTCGGCCTTCATGCCGCCGCGCGCCAGAAACGGTTTGGCACTGCGCGCCAGACGCGCTGCGCGCAGGCGGGAGACCGCGTGCGGGGGGTGGGGAAGCGATGGAGCAGCAGGCATTTTCAGCAAAAGGCTTTGCGTTGCAGGCGCAGCGCATCACGGTCGATGCTTGCGCGCAGCAGCTCCATGTCGGCCGCGCACACACCACGCTCGGCAAAGTGGGCTTGCCAGCCGTCCACCACGCGGGCCACATCGGCCACCAGCGCATGGGCGCGCTCGGCAGACAGACCAAACTCCCGGCGTTCGGTGAGTGCGTTGTCCAGCGTGGACTCTGCGCCCCGCGTTCCCACCTGCAGGGCTTGGTAACCCAAGTTTTGCAAGCTAGGCACCACGTCATAGGCTGGTGATAGGCCGTAGTAGCCGTCCAACCCCAGGCGCAGACAGTGGTTACGCTCGTGGTCGTCGGTGTTATCCATCAGGATGTTGAACACCATCCGTTTGAACAACTCCTCGCGCTGCGCGGCCTGTTGGTCAGGGTGGCCCAGGCGCAGCAATACGGTGCTCAAGGCGCTGTAGCTCAGAGACAGACCTGCAGCACGCAAGAGCACATGGGCGGAAAGGCAGTGGAGCCGCAACGGGCCCTGCCGGTCAAAGCGCTGAATGGTCAGCGCATGGCGTGCCTTGCCGTGGCGCGGTGCCAGCGGCAGCAGCCCGGTAGACGCGACCGTGATACCCGCCGTGGCAGCCAGCGTCATGGTGGCGTGCTCGATGCAGGGGGTGTCTACCGGGTCTTCCAGCTCGCTGAATTTCACCACGCACGGACCCTGTGGCGTCTGCAACAGGGCCTTGGGCCGCGCGCCCCCTAGCGTCGCACCTGGCTGCACCAGTCGCCGAACTTCTGGCGTGATGGGGGCCTGCTGCTGCACGTCTTCTACCGCCTGGGCCAGCTGCGCCAGATCGCCCAGCTGTGGATACGGGCCTATGCGGCGGGGCAGGTAGTGTTCGGCCGACACCGAGATACCCAGCGCCCCAAAGCGGTCGTCCCCCGCGAACAGCAGCATCTCCAACACCGAGAGCCGGGCCGGCCGGTCAATGTTGCGGATGATGCGCTCGCCCCAGCGATCGGGCCGTGCGTCGTCCAGCGCGCCGGGCACGCTGTTGCGTTCTCCCACGCTGAAGTCTTGCCCTGCAATCAGCGGCAGGTCTTCGCTCAGGGAAAAGTTCCACCACGCGGGGGCATAGGTAAACACGGCGCAGTCGGGCACCAGCGGCGACAACCGCAGCTCGCCCACCAGCGCAGGGCTGGCAGGGTTGACCAGTGCCCACACGTAGAGCCGGTCCTGGGGCACATAGGTGCTGGGGTGGATATCTTGGGTGGTCATTGCGGCTTGCTCAGTCCCTGTGCAGCGATCAAGGCGGCCAGCCCCGCTGCTGCATCACCACCACGCGGGCGGGTGGCCGCGGGCGCTGGCGTTGTGCGCTGAGGCTGAATGCGCTCGATTTCGCGCTCCAACGCCGCATGGTCCTGCTGCGGGGCAATCAGGTCCGCTAGCGTGGCCGAAGGGTTGATCAGCCACATGCACATCACATACGACGCCATGGCCACTGAGGGGTCGCCGCGCTCAATGCGGGCCATGGTGGGTTGCGACACCCCGAGCTTTTTGGCCCACTGCGCCTGCGTTTCATTGCGGCGCTTGCGTGCAATGACGATGTTTTGTGCCAGCAGCGCAATCTGCTGGACCACGGCCTGCGGGTAGTCAGCGGGAGGGGTGTTTTGTCGTGGCATCCATAGATATTAGCAAATCGCCATATTTATGTAAATCTATGGATTTACTCGCCAAATGAAATTCATAGAGTTCTTAAAAATGCATAAAAACATAAATCTATGAATGATGTCATTTACGACAAAGGCTTGGGCACAAAGCCAATTGTCAGCCCCGCATCCGTCACCGTGATGCTGCCGGGTTGCATGCCCAGGCCATCGGGCAGGGCCAGGTCTTGGGGGCGCATGCGGTGCACCACCACCTCCAGCAGTGTGCGCTCGGCCAGCGCCGGGCCATAGACGTTGATGAGCGCCATGGCCGCGGGCGGCAGGGTGGGGAACTGCAGGCGCTTCAGGCGCAGCTGGTGCGCGCGCACCGTGCGGTCGCTGGCCTCGTAGCGCAGCGCAAATTCCACGTCCAGCGTGCCCTGGTGGCTGCGGTTCAGCGCGGGGCCTGCGGCTTCCACCACCGCCTCGGCACCCAGGCGGTTTTGCGCGGGCAGCAGGCGCAGCGTGGGCACCTGCACATCCAGATTCAGCAGCCCCGGCACCGGGTAACGCATCGGAAAACGCTGTCCCACCGCCGCCTGCAGCGCCGCTATGGACACCTTGTAGCTGGGTTGCTTGGCGGGCTCGTCTTCGGCCTCGGGTTCTTCCGCCCATGCCAGCCGGGTGAGCGGCAGGCACAGCAGGGTGGGGAGAAACCAGCGGCGTTGCATGTCAGTTCTCAGCTTGTGTGGCGGCCAGCACCTTTAAAAACTCTGCGTCCTTCCAGTACTTCTCAAAGTCCGTATCGGCCATGAACTGCGAGGTGGGTTTGCCCAGGCGGCGCGCGGCGGTGATGCTGTCCAGCATGTGCGGCTTCTCGCCGTTCACCGCGTAGTAGCAGGCCAGGTTGTACATCAGCGTGCCGTTGGTCTGCTTGGTGGGGTCGAACTTGGGGCCTATCAGCGTGGCCATCACTGCGGGCACCAGATCCTTGTCCAGTGCGGCCAGCGGGGCGTAGATGGCCAGCGTCTGGCTGGCGATGACGGTGATGTTGTAGGGCTGGCCGGGGTCTTTGCTGTAGTGGCCAATAACGGGATGCACCTCTTTCAGGTAGTGGCGCACCAGCGTGGCCGTGGCCTTGAAATCCTTTTGCCCGTTGTAGGCGTTGATCAGCTCGGCGTAGGCCGCCGTCACGTTGGGTGCCAGCGCCTCGGCGTGTTCTTTGTCCTGTGCAAAGACCTGCGCCTGTTTCAGGAAAGCCGGCAGGCCCGCCGCACCGGGCACCTTGGCCGCCGCCGTGGCGGTCTGCAGCACGCCGCGCAGCGCGTGGTCTGACACCTTTTCCACCGGCGGCTTCATCACGTAGGTGAAGCGCGCCTTGGTCAGCGGCACCGCCTTGCCGCCGCCGCGCAGCTGCACCTGCATGCCCTCCATGGGGCCGCTGATATCGGGCACCTGCACCACCAGCTCCAGCGGCGTGGTTTGTACCTTGTTGGTGCGCAGCGTGTTGAAGGCGGTGGTGGTTTCTTCCACATCCAGCGCTACGCGCAGCACGGTGGTCTCTTCGTCGTACGACTTGTTCCAGTGCACCACCAGCGCCGTGGGCACCTGGCGCAGGGTAGGCCACAGCGGCAGCACATCCACCGTAGGGCCCTGGTCGGCATAGTGCTTCACCTTGGGGTCGCGCAGCCAGTAGTGCGCGGGCGGGGTGGCGGGTGTCTGCGCGGCAAACTCCACCATGCCGGTTACCGCCGTGCCGTTGGCCTTGGGGCCCTCAAACACCGGGCGCCAATCGGGCATCAGGCCCTGCGTGGCCGCGGGCTGGCCCGTGCCCTTGGGGCGCACCACATACAGGCCAATGTCTTTCTCGTAAAACGGCAGCAGCGCCGACTCGCCCGCGCGCTGCTGGTAGGTGCGCATATGCTGGGTGAACCAGGGGCTGGTGCCCGGTGCGATGGGTGCGGGGTCCCACCAGCGCATGTCGGAGAAGCGGTAGTCGCCCCGCGCATGGGCCACAAAGGTCTTGAACTTGATCACCTCGTTGCCCACATACAAATCGGTGTGGGCATCGCCAAACCAGTAGCGGTCCGGCAGGCTGCCGGGCACGCCCCATGCCTTCAGCGCCAGGCCGATGGTGGCGCCAAACACCTGCCCGCCCAGGCCATCTTCCAGGTGGTACTTGCGCCGATCAAAACCCGTCACCTTGGCGCGCGGGGGCGGGCTGTCGCTGTAGCCCTGAAACTGCTCGGGCTCCACCTCTTTCCAGGCCTGCGGCCGGGTCTTGTGGTCCTTCAGGCAGGTGGCTTTCCAGCGCAGCGCTTCGGCCGAGTGGGTGCGCTGGTTGCAGTAGTCATCCACATCGGCGCGGTGCGCGGTGATGTCCATGATCTGCGCCTTGCCCGCCTTCCAGATGTAGGCCCAGGCGGTGGTGTCCGTGTCGCCAAACTCCACCACATCCGCCTTGTCCAGCGTGGCGCGCAGCTCCGCGGGGGAAAGTGCGTTGCCGTTCAGCGCCGGGCCATAGGCCTTGCGCTGGCGGTCGCCGGTGAACACCCAGTCGATGTAATAGAGCGGCGTGAACGCCACGCCCGAGGTAAACAGGTCCGACGGCTCGCGCAGCGAATCCAGCAGCTCGCCCTGCGCGCTGAACTTCCACAGGTAGCCCCCCGCCGCGGCCACCACCTGCTTGGTGCGCGGAATGGCAAACAGCCCATCCATATCGCCGCGTAGCACCATGCGCGCCTCGTAGCTCTGCGAGGCCGCGGTGTTGTCCGACAGATGGGGGTAGGGCTCGGGCGGCTTGGCCCCAAGCAGTGTGCTGAAAAAAGTCAACATGGCAAACGCGCCCAGGGCGCGGGCAGACAGGATGGGCATGGCCCGATTAAACCGCGCCGGCTCAGGCCGGTTTGGGTGGCCGGTACAGCGCGCAAATCTTGTTGCCGTCGGGGTCGCGCAGGTAGGCCAGGTAGAGCTTGCCCACTGCGCCTTCGCGCCAGCCGGGGGGGTCTTCGCAGGTAGTGCCGCCGTTGGCCACGCCTGCAGCGTGAAAGGCATCGGCCTGCTCGGGCGATTCCATCTTGAAGCCCACGGTGCTGCCATTGCCAAAGGTGGCCGGCTCGCCGTTCAGCGGCTCGGTGATGCCAAAGCTCCCTGCCGGGCTGCGGTAGAAGTAGCGGCCGCAAATACCGTTGTGGTTGGCAACACCGGGGCCCAGGCCCAGCGTTCCCAAGAGCGCGTCGTAAAACTTCTTGGATACCTCCAGGTCGCTCACACCAAACATCACGTGACTGAACATGCGCATCTCCTCGTTTTTTTAAACCGTGGGCATCGTACGCCAATCCCCCCACAACCCGCTTGGTCGCCCGTTGTGCCCACAATACCGCGCACCAACCCACCACTGAGGAGCACACCATGGGAAGCACCGTCACCTTCAACCGCCCGGATGGCAAAGCCGTGCAGGGCTACCTGGCCGAGCCTGCAGCCGCCAACGCCCCCGCCATCGTCGTCATCCAGGAGTGGTGGGGCCTCAATGACCAGATCAAAGGCGTGGCCGACCGCCTGGCTGCTGCCGGCTACCAGGCCCTGGTGCCTGACCTGTACCGTGGCAAAGCCACCGTCGAAGAGGAAGAAGCCCACCACCTCATGACCGGGCTGGACTTTGGCGACGCTGCCGGCCAAGACATCCGTGGTGCCGTGCAGTACCTGAAAGCCCGCGCCCCCAAGGTCGGCCTCACCGGCTACTGCATGGGCGGCGCACTCACCCTGCTGGGCGCCACCCAAGCCCCCGAGCTGGACGCCGCCGTGGTCTGGTACGGCTGCCCGCCGCTGGACTACATCGACGCCAGCAAGATCAAGATCCCCCTGCAAGGCCACTGGGCCACGCAAGACCAGTTTTTCAAGATTGAGACGGTGGACGGCCTGGAAGCCAAGCTAACGGCTGCGGGTGTGCAGTTTGAGTTTCACCGCTACCTGGCCCACCACGCCTTCGCCAACGAAACCGCCGTCGGCCCCGGCCGCATCGCCGCCACGCAGTACGACCCCGTGTGGGCCCAGCAGGCCTGGGACCGCACGCTGCGCTTCTTTGGCAAGCACTTGGGCTAATTAACCCTTAAGCGCAGGCTGCTCCCAGCCAGGCACGTTCACCGCATAGCGCGTGGCTTTGCCCACGCCCTCAACACGCAGCAGGCCGTGGGCCAGCAGATCAGCCAGGTCGCGGGTGGCGGTGGCTTTGGATGTGCTGGTGATCTTGGCGTATTTGTCCGTGGTCATTCCGCCCAAGAAGCCCCCACCCGAGTCCACATGTCCGGCCTCCAGCAGGCGCTCCAGCACCTTTCGCTGGCGTTCATTGGTTTGGCACTGCGCAGCCCGCAGCCGGAACTGCGCCTTGTCGGTCGCGTCCCGCACCACGGCTTGGCTGGTAATGCACGCGCGGGCAAACGCCTGCACAAACCACTGCACCCACGGTGTTGCATCAATCGCGCTTGCCTCTGGCGCTATGCCCCGCAGGCGCTGCGCATGGTTCAGCGCGTCGTAATACGCGGCGCGGGTTTTGAGCATTTGGTGCGCCACGCCATACACCCGCACCAGCGCCGGGCTGGCCTGTGCGTCTTGCGCGTGCATGTCTTGCGCCAGCGCCATGTCCGCCAACGCGCGACCCAGGCGACCATTGCCGTCCTCAAACGGGTGGACGGACTCAAACCACAAGTGCACCAGAGCCGCCCGCGCAATGCCGTTCACCGCAGTGGCACCCGTAGCAGGGCGTGTGCCTTCAAACCACGCCAAAAAATGCGCCATCTCCGCAGGCACCTCCGCAGAAGGCGGCGCCTCGTAATGCACCACCTCGCGCCCCAGCGCACCGCTGACGATCTGCATGGCGTCAGCGTGGTCGCGCACGCGCCCCACCGCAATGCGCGTGATGCCCGACGTGCCCCCCGGAAACAGCGCCGACTGCCAGCGGCACAGCCGGTCCAAGTCCAGTGCGGCGCTGTGGTTGGCCAGTGCGTCGCCCATCACTTGTACCAAGCCTTCCACCGACCGGTCAGGGCCCGGTGCATCCGCCAATTGAAGCCGGTGCGCCACCGACGAGCGCAGGGATTCCAGATTGAGCTGCTCACCCTCAATGGCGGCAGTGGCCAGCGCCTCTTGCACCCACAGCTCGCGCTGCACCGCGTTGGCTTGTTCCAGCCCAATGGCGCTTAGCAGCCCCAACAAGCGACCCTGCTCCAGCCGCGCCTGGTCCAGCGCTGGAGCCACTGCCGCCGCATCAAAGGTGAGCTTCGGCCAAGCAGGGTGCTGCCAGATGTAGCGGGGATGCGGGAGTGCGGTAGGCATGAGGCGTATTTTGAACGATACGGCTCAAAAAGTGAGGTGTATTTGCGCAAATACGGCTCAGCCTAGGAAAAATAGGCTTGCCTCAGCCCATAGGCGTGCACAGCTCCACCAAAAAACCGTTGATGTCGGCCACATAGGCAATCGTCTGGCCCCAGGGCATCACCTCCAGCGGGCGCATGGGCTTGGCTCCGGCGGCTACGGCGCGCTCTAGTGCGGCGGCTACGTCTGGCGTGCACAGCGCTATCTCAAAGCAGGGTGCCGTGGGGCTGGCGGCCTGCGGGTTCTTGCCCAGCTGTTGCATGAGCCGGTGCGCCGAAAACGCCAGCGCCGTGCTGCCGGTCTCCAGCTCGCCGTAGTCCCCGCTTTCATGCAAAAAGCGCGTGGTCAGCCCAAAGGCTGCTTCGTAGAACTTGAGCGTGGCGGGTACGTCCGGCACGTAGAGGATGGTGTAGCCCAATTGCATGGCAAGTTTCCCTTTGGTTTGTAATACCCCATTTGTACCAAGAGAGTTCGCCATGAAAACACTATTTGCCTCGCTGCTGCTCAGCAGCCTTGCGCTGGCCGCCAACGCCGAGACCGTGGGCGCTGTCAGCACCACCTTCAAACTGCTCAGCCCCAACGACAAGGTGGTGGTGGACGTGTTTGACGACCCCGCGGTGAACGGCGTGGCCTGCTACCTGTCGCACGCCAAAACCGGCGGCTACGCCGGCGCGCTGGGCCTGGCCGAAGACACAGCAGACGCCGCCGTGGCCTGCCGCCAGGTGGGCCCCATCAGCTTCAAAGAGAAGATCGAGAAGCAAGACGAAGTGTTCAAGGCCAGCGCGTCCTTCCTCTTCAAGCACGTGCGCGTGGTGCGCATGGTGGACGTGAAGCGCAACACCCTGGTCTATCTGGTGTACTCCGACAAAATCATCGACGGCAGCCCCAAAAACAACGTGACCGCAGTGGCCGTGCCGGCGGAGCAGCCCATTCCTCTCAAATAGGTTTTATAAGAAAATCAGGCTGTAGCCCCCGTGGAATATGGGCTAGCGGCTATCAATACATGAGCAATAAGGTACACCACACGTTTGAAACACCCGAACAACTGCACGCCTGGCTGCGGGCCAACCACGCCAGCGAGACCGAGCTATGGGTGCGCATGTTCAAAAAGGGCACGGACAAGGCCTCCGTCACCTGGGAAGACTGCGTGGTGGCCGCCCTCACCTGGGGCTGGATCGACGGGATTCGCAAAGGCTTCGACGACACCTCATTCGTGCAGCGCCTGACGCCGCGCCGCGCGCGCTCCAACTGGTCACAGAAAAACGTGCAGCATGCCGAGCGGCTGATAGCGCAAGGCCGCATGCAGCCCGCTGGCCTGGCGCATGTGGAGGCCGCCCGCGCCGATGGGCGCTGGGACAGCGCCTACGCCGGCAGCGCCACCATGGAGATACCCGAAGACTTTTTGGCGGCGCTGCAGCAAGACCCCGCGGCCCAGGCTTTCTACGCCACCCTGAAGCGGCAGCAGCTGTTCACCATCTACTACCGGCTCACCAGCGCGAAGCGACCGGAAACGCGGGAGAAGCGGATGGCGCAGTTGTTGGCGAAGTTGGGGCGGGGCGAGAGTCCGTGAAATGAGTAGCTCTTACGTGGCCCGTGCAAGCTCTAGCATCCTTGGCCCAATTGACCCCGGTCCGTACGGGATATATGTTGGTGGCTAAGAGAATTGTGCGGGTGTGTGGCGTATAAACATCTGCCTTCCCCTCCGGTACCCTTTCCCCCGCCATGTACGAACCCGACTACGAACCCAGTGCCTTCTCCGTCAAAGTGTCTGAGCTGCTGGTGGCCACGGCAGACAGTGCCGACGAGCTGATTGACGATTCGGTGCAGCAGGTGCTGAGCCTGTTGCGTGACCAGATGAAGATGGACGTGGTGTTTGTCTCCGAATTCAAGGAGCAGCGACGCGTGTTCAAGCGCGTGGCGCTGAGCCCTGGTCACACGACGATTGCCGCGGGCCAGTCGGACCCGCTGGAGGCCAGCTGGTGCCAGCGCGTGGTCGATGGCCGATTGCCCGAGTACATCGTCAACACGGCCGATGTGCCCGAGGCCGCCGCGCTGACGCGGGACCTGCCTTTCCCCATAGGCACGCACATCAGCACGCCCATCGTGCTGCAGGATGGCGAGGTCTACGGCACGCTGTGCTGCTTCAGCTTCAGCCCGCAAGACAACCCCAACCCCGAAGACCTGCGGCGCCTGAAGTTCAGCGCCAAGCTCACCGCGGGCCGCATCGACAAGGCCCGCGCGGCCCAGCCCGCTCCGCCGCCGCCGGAGCCGGGCGACTGGACTTTGGCGCCAGCGCCTGGCGCTCCACCCAGGCGTCGGTAGTCGGCTTACAAGAAAAATAGGCCGTTAGCCCCTGTGGGATAAGCGCTAATAGCTATCAAAACTATAGTAATTCAGAGGAGCCCACATGCGCAAAGACGCCGTTTCTGACCAGTCCCGGGCCGCGGCCCCCCACGACCGCGCGCGCATCGACACGCTGGTGCTGCTGTTCGAACAGTCGTTTCCGGCGCTGTTCCAGAGCTTCATCATCGGCACCGTGCTGTGTTGGACGCTGTGGGGCCATGTGGAGAACCAGAAGCTGCTGATCTGGCTGGGCTTGCTGGGCGCCAGCTCCTTGCTGCGGCTGGGCATGTACGTGCAGTACTTTCGGGCCAAGCCTGTTGGCCCGGCCGTGCTGGCCTGGGAGCGGCCCTATGCGGCCACGCTGATGCTGTCGTCCCTGATCTGGGGGCTGGGCATGCTGTGGCTGATGCCGCCGGACGATGTGGCGGGGCAGTTTGTCATTCTCTTTTTTGTGGCGGGGCTGATGGGCGGTGCTATCGTGGCCTACTCCGCGCACCGCGGCATGACCATTGCCGCCATGGCGGCCGTGCTGGTGCCCAGCACGGTGTGGCTGTACTTTCAGCCCAGCCAGATTGCGCTGGGCATGGCCGTGGCGGCCACGACGTTCATGGTGGGTGCGCTGCGTGGCACCCAGGTGCTGTATGCCGCCATGCAAACGCGTCTGCACCTGAGCTACGAGCTGCGCCAGGCCAACGAGGTGGCCGACCGCATGGCTCGCACCGACGAGCTGACCGGCATCAACAACCGCCGCTCGTTCATGGAGCTGGGCGAGCAGACCAGCCGCCTGTGCCACCGCCAGGGCAAGCCGCTGAGCGCCTTGCTGTTGGATGTGGACCACTTCAAGCAGATCAACGACACCCATGGCCACAGCGCAGGCGATCTGGTGCTGAAGCAGGTGGGCGACCTGCTGGCCCAGCACTTTCGCGCGGCCGATGTGTGCGGGCGCATAGGCGGCGAAGAGTTTGCCGTGCTGCTGGCCGACACCGATGCGGCCACGGCCACAGCGGTGGCCGAAAAGCTGCGCCATGCGGTGGCCAGCGCGGCCGTGCCCTGGCACGCACACACCCTGCAGGTGAGCGTGAGCATTGGGGTGGCCACCCACAGCGCCCACCTGGGCACGCTGCTGCACCGCGCCGACTCCGCCATGTACCGCGCCAAGGCCAGCGGCCGCAACTGCGTGGTGTGCCACGACGTTGGGCCTTTGTCATAGTGCGTGGCTATACTCCGCCCAAACTATGTCGTTGGGCCCATGGACTACCTGTTGCGTCTCGTTGTTGGCGTGTTCGCGAGTTGCCTGGCGCAGGTGGCACTAGCCTGTCCTTTCAGCATCGTCTATAGCGACCAGGCCTCCCCGCCCTACTACCTGGGGGAAGGCGAGGCGATTCCCCCCAACCCCGGCATTGCCGTTGAGCTGCTCACGCTGGCAGCCACCAAGATGGGTTGCAAGATTGAATGGAAGCGCCTGCCCAACCGACGCGCCCTGCGCGAGCTGGAAAGCGGCGCGGTGCATGCCATGTTGCTGTTGTCTTACAGCCCTGAGCGCGCGGCCTACGCCGTGTACCCCATGCTGGGCGACGCGCCCGACCCGGCCTACAGCCTGGCCACGCTGAGCTACAGCGTGTATGTCAAAAACGGCTCCACCTTCAAATGGGAAAACCGGCAGTTCAGCCCGGCGCAGGCACTGGTGGGTGTGAATGCGGGATATTCGGCCGCGGACGAGGTGCGCAAGCTGGGCGTCCCCGTGGAAGAAGCGACCACCACCGCAAACAACTTGCAGAAGCTGCTGATGGGCCGCATTGCGGCCTATGTGGGTCAGGACCTGCAGGTGGATTTGCTGCTGGATGACAGACGCTTCATGGGTGTGCAAAAGCTGCCGCTGCCGTTTTCATCCAAGGACTACTACCTGCCGTTCTCCAAGCAGTTTTTCGACAAATCACCCTCCATCGCCGCCCAGCTGTGGAGACAGATTGCCGAGGCCCGCAAGACCCACGGCAAGGCGCTGGCCAAGAAGTATTTGGAACTGAACTAGCCGCGCCCTAGGCGTAGGCCAGGCTAGGGTGGTCGTCTGCGCCGCCCAGCTTGAAGGTGGCGACCACGTGCACCAGGTCTTGCGCCTGGCTCTTGAGGCTGCTGGCCGCCGCGGCCATTTGCTCCACCAGCGCGGCGTTTTGCTGGGTGGCATGGTCCATCTGTGTAACCGCCTCACCCACTTGCGATACGCCGGCCGATTGCTCGCTACTGGCGGCGCTGATCTCGCCCATGATGTCGGTCACGCGGCGGATGCTGGCTACCACTTCGGTCATGGTTTCGCCGGCCTTGTCCACCAGCGCGCTGCCTTGTTCCACGCGCTCCACGCTGGTGTTGATCAACATCTTGATTTCTTTGGCCGCGTCGGCGCTGCGGCTGGCCAGGCTGCGCACCTCGCTGGCCACCACGGCAAAGCCGCGGCCTTGCTCGCCCGCCCGCGCGGCTTCCACTGCGGCATTTAGCGCCAGGATGTTGGTTTGGAAGGCGATGCTGTCGATCACGCTGATGATGTCGCTGATCTTGCGGCTGCTTTCGTTGATGCCGCGCATGGTTTGCACCACTTGGCCCACCACCTCGCCACCCTGCACCGCCACGCTGGACGCGCTGCTGGCCAGCTGGTTGGCCTGGCGGGCGTTGTCGGCGTTGGCCTTGACGGTGGACGACAGCTCTTCCATGCTGGCGGCGGTTTCTTCCAGCGCGCTGGCCTGTTGTTCGGTGCGGGCGCTCAGGTCATGGTTGCCCTGGGCAATCTCCGAGCTGGCGGTAGCTACGCCTTCTGACCCTTGGCGCACCCGACTCACCACGCTGCGCAGGCCGTTTTTCATGCTGTCCATGGCGCGCAGCAGCTGGGCCAGTTCGTCACCACCGTTGGTGTTCACCTGCACGGTCAGGTCACCGGCGGCCACGGCTTCGGCCATGGTGACACCTTCGGCCAGGGGGCGGGTGATGCTGCGGGTGATGGCAATGGCCATGAAGATGCACACCACCAAAGCCAGCGCAATGGTGCTGGTGACGGTGATGCTCGCATTGCGGGCCACCACCTGGGCGCTGGCCCAGCCGTCGGCGGCTACCTTGGAGTTGTCGTCGATGATGGCGGTGATGTCTGCCAGCGCGGCGTTGAAGGCCACGGCGCTTTCTTTCTTGTACAGCTCAATGGCTGGGGCTTTGCCATCCGGGCCGCTGCGGATGGCAGCCAGTATCTTCTGGTTGGTGGCTAGCCAGCCGGCGCGGTGCTCCTGAAACCTGGCCATGGAGGCCTTTTCGGCATCCGAGTCCATCAGCGCCGACATTTTGGTTTCCAGCTCTTCCAGCTTCTTTTTGCCGGTTGTGACGCGGGCTTCCTGGTCGTCGATTTCCTTGGGCGTCTCCGAGATCATGAGCCGGGCTTCGGCGCGGCGGATGTCATTGATGTAGCCCCGCACCGCAGAGCTGACTTCGATACCGGGCAAAAAATTGGTGGCCAGGTCTTCGGTGTTTTTGGTCACCTTGCCCAGTTGCAGGAGGGCCACTACGCCCAGGATGATGGTTAGCAGGGCGGCGACGACAAACGCAATGCTGAGTTTGACGCCGATCTTGATATTGGCCAGGGGCATGTTCAACTCCAATCAGCTGGTGACAGACAGTGAGGGGAAAGCGCACGGCAACGATATTGCGCCTTTCACCCGCTTTGCGCAAACAAAACCTGCGCCCCTGGCCCGCTGCTATGCCATGCGCAGTACCACCTTGCCCTTGACCCGCCCACTCTCCACATAGGCCAGCGCGTCGGCGGCTGACGCGAAGGGGAACACCCGGTCCACCACCGGGCGCAGCACGCCGGCATCGATCAGCGCGGCAATCTCGCGCAGCTGTTCGCCATGGGCCCGCATGAAGAGGAAGGAGTAGTCCACGCCGCGGCTGCGCGCCCGGCGGCGGATGCCGTAGCTCAGCAGGCGCATGACTTGCTGCAGGCCCCAGTTCAGCCCCGCCTGCTTTGCAAAGCGCAGATCGGGCGGGCCTGAAAGGGAGATGAGCTGGCCGCCTGGCTTGAGTGTGGACAGGGACTTGCGCAGGGTCTGTGCGTCCAGGCTGTTCAGCACCACGTCGTAGTCCCGCAGCCGGGTTTCAAAGTCTTCCTGTTTGTAGTCAATGACCACGTCCGCGCCGAGTTGTTTCACCAGCGCCACATTGGCGGTGCTGGTGGTGGTGGCCACTTGGGCGCCCAGGTGTTTGGCCAGCTGGATGGCGATAGTGCCCACCCCGCCAGAGCCTGCGTGGATGAACACCTTCTGGCCCGGGCGCACCTGGGCCCGCTCCACCAGGGCCTGCCACGCGGTCAGCGCCACCAGCGGGACCGATGCGGCCTCTTCCATGCTGAGCGTCTTGGGCTTGAGCGCGATGTCGTCCTCATGCACGGCAATGCGCTCTGCAAAACTGCCAATGCGCTGCGTCGCAGGGCGGCCGTACACCGCGTCGCCCACCTGGAAGCGCCGCACCTGGCGACCCACCCGCAGCACCACGCCCGCAAATTCATTGCCCAGGATGAGGGGCAGCGCGTACGGCAGCAGCAGTTTGAATTCGCCATCGCGGATCTTGGCGTCCAGCGGGTTCACGCCCGCGGCGTGCACCTGCACCAGGACGTCGTGGTCCTGCAGCGTGGGTTCGGGCGCATCGCCCAAATGGCCACGGTCCTTGCCGTAGCGGTCAATCATGAATGCTTGCATGGTGTGTGCTCCTGTGGGCGCGGTAAGGGCGACTTAGCCCGCTTGCCCCAAGTAGACACCCGGTTGGGCAGACAGGCCTTGCTTCACGCCGCGGCTCAGCTCGTCGGCCAGCACTTCGTCCGTGCCCGCTTCCAGCGCGGCCAGCGTTTGGCGTGCCACGTCCAGCGGGTCGGCCTTGGGGCCGGGGGCGCCGCGCGCCATGTCGGTATCCATAAAGCCCACGTGCACGCCCACCACCTGGGTGCCCTGCGCACGCAGCTCGCCACGCAGCCCGTTGGTCAGCGACCAGGCAGCGGACTTGGAGGCGCTGTAGGTAGCGGCGCCCGCAATGTTGAGCCAGCTGAGCACCGACAACACGTTCACGATGGCGCCACCGCCGTTGGTCTTGAGGATGGGTGCAAACGCCTGGCTGAGGAGTAGCGGGCCAAAGAAGTTGGTCTCCAGCTCCGCGCGCGCGGCGTCGGCACTGCCAGCGGCCAGGAAGGACGAGCCGCGGCCAATGCCGGCGTTGTTGATGAGCAGGGTGACGTCGGTGGCCAGCTGTGCGGCGGCGGCAATGTCAGTGGCGTTGGTCACGTCTAGTTTTAGCGGCACCACGCCTTGCAGCGTGATGCTGCCGGGGTCGCGCGCAGCTGCGTAAATCTTGGCAGCGCCGGCGGCCAGCAGTGCGTTGACAAAGGCTTGGCCCAGGCCACGGTTGGCGCCAGTGACCAGAACAACGGAGTTTTTGATTTGCATGGGGATTTCCTTGGGTTGGTTTTTAAATGACGATCGTCATGATTGAATTATATGTCGATCATCATTTAAAATAGCAAGACCTATCGGAGAAAGACCATGAAAGTCACAAGGGAACAAGCCAACCAGAACCGCGACCGCGTGCTCGAAGTAGCCGGCCGCCTGTTCCGCGAACGCGGGTTTGACGGCATTGGTGTGGCCGACCTGATGAAGAGCGCGGGCCTGACGCACGGCGGGTTTTACGGTCAGTTCGCGTCCAAGGAAGAGCTGATGGCCGAGGCCTGTGGCCGCACGTTTGACAACGCGGCCACCATCTGGAACCAGGTGGCCAGTGGCGCGGAGGGCAACCCGCTGGCCGCGGTGATGCAGGCCTACTTGAGCAAGCAGCACCGCGACCACCCGGGCGAAGGCTGTGTGATGGCCGCGCTAGGCGCCGACGCGGCACGCCAGGGCCCCAGCCTGCGCCAGGCGGTAACCGGCGGCACACGCAAGGTGCTCGACCTGTTCACCAACCTGGCACCGGGCCGCGCCAAGGCGCTAAAGCGCGAACGCGCGGTGGTCGCCTACGCGAGCATGGTGGGTGCGCTCATTCTGGCCCGTGCGGTGGACGATGAGGCGCTGTCCGACGAAATCCTGCAAACGGTGGCGGCGTCGTTGCCCGCATAGCGGCATAGCCGCGGCGTTACAGCCCCAGCTGCCCCTTCACCACCGCCAGCACGGTGCCGCCTGCGGCCTTGGCGGCGTCTTTGGCAAAGCCCATGGCCACGTCCTTGAACAACTTTTTGCGTTCCGCCTGGTCTTTCACGCCCTTGGCCTTGTCGTAACCCGCGCGGAAGGCGGCCAGTTCCTTCTTGCCAAACAGGGATTCGAGCACCTGGAACAGCCCGTCGGCCGAGACACGGATGATCTCGGTGCTGAAGGGGTGGTCAAAGATGTGCTGGTAGATCTTCAACTGACCCTGCAGCCAGTTCTTGGCCAGCGTGTCTTCAATGATGAGGCAGATCTTGTCGCCCTGCGGCTCCAGCGATGCGTGGGCCAGCGCGGCCAGCAGGCGCCCGGCGGCCTGGTCTTCCACGCGGCCGCCAAACTTCAACGCAGCCTCGTAGCGCAGTTTCTTCACCTTGGCCACGGGGGTCTTCAGGCGCTCGCTCACGGTCTGGTTGTTCAGCCGCGCCAGCGGGCCCGAGCCGTCCAGGCCGTGTTGGTCCAGCAGGTGCATCACCAGCGCGTCCACGTCTGCCTTGGGCATGGAGCCCAAGCCCAGCTGCAGGTAGTGGTGGAGGAACTCGGTTTCAAACGTGGCCATGGTGGTGCGCTGCGGGTTGATGGAGCGCAAACTCTATCAGATTGGCTGCTAGCCCCTGTATCCATTGCGCTTGCAGCTATATAAAACATAGCGATGGAACTAACTGGTATTTAAGTGGTACTATTTATGAAAACCACCGCATTTGCCCATGTCCGTACTGCCTTCCACAGTGCCCAATGACAGTTCACCGCTGTACCTGCAGCTGGCGCGCCAGCTGGAGCAGGACATCCGCGCGGGCACCTACCGGGTGGACCAGGCGCTGCCGTCGGAGCGGGTGCTGTCCGAATCGCTGGGGGTGTCGCGCATCACGGCGCGCAAGGCGATTGACGTGCTGGTGGAGCAGGGCCTGGTGCTGCGCCGCCAGGGCTCGGGCAACTTCATCGCGCCGCGGCTGGAGCAGCCGCTGTCCAAGCTGGCCAGTTTTTCAGAAGAGCTGCGCCAACGCGGCTACATGCCCAGCAGCACCTGGATCACGCGCGAGGTGGCTGCCGCCAGCGTGACCGAGCGCGAAGCGCTGGGCCTGGCGCGCGGCGCCCGCGTGGCGCGGCTGGAGCGCCTGCGCCTGGCCGACGGCGTGCCCATGGCCTACGAGCGCAGCACCGTGTTGCTGAGCGCCTGCCCACGCCCGCAGGACCTGGATGGTTCGCTCTACCTGCACCTGGCGCGCAGTGGCCTGGCGCCGGTACGCGCGGTGCAGCACATCCGTGCCGTGAATGCCGAGGCCGCCATGGCCGCGCAGCTGGGCATTGCCATCGGTGCTGCCCTGCTGTGGGTGAGCCGTACCGCTTTTTTGCCCGACGGCGTGGCCGTGGAGTGCACCCAGTCGTACTGCCGCAGCGACTACTACGACTTTGTGGCCGAGCTGAAAACCTAAGGACACCGCCATGACGACATTGCAGAGCCGCATTGAAGGCCACATCCTCACCCCCACGGGCTTTGTGCAGGGCGCACTCACGTTGGATGCGCAGGGCCGCGTTGCAGGCATCAGCGGCACGCCTGTGGCCACGGCCGCGGTGCGCGACAGCGGCGCGCCCATCGTGCTGCCCGGCTTCATTGACCTGCATGTGCACGGTGGTGCGGGCCACGACATCATGGAGGGCGGTGACGCGGCCCTGCATGTGGCCACGCTGCATGCGCGGCATGGCACTACGTCACTCTTGGCCACCACCATGACCGCACCGCAGAGCGACCTGGACACGGCTTTTGCCGCCATGGGCGCGCTTTGCAAACAACGTGCACCCAACGCTGCGCGCGTGCTGGGCGTGCATCTGGAGGGGCCTTACATCAGCGAGGCACGCCTGGGCGCGCAGCCGCCGTTTGCGCGACCCGCCAGCTTTGACGAGATCCACCGCCTGCACGCCATGGCGCCCATCCGCCTCATCACGCTGGCGCCCGAGGTGGGTGGTAACGAGGCGTTGATTGCGCAATTGGTGGCTGAGGGCTTCAAGGTGCAGCTGGGCCATACCACGGGCAGCTACGAGCAGGGCGTGGCCGCCATGCGCTGCGGTGCCACGGGCTTTACGCACCTGTTCAACGCCATGTCGGCGCTGCACCACCGCGAGCCGGGCATGGTGGGCGCGGCGCTGGCCCATGCCGAGTTTGCTGAAATCATCCCCGATCTGCTGCATGTGCACCCCGGCGCCATCCACACCGCGCTGCGCGCCATCCCCAAGCTGTACTGCGTGACCGACTCCACCTCCGCCGCCGGCATGCCCGATGGCGACTACAAGCTGGGCCGCCACACGGTGACCAAGTGCATGGGCGGCGTGCGCCTGGCCGACGGCACGCTGGCCGGCTCGGTGCTCAGCATGGACCAGGCCCTGCGCAACCTCGTCAACACCCTGGGCCTGGACCTGGAGGACGCCTCCAAACGCGTCTCCACCTATGCCGCCGACCACATGGGCCTGTCAGACCGCGGCCGCCTGCAGTCCGGCGCTTGGGCCGATGCGGTGGTGGTGGACCGGGATCTGGCGCTGCAGGCGGTATGGGTGGAAGGCCACGCGGTGGCTTTGTAGAAATTCCGACGCTGGTCAGGCGTAGGTGTCTACGTTGCTGCCTAGTTTGTCGGTCTTTGATGCGGCCTTGGGGTTCTTCTTCTCCGCCACCTTTGCCGTGTTTTCGGTTTTCTGGATGGTGACGTCGAGTTGCTCTTGTTGACGCGCGCGCTGGATTGCGGTGATTTGGGCCTGAACCATCTGAATCTGCGCTTGCAGGAGTTTGACGCGCTCCTTCTTCGACTTCGGATCCATGTCGGAAGTAGCCAAGCCGTTGAGCTGCTCCACCAAGTCCCGCAACTGCTTCTGCAGTTTTGCGATATCGCTGGCGTCTGCGCCGGCGCTTGAAATACGGCCTGAGATGGAGGATGTTCCGGAAACTTGCATGGTTCGTTATCGGTGAACCGCGGCAATGCTTTAGGAATGCGCCGCTTTGGATGCAGCGTTGCGGTGCAATTCCGCAAGAAATGTCCGCTCGGTGTTTTTAGACTGGCCCGGTGTTCAACCTCACTGGAGTTTTTGATGAAAACAGAGCTACTGTCCCACGCGATCCACGTCATCGGCATCGAGCTGCGCACCACCAACCTGGAGGCCATGCAGACCATTCCCCCGCACTGGCAGCGCTTTGGCCAGGAGGAAGTGCTGGCCCACATTCCCGCCAAGCTGAACGGTGATGTCTACGCCGTTTACACCCACTTTGAAAACGCAGGCCTCAACAACACGGGCTTGTACTCGCTGGTGATTGGCGCGCCGGTACCCGCCAGCGCCGAGGTGCCTGCGGGCATGGTGCGCGTGGTGGTCCCCGCGTCCAAGCGCGCGGTGTTTGACGTGGAGCCCAACCGGGCTGACTTGGTGGGCGCCAAGTGGATGGAGATTTGGGGCCACACCGAGCTGGCGAAGACCGTGATTGCCGAGTACGAGCGTTACAGTGCCGATGGCCGCATTGCCATCTCCATTGGCCTGCAATAAGTCTGCAATAACGAAAGCACCCACCGCGCATGAACCGCAGCCACAGCTGGACCGACTACCAGGATCGCCTGAGCCGCGTCACCGCCTACATCCACGACCACCTGGCCGAGGAGCTAGACCTGGACCAGCTGGCGGAGGTGGCCCACCTGTCGCCCTACCACTGGCACCGCGTCTACCACGCGATGAACGGCGAGACCATTGCGGCCACCATACGCCGGCTGCGGCTGCACCGCGCGTCGGGCTACCTGGCCAACACGCAGCTGCCGGTGGCCCAGGTGGCGCGCAAGTGCGGCTACCCCAATGTGCAGTCGTTTACCCGCGCCTTTGGCACGGCTTATGGCATGGGGCCCACGCAGTACCGCGCGCAGGGCGGGCATGTGGTGTTCCGCCGTGGCGTGGCGCAGGCCGCGGCGGCGGGTTACACGGTGGACATTCGCTATGTGCCCGCGGTGCCGCTGGCCGGCCTGCCGCATGGCGGTGGCTATATGCGCATTGGCAAAGCGTTTGAAACCACCTTCACCCACATGGCCGCCCAGGGCCTGCTGCGGGACGACACCCGCTGGCTGGCCGTGTACTACGACGACCCGGCCGCCGTGCCTGAAGCACAGCTGCGGTCCTGGGCGGGTTTGTCGCTGCCCGCGAGCGCCAGCGCCGCCGCGCCCCTGCAAGCCATGACGCTGGGCGGCTGCACCTGCGCTGTGCTGCGCCACCGCGGGCCCTACGCCACCATGGGGGCGGCCTACCAGTGGCTCTATGGGCAGTGGCTGGTGCAGTCGGGCCATGCGGCGCTGGATCAACCCGTGTTTGAGGAATACCTGAACAACCCACGGGACACGGCGCCGGCCGATTTGTTGACCGACATCTACCTGCCGTTGCAGAATGTGGCTTAGTTTTCCGCCTGACGAAACTTTTAGAGGAATTTTGAAATAAAGGCGTTGACTTATATTTCTTTATAAATATAATACGCAACAGGAACTCGGGTTGCACCCAACACCCCCTCGTTCCACGAAGCCTGGCAAGAGATGTCTTTTGCAGCAGGGCCTCGGTTTATTCGACACCTGTCGACCACGTTGAACTGCAGAGCTGCAGCCAACCGATTCTCTTTCTGCTCAAGCCGGCCTCTTTGATTCAGGTCCGCACCTCTCCCCTACATGATCCAGACTTCCGAATTAGCCATACCCATGGGCAACTACATGGTTTCGCCCGCCACGCACGCCACCAGCAACGGTCGCTTCCGTGCTTCCATCTCGGTCCAGCGCAGCCAAAGCAAGGGCGCCTACTGCCGAATTTTTAACTTTGATTGCGAGTTCGTATCTCGCGAAGCCGCCCGGGTGTATGCCATCACCCAGGGCTGGCTAGAGACCTGCATCGCACGTCCGCAAACCTGCTGAACACTTTTTTTCTGAAAGGCTAACTATGAGCACCAAAATTTACGTGGGCAATCTGCCCTATTCCGTGGACGACACCAGTCTGCGCAGCAACTTCTCCGAATTTGGCGAAGTAACCTCCGCCAAGGTGATGATGGACCGTGACACCGGCCGCTCCAAAGGTTTTGCCTTTGTCGAAATGGGTACGCCCGCATTTGCGCAGGCAGCCATTGACGGCTTGCATGGCCAATCCGTGGACGGTCGCTCCATCGTGGTGAACCTGGCACGTCCGCGCGAAGACCGCGGCACGTCGGATGGTTACCGCGGCGCACGCAGCTACTAAGCTGTAAGCCCCCTAAAAAGCCGGCTCTTGCAGCCGGCTTTTTTACGTCTGTGCACCTTACTCCGGTGGAAGTGCTGTCAGCAGTACGGTGACCACCAGCCCGCCCTCGGCGTGGTTGTGCAGGCGTATTTCGCCACCGTGGGCCTGAATGATGTTGCGGGCAATGCCCAGGCCCAGGCCCGTGCCGGTGCGGTTCTGCTGCTGGCCGTGGGACAGGCGCACATGGGGTTCAAACGCGGCCGACATGCTGGCCTGTGCAATGCCAGGGCCAAAGTCCCGCACCTCCACCAGCGCGCGGTTGCCCTGGTGGCTCAGGCGCACCTGCACGCGCTCGCCATAGAGCACGGCGTTGTCCAGCAGGTTGCTGAAGGCGCGTTCCAGCGCCAGAGGTTTGCCTAGCACGCTGATGGCCTCGGCCGTCCATTCAATGCTCGCATCGGGGTGGATGGGGCGCTGCGCTAGCCGGGCCAGCAGCGTGTCCAGCCGCACGGGGGTCAGGTTCTCGTGGATATCGGTGTCTTTCACACTTTGCAGCGCGGCCTTCACCATCACGTCCAGGTCGTCCAAGTCCTCGTGGAACTCGGCACGCAGGGTTTCGTCGTCCAGCAGCTCGGTGCGCAGCTTAAGGCGCATGATGGGCGTCTTGAGACCATGCGAGATGCCGAGGAACAGCCGCTCGCGGTCTACCAGGTAGCCCTGGATGCGCGCCTGCATTTCGTTGAAGGCGCGGGCCGTGCGGCGCAGCTCGGCGGTGCCGGTCTCGGGCACGCTCTCGGGTGCGGTGTCGTTGCCAAAGGCGTTGGCGGCCGATGCAATTTTGTTCAGCGGGCGAATCAGGCCGCGCACCAGCAGCACGCTGAGCACCAGCACGGTGACCAGTGTCACCAGCTGCAGCAGCACACGGTCGGTGGTCAACGGATTGGCGTTGTCCAGGAAGTACGGGTCGGGCATGGGCGCCGCCAGGTAGAGCCAGCGCCCCGGTTCAAACTCGGATTGAATCACCAGCACCGGTGCGGGCCGGGGGCGCAGCAGCAATGTGGCCTCCACCCACGACTCGGGCAGGTCGCTGACCATGCGGCCGTCGTCCGACACCTGCAGGCTGTCGGGCCAGGCAAAGGCCACGTCCGGCGCTTGTGTGGCGTGCAGGTTGCGCACCAGGTCCTCGCGCACCACATCCACCACGGCGTCCACCAGCGCGTTGTTCTTCAGCGGGGTGATGGGCACGCGCGTCTTGTTCACATTCACAAAGAAGCGCGTACCGCCCATGGTGCGTAACTGCTCGATGAGGATGGGGCGAAACTGCGGCGGTAGATCGCGGAAGAAGCGCAGCGCGCCTGCGGCATTGAGCGCCAGGTGCTTGCCCGCGCCCAGTGCCTCGGTGCGTGCGCTTTCGCGCAGCTGGCGTGCCCACAACAGCGTGCCGACCAGTTGCGCGCTGATGACGCCCAAGGCCATGACCACCACGATGCGGCCCAGCAGGCTGTCGGGCAGATAGCGGCGGGTCCAGCGGCGTCGGTCAGCTGTCGCCATGCTGGGTCACGTCGGCCGAGAACACATAGCCGCTGCCGCGCACGGTCTTGATGAGTACGGGCTGTTTGCCATCGTCATTGAGGCGCTGGCGCAAACGGCTGATCTGCACGTCGAGCGAGCGGTCCAGTGGCCCGAGGTCGCGGCCACGGGTCTGTTCCATCAGACGGGCGCGGTCCAGCGTCTCACCCGCGTGCTCTGCAAAGAAGCGCAGCAGGTTGAAGTCCATGCTGGTCAACACCACGGGCTCGCCCTGGGGGTCGGTCAGTACGCGCTCCACCACGTCCATGCTGAAGCCGGCAAAGCGCAGCGTGCGCACCGGTGCGCCGGGCGCACCCAGCTGCATGCGGCGGTGGATGGCCTTGATGCGGGCCAGCAGCTCGCGCGGGTTGTAGGGCTTGGCAATGTAGTCGTCGGCTCCCAGCTCCAGGCCCACGATGCGGTCGGTGTCGTCGGCACTGGCGGTCAGCATGATGATGGGCACGGGTGACTGGCTGCGCACGCTGCGGCACAGTGTGAAGCCGTCGGTGTCGGGCAGCATCACGTCCAGAATGACCAGGCTGAGTTCGTCCTTGAAGCGCTCGAACTCGGCCGTGAAGCTGGCGCCGTCGTGCGCCACGCGCACCTCGTACTGGTGTTTCTCCAGGTAGGTCTTGAGCAGGTTGCGGGTTTTTTGGTCGTCGTCCACGACGAGCAGGGTACGGTTCATGGCGTGTGTCTTCAGCGTTCGGCGCTGGGCGCGCGGATCACGGCGGCCAGGCGGCGCTGGGCCTCCTGGGGCTCCATGCGCGGGTCAGTGAGGTAGCGCCACAGGGTTTGTGCCACGGCGTCCTTGATGGCTTCGTCAGCCGCCATCCGGTGGGCCAGGCTGGGCACGCGGGCGCTGCGTGCGGCCGCAAAGGTCTCCCACGAATCGCGTGCGCAACCGTCCAGTTGGGTCACGTCAATGTCGCGGCGCACGGGCACGGCGCCCTTGATGCGGTTGTACGCCATTTGGGCGGGGATCCCGGTGACCACTTCAGCCATCTTTTCTTGCGCGGCTTCGCGGGGGCGGGCGCTGACCAGCATGGCCAGCGTGTCGATGCTGTAGAGGTGCATGCCCTCGGTGCCGGGCACCACCACACAGCCAAAGTCTTTGGCGGGGCTGGCGCCCCAGGCCATGAGTTCGCCCTTGGCCCAGTCGCCCATGATCATCATGCCGGCGTTGTCGGCCAGCAGCTCGCGTGCGCTTTCGGTCCAGGCGCGCTCCACGGGGGCGTCGCTGGCCAGGGTGCGCAGCCAGCGCAGGCGCTGCAGGGCGCGCTCCACGCGCGGGTCCATCCAGGCACTGCTCTTGCGCTGCACGATGAGTTCGCGGTACAGCGCGGGGCCGGCGTCACCCAAAAGCAGGGTCTCGAACACCGTGGCAATTTGCCAGGACTCGTCGCTCCAGGCCAGCGGCCGCACGCCCTGGGCCTGCAGCTTGCGTGCAATGATTTCAAACTCGGCCCAGGTGCGCGGAGGCGTGAGGCCCAGCTTGTTGAATACCTTGCGGTTATAGAGCAAGGTGTTGATGCGCTGGATGCCCAGCGGTGCGGCAATCACATCACCTTTGTAGGTAATCAGGTCCAGCACGGTGGGAAACAGCACCTGTGACCAGCGCTGGCGCTGCGCCACGGCGTTGAGCGGCATGACCAAGCCTATGTCGGCCCAGTCGGTGAGCGTGGTGCCGATGAGCTGCGCCACATCGGGCGGGTCACCCAGCAGCACGCGGCTCTTGAGCACCTTGACGGCGGCCATGCCACCGCCGCCGGGAATGGCCGCATCTTTCCACTGCACACCTGCGGTCGCCAGGTGGGCACTGAGCTGGTCGGCCGCACGACGCTCGCTGGCCGAGGTCCACCAGTGCAGCACGTCCAGTGGCACGCTGGGGTTTTGCGCATGGGCGGGCAGCGCGGCCCCCAGCCACAGCGACAAACCCCACACGACCCAGGCGAAAGCTTTCATTTCCTGTCGATTTGTAATGTTATGTATGTCGGCGGCTGCCAAGCCCGCCAGCCCTGGCCCGCGAGGGCTGCTGGCGCGTAATAAAGCGTAAGGCGAAGCGGCAGGACATGGCAGAAATACTGAATGAAATCAACGACTTAACTATGTAACGCCGCCCCGACATGGCGGTTTGATATTACAGGGGTCACAGCATAACCTCCGGGCCACTGATCGCGCTTGCCACAGGGCAGTGACGGCAGTTTTCATTCACCAAAGTCCAGGAGAACCGACCCCATGTCCCATACCCTTCGCCTTGCCGCCGCTGCGGCAGCGCTGGTTTGCAGCAGTTTGGCCAGTGCAGGCACCCTCACCATCGAGAGCTGGCGCGTTGACGACAAAGGCCTGTGGGAAGACGTGCTGCTGCCCGCCTTCTACAAAGCCAATCCCGGTATCACCATCAAGTTCTCGCCCACCTCCCCCCCCGAGTACGACTCTGCGCTGAACACCCGCCTGACGGCAGGCACCGCCGGTGACCTGATCACCTGCCGCCCGTTTGACGTGTCGCTGGACCTGTTCAAGAAGGGCCACCTGGAAAAACTGGACGGCGCCCCCGGCCTGAAGAACTTCCCCGAATCCTCGCAAGTGGCGTGGCAGACCGATGACGGCAAGGCCACCTACTGCATGCCCATCGCCTCGGTGATCCATGGTTTCTTCTACAACAAGAAGGTGTTTGCGGATCTCGGCCTGGCCGTGCCAGTGACCGAAGCCGACTTCTTTGCCGCCCTGGACAAGATCAAGGCGCAAGGCAAGGTGGCCCCCATTGCCCTGGGTACCGCGGACCAGTGGGAAACCAACCAGATCGTGTTCACCGGCATTGGCCCGAATCACTGGAAGGGTGAAGAAGGTCGCAAGGCCATCATCGCCGGCAAGAAGAAGTTCACCGACCCCGAGTTCGTGAGCACCTGGGACACCATGGCCAAATGGTCCGCCTACCTGCCCAAGGGCTACCAGGCGCAAACCTATGGCGATTCGCAAAACCTGTTCGGCACGGGCCGTGCAGCGATTTACCCCGCCGGCTCGTGGGACATCTCCTACTTTGAAGGCAACAGCAAGGTGGAGTTTGGTGCGTTCAAACCGCCTGTGCAAAAGGCCGGTGATCCTTGCTACATCTCGGACCATACCGACATTGCCATGGGCATCAACAGCAAGAGCAAGAACAAGGCAGACGCCCAGGTGTTCCTGAACTGGCTGGCCAGCAAGGAATTTGCCGACCTGTACACCAACAAGGTGACCGGCTTCTTCTCGCTGTCCAAGCATGCCATTGACGTGAAGAACCCCGTGGCCAAGGAAATGATTGGCTGGCGCAACCAGTGCAAGAGCACGATTCGCCTGAATGCCCAGATCATGAACCGCGGCACACCCAGCATGGAAAACGAGCTGTGGAACGTGAGCTCACAAGTGCTGAACGGCAAGATGGCGCCCAAGGACGCTGCAGCGCAAATCCAGACCGGCTTTGCCAAGTGGTACACGCCTGGCAAATAAGCCTCTGGCGTGAATAGCAAGGGTGCGGGCCGGTGGCCTGCACCCTTGTGTCGCATCGCATCACTTCGTTTCGCTCTCCCGGCTTCTTTCTCCGGCCAACAAGGTCTCCCATGAAATTAGGCTTCTCCTGGCGAGTGCTGGTGTTCATTGCACCGGCGCTGCTGATCTACGCCACCTTCAGCGCACTGCCGCTGATCGACACGCTGCGTCTTGGGCTGTACAGCGCCGACGACACGGGCGTGCGCACCTTCTCCGGCCTGGCCAACTACACCACCATCCTGGCCGATCCGCGTTGGTCCACCGCGTTTTGGAACGCGATGTGGAACAACCTCAAGTTCTTTGGCATCCACATGGCGGTGCAAAACCCCGTGGGCCTGCTGCTGGCAGCCCTGTTGTCGCTGCGCAATGTGCGCTTTGCGGCCACCTACCGCACCATCTTTTTTCTGCCCACGCTGCTGTCGGTGGTGATCATCGGGTTCGTCTGGCAACTGATCCTGTCGCCCCTGTGGGGCGTGTCCGAGCGGTTGCTGGGCTTCGTGGGCCTGGGGGACTGGTTTGCACCCTGGCTGGGGCTGGAGGGCAGCGCGCTCATCACCGTATCGCTGATGTCGGTGTGGCAGTACATCGGGGTGCCCATGATGCTGATCTACGCAGCCCTGATTGCGATCCCCGACGACATCATCGAAGCTGCTGTGGTGGAGGGGGCTTCACCCTGGCGCATCTTCTGGCAGATACGCCTGCCGCTGATCCTGCCTACGCTGGGGCTGGTGACCATCCTGACTTTTGTGGCCAACTTCAATGCGTTTGACCTGATCTATACGGTCAAGGGCGCGCTGGCCGGGCCCAACTACAGCACCGACATTCTGGGCACGCTGTTCTACCGCACCTTCTTTGGTTACCAGTCGCAGGTGGCCAGCCCGACCATGGGGGCGGCTGTGGCCACCATCATGTTCCTGGTGATTCTGGTGGGCGTGGCCATTTACTTCCTCGCGGTGCAGCGCAAGCTGCAGCGCTTTGCCCTGTGAGGCCGCGCATGGCATCCACTTCCTCCTCCAAAGCCTCGCAGGCCCTGCCGCTGGCGCCCAGCCGCGTGTTTGTGCACCTCACGCTGATCGCCTACCTGCTGCTGGCGCTGCTGCCCATCCTGCTGGTGTTCATGAACTCGTTCAAGAGCCGCGACGCCATCTTCAACGACCCGCTGGCCTGGCCCACGCCCGAGACCTTCTCACTGATCGGCTACACCAAGGTGCTGGGCCGTTCCGATGTGCTCATGTACTTCGGCAACAGCTTCATCGTCACCATTGCCTCGTTGTTTTTCATCCTGCTGTTCGGTGCCATGGCAGCCTGGGGCTTGTCGGAGTATCGGTTCAAGGGCAACCGCTGGCTCAAGTTCTTTTTTGCCTTCGGCATCATGGTGCCCATCCGCTTGGGCACGGTGTCCATCCTGCAGCTCATGGTGGAACTGAACTTGGTGAACACGCTGACGGCGCTGGTGCTGGTCTACGTGGCGCAGGGCCTGCCCCTGGCCATCATGATCCTGTCGGAATTCATGGGCCAGGTGCCCAGCGAACTGAAGGATGCGGCGCGCTGCGACGGCATTGACGAGTTCCGCATCTTCTTCCAGGTGTTGGTGCCGCTGGTGCGCCCGGCCATTGCCACGGTGGCCGTGTTCACCATGGTGCCGATCTGGAACGACCTGTGGTTCCCGCTGATCCTGGCACCGTCCGACAAGACCCAAACCATCACGCTCGGCATCCAGCAGTTTGTGGGGCAGTACGCCACCGACTGGAATGCCGTGCTGGCCTCGCTGTCCCTGGCCATCGTGCCGGTGGTCACGCTCTACGCCCTGTTCTCTCGTCAACTGATTCGCGGCATCACCGCGGGCGCCGTCAAATAAAGCACACACACCATGGCACGCGTTTCCCTCAAAAACATTTCCAAATCCTATGGCAGCAACGAGCCGGTGCTGCACAACATCAGCCTCGACATCGAGCACGGTGAACTGGTGGTGCTGGTCGGTCCCAGTGGCTGCGGCAAGTCCACGTTGTTGCGTGTGCTGTGCGGTCTGGAAGACATCAGCAGCGGTGAGCTGCGCATTGGCGACGACCTGGTGAACCACCTGCCACCGGCTGAGCGCGGCATCGCCATGGTGTTCCAGAGCTATGCGCTGTACCCGCACATGGACGTGTACCGCAACATGGCCTTCGGCCTGAAGATCCACGGCGCGACCAAGGCCGACATCGACAAAAAAGTGCGCGACGCGGCCAAGGTGCTGCACATCGACCACTTGCTGGAGCGACTGCCGCGTGAACTCTCGGGCGGGCAGCGCCAGCGCGTGGCCATCGGCCGCGCCATCGTGCGCGAGCCGCGCCTGTTCCTGTTCGACGAGCCGCTCTCTAACCTGGACGCCGCGCTGCGCGCCAAGACGCGCATCGAGCTGGCCCGCCTGCACCGCGACCTGGACGCCACCATGGTCTATGTGACCCACGACCAGGTGGAAGCCATGACGCTGGGCGACAAGATTGTGGTGCTCAGCGAAGGCCATGTGCAGCAGGCGGGTACGCCGCTCGCGCTGTACCAGCAACCTGCCAACCGCTTTGTGGCGACCTTCATCGGCTCGCCCACCATCAACCTGCTGCCCGCGCGCGTGATCGAGGTGTCTGACGCCGGCGCACGCCTGCAACTGGGCAATGGCAGCAAGGTGCTGGCCACGGTGGATGCTTCGCAGCTGCAGGTGGGCGAGACGGTGGAGGTGGGCCTGCGCCCCGAGCATTGCGAAGTGCTAAGTGCCGGTGTGGCACCGGGTGTGGATGACACGGCGTTGGACGCAGAGATCACCCTGGTGGAGCATCTGGGCGAGTCCAACCTGCTGTACCTGAAGATGGACGATGGCCAGGAGCTGATCGTGCGCGGCGACGGCAATGCCGAGGTGCGCCTGGGTGACTCGGTCATCGTGCGTGCGGCGCCGTCGGCGCTGTACCTGTTCAAGGCCGATGGCACGGCCTGCACGCGCCTGAACCCGGGCAATATGCGCTCGGCCCACGCCCGATGAGTGCTGTCTGGAATTTCACTTCCCTGCCAGCGCACATCCATTACGCCATTGGCGTGGACGGCGGTGGCACCAGCACGCGGGCACGTGTGGTGCACCGCAGCGGTGTGGTGGTGGGCGAGGGCAAGGCGGGGGCTTCAGGCCTCATGCAAGGCACGCCCCAAGCCTGGCGCCATATTGCTGAGGCCATCGCATTGGCTGTTGAGAACCGTCTGGAGGCCGATTGGCCCTACCCTGTGCCCGCCAACTGCGCACTGGGCCTGGGCTTGGCCGGTGCCAACAACACTGACTGGAATGCCGAATGCCTGGCCGCCAACCCCGGCTACACGCGGCTGGTGCTGGAGTCCGACGCTGTGACCGCGCTGTTGGGCGCCCATCAGGGCGCCCCCGGTGCGCTGGTCATCATGGGCACGGGCGCGATTGGACTGGCGCTGCAAGCCAGCGGTGAACGCACGACAGCGGGCGGCTGGGGCTTCCCTTGCGGCGATGAAGGCAGTGGCGCCGACCTCGGTCTGCAGGCTGTCAACCTGACCCAGCGCGCGGTGGACGGGCGCCATGCCCATACCCCGCTTACGCGCGATGTGTACGCCACGCTGGGCGGCACGCCGCAGGCCCTGCTGGCCTGGTGCGGCGCGGCGCGGCAATTTGAATACGCCACCGTGGCGCCCAAGGTGTTTGCGCATGCGGAGCAGGACGCCGAAGCGGCCCAGCTGCTGGTGCGCGCTGCGCACAGCCTGGAGTCCCTGGCCACCGCGCTGGACCCCACCCACACGCTGCCGCTGGCGGTGGCCGGCAGCATTGCCCAGCGCCTGCTGCCCCGGCTGTCCCACGCCATGGTGCGGCGCGTGGTGCCCGCCCAAGGCGACGCCATGGACGGCGCGCTGGCCCTGTGTTTTCAATAAAGGATGGTTTTGTGAGTACTTTGATGTTGGAAGAGGCCCTAGCCTCGGCGCGCCAGGTGGCGCTGCAACTGGCTGCGGACGAAGACCGCTACGCAGCCCTCGGCGCTGCGCTGCGCGCCTTGCCGCCCCAGGGCGCGGTGACGATTGCGCGTGGCAGCTCGGACCATGCGGCCGCCTACTTCGCCTACCTGGTGATGTCGCGCACCGGGCAGCTCGTGACCTCGTTGCCCATGTCCTTGCTGACGCTGTACAAGGCGCCTCTGGCCAAGCAGCGCTTGTTGGCCGTGTCCATCTCGCAGTCGGGCCGCAGCCCGGACCTGATCGAGCCCATGCAGATGTTTGAGGCAGCGGGCGCCACCACGGTGGCGCTGGTCAACGACACCACGTCACCCTTGGCCGAGGCTGTGGACTGGGCCTTGCCGCTGCATGCCGGTCCTGAGAAAAGCGTGGCCGCGACCAAGAGCTTTATTTGCGGCCTGGTGGCTGGCGCGCGCCTCGCCGCGCATTGGGGCGCGCACGACGACCTGCTGCAGGGCCTGCAGACCTTGCCAGCAGCGCTGGAAGATGCCTGCAAGCAGGACTGGTCCAGTGCCGTAGAGCCATTGCGCAGGGCCAGCAAGCTCATGGTGATTGGCCGCGGCCCAGGGCTGGCGATTGCGCAGGAGGCGGCGCTCAAATTCAAGGAAACCTGTGCCATCCAGGCCGAGGCCTTCAGCGGTGCAGAGGTCAAACATGGTCCTATGGCGCTGGTGGACGAGAACTACCCCATGCTGGTGTTTGCGCTGCGTGGCCCCGCGCAGCAAAGCCTGATTGACTTGGCCATCGAAATGCGGGGCCGTGGTGCCCAGGTCTTGTTGGCTGCACCAGCCAACGTGTCGGGCCGTGACCTGACGCTGAGCACCGCACCGCAGGAAGACCTGGACCCGATCACCGCCATCCAGAGTTTTTATCTGCTGGTGGAGGCTGTGGCGCGTGCGCGAGGGTCCAACCCGGACCAGCCACGCCACCTCTCCAAGGTAACGACCACTCGATAAACTGCGGGGCATGAACTGCCAGACCCTGTTGATTGACGAAGCCCCCGCCGTGCGCCTGCAAGGCCCCGCGGGCGATACGGTCACCGTGCTGTTGCGCGGTGCCCAGGTGATTTCCTGGGTGGATGCTGGCGGTGTGGATCGGCTGTATTGCAGCCCTGCCTCGCCCCTCAAGGGGCCGCAGGCCGTGCGCGGCGGTGTACCGGTGATCTTTCCGCAGTTTGCCGCGCGGGGGCCTCTCATGCGCCATGGCTGGGCGCGCATGCGGGAGTGGACGCTGTTGCCTGTGGACGTATCCGCGCCCGAACCCAGCATTTCCCTGCAACTGCACAACGCCGTGGGCGACGATCCGCACTGGCCTCATGCTTGCGTTTGCACGCTCACCGTGAGCCTGCTGGCGAATGGCCTGCGCATGGCGCTGGCCGTAGAGAACACGGGCCTAGCGTCCTTCCCCTTCCACGCCGCCCTGCACACCTACCTGGCGGTGGGCGATGTGGCGCAGGCCACGTTGACCGGCGTGCTGCCCGAGGGCGCAGTGCTGTCGTTGCGCGAGCCTATCGACCATATCTTCGAAGCCGTTGCTGGCCCCTTGCAACTGCAAAGTCCGCTGGGGCCGCTGCAGTTGGAGCACGCGGGCTTTGGCGACGTGGTGGTGTGGAACCCCGGGCCTGACGCGGGCTTGGTAGATTTGCCACCGCAGGGCCATACCCAGTTTGCCTGCGTGGAAGCCGCTGCGGTAATACAACCCGTAGTGCTGGCGCCCGGTGTGCGCTGGCAAGGATCGCAGACGCTGCTGAGCGGTTTGTAGGGGCTTAGGCGCATTTTCTACAATGCGCGCGCTGTCCACTTTTGACCCTGCACACCATGACTGCACCCACGCCCAAGAAAACTACCGCGCTGCGCCCCATCCCCAATTTCATCTTTGCCAGCCGCTGGCTGCAGCTGCCGCTGTACCTGGGCCTGATTGCGGCGCAGGGCGTCTACGTCTTTCACTTCTGGGTGGAACTGGTGCACTTGCTGGAGGCCGCGTTTGGCAGCCAGACCGCGCTGCAGGCGCTGGTCACCAGCATTGGCTACAAGTCCGACATCACAATGCCCTCGCTGAACGAGACCATCATCATGTTGGTGGTGCTGGCGCTGATCGACGTGGTGATGATCTCCAACCTGCTCATCATGGTGATCGTGGGCGGCTACGAGACCTTTGTGAGCCGCATGGACCTGGATGGCCACCCCGACCAGCCCGAGTGGCTGAGCCATGTGAATGCCTCAGTGCTGAAGGTGAAGCTGGCCACGGCCATCATCGGCATCAGCTCCATCCACCTGCTCAAGACCTTCATCAACGCGGCCAACTACGATGTGAAGGTGCTGATGTGGCAAACCATCATCCACGTGGTGTTCCTGATGAGTGCCTTGGCCATCGCCTACACCGACAAGCTGCTGACCAGCAGCCACCCCGCAGACCACTAAGCCGGGGCGTCAGCCCGGTGGCGCAGCGGGAGGTAAATGGTCCGCATCCGGCCGCTGCGCCGGGTCCACATGGGTCATCATGTTGAGCACGCGGTGGCGACGCATCACGGCAGCGCGCGCGGCCACGGCGATATTGTGGCCCTGTTCGACGGTGAGCATGGCGTCCACCTCGATGTGGGCGTCGACGACCACCATGTCACCCATCTTGCGGGTGCGGATGTCGTGCACGCCTGCCACGCCAGGTGTGGCCTCCACGGTCTTGCGGATGGCCTGTACCTCGGCTTCGTCGACGGCGCGGTCGGTCAGGTCGTGCATGGCATCCCAGCCGAAGCCCCAGCCCATCTTGCCCACCATGAAGCCGACGATCAGCGCTGCGATTGGGTCCAGCAGCGGGTAGCCTGCCAGATTTCCAACCAGGCCGATGCTGACCACCAGCGAGGACGCCGCATCGGAGCGGGCGTGCCAAGCGTTGGCCACCAGCATGCTGGACTTGACGGCCTTGGCCACGCCCAGCATGTAGCGAAACAGCAGTTCTTTGGCAGCAATGGCAGCCAGCGCCACCCACAGCGCAATGCTGTGTGCGGTGGGAATGGTTTCGGGGCTCTGCAGCTTTTGCAGGGCCGACCACACCATGCCGACACCTACTGCCAGCAGCAGCAGGCCCAGCGCCAGTGACGCGGCCGTCTCGAAGCGTTGGTGCCCATAGGGGTGGTCTTCGTCAGCGTCTTTCTGGCTCTGCCGGTTGGCCAGCAGTACCACAAAGTCGGCCACCAGGTCCGACAGCGAGTGCACGCCGTCGGCAATCAAGCCCTGCGACTTGGCCAGCACCCCGACCACGATTTGCGTGGTCGATAGCAGCAGGTTCACCACTACGCTGACCCATGTGCTGCGCGCAGCCGCAGCCGCGCGCTCGGCGGGTGTGTGGGTGGCGTGCTCGGAGTCGTCGTCCTCGGTGGTGAGAAAGTCCATGGTCAGCTCAGGTGCTTGCCGGCAATGCCAGCCAGTTCAAACATCGTTACCTGCTCCTTGCCAAACACTTTCAGCAGCTTGGCATCGGCGTTGATGGCGCGTTTGTTGGTGGCGTCCTGCAGGCCGTTGGCCTTGATGTAGTCCCACAGCTTCTTGATCACTTCGGTGCGTGCCACCGGCTCCGCGCCAATGACCGCGGCGAGTTCGGCACTGGGCAGCTTGCCGCTGGCGGCCGTGGTCTTGCGCGGCGCCTTGGGCTTGGCGGTTTTGGCCGATGCGGCCTTCTTTGCAGGGGCTTTTTTGGTTGCAGCCCCCGTGGATGCTGCGCGAGCAGCTCCTGTTTTAGTAGCGGTCGTGGTCTTGGTCGCCGCCTTGTAAGCGGGCTTGCGCGGTGGAAACTTGCTGGGCGCGAACTCGAAATTCACTTTGCCGGCCTCGGCATCCCAGGCCAGCATGGCCTTGAAGGCACGGCGCGTGCGCATGCTGACAAACTTATCCAGCAGGTCGGTCTTGCCGGTGGCCAGCAGCTTTTGCATCTGCTCGCGCTCGATGGGCTGCTGCAAAATGATCTGGCCGCTCTTGAAGTCGCAGGTGGGCGTGGGCTGGGCCATGGTCGGCACCGACTTCTCGCACACATAGTTCTTGCCGTGCTCGAATACGTTGCCCCCGCATTTGGGGCAGGCGCCCAGCGCGGTCTGGGCGCTGAAGTCGACCAGCTCGCCGCTCTCCTCGCCGGCCTTGTCGTCGCCAAAGTCGAACTCGAGCTTGTAGTTCTTGGTTTCGTCGTCGAACTTGATGACCATCTCGGCCGTGAATGGCCAGCCAGCCTTGGAGCGGAAGCCGTCCAGCGGACCGATGTGTTTGTCGCGCAGGAACTGCTCCACTTCGGCCGGCTCGAAGGTGCGACCGGCCGGTGACTTGCCAAACGAGAAACCGCAGCCGTCCTCGGTGCCGGTCTGGCCGGTGCAGGTGTAGCGGCGGTAGTTTTCCTTGACGATGCCTCCGCAATTGGGGCAGCGCGCTTCCAGCGTGGCGTAGTCGCCGGGGATGGTGTCGCGGTCGTATTCCTTGGCCTTCTTGACCATGCGTTCGGTCATGGCGGCAATCTCGGCCATGAAGGTCTCGCGGCGCAGCTTGCCCTGCTCCATCTGGGCCAATTTGTATTCCCATTCGCCGGTCAGCTCGGCCTTGGAGAGCTCTTCCACACCCAGGCCGCGCAACAGCGTCATGAGCTGGAAGGCCTTGGCGGTGGGGATCAGCTCGCGGCCTTCGCGCAGCATGTATTTCTCGGCAATCAGGCCTTCAATGATGCTGGAGCGGGTGGCTGGTGTGCCCAGGCCCTTCTCCTGCATGGCTTCGCGCAGCTCGTCGTCTTCCACGGTCTTGCCGGCGCCTTCCATGGCGCCCAGCAGCGTGGCTTCGGAGTAGCGGGCCGGGGGGCGCGTTTTCAGGCCCTTGGGGTCCACGGTTTCGGTCTTGACCTTCTCGCCCGGTTGCACCGGCACCAGGCTTTGGCCCTTGTCGCCGTCCTTGGCATCTTCTACCTCGGCGGCAGCTTCCTTGCCGTAGATGGCCAGCCAGCCCGGCTTCACCAGCACCTTGCCTTCCGTCTTGAAGTTGTGGCCTGCGGCGGTGCTGATGCGCGTGGTGACCTGGTACTCGGCGCTGGGGAAGAACACTGCCATGAAGCGACGCACCACCAGGTCGTACAGTTTTTGCTCCGCGTCGCTCAGGCCGCTGGGGGCCTGCAGCGTGGGGATGATGGCAAAGTGGTCCGACACCTTGGCGTTGTCAAACACACGCTTGGTGGGCTTGATGTAGTTGCCATTCAGCGCGGTGAGTGCGTGCGGGGCCAGGTGCTTCATGCCGCTGTCCGCCAGCATCTCGAAAGTCTGCTTGACCACGGGCACATAGTCTTCGGGCAGTGCACGCGAATCGGTACGTGGGTAGGTTAGGGCCTTGTGGCGCTCGTACAGGCTTTGGGCGATGGACAGCGTGGTCTTGGCCGAGAAGCCAAACTTGCCGTTGGCCTCGCGCTGCAAGCTGGTGAGGTCAAACAGCAGGGGCGACGCTTGCGTGGTGGGTTTGCTTTCTTCGGTCACCGTGGCCTGCTGGCCGCGCACTGCGTCGGCAATGGCCTGTGCCTCGGCTTGGCTCCAGACGCGGTCGGCCTTTTTCTCGGCGTCGTCGGCGTCTTTTTTGTGCGCGGGGTTGAACCACTTGGCGGGGTACTCACCGGCCTGGGCGGCAAAGCTGGCGTGGATCTCCCAGTAATCACGGCTCACAAACTTGCGAATCAGCTCTTCGCGCTCCACCACCACTGACAGCGTGGGCGTTTGTACGCGGCCCACCGTAGTGAGGAAGAAGCCGCCATCGCGGCTGTTGAATGCGGTCATCGCGCGTGTGCCATTGATGCCCACAAGCCAGTCGGCCTCGGAGCGGCAACGCGCGGCGTCGGCCAAGGGTTGCATTTGCGCATTGGTGCGCAGGTGCTCAAAACCATCGCGGATGGCTTGCGGTGTCATCGACTGCAGCCACAGGCGGCTGACCGGCTTGCCCAATGGTTTGGCGCCACCGGCGTACTGCTCGATCAGGCGGAAGATCAGTTCCCCTTCGCGGCCCGCGTCACAGGCGTTCACCAGCTTGTCCACGTCCTTGCGCTTGGCCAGCTTGACGACGGCGTTCAGGCGCGTCTTGGTTTTGTCCACGGGCTTGAGGTCAAAGTGCGGCGGGATCACGGGCAGGTGGGCGAAGCTCCACTTGCCGCGTTTGACGTCGTACTGCTCGGGAGCCTGGATCTCCACCAGGTGGCCCACGGCGCTGGAAACGACGTAGCTGTCGCTCTCGAAATATTCGTCGTGCTTCTCGAATTTTCCCGCAGTAGGCGTGAGTGCCCGCACGATGTCTTGGGCGACCGACGGCTTTTCTGCAATGACCAATGTTTTCATCTGACTACAATCCAGTTCTCGCGTGCGCGCAGGCGCGCACTTGCACACGCAGGCACGCACACATGCGCGCCCATACGATTCACCATACCAAATTTTCGATCCGTGGCAAAAAACCCAGTGAATTCCTCGGTCCCCGCTGGCAACCGGCGTATCCAGACTCGCCGTTCCGGGGTGCACGGCAAGGGCGTATTTGCGGTGCAGGACATTGCCGAAGGTGAAACCATCATTGAGTATGTGGGCGAGATCATCAGCTGGAAGGAAGCCCAGCGCCGCCACCCGCATGACCCCAAGGACCCCAACCACACTTTCTACTTCTCGCTGGAAGATGGCAACGTGATCGACGCGCTGTTCGGTGGCAACTCCTCGCGCTGGATCAACCATTCCTGCGACGGCAACTGCGATGCCGATGAAGAAAACGGCCGCGTGTTCATCAAGGCGCTGCGCAACATCAAGGCTGGCGAAGAACTGAACTACGACTACGGCCTCATCATCGACGAGCCCTACACCAAGAAGCTCAAGGCCGAGTACCCCTGCTGGTGCGGCGCCAAGACCTGCCGGGGCACCCTCTTGGCCCCCAAGCGCGGGAAGAAGTGACCTTGCGCTGGCAGGCTGAGGCCATTTGGGAGGCGGTGAGCCCCCTGTGGCCGACGTTCTCGGTCGAGATCCTGCCCGAGATTGATTCCACCAACACCGAACTCATGCGCCGCGCCCGTGCGGGGCAGCTCGACCCCATCCTGCTGGTGGCCGAGCGCCAAACCGCTGGCCGCGGCCGGCTGGGCCGTGACTGGAAGAGTGACACGGAAGGGTTGGGCGGTACGCTGACCTTTTCGCTGGGCGTGCCCCTGGCGCCGGCCGATTGGTCGGGCCTCTCGCTGGCCGTGGGCCTGTCGGTGGTGGAGAGCCTGCACCCCGATCTGCGGCTGAAATGGCCCAATGACGTCTGGCTGGAACATCGCAAACTGGCTGGCATCCTGATCGAGACCGCCAGCGTGGGCGAGACGCGCTACGCGGTCATCGGCATTGGCATCAACATCGCTCCGCGCGAAGCAACCGATCTGCGTACCCCGCCCGCGGCCCTGCGCGAGCTGCTGCCTGGTATGGATGCACCCGAGGTGCTCGCCCGCGTGGTGCCGTCGCTCGCGCAGGCCGTGCAACGCTTTGCCAGCGAGGGCTTTGGCCCGCTGCGCACCGCCTTCCATGCGCGCGACCTGTTGTACGGCCAACCCGTGGTGTGCAGCGATGGCGCCACGGGCATGGCCCGCGGGGTCGACGCCAGCGGCGCCCTGCTGGTGCATACTGAGAATGGATTGATCAAAATCAGCAGCGCCGAGGTCAGTGTGCGACCCGCGCCCGCTGCCCCTCTCTGACCTGACTCTATGCTGCGCTTGCTTGTTTTGATGTTGGTGCTGGCCAATGGCCTGTTTTTCGCCTGGAGCAACGGCCTGTTGCGTGCCTACGGGTTCGCCCCGGCCCCGGTGAATGAGCCCCAGCGCATGGCGCAGCAGATCAAGCCCGAGGCGATTCAGTTGTTGAGTACGGGTGAACTCAAACGCGTGGAAGCCCAGGTCCAGGCCGATCTGGCACCCAAGGAATGCCTGCAGGCCGGCCCTTTTGATGATGCCCAGGCCGGTGCCTTGCGTACAGCGCTGGAGGGAGCCAACCTGCCCGCGGGCAGCTGGCAACTGGAGCCTGGCAAGGAAACCGCCCGCTGGATCATTTACATGGGCAAGTACGCCACGCCCGAGCTGCAAGCCAAAAAGCGCGCCGAGTTAGCAGGTATGGACATCAAGACCGAGGCGGTGAACAACCCTGCATTGGAGATAGGCCTGTCACTGGGTGGGTTTGACACCCAGGCCGCCGCCGCGGCGGAGTTGGCCAAGTTGTCCCCCAAGGGCATACGCACCGCCAAGGTGGTGCAGGAGCGCGAGGAAGCCACCATCTCGCTGCTCAAGCTGCCTGCCGTCTCCGAGGCGATCCGAGCCAAACTGGGAGAGGTCAAGCCCGCCTTGGCCGGCAAAACCCTCAAGACCTGCAGCTGATGCGGCCCTAGTCTGCGTTGTGCTGAAAGCGCAGCGTGAAACTGGCCCCTGGCGCGGCGTGGCCGGGGCGGCTCTCTTCCAATGAAATCGTGGCATGGTGCTGGCGCGCAATTTCTAGCACGATGGGCAGACCCAGACCCGAGCCATCGGCGTCGTTACCAAGTGCCCGGTAGAAAGGCTGGAAGACCAGTTCACGCTCAGCCGCCGGAATGCCAGGGCCCGAATCTTCCACCTGCAGCACCAGCGCCTTGCTAAACGGGTCCACCAGCACGCGAGCCGTGATCACGCCGGGTTTTTCGGCTGTGGATGGGGTGTAGTTGATGGCGTTGTCCAGCAGGTTGCGCACCATTTCCTTGAGCAGGGTGGGGTTGCCTTGCAAGGTTGCGCCTTCTGTGCCGGGCTGCACGCCCTCAAAACCCAGGTCAATGTGCTTGTCCATCGCCCGCGGCACGCAGTCGCGCACCACGTCCATGGTCAGTCGCGCCAGGTCACACGGTTGGTGGCTGAGCACGGCGCCGCTGCTCTCGGCGCGCGCCAGCGCCAGCAACTGGTTCACGGTGTGGGTGGCGCGGATGCTGGACCGGCCAATCTGCCGCAGTGATTGCTTCAGGTCTTCGGCATTCGCTCCCTCGCGCTGTGCCAGGTCGGCCTGCATGCGAAGTCCGGCCAGCGGCGTCTTGAGTTGGTGGGCCGCATCGGCCAGAAAGCGCTTTTGCGTGGCGATCGAGTCCTTCAGGCGCATCAGCAGGTCGTTCACCGAGGACACCAGCGGCACCACCTCCAGCGGTACAGCCTCCACGTCCAGCGGACTCAGGTCATCGGGGCTGCGCGCGCGGATGCGTTCCTCCAGGCGGTTCAGCGGCTTGATCGCCTGCACCAGGGCCAGCCACACCAGCAGCACGGCCAGTGGCAGGATGACGAACTGCGGCAGCATCACACCCTTGACGATCTCTGTCGCCAGCATCGAGCGCTTCTCCATGGTTTCCGCCACCTGCACCAGCGCGGGTTTTTCCTGCGGCAGGTCCAGCTTGACCCACATGTAGGCCACCTTGAGGTCCTGGCCTTTGAACTCGGCATCGCGCATGCGCACCTCGCCCGGCGGTACCCGTTCATCGTCAGGGGGCAGGGGCAGGTCTTTGTCGCCACTGAGAAACTCGCCATCGGCACCCAGCACCTGGTAGTACACGGTGTCTGCGTCGTCGGCGCGCAGCAGTTCGCGCGCGGGCAATGGCAAGACGAACTGGGCGTGGTTTTTGTTGACGGTAATCAGTTGGGCCAGAGCGCCCACGTTGTATTCCAGCGCCCGGTCAAACGGTTTGCCGGCAATACCTTGTGCCACGAGCCAGGTCAATACCAGGCTGACGGGCCACAGCAGCAGCAGCGGCGTGAGCATCCAGTCCAGGATCTCCCCGAACAGGCTGCGTTGCTCGCGCTGGAAGAGTTTCAAGGCGCAATTTTCTCGAGGCAGTAGCCCAGGCCACGCACCGTGGCAATGCGGATCGGGCCTTTCTCGATCTTCTTGCGCAGGCGGTGGATGTAGACCTCGATGGCGTTGTTGCTCACCTCTTCGCCCCACTCGCACAGGCGCTCCACCAGCTGGTCCTTGCTGACCAAGCGACCGGCGCGTTGCAGCAGCACTTCCAGCAGGCCAAGCTCGCGGGCCGACAGCTCGACCATCTTGCCGTCGATGGTGGCCACGCGACCGGCCTGGTCGTAGGTCAGCGGGCCGTGCTTGATGCTGGCAGAGGTGGCGCCCATGCCGCGACGCACCAGGGCGCGCACGCGGGCTTCGAGTTCCTGCAGGGAAAAGGGTTTGGCCATGTAGTCGTCGGCGCCGTAGTCCAGCCCCTTGACGCGCTCGTCCACGCTGTCGGCCGCGGTGAGGATGAGCACGGGCAGCGAGGAGCCGCGCGCGCGCAGCTTCTTGAGCACCTCTAGCCCGTGCAGCTTGGGCAGGCCCAAGTCCAGGATCAGCAGGTCGAACTCGGTGTTGGTCATCAAGGCCGCGTCGGCCTCGGTGCCACTGGCCACGTGGTCGACCGCCGCGCCGGCGCTGCGCAGCGCCCGCAGCAGGCCATCGGCCAGGACCTGATCGTCTTCGGCTATGAGTATTCGCATGGGGGTCTCCTCGCTGGGCAGCGTGCGCGTTCGGTTCCGGTTGCCATTCTAGGCATGCGAACCTTGCGCCCGGCTTGCCCGCGAGCCGCCGACAGGTTGGTGCCTACTGTCCGCTGTAGGCCTCTAGCCCCAGCGCCACCACGGTGGCCACTTCGGGACTGACCGCCTGGTGCAGCTCGTCTTCGGCCTGAGCCACAGCGTCTCGGTAGGCGCCCAGCCAGGCCAGACCTGTGGCGGTGAACTGCACGCGGCGCGCGCGGGCGTCGGCGGGGTCGTCTTCGCGGCGCACCATGCCCCAGGCTTCGCACTGGTTCACCAGCGTGCCCATGGCCTGCTTGGTCATGCCCGCGCGCTGGGCCAGATCCGTCAGGCGTGCGCCTTCCACCGCCAAATGCCGCGTGATGTGGATGTGGGCGGCGCCCACCTGCCCCCGCTCGGCCAGGTTGGACAGGCCCAGCGGCACGGCAGGGTGGCGCGCCATGAGTTCCAGCACGCGTGCGTCAAAACGCTCCAGCGCCAGCCGCAGCCAGTGGCCTAGGTGGTTCTGGCGCCAAGTGTCGTTGCGGGTTGGGGGGGAATCAGGCATCGCCAAATAGTAATGCAAACTGATTAATAAATGTATTTACGCCACACAACAAGCGCGCTTAAACTACTGTTCAAGCATCCAGCCTGTTGTTAAAACCAGATTGCTGTGGTGCACCAACCCATTGATTTTCAAGGAGATTTCTCATGGACGCACCCGTCAAGAACCCCAACAACACGAATGGTGGCAACGCCGAAAAGGCCAAGGCCTTGCAAGTAGCGCTGGCCCAGATCGAAAAGCAGTTCGGCAAGGGCACCATCATGCGGCTGGGCGAAGGCGAGGTGATCGAAGACATCCAGGTCGTCTCCACCGGCTCCCTGGGCCTGGACATCGCGCTGGGCGTAGGTGGCCTGCCGCGCGGCCGTGTGGTCGAAATCTATGGCCCGGAATCCTCGGGCAAGACCACGCTGACGCTGCAGGTGATTGCGGAGATGCAAAAACAAGGCGGCCAATGCGCCTTTGTGGATGCCGAGCACGCGCTGGACGTGCAATACGCCCAAAAGCTCGGTGTGAACCTGCAAGACCTGCTGATCAGCCAGCCTGACACTGGTGAGCAGGCCCTGGAAATCGTCGACAGCCTGGTGCGTTCCGGCGCGGTCGACCTGATCATCGTGGACTCGGTGGCGGCACTGACCCCCAAGGCCGAGCTGGAAGGCGAAATGGGTGACAGCCTGCCCGGCCTGCAAGCCCGCCTGATGAGCCAGGCGCTGCGCAAGCTGACCGCCCACATCAAGAAGACCAACTGCATGGTCATCTTCATCAACCAGATCCGCATGAAGATTGGCGTGATGTTCGGGTCGCCCGAAACCACCACCGGTGGTAACGCGCTGAAGTTCTACGCTTCTGTCCGCTTGGACATCCGCCGTACCGGCACGATCAAGAAGGGCGAAGAGGCCATCGGCAACGAAACCAAGGTCAAGGTGGTGAAGAACAAAGTCAGCCCTCCGTTCAAGACGGCGGAGTTCGACATTTTGTTCGGCGAGGGCATCAGCCGCCATGGCGAAATCATCGACATGGGCGTGACTGCCGGTATTCTGGAAAAGTCCGGCGCCTGGTACGCCTACCAGGGCGAGAAGATTGGCCAGGGCCGTGACAATGCCCGCGAATTCCTGCGCGAGAACCCTGCTCTCTCGGTGGAGATCGAAAACAAGGTGCGCGAAGGCCTGGGCATTCCCTTGCTGCCCGTGGCTGAACCCGAGATCAAGGCCAAGGGCAAAAAAGCCGACAAGGCCGAGAAAGCAGAGTAAATCGACCTCTAGCCCCCGTCAACATTGTGCAATTGGCTATGAAATCAGGAGCAAAACCTGTGCTCTCGTTGACGGGACGAGCCCTGCGTCTGCTCAGTACCCGAGAGCATTCGCGGGCGGAGCTGGAGCGCAAGCTGGCACCGCACGCCGAGGAAGACGGTGCCGTGGCCAAGGTGCTCGATGCCTTGCAGGCCAAGGGCTTCATCAACGAGACGCGGGTGCTCGAGTCGGTCGTGCACCGCCGGGCCAGCAAGCTCGGTGCCTCGCGCATCAAGCAGGAGCTGCAGGCCAAGGGGCTGGAGCCCGAGGCCGTGGCCGAGGCGGTGCAAGCCCTGCGCGCCAGCGAACTGGACCGGGCCCGCGAGATCTGGCGCAAGAAGTTCGGCCAGCCGCCGGCCGATGCGGCAGAGCGCGGCAAGCAGATGCGCTTTCTGGCCAGCCGCGGTTTCGGCGGCGACGCCATCCGCAAGGTGGTGTCGGGCGCCGATGAGGACGATGTTTAGAGGTTCAGCATCAGCTGCAGGTTTTGCACTGCCGCGCCGCTGGCACCTTTACCTAGGTTGTCCAGGCGGGCTACCAACACCGCATGGGCAAAGCCATCTTTGGCGGCGTCATTCGCAAACACGCGCAGTTCCAGCTTGTTGGTGTCGGCCAGTGCGGCCGCATCGAGCTTAAGGTCCGGCGTGACGGGTTCCACAGTGACCCAGGTGCTGCCTGCGTAGTGTTGGGCCAGCGCGGTGTGCAGATCTTGCGCTGTGGGTTTGCCTGGCAGCGTGTCTAGGTGCAATGGCAGTTGCACCAGCATGCCTTGCTTGAAATTGCCCACCGAGGGCACAAATAGCGGGCGCCGTGTCAGGCCCGTGAATTTCATGATCTCGGGGATGTGCTTGTGCTTGAGCCCCAGCGCATAGAGTTCGTACGGAGCAGCGGTGCCTTGTTCGTACGCTTCGATCATGGTGCGTCCGCCGCCTGAGTAGCCGCTGACTGAGGGCAGACATACGGGAAAGTCGGCGGGCAGGAGGCCCGCATCCACCAAGGGGCGGATCAACGCGATGGCGCCGGTGGCGTAGCAGCCCGGGTTGCTGACGCGGCGGGCGTTCACCACGGCGTCGCGCTGGTTGACAGCCAATTCGGGAAAGCCATAGACCCAGCCGGCGGCAGTGCGGTGTGCGGTGGAGGCGTCGATGATGCGTGGGCCGGGGCGTCCGGTCTCTTTCTCCAGTCCATCCACCATGGCCACGGTTTCCAGGGCGGCGTCATCGTGCAGGCACAAAATCACGAGGTCAGCCTGCGCGACGAGGGCGCGTTTGGCTTGGGGGTCTTTGCGCAGCGCGGGGTCAATGCTGAGCAGTTCGATCTGCGGCATGGCCTGCAGGCGTTCGCGGATCTGCAGCCCGGTGGTGCCGGCTTCGCCATCAATAAAGACTTTTTTCATCGGGTGGACAGCTCAAAAATAATGGGGTGAGGCGCTTCAGCGCAAGGAAGCCTTCGCTGCGGGCGCCAAGCGCGCTGTAAGCCTCGCACAAGTATTGTGCATCGCACCATGATACAGTCGGAGGCTGATGTGTCCAGTGCCATGCACTCGCAATTTCATGTTGCGGCATGGTGAAAATTGTCCAGTCCAGAGAGAGACGTCATGAAGATTCACGAGTACCAAGGCAAGGAAATCTTGCGCCAGTTCGGTGTGCCGGTGCCTCGCGGCATCCCCGCTTTCACAGTGCAAGAAGCGGTGGAAGCCGCCCAGAAACTGGGTGGCCCTGTCTGGGTTGTCAAGGCCCAGATCCATGCGGGTGGCCGCGGCAAGGGTGGTGGCGTGAAGGTGGCCAAGTCCATCGACGACGTCAAGCGCCTCGCCGGCGACATCCTGGGTATGCAACTCAAGACACACCAGACTGGTCCAGAAGGCCAAAAGGTGCGCCGCCTGTACATCGAAGATGGCGCCGACATCAAGAACGAACTGTATGTGTCGCTGGTGACCGACCGCGCTACACAGAAGGTGGCCCTGATCGCGTCGAGCGAAGGCGGCATGGACATCGAGGAAGTGGCCCACTCCACACCCGAAAAGATCGTGACCGAAATGATCGATCCCCTGACTGGCATTACCACCGAACAGAGCAAGAAGGTGGCCGCAGCCATTGGCTTGACCGGTGCTTCTATCGACCAGGCCGTGGACATCTTCGCCAAGATCTACAAGTGCTACATGGACACCGACGCGTCGCTGGTGGAGATCAACCCGCTGAACTGCGACTCCAAGGGCAACCTGATGGCCCTGGATGCCAAGTTCAACTTTGACTCCAACGCCCTGTTCCGCCATCCCGAAATCGTGGCCTACCGCGATCTGGACGAAGAAGACGCCGCTGAAGTGGAAGCCTCCAAGTTCGACTTGGCCTACATCTCCCTGGACGGCAATATCGGCTGCCTGGTGAACGGTGCCGGTTTGGCCATGGCCACCATGGACACCATCAAACTGTTCGGCGCAGAGCCAGCCAACTTCTTGGACGTGGGCGGCGGCGCTACCCCCGAGAAGGTGACGGAAGCCTTCAAGATCATGTTGAAGAACGACAAGGTCAAGGCCATTCTGGTCAACATCTTCGGCGGCATCATGAAATGCGACACCATCGCCACAGGCGTGATCACAGCTTGCAAGGCCGTGAACCTGTCGGTGCCACTGGTCGTGCGCATGAAGGGTACGAACGAAGAGCTGGGCAAGAAAATGCTGGCCGAATCTGGCCTGCCCATCATCAGCGCCGACAGCATGGCTGAAGCGGCCCAAAAAGTTGTCGCAGCAGTGAAAGGCTAAGGAAACATCATGTCGATCTTTATCAATAAAGACACCAAGGTCATTACCCAAGGCATTACCGGCAAGACAGGCCAGTTTCACACGGAAAAGTGCCAGGAATACGCAAACGGCAAAAATGCCTTTGTGGCCGGCGTGAACCCCAAGAAGGCGGGCGAGTCCATCTTCAACATCCCGATCTACGCCTCCGTCAAGGAAGCGGCCAGCGACACTGGTGCCACCGTGTCCGTGATTTACGTGCCGCCTGCGGGCGCCGCCGCTGCCATCTGGGAAGCCGTGGAAGCCGATCTGGACTTGGCCATCTGCATCACCGAAGGCATTCCCGTGCGCGACATGCTGGAAGTGCGCAACAAGATGAAGGCCAAGGAAGCCGCCGGCGGCAAGAAGACGCTGCTGCTGGGCCCCAACTGCCCCGGCCTGATCACCCCCGACGAAATCAAGATCGGCATCATGCCCGGGCACATCCACCGCAAGGGCCGCATCGGCGTGGTGTCCCGTTCCGGTACGCTGACCTATGAAGCCGTCGCGCAACTGACTGAAATCGGTCTGGGTCAGTCATCCGCCGTGGGCATTGGTGGCGACCCCATTAACGGCCTGAAGCACATCGACGTGATGAAGGCTTTCAACGATGATCCTGATACTGACGCAGTCATCATGATCGGCGAAATCGGCGGACCCGATGAAGCCGAAGCCGCCCGCTGGTGCAAGCTGAACATGAAGAAGCCGATTGTTGGCTTCATCGCTGGCGTGACCGCGCCTCCCGGAAAACGCATGGGCCACGCCGGTGCGTTGATTTCTGGTGGTGCAGACACCGCCGACGCCAAGCTGGCCGTGATGGAAGAATGCGGCTTCAAAGTCACACGCAATCCGTCTGAAATGGCGAAGCTGCTGAAGGCCATGCTGTAAATCCAGCGTTGGCTCAATAGCTGAAGCGAGAGGATTGCCTCTCGAAGTAAAGTGCCCATACCTTGTGTTTGGGCACTTTTTCATTTGTACTGCGGGGGCCAATCATGGAAATTCTTCAGAGCGCTGACTTCTGGATTGGTCTGGTCAAGATCGTCTGGATCAACATCATTTTGTCTGGGGACAACGCCGTTGTGATTGCCCTTGCGGCACGTTCCCTACCGCCCGAGCAGCAAAGAAAAGCGGTACTTTTAGGCTCTGGCGCTGCGGTGGTGCTGCGGATTGCTTTGACCGTAGTAGCAGCCAAGCTGCTGGAGATCTCGTTTTTGCAGGTGATCGGAGGCCTGTTGTTGTTGTGGATCGGCGTGCAATTGCTGAGCGACGACGATGCCGAAGAAGGCCATGGGAAGAACACTGGCAGCATGCTGGCTGCCGTGAGGACCATCCTGATTGCTGACTTGGTGATGAGCCTGGACAACGTGATCGCGGTGGCCGCAGCAGCCAAGGGCAGTATGTTGTTGCTGATCCTGGGGCTTGCCATCAGTATTCCGCTGGTCATTTTCGGCAGTACCCTGATGATTCGCTTGATGGAGCGCTTTCCGGTGATCGTGACGCTGGGCGCTGCGCTTATTGGTTGGGTTGGCGGTGAAACCATTGCCAGCGACGGTGTGTTCAGTGGCTGGATGGTCACCCATGGCTGGGTGCACTACGCGGCGGCGGTCCTGGGTGCCGCGTTGGTGCTGGGGCTGGGCATGGTGCTGGAGAGGCGTAAGGCCCCTTCCACAACCTAAGACGGGATTCCGCCTGTCGCCAATGACCTCCACTTGTCGCAAAAGCGGGAAGTCCCGTGCAGAAGTCCCTTGTCGGCTGCCGTATCGTCTGCTAACGTCCTCATCTTGACTCCTCCACCGTGGGGCGGGGTGGGCTGTGGGCAGATCGATGTGCGCCGATAAGGCATGGTGCGGGGGTAACAATTGGCGAAATCTTCTTCAAAGACGCAATCATTCTGGCGGGCTGACTGGCTTGCTGGTTTGGCCATTGTGGTCGTGGCTGTGGTGTTGCACCTCTCTACCGACTTCATAGGGACGCTGGAGCGGCGTTTTTACGATTTCGCAAGTACCAGTACTTCCCGGCAGCCTTCCGACCGCATCGCTGTCATTGCCATCGATGACCAGAGTATTGCCAATCTGGGCCGGTGGCCTTGGCCTCGAGATATCCATGCCAAGCTCATCGATACGCTGGCGGCAGCCAAGGCCAAAACTGTCGTGCACACCGCGTTCTTTTTTGAACCGCAGGTGGATCCTGGCTTGGGCTTTATCCGCAAGATGAAGGCTGCCCTGGAGGCGCCGGTGGATGGTGCCGCACCCAATGAATCTGTGGTGAAGCTGATTGCAGAGGCGGAAACTGCACTCGATACCGACGCTAAATTGACAGCCAGCCTGCAGAACGCCGGCAATGTGCTCATTCCATCGGTATTCACTTTGGGCGAGCCTCAAGGCAAGCCAGACAATCCGCTTCCCGCGTACGCGCTGAAAAGTGCATTGGACGATGCCAATGGGTTTTCCATTCCTGCCGTTCGTGGCCAGCAGCCCATTGAGAGTATTGGCAATGCGGCAGCCGGAATCGGGCACTTGAACCAGTTTCCAGATGTGGATGGCGCGGTGCGGCTGGAGCCCTTGTTGGTGAATTATTACGGCAAAGCCGTTCCTTCGATGGCGTTGCTAGCAGCCTTCAAGAGCCTGAATCTTTCGCCCGCGGATGTCAAACTCAACCCTGGTGATTCGGTCCAGATTGGCAAATTGAAGGTCAAAACGGATGAGGCAGCTTTGATGCTGCCCCAGTTCTACAAGGGTCGCGATGGCAAGCCCGCCTTTGCGGTGGATTCTTTTTACGATGTGCTGACGGGAAAAATCCCTGCCAGCAAGTATGCTGACAAGATTGTCATCATTGGGGCCACTGCTGCAGGCGTGGGTGTGCAATTCCCGGTGCCTGGCAATGCAGCCCTGTCTCCGGCGGAGACTATCGCCCACATTACGTCCAGTATTCTGAGTGAGCACTTCATCGTGCAGCCAAGCTGGGGTGTTTGGGTTAGTCTCCTGGCTTTTCTGGTGGTCGTGGCCTATGTTGTCGCGGGCCTGCCACGGCTGTCGGCCGCCACCTCTGCCGGGGTCACTTTGGGGTTGTTTGCAGCACTGCTGATCTTGGAGTTTGGCCTGCTATCGGCTGCTGCAACCTGGTTGAAGTTGGTGTTTCCCGCTACTGTGCTGGTCTTGGGGCATCTGGCATTGACGACCAAGCGTTTCCTAATCACGGAGGCTGGCAAGGTCAAGGCCGATGAGGAGTCTGCGGAAACCAATCGCATGATGGGTTTGGCTCTGCAAGGCCAGGGGCAGTTGGACATGGCATTTGACCGTTTCCGCCGTGTACCCCTCGCTGAGGCCGTGATGGGCAATTTGTACAGCCTGGCCCTGGACTTTGAGCGCAAGCGGCAGTTCAACAAGGCGGAGTCTGTCTATGAGCACATGGCGACGTTTGATAAAAACTACAAGGATATTCAGACCAAGTTGAGTCGTGCCAAAAACCTCTCGGAAACCGTGATTTTGGGAGGTGGGGGCGGTCACCCTGGCGGCACCATGTTGCTGGATGGTGGGGCGGTTGAGAAGCCCATGCTGGGTCGCTACCAGGTGGAAAAAGAGTTGGGCAAAGGCGCCATGGGGGTGGTCTATTTGGGCAAGGATCCCAAGATTGGCCGCGTAGTGGCGATTAAAACCATGGCGCTAAGCCAGGAGTTTGCTGGTGAAGAACTCACGGACGCCCGCGAACGTTTCTTCCGCGAAGCCGAGACCGCTGGCCGTCTGCAGCACCAAAATATTGTGACTATTTTTGATGCGGGCGAGGAACATGATCTGGCCTATATCGCCATGGAGTTCCTCAAAGGGCGGGACTTGGTCGAGTTTTGCAAGGGCGACAACCTGTTGCCTGTGCCATTGGTGCTGAGTCTGGTGGCCAGAGTTGCCGAGGCGCTAGCCTATGCGCACAAGCAATCGGTGGTGCACCGTGATATCAAGCCCGCCAACATCATGTACGAGCGCGAGACCGACACGGTCAAAGTCACCGATTTCGGAATTGCTCGGATTACGGATTCCAGCAAGACTAAAACGGGGCTGGTTCTAGGCACGCCTAGTTTCATGTCTCCAGAGCAGTTGGCGGGTAAGAAAGTGGATGGTCGTTCCGATTTGTACTCGCTCGGTGTCATGCTGTTCCAGTTGTTGACCGGTGTGCTGCCTTTCCGTGGCGACTCCATGGCCGAACTGATGTTCAAGATAGCGAACGAAGAGGCGCCCGATATTCGTGTTGTACGTCCTGATTTGCCGGTAGCGTTGGCCAATGTGGTGACCTTGGCTCTGAGCAAGCGCCCTGAGCTGCGTTACCAAGACGGAGATCAGTTTGCAACTGATTTACGCGAAGTGATAGCGGGGCTGGATCCCACCAACGCAAACATGGCACGTCCGGCAGGAGCGGTTGGAGCAGGTGCCGAAGAAAAAACGCAGGCGTTTGTCGCAGGTAGCGCGATGACTCAGCCTCATTTCGACCAGACGGTTGCGCAGCCTGCAAAGGGCGCATCCGGGCCGGCCGCCGCGGGTGGCGATACGGATATTCAGATTTAAAAACAACAATGATGTACCACTTTTGTGCGCAAACTGACCCAGGCCGTGCTCGCGACAACAACGAAGACTCGGTCGCTTTTGAAGAGGCTGCCAGGGTAGCGGTTCTCGCCGATGGTATGGGAGGGTACAACGCGGGGGAGATTGCCAGCGGCATGGCGACCGCGTTTATCAAATCCGAATTAAGCCGCTGGTTGCTGGAGGCCGGTGCCACTGCGCAATCCAAAGAGGTGCGCCGAGCCATGGAGATTTGCGTGGACAACGCCAATCTCGCAATCTTCAATTCCGCCAATTCCAATGCAGCGTACTCCGGCATGGGGACTACCTTGGTAGTTGGGGTTTTTCGTGATGACCGGCTGCTGCTCGGACATATCGGGGACTCCCGTTGCTACCGGTTGCGTGAAGGGCAGTTGACCCAGATCACCAAAGACCATTCCCTGCTGCAAGAGCAAATTGATGCGGGCCTAATCACACAGGAGCAAGCCGCGACCTCGTCTATCAAAAATCTGGTGACGCGGGCTTTGGGGGTAGAAGAGGTCGTTATGTTGGACGTCAATGAGCACGTGGTTGAGCCCGGGGACCTGTACTTGATGTGTTCCGACGGTTTGTCCGATATGGTTGATGATGAACTAATCGCTAGAATTGCCACTGGCGACTCCAGTCTGGATCAAAAGGCGGGCTTATTGATCGATGCGGCCAACGACAATGGTGGGCGGGACAATATCTCCGTGCTGATAGTCTCTGCGAGTGAGGCAGCAGAAAAACGTGGATTAATTGCCCGGCTGCTAGGGAAGTAGAGTTGTTACGTTTTCCAAAAACCAATTACAGGAAAAGGAGTCGATCATGCCGAAAATGATCGTTTCGATCGATGAGGTCGTGATCAAGGAAGTTCAGCTGACTAAAGAGCGCACGACATTGGGACGCCGGCCTTACAACGACATCGTCATAGACAACTTGGCGGTCAGTGGTGAGCATGCGGTGCTCCAAATGACTGGAAGTGAAGTTTTTCTGGAAGACCTCAATAGCACTAACGGCACTTATGTGAATGGCAAGGCTGTGAAAAAGCAGCAGTTGCAAAATGGTGACGGTATAGAGATTGGCAAGTACAAAATCAAGTTCGTCGGTGACGGTGTTGCCGACAACTTTGACAAAACCATGGTGGTGCGTGCACGTCCATCCGTGACACCGCAAGCGGCTCCTGCGTCTGGTTACCCCACGTCTGCGGGCGATTCCACGGGCATCGGTGCGTTCCACGCCGCAATCAAGGTTCTGTCTGGTGCTGCCTCCGGACGCGAAGTGCCCCTGACCAAGGTGGTGACTACCATTGGTAAGCCTGGCGTTGCCGTGGCCGCCATCACACGCCGGCAACATGGCTACGTGGTTCACCATGTGGAAGGGGCCGGCAACCCCACTTTGAATGGATCTCCCATCGGTTCTGATCCCATTTCGCTGAAAAATGGCGACTTGGTGGAGTTGGCGGGCACCCAAATGCAATTCGTCCAGACCTGAGCCAGCTACAGTCTGGCCTGACTACATGCAGATGGGAATTCAGCCTGGTTTGAAATGCAGTCACTGACCAGGCACTGGCCCCGTATCGCGGTGACTTTAGTCCCCGTGATCTTGGCGCTGCTGCATGCGGTCGGAGCGGTTCGCATCGGTGTGCTGCAGCGCTTGGATGACATCATTTATGACGCACGCCTGCGGGCTACGATGCCCAACACGCAGGATGACCGGATCGTTATCGTCAACATTGACGAGAAAAGCTTGGCAGAGGTCGGGCGCTGGCCTTGGGGCAGAAACAAGCTGGCCCAACTGATCACTATCCTGTTTGATGAACAGCAGATTGCGCTTATTGGGTTCGATGTGGTTTTTGCCGAGGCGGACGAAAGCTCTGGCCTTGCGCGACTCAATGAATTGGCTCGAAATGAATTCCGCGACCAAGCCGGGTTTTCTGACCGCTTGCGTCAGCTGCAGCCTGAACTGGATTTTGATGCGGCCTTTGCACGCGCTATAGCTAACCGTCCGGTGGTCATGGGGTACTACCTGACGAGCGATGGTGAGGGACGTTCCAATGGGACGTTGCCAGCCCCGGTATTGACGCCTGACGTATTGCAGGGGCGTCCCATCAAGGCTACTTCCTGGAACGGTTTTGGATCCAATATTGACCAGTTGGCCAAGGCTGCGCCATTGGCAGGCTTCTTCAACTCAATTACCGATGGTGATGGGGTGGTTCGCTCCTTGCCTCTTTTGGCCGAATACAAAGGGCAGTATTACGAGTCCATTTCTTTGGCGATGTTTCGCGCCATTGCCGGCATGCCCAAGGTGGCGCCTGGGTTCTCCAACGAGAAATTCCTGGCCCGCAGCTACCAGGGTATGGACCGGGTACTGCTGAAGCAGGGAGAAAAGGCGCTCGCCATTCCCGTCGATGAACGCGTGGCCACGCTGGTCCCGTACCGGGGACGGGGTGGTGTGCAGGGTGGCTCCTTCCGGTATGTGTCTGCATCTGACGTGCTGGCTAAAAAATTGCCGCCTCACAGCCTGAAAGACAAAATCATTTTGTTGGGCACCACCGCTCCGGGTTTGTTGGACCTGCGTGTCACTCCAGTGGGGGAGACCTACCCTGGGGTGGAAACCCATGCCAACATCATTTCTGCATTGTTGGATGGCAGCGTGCTGGTGAAGCCGGACTATGCGGTGGGCTACGAGGTAGTGATCCTCACCTTGGCCGGACTGCTGCTGGCGATCGGCCTGCCCATGTTGTCCGCGCCACGCGCAGTCCTGTTGAGTGTCGCGGTGGTGAGCGTGCTGGTACTTACCAACCTTTGGCTTTACCTGTCTTATGGTTTGGTTTTGCCCCTGGCTTCTGCGCTCACCATGGCCATCACTGCCTTTGGTCTCAACATGAGCTACGGCTATTTTGTGGAGAGCCGCTCCAAGCGTGAATTGGCCAATCTGTTTGGCACCTATGTTCCACCAGAGTTAGTGGATGAAATGGTGAAGGATCCCGACAGCTACAGCATGAAGGCTACGAATCGCGAGTTGACCGTGATGTTCTGCGATATGCGCGGCTTCACCAAGATGTCGGAGCGCATGGAGCCCACCCAGCTGCAGGAGTTGCTTACGGGGGTGTTCAGCAGGTTGACGAGCTTGATTCGTGCGAACCGGGGAACGATTGACAAATACATGGGCGATTGCGTGATGGCGTTCTGGGGAGCCCCGGTGGAAACCGCTGAGCACGCCCATTTGGCGGTCAAATCGTCTATGGAAATGGCCAATGCCATTCGGGAGATCAATCTGGAACACCGCGCCAAGGGCCTGCCCGAAATTGGCATCGGGATTGGTTTGAATACCGGCACCATGTGTGTTGGCGATATGGGGTCCAATATCCGACGCAGTTACACCGTTATCGGCGATGCGGTCAATCTGGGTTCCCGGTTGGAGGGGTTGTCCAAGGCGTATGGAGTGGACATTGTGGTGAGCGAAGCCACCCGCAAATTGGCGCCCGATTTTGCCTGGCAGGAGTTGGATCGGGTCCGGGTCAAGGGCAAGGAACAGGCCGTTGCGATTTTCTGGCCTTTGGCGCCACTGGCGAGAGTGAGTCCTGAGGTCGCAGATGAAGTCAAAACTTGGGCCCAATTTCTGAAGGCCTACAGGGCGCAAAGTTGGGATCAGGCGGATGTACTGCTCATCAATTTGATGCGCATGAATGCCAAAAAATACCTTTACCAGTTGTACTCTGAGCGGGTAGCCTCTATGCGGTTGCTGCCATTCGATCCAGAATGGGATGGCGCCACCAACTTCGAAACCAAATAGGGCCTCGTTTGTGAAAGTACGCGTACTGGGCTGCTCGGGTGCCATTGCCCAAGAGTGCCGAACCACTTCATTCCTTGTGGGCCGCCAAATCTTGGTGGATGCGGGCACTGGTGTGGGCGATCTGACGCTGGACGAAATGGGGCAGGTTGATCACGTGTTTCTGACCCATTCGCATTTGGACCACATCGCAGCCTTGCCGCTGATGGTGGATGCGGTGGCGTCGCAACGGCAATCGCCGATCGCCATATATGCGCTGCCGGGCACCATTGCAGCGCTGAAAGCGCATATCTTTAACGATGTTATATGGCCCGACTTTTCGCGTATCCCTACCGTGCAAGCGCCATTTGTCCGGTTTGTGGAAATTCAGGTGGGGCAGGTTTTAGAGTTGGCCGGGAGCTGTATCGAGGTATTGCCAGCGGTGCATACCGTGCCAGCGGTCGGATTTGCAGTCTCTGCAGGGGCCGGGCATTGGGTCTTTACCGGTGATACAGAACGCAATCCTGCCTTGTGGACCCGAATCAACCAGCTGGATGTTGCCATGTTGGTTATTGAAACGGCGTTCAGCAATCGCGAAAAAGAATTGGCCCGCAAGAGTCTGCATTTGTCGCCCAGTGCTTTGGCGAAGGAACTGGACTGCATTCGCAAGGGCAAGAGTTTCCCCATTTACATCACCCACACCAAACCGGCAGAAACTGAATTGATCATGGCTGAAATACAGCGGTTCGATCAAACGTTGCCTTTTGGCCCGGATGTCACCCATGATATTCGGTGGTTGCGTGCGGGGCAGGAGTTTGAGATATGAGCGTGGTTATTCAGCCTGGCGGTGCGGAAAGATCTTCCGAGCAGGCATTCTTCGAGTCGCAAAAGCTACCCTCCAAGAAGAGAGGCATGACCTTTGAGGCGCTCTTTTACCGCCAGTTGCACCAGGTCACCGCGCGCATCCACGATACGGAGCAGCTGGAGCAGATCATGCTGGATACCAGCCAGGAAATCTGCAAACTGCTCAATGCTGATCGATTGACCTTGTATGCGGTGACCGAAGACCAGACCGCGATCGTTTCGAAGATCAAAACGGGCCTGAACAGCAGTCGGGACTTGAAGTTGCCGATCTCTCCGCAGAGCCTTGCGGGCTACGCCGCCTACAGCCGGACGGCCCTGAATTTGCCGGATGTGTATGACGAGGATGCACTCAAACGGATCCACCCATCCTTGACATTTCTGAAAGAAGTCGACAAGCGCTCAGGGTACCGCACGAAACAGATGCTGGTGGCGCCCATCATGGATGGCGGAACCTTGCATGGAGTTTTGCAAGTCATCAACAACAAAAGTGACGAGCCTTTTGGTGAGCTCGAAGTGGATGGTGTTACGGAGTTGTGCAAAACATTGGCCACGGCAATTCGCCAGCGGGTCAAAGGTGCCGAAGGTGGTGTACAGCGCAAGAGCACCAAATATGACGGTCTTATTTCGGACGGCATTTTGACGGAGCAAGAACTTGCCCAGTGTGTGCAAGATGCTCGCCAAGAGGGGCAGTCAGTGGAACACCGGTTGATGACTGACTACAGCATCAAGCCAGCGCAACTGGGTAGCGCGCTTGCCAAGTTCTTTGGTGTTCCCTATGAGCCCTTCAATCCCGGGCGCATCCGATCGGAGATGCTGCAAGGCGCATTGAAGCGCGAGTTCATTGAAGAGCAGGAATGGATGCCGCTGGAAGAGTCTCCGGATGGTTTAGTCATCATGTGTGTGGACCCGGAGGCGGTCAAAGGCTCACGGGTTGTGCCGCAAGTGTTTCCACGCATTACCAAGTTTGCCTACAGGGTGACAACGCTGGTTGAGTTTCGTGAGACGCTCGCACAACTGTTTGGTGCAGCGTCAGACAGTGGAACGATTGATCAGTTGCTCGCGGATATGGACGGCGCTCCCATGGACGATGGGAGCAATGATGAGTCCTTGGAGTCGGCAGCAGCAGACAACGAATTGGTGAAATTCGTCAACAAGGTCATCATCGACGCTTATAACCAAAAGGTGTCGGATATCCATATCGAGCCCATGCCGGGCAAGTTCAAGACCGGCATACGTTTTCGCATTGATGGAAGCTTGGTTCCCTATGTGGAAGTGCCGGCACATTTCAGACAGGCCATGGTGACTCGCCTGAAAATCATGTGTGACCTTGATATCTCGGAGCGTCGCAAGCCGCAGGATGGCAAGATCAAGTTCAAGAAGTACGGGCCATTGGACATTGAGTTGCGCGTAGCAACCATCCCCTCCGCGGGCGGAGTGGAGGACGTGGTCATGCGGATTCTGGCTGCGGGTGAGCCAATTCCTTTGGAGAAATTGGGCCTTACTCCGCATAACAAGGCGCGACTGGAAGCCACAGTTAGCAAGCCGTACGGCTTGTTCTATGTGTGTGGACCCACGGGCTCTGGCAAAACCACCACGTTGCATTCCATCCTGAAGTTTCTGAACACACCAGACACTAAAATTTGGACTGCCGAGGACCCGGTGGAAATCACCCAAAAGGGGTTGCGGCAGGTTCAGATCAACAAAAAAGCGGGAATTGACTTCGCATTGGTCATGCGAGCCTTTTTGCGAGCTGATCCGGACATCATCATGGTGGGGGAGTCGCGTGACAAGGAAACGGTATCCATGGGGGTGGAGGCATCGCTTACCGGCCACATGGTGTTCTCGACGCTACACACCAACTCTGCGCCCGAATCCATAACGCGCTTGTTGGACATGGGTATGGACCCATTTAATTTTGCCGATGCGCTGCTGGGTATCTTGGCGCAGCGCTTGGCCAAGAAGTTATGCGATTGCAAGGTCGCATATGTACCCGATGCCGAAGAACTGCGTCTTTTCGCTGCCGAATACGCTGAAGAGTTGCGGCATACACAAAGCTGGAAGCAAGACTATGCGGGCGAGAGCAAGAAAATGGTCGATAAATGGATGCAGGCCTATGGAGAGGGCGGACAGCTCAAGTTCTATAAAGCCGTGGGATGCGACAAGTGCAATAAGACGGGGTACAAAGGCCGTGTGGGCTTGCATGAACTGATGGTCGCAGATGATGCCGTGAAGAAGCTCATTCAGGAGCGGTCGCGGGTGGCGGAGCTGTTCTCTGCCGCTGTGGAGGGAGGCATGCGCACCCTCAAGATGGATGGCATGGAGAAGATCATGATGGGGTTGACGGATTTAAAGATGGTTCGGCAGGTTTGTATTAAGTAGCCAACGGGTGACATTTATGTCACTCGCTGAGCCGGTGTGTCACAAATTGATGCTCCAAAGCTTAGAGAACAAACTTAAACGTACTTTTCAGGCAATTTGAAGCTGAGAAAAGGCTGGCATGAAGTCTGCTGACATAACCACCTAATCATTTTTTTGGAGTTCCGTATGAAACGCACTTTGCAAAAGGGTTTTACCCTGATCGAATTGATGATCGTGGTTGCGATCATCGGTATCTTGGCTGCCGTGGCCCTGCCAGCGTATCAAGACTACACAGTACGTGCCAAGATGACGGAAGTGATTCTGGCGGCATCTGGTTGCCGCACCTCGATCACTGAAATTGTTCAATCCGCATCCGGCTCATTTCCTGCCGCAAATGGTTGGGGATGTGAAGCTTCTGTAGGCAATACAACGAACTCCAAGTATGTAAACGGCATTGTGACCACTGGTCAGGGCGATCCGTCTGTCACGGTTACAGTCACGTCGCGCAACGTGAATAACGTCGAAGCCACCCCTGGTACTTTTACTCCAGGTGGAGAGGTTCGCCTGATGGCCTGTGCAAACAACGCTACAACATTCGCTACTTGTACCATTCCCACAGTTGGTGGAACTATTGCGACTTGGCTGTGTGGCCCAGGTGCAACCACTCCTACCGCGCTGAAATTCTTGCCAGGCTCATGCCGCATCCAATAATTTGAATTGTGGTTAATAAAAACGCCCCAATCGGGGCGTTTTTTTATGGATGAAAGCGATGTGGAACTTGGTGGGCTTGTTTTTTTTGGCATCTGCTTTTCTGCAGCCCATGCACCTACTGCCGTGGGTGAGTTGGCATAGCGAGGTGTTGGCGTTTCTCGCTTTGTTTGCATTTTGCCTTGACGCGCTGGTTTCAGATACCGAGCGCAGGAATGTTCAAATACCTCGAATCGCGGCTGTTTGGCTCTTTCTGGCAGTGATCGCAATAATTCAATTTGTGATCGGCACCATCGTTTTTTGGGGTGATGCCTTTGTCTTGCTTTTGTATATGGGGTTTTGCGTTGCAGCCATCTCCATTGGTAGGCTCAAAAAGGCATGGGCGCATTTGCCATGGGTGTTGTTGGTTGTTGCTTTAATTTCAACAGGTATTGCGTTAACCCAGGCGCTGGGTGTCTGGAGCGATTTGAGTTGGACAGCGGGTGTCACTACTTTCCGGCGCCCCGGAGCGAATCTTGGGCAGCCCAACCATCTGGCCACATTGCTTCTGATGGGCCTGGCCAGTTTGGTTTTTTTGTTTGAGTCGCGCAAACTTTCTGTAGTCTTCTTTCACTGTTTGCTGGCATTGCTCCTGTTGGGCGTGGCATTGACGGAGTCCCGTACGGGCGCATTGAGTTTCCTTTTAATCGCCTTTTGGATGATGGTTGGCACGCGTAAGATTGGGATGCGAACAAAGCGCACCTCGATTCTTCTGGCTGGCATCTGGCTTGGCGTGTTGCTGTGGGCTTGGCCTTTGTTCATTGGTGGCGTGCAAGCCGGCGGGTGGAGCACCGATGAATATTTAGGAACTCTCAATGCGTCAGCGGGAACTCGGCTGGTGGTTTGGCCCCAGTTGATAGAGGCGGTTCTTCAGCGGCCCTTTTGGGGTTGGGGGTTGCGCGAAGTGTCCACGGCACACAATGCGGTGTTGCATGCCTATACCTCTGGCGAAGCATTTAGCTATGCACACAACATTGTTCTGGATCTTGCCATTGGCATGGGCGTACCGTTGACAGTGTTGTTGGCGGTTGCAGTCTCGGTATGGCTATATAGAAGGACACGCGGTACGGTTAGTCTCTCTGCTTGGTACGGCCTAGCCCTGATTGCGCCACTTGCTGTTCATTCGATGCTGGAATTTCCATTTGCCTACGCCTATTTGCTGTTGCCGGCATTGCTGGCGGCAGGGGCACTGGAAGACGAGTTGGCTCCGACCCATTCAGTGCAGGTGCCGTTTTGGGGCGCCGCATGCGGGATGGCGTTGTTTTTCTTCTTCGCGGCATGGAGTGTTATTGAATATGTTCCCATCGAGGAAGATTTTCGTGTGGCTCGTTTGGAGGCGTTGCGCGTTGGGCATACACCGAATGACTATGCACGTCCGCGTGTCGTGTTGCTTACCCAGTTGGGCGTTTTGTTGGAGGCGGCACGCCTCGTACCCTCTACGGGCATGAGCAAGGAAAGCATAGAAATATCGCGCAAAGCCGCAATGAGGTTTCCATGGGTAGCGACACAAAATCGCTATGCTTTATCGCTGGCGTTGAATGGTAATGCGATAGAGGCAAGCCGTCAGTTGAAAGTCATGCGCGCAATGCACGGGGACAAAGTCTATGAGGCTATTGAAGGGAATTGGAATGATCTGGCTAACACCAAGTATCCTCAACTCAGGCCACTGCTGAAGTGAAACAACTTGCATAACTGTTTTCATTACTGATACTTGAATTCTTGCAACACTGACTCGCTGTGCCTTAAAAACTGTTTCGGTTTCCATCTCAATTGACATGACATTACTAACTCCGTCTCTGACTGCTCGTCTTCGCGCAAGTGCCATCCATTTAAGCCTTAGCTTGGCTATTGCATTGTTCGCTGCGCTAATGGTTTTCTGCATTTGGTATCCCTATCCCTACCGTGAACTCTCCGGCGGGCGTGAGTTGTTTTTCATCGTGGTTTGCGTTGATGTCATCTTGGGGCCGCTGATTACTCTAACTGTCTTTAACTGTACCAAGCCCTGGACTGAGCTCCGTCGAGATTTGGCCATTGTTGTTTTGATTCAGCTGGCCGCGTTGGGCTACGGTTTGTGGACCGTCTTTGTCGCACGACCAGTGCATCTGGTTTTCGAAATTGATCGATTTCGCGTAGTACATGCCATTGAAGTAGACGAAACGTTACTGCCGCTTACTCCAAGTGGGGTCGTTGCGCTACCTGTGACCGGCCCCACCCTGCTGGCATTGCGACCTTTCAGAGACGACAAGGAAAAAACGGATGCCACCATGGCTGCCCTGCAAGGCGTATCGCTGGGCTCGCGTCCGGATCTCTGGCGTCCATATGAAGAGGCCACCAGTGATATTCTCAAAGTAGCCAAACCCGCTACCCAGCTGCTTTCTCGGTTCGTCCAACAGGCAGCGGAGATTACCAGCGTGTTGAAGGGAGTGAACCGTACGCCAGAAAACGTGGTTTACCTTCCGCTGGTCGGGCGCAAATCGTTTTGGACTGTGTTTCTGGACCCCGTCACCGCGCAAGTGTTGACAACGATGCCCTTAGACTCTTTTTAGAAACTTTTGAAAGAAAAGTGTCACTAGCCATTGGAAAATATGCCAGAGTTGCTATTGTTTGCATAGCAATTTTGATGGCGACCACGGCCCAGCCAGAATCAGTGCCGGGCACGGGTGGCACTCTCCCGAACCTAGGCGACACCGCCTCCATCACCCCCAGCGCCGAGCGCCGCTTGGGCAATCGCATCGCCCGCGAGCTGTACCGTGATCCAGACTACATTGATGATCCAATCATCATGGAGTATGTGCAGGGCATCTGGCAGCCGCTCTTGGCGGCAGCGCGGGCGCGCGGGGAATTGCCACCGGAGTTGGACGAGCAGTACGCTTGGACCATCCTGCTGGGCAAGGATCGCACGGTCAACGCCTTTGCACTGCCGGGGGCCTATCTGGGTTTGCACCTGGGGTTGGTGGGCGTGGTCACCAGCCGGGATGAGTTGGCGGCGGTGCTGGCGCACGAGCTCAGCCATGTGACACAGCGGCACATTGCCCGTCTGATTTCGCGCCAGAGTGAGCAAACTCCCTGGCTGATCGGCGCCATGATTCTGGGCGCATTGGCTGCCAGCAAAAATCCCGGAGCGGCGAATGCGGTGATCGTGGGGGGGCAAGCGGCCGCAATCCAGACCCAGCTCAACTTCTCGCGCGACATGGAGCGTGAGGCGGATCGTGTCGGGTTTGGTGTGGCATCCCAAGCCGGGTTCGCGCCCCAGGGTTTTGTGAGCATGTTCGAGAAACTGCAGCAATCCAGTCGCCTCAACGATTCCGGCGGCTTCCCCTACCTGCGCAGCCACCCGCTGACCACGGAGCGCATGGCGGACATGCAAGCACGTGTACCCGCCAATGCGGCAGCTGCGCCGGCGCCCCAGTGGGAGCATGCGCTGATTGCCGCGCGCGCTCGTGTGCTGTCCAATTCTGCCGTTGATGCACTGCGCAATTGGTATGCAGAAGCGGAGCCGACGCGCTTGGCGCGGCAAGGCCCGATGCAGCAAGCCACCACGCTGTATGGCGCCACCTTGGCCGCTACCAAGCTGCGCGACTTTGCCTTTGCAGACACCATGTTGGCGCGCTTGGCCAGTGCCACAAAGGGCGATGCGCAAGCTGCGCGGCAGGTACGCTTGCTGGCGGCCGAATTGGCGCTAACCAAAGGCGATGGCATGAAAGCACAAACAGCCCTTGGGGACCAAATGCAGGCCGGCAGTCGGGCGGAGTTGTTGTTGTTGGCACAGGCGCAGCTGCAAGCAGGACGTGCGGCTCAGGCGGGCCAACAGCTACAAACCTGGCTGGCGGACCACCCGTTGGACGCGTTGGCTTGGCAGACCTTGGCCAGCGCCTCCGCCGCGCAAGGCAAGACGCTGGCAGCCATACGCGCGGAGGCCGAGGTCAATATTGCCCAGCTCGATTACCCGGCTGCCTTGGCGCGTTTGAAGGCCGCACAGGACCTCGCGCGCAGCGGCACGCAAGGCGCCGACCACTTTGAGGCTTCGATTGTGGACACCCGGACGCGCCAGGTAGAGCAGTTACTTCGGGAACAGGCGCTCGAGCGCTGATTCGATGATCAGCCCCAGCAGCGTGTAAATCAGCGACCCGATCAGCGCCGCGGTAAAGCCCTGAACATGGAAGCCGTCCAGAACGCCGGCGGCGGACCAGAACATCAGCGCATTGATGACAAACAGGAATAGTCCCAGCGTCAATACCGTGAACGGGAGCGTCAGCACCACCAGCAGGGGGCGCACCACAGTGTTGAGCAGACCAATCACAAATGCGGCGATCAGCGCAGAGGTAAAACTCTTGACTTCCACGCCGCTGTAAAGGTGCGCAACCGCCAGCAAGGCAGTTGCACTCAGAAGCCATTTGACGAGTAATTTCATGGTGGCACAGCATAGCACCCGCCTGTGCTACTGCCCAGACGCCGCGCTCAGCCGCCGTGCGCCACTGCAGCCCGGGCGCGCTTCTGGCTCCACCAGCCTGCCGCCAACACGCCGACCACCGCCACGGTATACACCGCCCAGCGTGCAGCGGCTTGGGTGCTGTCGATGCCGGACGCACCGCCAAACACCGAGTGCAGCAGCGCCTCGCCCACCACCATCTTGGCTGCCGTGAAGGCCAGGACCGCTGCGCCCAGCTGGATGATCATGGGGAAGCGCTCCACCAAACGCAGCACCACGGTGCTGCCGAACACCACAATGGGCACGCTGATCAACAGGCCAATGATGACCAGATCGAAGGCGCCGTGGGCCGCACCCGCCACGCCCAGCACGTTATCAATGCCCATCAGGGCGTCGGCCACGATGATGGTCTTCATGGCGCCCCAGAAGGTGGTGGCCGTTGGGCCGTCATGCTCGCCGCCGCCCTGGTCGGCCAGCAGCTGGTAGGCAATCCACAGCAACCCAAGGCCACCTACCAGCATCAGGCCGGGGATTTTCAGCAGCCAGACCACGCCTACGGTCATGACTGAGCGCACGACGATGGCACCCACGGTGCCCCAGACAATGGCCTTGCGTTTGAGGTGGTCGGGCAAATTGCGCGCGGCCAGCGCAATCACGATGGCGTTGTCGCCGGCGAGCACCAGGTCGATGAGCACAATGGCCAGCAGCGCTGACCACCAGGAGGCAGAGAGAAATTCCATGGCATATCCAGTTTGAGATCGATGTTTCGCTCACCGCGCTCTGGATCTTGGGGGGAATGGGGTGGGAAACACCACAAGCACACTTCGATCAAGCCCGCGGTGGGCTCCAATCGAAGGTCTTGCTCAGCAAGGTATGGTGCCTTGCCCAACAAGCCGGAAGCCGAAGCTTCGTATTGACGACTTGCTGAAAACCGCTGGATGGCAGCGGATGGGAGCTACTCCCCTTCGTGCCCGCAGTGTACTCATCTGCGACAAGGGCCTGCAAAATGTGGGGAGATTTTGGCCCACCCTGCGGAGGGCGTCGGCAGCGCCGGGCGTGCCGGTATATGATGCGCCCCCTCTACGGGAATCTATGGCAGGCATCCACATCACCGACATCGAGTCGGCCATCAACTACTGGCGCGCGCGTGAGCCCTCGCCCGATGGCGTAGCCCTGCCCGCCCCCACACGGGCGCTGGCCGAGGTGTATGCCTTGCTGGTCTATTACCATGAGACCGACGCCGACGAGGCGACCATGCCACCCAAAGCACGGGCCGCCTGGATGGCGTGGTACGAGAGCACGCCCGACACGCCCTGCATTGCCATTTGCTCCACCAGCCAGGGCGATGACCTGTGCAAGGGCTGTGGTCGCACCTTTGAAGAGGTGCAGCGCTGGCCCGAAATGGGCCCGGCCGCCAAGCGTGCCACCTGGCGCCGCATCACGCTGGACGCGACCTCCTGGCGATTCAACAAATACGCGGAGCGTGCAGCCGAAGGCCGGGATTCCGTGGACGAGAGTTTGCTACCAAAAGAGTAGCTGCCTGCGCACTGTTTGCGGGGGCTAGAGGCCTATTTCCAGCGAATCGGCTCGATGTCCACGGTATTCACACCGTCCCCCAGCATCAGCACACCTTCTTGCACCGTCGCCTGCAGCTGCATGCTGCGCTGCGCAAGCTTGGCCAGGGCCTGCGAGGTGACCGACGGGATACGCCACACCTGCAGCTTGTCCAGCCGGCTCAGCTTGCTTTCAATGCCCTTCCACCAAATATCGGCCGAATGGGCAAAGGGGTAGAGCAGCACCGCGTCGGCCTTGTTGCAGGCTTTGCTGATGGGTTTGTCCTCGGGCTGGCCCACCTCGATCCACAGGCGCTTGTGGCCCGTGAAGTCGGTCAGCGACACATCAGGGTCTTCCACATCCGACAACCCCGCGCCAAACGCCAGTGTGCCGTCGCCGTTGCACACGGTTTGCAGCTTGTAGGCATTGAACGCCAACGCGGCCAGCCGCACCATCATGCGTTCATCGGTCTCGCTGGGGTGGCGTGCCAGGGTCAGCGCATGGTCGGCGTAGTAGCTGTTCTCGATGTCTGCAATCTGCAGGTTGGCTTTGTAGATGGTGGATTTGAGTGCCATCAGACGCGCTTTGCCAGCTCGGCCGCTTTGCCGGTGTAGCTGCCTGGCGTCATGGCCAGCAGGCGGTCTTTCTCTTCCTGCGGCAGGTCCAGCCCGGCGATGAAGCCCTGCATCAGCTCGCGCGTCATGGCCGCGCCGCGCGTGAACTTCTTGAGCTGCTCATAAGGCTGGGGCAGGCCGAAACGGCGCATCACGGTCTGGATGGGTTCGGCCAGCACTTCCCAGGATGCGTCCAGGTCCTCTGCGATGGCGACTTCGTTGATTTCCAGCTTGTTCAGGCCGGTCATCAGCGAGCTGTAGGCCAGCACGGCGTAGCCCAAGGCCACGCCCATGTTGCGCAGCACAGTGGAATCGGTCAGGTCGCGCTGCCAACGGCTGATGGGCAGCTTCTCGCTCAGGTGGCGCAGCACGGCATTGGCCAGACCCAGGTTGCCTTCGGCGTTTTCAAAGTCGATGGGGTTGACCTTGTGCGGCATGGTGCTGGAGCCCACTTCGCCGTCTTTCAGGCGTTGTTTGAAGTAGCCCAGGCTCACATAGCCCCAGATGTCGCGGCTCAGGTCGATCAGGATGGTGTTGGTGCGGGCCACGGCGTCAAACAGCTCGGCCATGTAGTCGTGTGGCTCGATCTGGATGCTGTAGGGCTGGAAGGTCAGGCCCAGGCCCAGCGGCTCGGGCGTTTCCACCACTTTGCGGCTGAAGGCTTCCCAGTCAAAGTCGGGCCAAGCGGAGAGATGGGCGTTGTAGTTGCCCACGGCGCCATTCATCTTGGCCAGAATCTTCACGCTGGCAATGCGCTCGCAGGCGGCCTGCAGGCGTACCACCACGTTGGCAATTTCCTTGCCGACCGTGGTGGGGCTGGCGGTTTGGCCGTGGGTGCGGCTCAGCATGGGCACGTCGGCATAGGCATGGGCCATGTCGCGCAGCTTGAGCACGATCTTGTCCAGAGCGGGCAGCACCACCACGTCGCGGGCCGACCGCAGCTGCAGGCCGTGGCTGGTGTTGTTGATGTCTTCGCTGGTGCAGGCAAAGTGCACAAATTCACCGGCCTTCTCCAGTTCTGGGCGCGCCTCGAACTTGGACTTGATCCAGTATTCCACCGCCTTTACATCATGGTTGGTGGTCTTTTCAATAGTCTTAATGGCTTCGCCATCCGCTTCCGAGAAGTTTTTGACCAGGCCTAGCAAGTAAGTACGGGCTCCGGGCGTCAGCGGCTTGAACTCGGCGAAGCCCGCGTCGCTGAGGGCGATGAACCACGCCACCTCCACCTGTACGCGGCGGTGCATATAGCCCAGTTCGCTGGTGAGGGGGCGCAGGGCGGCGAGCTTGGGGGCGTAACGGCCGTCGAGCGGGGAGAGGGCGGAAATGGCGGAGAAAGTCATCCCCGAATTGTAGGTTGTGCGCCACGCCCGACCCCAAGGGCCGTTCTGGTAAACCCTGCTGGATAGAATCGACCTTCAAGCAACAGCCTAGACCCCATGAAATTACTCGGATCCACTTCCAGCCCCTATGTTCGCAAAGTCCGCGTCGTGATGGCCGAGAAGAAGCTCGATTACGCCTTCGTCACAGAGGACGTATGGGCGGCAGACACCAACATTGCCGAGTCGAATCCGCTGGGCAAGGTGCCCTGCCTGATCATGGAAGGCGCAGAAGCCTTGTTTGACTCGCGCGTCATCGTCGAATACCTGGACACGCTCTCGCCCGTGGGCAAGCTCATCCCCTCTGTGGGCCGCGAGCGCGCCGAAATCAAGACCTGGGAAGCCCTGGCCGATGGCCTGATGGACGCAGCCATCCTGGCGCGCCTGGAAGCGACGTGGACGGGTCGTACCAAGGCCCAGCGCAGCCAGGCCTGGATCGACCGTCAGATGGTCAAGGTCAACGATGCGGTCAAAGCCATGGCCCGCGGCTTGGGAGACAAGCCCTTTTGCGCCGGCATACACCTGAGCCTGGCCGACATCGCCGTGGGCTGTGCGTTGGGTTACCTGGACTTCCGCTTTCCCCAGATCGACTGGCGCACGGACCATCCCAATTTGGCCAAGCTTGTCGAGAAACTGGCGCAGCGTCCGAGCTTCATGGACACGGTTCCTGCCTAGGTTTGGCGCGGTCTGGCGGCCCAAAAGTGGCTGCCAGCCCTGTTTTTACAGGGCATTACACAAAAAGACTGGCCAAAACCCGCGCCAGTGCTTACAGTCGGCCCACCATGGCGACTTACAAAACCATTTACAAGTGCCGCGAATGCGGTGCCACCAGCTACCAGCCGGTGATTGACCGCGCTGCCAACGGCGCGCTCAAGCCCACGGGTGAGTACAAATGCACGGGCTGCCGCAATGTGTTTGCCAGCTTGCGTGCCTGGTGGGAGCCGCGCAGGCCCGTGGATTTTCACCAGGACTTCCAGGGCAGCAAGTTCGGCAACCAGGCCAACGCCACCGGGCGTTGATTTCGCCTAGCGGTTGGCGCGCCGCTTGAGCCAGCGCATCACACCGCCCACCAAGGGCAATTTTTCGTACAACTCTTCCGCCGCGTCCCAGTAGTCGCGGTGCAGTGTCACCAAGCCCGCGCCGTCCAACACCAGGTGCGAGCCGCCCAGAATCACCTGCTCCTCCCCCTGCCGAAAGCGACGGAAGCGAAAGCGGAACTCCCACGTCAGAAAACACTGCTGCCCCTGCACGATGCGTTCGCGCACCACAAAGCGGGGCGCCTCCAGTGCCTCGAACATATGGGTAAAGATGCGCGTAATGGCAGGCAAACCCGTCACATCATTGAACGGGTCTTTGAAGCGCGCATCGGCTGAGTAGAACGCAGGCAGTGTCGCCACCGAGGCGGGTGTGAGGGTTTCAAACAGCGCGATCACGCGGGTGACGGCCTCGTCGCAAGCAACAGGGTATGCGTTCATAGGGTGGCGCGGCTCACCAGGTAAAAGTAGGCCCGGTACGGTAACACCCGCAGGGCTTTGAGCCACAACGTGAACCGTTTGGGGAAGTGGATCTCGAAGCGGCCTTGCGCCCAGCCGGCCAGCATGGCCTGGGCTGCCTGCGTCGGGGTCAGCAGGGCGGGCATGTCAAAGTCGTTCTGCGCCGTCAGCGGGGTTTGCACAAAGCCGGGGTTGATCAGTGATACGCCAATGCCCTTGTCATGCAGGTCCAGGTACAGCGTCTCGGCCAGGTTGATCAAGGCCGCCTTGGTCGGGCCATAGGCCAGGCTGTTGGGCAGGCCGCGGTAGCCCGCCACGCTGCCCACCAGCGCGATGTGGCCTGCACCGCGCGCCAGCAGCGCGGGCAGCACGGCGCTCAGCACATGGAGGGCGCCCGTGTAGTTCACCGCGGTGTGGCGCTGCATGTCGGCCAGGTCCAGCGCCGTGGCGCGCATGGCGGCGTAATGGCCCGCGCAGTACAGCACGCAATCCAGCGGGCCTTGCGCCAGCAACTGGTCGGCCGCGGCGTGCACCGCAGCAGCATCGGTCGCGTCCAGCGGCAGCGCTGTGCTGCCCGGGTGGGTGGCCACAAAGGCCTCCAGATCCGCCACCTTGCGTGCCGACACCACCACCTGGGCGCCTTGGGCATGCAGCGCAGTGGCTGTGGCTTGGCCAATGCCGCTGGAGGCGCCAACGATCCAGACCGTCTTGCCGCGCCAGTCGCGCAGCGGGGGATTCATGGGGGTGAAGAAGGGCATGGGAACAACCTTTGCTCTTGTTTTGATAGCTGCTCGCGCAATGAATATGGGGGCTAGAGGCAGATCTGGCTTGTAGTTACGGGCGTTTGGTGAACGACAGCGTCACCTCACCCAGCCGTACGCCGAACTTGTTCATCGTGGCCTTGTTGAGCATCACGCTGTCGGTCATCAGGTACATCCAGTCGTCAAACTTGACGTCGTAGACGGAACCATCCACCGGCAGGCTCAGCGTGTAGGTCCAGTAAAACGCGTTGCCGCGGGCCTGGCCCTGGGCCGTGCCGACCACGTCGTCGGCGGTGCCCGTGTAGCGGCCATCGGCCAGCTTTTTCAGGTGCCAAACGCGCTTTTGCTTTGTGCCATCGGAGTAGCTGAAGTCTTCGTCCAGCACGCCCTCGTCGCCCTGCCAGCTGCAGCGCATCACTACGGTGAAGCGCTTGACGACCGTGCCCGAGTGGTCGGTGAACACGCCATAGGCATCCAGCACGCCGTTGAAGTACTGCTGCAGGTCCAGCACTGGTCTTTCCTGGCTGTATTGGTCGATGCGTTGGGTGCTGCAGCCGCCCAGCGCAAGTGTGCTGGCTGCGGTGGCGGCGCTCAGGAGCAGGCGTCGTTTCATGGGGTTCTCCGAATGATGAGGCTAGACAGCAGCACCGCGGCCAGGGCTTTGAGCGCGCAGGGCAGCATGCAATAGGCGGTGGTGAGTGCCTGCAGCGCCGCAGGGGCGCGCGTGCCGGGCGTGTAACCCCACAGGCCCAGCAGCGGCAGGGCCACGCCTGCGGCCAGCGCGAGGTTGAGCTTGGTAGCAAAGTTCCACCAGCCAAAGTAAGCGCCCTCGGTGCGGCCCCGGTCCCCCGCGGCGGCAATGGTGCCGGCCAAGAGCGCACCCGGCAGGGCCAGATCGGTGCCCAGTGCCACACCCGAGAGCGCGCACACGGCCAGAAATGCCGTGGTGTCGCCCGCGCCGAGTTGGGTGGCACATACAAACACCGCCATGGACAGCAGCATGCCCAGACGCCAGGTGCGCGCCAGGCCCAGGCGCGGCACCACGCGCAGCCACAGCGGCAGCGCCAGGGCGGCGCAAACAAAATAGCTGCCCAGGAACAGCGGCTGCTGGCTGGCCGGGGCCTGCAAGCGGTCTTGCACAAAGAACAGGATGAGCGTGGCCGGCACGGCGCTGGCAATACCGTTGACCACAAACACCGCCAGCAGCGCACGAAATGTGGGTCGCGTGAACGGCAGCCAGACTGATGCCGGCCGGCCGGCGAAAAAACCCACCTCTGCGGCCCCGGCGGCACCCACGGGAGGCTGGCGTGCCACACGCCAGGCAGTCCAGCCCGCACCCAGTGCTATGAAAAACAGAGCTGCTGTCGCAGGCAAGCCGAGGGCTAGCGGTGCTATCGATGCCAAAACCACGCCCAGCAGGCCCAGGCCTTCACGCCAGGCCACCACGCGGCTGCGCTGCACTTCGTCCCCACCCAGCCGCGCGCCCCACGACTGGTGCAGGATGCTTAGTGCGCTGTAGGCCGCGTAGGTGATGACCAAGCAGGCCGTGGCCCACAGCACCAGGGCACCGGGGCTTTTGATGGGTGGGAAGAACAACAGTGCAAAGCCCGCACCCAGCACCATGCAGGCCAGCGCGGCCCAGGCCAGCACGGCACGCAGCGACTGGGCAAACAGCCGGTCGCTCCAGCGGCCCAGCAGCGGGTCGATCAGTGCGTCGAACAAGCGCGCGGCCAGCAGCACCGCACCCAGCGTGGCCAGTGGCACGCCAAAGGCCGTGGCGTAGTGGTTGGGCAGCGTAACGTACAGCGGCAGCGCCACAAAGGCCAGCGGCAAGCCCATGAGGCCGTAGCGCCAACCAGCATGCCAGTCGAAAGCAGTGCTGGAGCGGGTCATGGCGCCAACCCCGCCAGTAACTCACTACGCAGGCGCGGCTCGCTGGTCCAGGGTGCGAGCCAGATGCCAAAGAACGGCGGACCAAACGCCGGGTCGGCCACGGTGGCGCGCAGGCTGCCGTTGAAGAAAAACCGCGTGCCTGCGCCCGGTGTGTGCAGGCCGGTGAGGCGGTCGCCGTCTTTCACATCCGGGAAGGCCTCCGCCATGGCCTGCAGCCAGCGCTGTTCGGTGGCGTTGTCCAGCGGGCCACCGCGGCGCATCTCCTGCAACGAACGTTCGGCGATGGCCTGGCCTTTGAGCGCGCGCAGGTAACGCAGCTCCAGCGCCAGGGGATGGGCGGCGTACTGCGCGGCGTCAAAGCCCGGGGCTACCCAGAGTTGCGCGTCGTAAATCGAGAGGCCAAAAAACCGCATGCGCGTGGCGCCGGCGGCTTTGGCTTGCGGCAGCTGGGCCTGTACTTCTGGCGGCATCGTGGCTTGTGCCCGTGCTACACCTGTCAAACACCAAACGCCCACGCTCCCACCCCAGCGCAGCAGGGTTCGGCGGGTGGGCAGGGGGTGGCGCATGACGGGAGGCTTCAGGCTGCGCGCTTTTGCAGGGTGTACTGCACCACGTCGATGTTGCGTTCATCGAAGGCGGCTTCGCAGTAGGCCAGGTAAAACTCCCAGATCAGCATGAAGCGTTGGTCGAAGCCAGCGGCCATCACACGCTCACGCTCGGCCAGGAAGGCATCGCGCCAGCGGCGCAGGGTCTCGGCGTAATCGGGGCCAAAGGCGTATTCGTCCACCACCTCCAGCCCTGCCGCGCGGGCCTGCGCGCGGAACTCGCGCGGGCAGGGCAGGCAGCCACCGGGGAAGATGTACTGCTGGATGAAATCGGTAGACGTGATGTAGCGGTCAAACAGCGCATCATCAATCACGATGCTTTGCACGCAGGCACGGCCGCCGGGCTTGAGCAGCTTGGCCACGCTGGCAAAGTAGGTGGGCCAGTACTCGCGGCCCACGGCCTCCACCATTTCGATGGAGCAGATTGCGTCAAACGGCGCGTCGCTGATATCGCGGTAGTCCTGCAGCCGCAGGTCGGCATGGTCTTGCACGCCAAAGCGCTCCATGCGTTCGCGCGCAAAGGCCAGTTGCTCGGTGCTCAGCGTCACACCGGTGAGGGAGGCCTTGAATTCGGTGGTCGCCATCTCGGCCAGCGCACCCCAGCCGCAGCCAATCTCCAGCATGCGGTCACCCGCCTGCACGCCAGCCATGGAGAGCGCCCGCCGCACCTTGGCTTTCTGGGCCTCGGCCATGGGCTGCTGGGTGTTGCCCGCAAAAATGGCGGACGAGTAGTTCATGGTCTCGTCCAGCCACAGGGTGTAGAAGGCATTGCCCAGGTCGTAGTGCGCGTGTATGTTTTTCTGGCTGTTGGTCTTGGTGTTGCGGTTGAGCAGGTGCTTGATGCGGTAGAGCAGGCGCCCGGCCCAGCTGCCGTAGATCACGCCCTCCACCTCGGCGCGGTTTTTCACCAGCACGCGCAGCAGCTCGGTCAGGTTGGGCGTGCTCCAGTCGCCGGCGATAAAGCTTTCGGCAAAGCCGATGTCGCCCGACTTCAGCGCCGCACTGCACACATTCCAGTTGTGCAATTGCAGGCTGGCGTGGGGCAAGGCCTCGCCGCCGAAGCGCTGCGTGCTGCCATCGGGCAGCTGCACGGTCAGGCTGCCATGTCGCAGGTGCTGCAGCAACTTGAGCACGGTGCGTGCGGCCGCCGGTGTGCCGCGGGGCAGCGTGAAGGCGGGCGCGGAGGAGGTGATGCTGGAGGTGTTCATGGGGCGTCTCACTCGGTCGGGGGCAAAGCGGGTTAGCGGGTGGTTAGGGTGCTGGGCGGCGCGGGCTTGCGGAAAAAGGGCACGTGGTGGATCCACAGCTTGAGCGCCTGCCAATGGATGCGCGCCACCACGCCCAGCGTCATGGCCGGGTAGGTCCACAGCGCGCGGTGCACGCTCTGGGCAGTCAGTGGCACCAGGGTTCCGCTTACGCTGGTTTCGATGAGCGGACCTTGTGCGTCGTCGTAGTCGATGCGCGCCACGGTGCGCTGCAGGTCGGGTGTCAGCATGAAGTGAAAGCGGTAACCGCCTTCTACGGGGCAAAACGGCGACACGTGGAACACCTTGTCTGCGCGCAGCTCGGCGCCGTAGCGGGGCTGGTCCAGCAGGTAGCAGTGGCGTTCGCCAAAGGTGTTGTTCACCTCCACCACGATGGCGCGCAGGCTGCCGTCGGCGCGATGGCAGTACCAGAAGCTCACCGGTTTGAAGGTGAAGCCCAGCACGCGCGGGTAGCAGTGCAACCACACCTCGCCATCGGCGTCCGCAATGCCTTCCGCGTGAAGCAGGGCATCCAGCCAGGCCAGTGCACCGCCCTGTTCGGGCTCGCGGCCATCGCCATGGTCGCGGTCATAAAAGCTCAAGGGCGCCCAACGGTTGCGCGCCAAAGCGCCTGGGCCGTGGGCCTGCAGGCTGCGCATGGGCAGCATAAGAAAGTAGGTGCCGTAGGCAAACGCGTTGCGCACTGGGCGCAGCCGCGTGTGCCGCACCTGGCCGAAGCCCAGCTGGGCCACGGCGGGGGCGGCCGACACAGGAGGCGTAGGTGCTGTGCGCATGGTGGTCAGGCCTCGGCGGCCAACACGGCCTGCAGACGTTTGGCCACGCCGAGGCCGGATTTCAGGCCATCCTCGTGGAAGCCGTAACCCGTCCAGGCGCCGCAGAAATAAGTGTGCTTCTGGCCCTGCAGGGCGCCCACTTCGCCTTGCGCGCGGATGGCGGCCAGGTCAAACACCGGGTGGGCATAGTCAAAGCTGCCATGCACTTGTTCGGGCGCAATCTCACGCACCGGGTTCAGCGACACGACCACACTTTGTGCAAACGGCAGGGGTTGCAGCATGTTCAGCAGGTAGTGCAGGCAGACGCGGGTGGCGTCCTGCGCCCCATCCGCACTGCGCTCGTAGTTCCAGGCGGCCCAGGCGCGGCGTGCGCGCGGCAACACCGTGGTGTCGGTGTGCAGCACGGCCCGGTTGGCCTGGTAGCGGATGGCGCCCAGCGTGGCGCGTTCTTGCGCCGTGGCGTCGGCCAGCAGCGCCAGTGACTGGTCGGAGTGGCTGGCCAGCACCACCTTGTCAAAGCGCTCGGTCTGGCCGTTGCTGGTGATCAGCACGCCGTCGGCTGTGCGCTCCACCAGCTGCACTGGCGTGTTCAGGCGTTTGTCGGCCACCTGGGCCACGATCTTTTCCACATAGTGTTTGGCGCCGCCAGTCACGGTCCACCACTGGGGGCGGTTGCTGACCTGGATCAGACCATGGTTATGGCAGAACCGGATCATGGTGGCGACGGGAAACTGCAGCATCTGGTCGGTGGGGCAACTCCAGATGCAGCCCAGCATGGGCAGGAAATACCAGTCGCGGAACTCGGCGCTGAGCTGGTGTTGGACCAAAAATTCGCTAAGAGGCTGCATGAGCTCGGCTTCTGCGTTGCGCACGGCAATGTCGGTGGCCAACTGGTTGAAGCGCAACACATCGCGCAGCATGCGCAGAAAGCGTGGGTTTGCCAGGTTGCTGCGCTGGGCAAACACGGTGTTGAGCGACGAGCCGCTCCATTCCAGCGGCGCGCCCGCCTTGGCGCCCGGCACCTGCACCGAGAACGACATGTCCGATTTGGCCGTGTCCACGCCCAGTTCGGCCAGTAGCGCAATGAGATTCGGATAGGTACGCTCGTTGAACACCAGGAAGCCGGTGTCCACCCCCTGGGTCAGAGGGCCGTGCGGGCCGGGCAGCGTTACGTCCACCGTGTGGGTGTGGCCGCCAAAGTAGCTGCCTGCCTCGAACAGTGTGAGCTCGGCCTGGCCGCGCAGCGTGTGGGCGACGGCGAGGCCGGAGATGCCGGAACCAACAATGGCGATTTTCATAGTTTGAACTATAAAGTAATTTTGTGACTATGTGGTAATTTATCGAATCAATGGGTCACAATTGAGGCCAAGGCCTTGGCTTGTCATGAAAAAGCCATCGGTGTGTCAAGGTCCTGACACACGTCAAGACTAAAATTGGGCCGCATTGAAAGGTTGTCATGCTCTACCCTGAACTCTTCAAACAGCTGGAATCGGTCCGTTGGGACATGGACAAGGACATCCCATGGGATGCGTTCGACGCCAGCCAGCTCTCCGACGAGCAGGCCGCCACGATCAAGATGAATGCCATCACCGAGTGGGCTGCGTTGCCGGCCACCGAGATGTTCTTGCGGGACAACCGCGGTGACAGCGACTTTTCCGCCTTCATGTCGATCTGGTTCTTTGAAGAGCAAAAGCACTCGCTGGTGCTGATGGAGTACCTGCGCCGCTTCCGCCCCGACATGGCGCCCACCGAGGAAGAGTTGCACGCTGTGCGCTTCGAGTTTGACCCCGCCCCCGTGCTGGAAACGCTAATGCTGCACTTTTGCGGCGAGATTCGCCTCAACCACTGGTACCGCCGCGCCAGCGAATGGCACACCGAACCCGTGATCAAGGCGATCTACACCAAGCTCAGCCAGGACGAAGCCCGCCATGGCGGCGCCTACCTGCGTTACATGAAGCGCGCGATCAGCAATTTCGGCGTGGAGGCCAAGAGTGCGTTTGCCAAAGTGGGCGTGCTGATGGCATCGGCCCGCCGCACGGCTCAGGCCTTGCACCCGACCAACCTGCATGTGAACAAGGCGCTGTTTCCGCGTGACACCGTGCAAAGCCGCTTGCCCAACCCCGAGTGGCTGGAGCACTGGCTGGACAAGCAGATCAACTTCGATGCGGTCTGGGAAACCAAGGTGGTCGAGCGCATTCTGCACAACATGAGCCTGCTTATGGAGCGCAGCTTCACCACGGTGCAAGAGCTCAACAAATACCGCAAGGAACTGGCCCGCGAGCTCGGCGTCTCGCTGGAGGCCGTAGCCTCACCACGGCCGGTCTGACGCGGGGATGGCCGTGAGCGGCAGCAGCCGCTCGAGGTTGATTTGCACCTTCACCTCACGGTGCGCCACGCTGGCGACGATGCGGTATTCCTTGAGGCTGGTATCGCGGATGGTGGGCTCCACCGTCGGAATGCCGCTGCGGTTCACCAGCACGGCCACGCGCGGTGTGGTGGTATTGGCCCCGCGCTTGATGACCACGGCAATCTCATTCGTCGCCAGCCGCACGTACGAGCCTGGTTGGTAAATCCCCACGGCCTTGATGAGTGCCGCACCTGCCTCGTCAATCGCCTTCACCTCGTCAAAGTAGCAGGCCTGCATGGCCGCGGCGGGTGCCAGCGGTACCCGTGCCGCGCGCGGCGCCAGGCGGGCGGCAAACATGTCTGCGCGCTGGATCAGCCGGGCCAGGCGCTGGGGACGGGTGCGGTCGGCCAGGCGCCCGGGGGCCTGGCGGTGGTGGTCGCGCACGGCGGCCAGCCAGTCATGGTCGCCCACGCCCATGGCCTGCAGCATCTGGGCCGAACGCTCGGCGTGCGTGTCGATCGCTGCGCGCTGTGCCTGCGACGGCGGCTCCAGCTGAACGGCCAGCCGGTCCTGCAGATCGGTCATACCGATGTTCATGGTCAATGCGGCCTGGGCCACCAGGATCTGGTCGGCCTCTGGCCAATTCAGCACCTCTTTGGCGGCCAGGTGGCACATCACGCTGACCAGCATGGCGTGGGTGGCGCTGTACATGCGGGTGTCGGTGGCAGAGAGGTAGATCAGCGCAAACAGCGTGCCATCGGCGTTGCGCTGCATATTGCGTTGCAGCTGGCGCAGCAGGCGCACCATCCGCTCTCGGAACATGGCCGGCTGGGTCTCGCGCAGCAGCGAGTTGGCCACCTCCTGCAGGTCCAGCCAGTCCATGCGGTCATCCGCAGCGGCGCGTTCGGCGGCCGTGGTGTCGTTGGTGATTTGTGTGCCGGCGATCTGGCCCAGGGTTTTGTCTTCGCGCACCAGGCCATGCAGGCGTTCCACGTAGGCGCGGTGGTGGGCCTCGGAGTCGGCGACGTCGATGTAGAGGCCGCCGCCGCGCTGGGAGATTTCGTCCAGGTCCTGGCGCGTGGCTACAACAAAGGCTTTTTTGGCCAGCAAAACGCCGTTCTTGTCCATCAAGGGGAACGGCAGCGGTTGGCCGATGCGGATGGATTCGACGTTGACGGGAACGAGGTGCATAGAAGTCGGCGAATTATGCAATGTCCATAGGCTGGGTCTGGCCAGTGATTCGGGGAAACGGCGTGCTGCTAGCATCTTCGTCATGGAATCTATCGACCAGTCTCCCGCATTTCTTCAAAAAATTGTGCCCTCGGACGCGCTGGCGGGCGCGCTGGCGCATTTGCCCCGGCCCTGGGTGTTCACCAACGGGGTGTTCGACGTGTTGCACCGCGGCCACGTGATGTACCTTGCGCAGGCCCGCGCATTGGGTGGCAGCCTGATCGTGGCGCTGAACACCGATGCCTCGGTCAAGCGCCTGGGCAAGGGGGATGACCGACCCCTGAACGCAGAGGCCGACCGCGCCATCGTGATGGCCAGTCAGGAAGCAGTGAGCCTGGTGACCTGGTTTGGCGAGGACACACCGGTGGAAATCATTGCGCAGATCCGCCCCGACATCCTGGTCAAGGGCGGCGACTACGACATGGCCAAATTGCCTGAAACGGCGCTCGTGGAGTCTTGGGGCGGACGGGCCCTGGCGTTGCCCTTTGTGCAGGGCTATTCCACCACCAAGCTGGTGCAGCGCATCCGCGCCCGCTGAGGGCGGTTCAGTCCGCAGCCTTGGCGCGTGGCTTGTAGACGTTGACGAGGTTGCCCACCAGCATGAGCGCGGCGCCGACCAGCAGCATGGGCTTGAAACCCTCGCCATAGAGCGCCATGCCCACCACGCCAATCAGCGGTAGGCGCAGAAAGTCTAGCGTCACCACCACGCTGACCTCGGCGGTCTTCATCGCGTGGGTCAGGCAGAAATGGGCGGTCAGCGCGCTGAGCCCGATCAGGGTCAGCCACATCCACTGCACCAGCGTGGGCAGCACAAAATGGCCGGCACTCAGCGCCACGCCCAGCGGCAGCTGCACCAGGCACATGTAGAACAGGATGGTGAGCGGGTTCTCGGTGGTGGACAGGGACTTGGTCGCCACATAGGACAGCGCGTAGCAGACCGCGGCTCCCAGCACATACAGCGCCGCCGGGTTCACGATGTCGCCACCGGGGTTCAGGATCAGCACTACACCGATGGAACCCAGTGCAATCGCCACCGTCTTGCGCGCAGTCAGCGTTTCCTTGAGGAACAGCGCCGCAATGAGCAGCGTCCACAGCGGGGTGGTGAATTCCAGCGCAAACACCTGCGCCAGTGGCAGCAGGCCCAGGCCCAGAAACCAGCCGTACTGCCCGAAAAAGTGGAACAGGTTGCGCCCCACCTGCAGCTTCAGGCGCCGGGTGCGGAAAAGCCCCAGGTTTCCCCTGCGCCAGATGATGGCGCTGACCACCAGCAAACCGATCACACTGCGCGACAACAGGATCTGGAAGGTGTTAATGCCACCAGCCAGCTCACGCCCGCCAATGGCCATCAGGCAAAACGACACCAGGGCACCGGTCATCCACACAAAAGCACGCATACGTTGGGACAGTCCGAGAAGGGTTCAGTGACGGCGGGTTTTATGGCCCCACTGGCGCTACAAAAAGAATAGCTGCTCGCGCATATTCCACGGGGGCTAGAGCCCTAAAATTCTCACGAACTGCCAAACACGGCAGTCCATAACGCCAGGCCTGCGGCGCGTTCTTGCTGCGCCGCTGCTTCGTCCACCTGGGTGGGCTCTTCGTTGAGCCGTGCCTTGTGCTGGATCTGGCGCAGCACCCGGTAGGCCTGGGCCGCGTTTTCGCCGACGGGGGCCGGCAGCAGGCCACAGGCCTGGGCGCGTAACAGCAGGGCGATGTTGCCCACGTTGTCCAGCAGCTCGGGGTGGCGGCAGCCCTGTGACAGCACCAGAAACTGCACCGCAAATTCGATGTCCACCATGCCGCCAGGGCTGTGTTTCACATCAAACTGTGTCCCTTTCACGGGGTGGGCGCTGCGTACCTTCTCACGCATGCTGCCTATTTCCTGGCGCAGTCCGGTTTCCTCGCGCACGGCGCCAATCACGGCGGCGCGCACGGCGTCAAAGCGGGCCTGCAAGGCCGGCGTGCCGAGCACGCAGCGGGCACGTGTCATGGCCTGGTGTTCCCAAGTCCAGGCGGTGTTGCTGCCGCGTTGCTGCTGGTAGTTGGCGTAAGCGTCAAAGCTGGTCACCAGCAGGCCGGAGTTGCCATTGGGCCGCAGCGCGGTGTCAATCTCGTAGAGGTCGCTTTCGCCGGTTTTCACCGTCAGCCAGTTGATGAGCTTGCGCACCAGTGCAGCGTAGACCTCGCCAGCGCGTTCGTCAGCATCGTCGTAGACAAACACGATGTCCAGGTCCGAGCCATAGCCTAGCTCCTTGCCACCCAGCTTGCCATAGGCAATGATGGAGAACTGGTGGTCGGGCCGGTGCCGGTTCTTCAGCCGCTCCCAGCACCAGCGGGTGGTCACGCGCAGCACGCTCTCGGCCAGCGCGCTCAGGTCGTCGGCCACCTGCTCCACGGTCAGCACGCCCTCCACATCGAGCGCCAGTGTGCGAAACACCTCGGCGTGGTGGGCGCGGCGCAGCAGGTTCAGCAGCGCTTCGTCGTCGTCTTCCGCACTGCCCTGCAGCGAGGCCATGCGGCGCTCCAGGTCCTGTTCGAAGGCCGTGGCGTCAAACCGTTCTTCCAGAATCGCATTGCTGGCCAGCTCGTCGATCACGCCCGGGTGCTTGAGCAGGTAGCGCGCGGGCCAGCGTGCGGCGCCCAGCATGCGCAGCAGGCGCTCATGCACCTTGGGGCGCTCCAGCAGCATGGCCAGGTAGCTCTCGCGGCGCAGCAGCGGTTCCATCCAGTCCACCAGGCGCACGGCAGCATCCTCCGCCACGCGGCCCTCGGCCAGCCACTGGCCGGTGCGCAGCACCAGCCGGCCCAGGCGCGCGCGCGATTCCTCTTTCAGCGCCAGCACGCGTGGGTGCTCACGCCAGGAGGCCACACGCTCCTTGAAAAGCCCTTGTAGCTGCTCCAGCACGGTGTCCAGGTCGCTGGCCGTGGCACCCGCGCCCTTGCCGCCGCAGCTGCCGCCGCGGCATTCCGAGGGGGCGCCGCCCAGCAGGGCGTCAAACTCCTGTGCCACCAGCTCGCGGTGCAGGTCCAGCGTTTGCAGCAGGGCACAGCCGTCGTGCAGCCCTAACGTGTTGGCAATCCAGCGCAGATCGGTCTCGTCGGTGGGCAACACATGGGTTTGCTGGTCGTCCAGGTACTGGATGCGGTGCTCCACCAGGCGCAAAAATACATAGGCCTGCGCCAGGCCGTCGGCCGTGGCCTGCGGCATCAGCCCGGCCACCACCAGGCGCTGCAGCGCGCTCACCGTGGGGCGGGTGCGCAGCTCGGGGTACTGGCCACCGCGGACCACCTGCAGCAGCTGCACGGTGAATTCGATTTCCCGAATGCCGCCGCGCGACAGCTTCACATCGTTGCTGCGCTCGGGGCGGCCTGCGCTGCGCTTGGAGGCATGGTCGCGGATCTGGCGGTGCAGCCCGCGCAGGGAGTCGAACACGTTGTAGTCCAGGTAGCGGCGAAACACAAAAGGCACCACGATCCCGCGCAGCTGCTGTGCGCAGCTGGAGCCAATGGCCTGTTGGGGGGCGACCACCCGGCTTTTGAGCCAGGCAAAGCGCTCCCACTCGCGGCCCTGCACATGGAAGTACTCTTCGAGTGCTCCCAGTGACACGGCGGGCGGGCCCGAGTTGCCATTGGGGCGCAGGGCCAGGTCCACGCGGAACACAAAGCCATGCTCGGTGGTGTCTCCCACCAGCGCATAGATGGCCTTGACCATCTTGGCGAAGAACTCCTGGTTGGAGATGCGGCCCCGGCCCTCCGGAGTACCGGCCGTATCGCCGTCCTGGTCGTAGACATAAATCAGGTCGATGTCGCTGGAGACATTGAGTTCGCGGGCACCCAGCTTGCCCATGCCAATGATGCACAACTGGCACAGCGCGCCCTGGGGGGTTTGGGGCACACCATGCACTTCCTGCAGGGTGGCAAAGCTTTCGCGGTAGGCCACGTCCAGGGCCCACTCGGCCAGTTCGGTCATCACCCGGGTCACGTGGGTCAGGTCGGCCAGCCCACCGCAATCGAGCTCCACCAGACGCTCCAGCACCAGCTGGCGCGTGATGCGCAGGGCCGTAGCCGCATCGGGCTGGCTGGCGCGCAAGGCTTGGTACAGCGCCTGCAGCGTCGCACGGTCCGGGATTCCGGGAGGTAACAGGGAGCGTTGTGCCTCGTAGCGACGCCGAATGCGCTGGCCAAAGCGGGAGCCCTCCGCCCAAGGGGAAGACTCAATGCGGGTCATAATTCCTGACATAGTCCCGATGCACGATGAATGATTTGACACCTGTCCCTTCGCCTTGGCTCAAAGCGCTTGCCGTGAGCGCGAAATGGGCGCTTCGCTTGCTGGCATCAGCATGGATCGCGATGGCCGTGGTGTGGGGGGGATTGCATTTTCTGATTGTGCCGCGAATTGGCGAACTTCGCCCGTGGCTGGAGCAACGGGCCTCCACCGTGCTGGGCGTGACGGTGCGCATTGGCGCCATTGACACCAAATCCAATGGCCTGATTCCCTCGGTGGAGCTGACCGATGTGCGCTTGCTGGACCCGCAGGGCCGTGAAGCCCTGCGCCTCCCCTCGGTCATTGCCGCACTGTCGCCCCACTCGCTGCTGAACCTGGGTTTTGAGCAGTTGTATGTGGACGGCGCCGTGCTGGACATCCGCCGCGCTGTGGATGGCCAGGTCTGGATTGCCGGACTGCCGCTGCCCGCCGGCGACAGCACCGATACCGCCGCGGCCGACTGGGTGTTTTCGCAGACCGAGGTGGCGCTGCGCCACGGCACGGTGCGCTGGACTGATGAGCTGCGTGGCGCTCCGCCGCTGGCGCTGAGCAATGTGGATGTGGTGCTGCGCAACCGCTTGCATACCCACGCACTGCGCCTGGATGCCGACCCACCCCCGCAGTGGGGCGAGCGGCTCAGCGTCATGGGCGTATTCAAGCAGCCCTTGCTTTCGGCCGATGCGGGCAACTGGCGCGCTTGGACCGGTCAGCTGTACGCCAACCTGACGCACGTCGATGTGTCGCTGTTGCGTCCCTATGCTGATGTGGGTGTGGACGTGGCCAAGGGGGTGGGCAGCCTGCGTGTATGGGCCGATGTGGTGCGGGGCGGCTTTCTAGGAGCCACGGCCGACGTGCTACTGCGCGACGTCGAGGCCACGGTGGACCCCAAGCTGGGGCCGTTGAACCTGACCCGGGTGGCCGGTCGCCTGGGCGCTCGCCGCCTGGATGGCGGTTTTGAGGTGTCCACCGAGTCCCTGGCCTTTGATACGCAGGACGGTTTGCACTGGCCCGGTGGCAATGTGCGTCTGGCCCTGTTTGCGGCGGGCGCCAGGACGCCGGCGCGTGGCGAGTTCTCGGCGGATCGACTGGACCTGGCGGCGATGGGCGAAATCGCCAAGCGCTTGCCACTGGACGAGGCCTTGCGTGCGCAGATGGGGTACTTCGGCCCTCAGGGCCTGGTGGAGAGCCTGCAGGCCAGCTGGCAGGGCTCGCCCGAGCAGCCCAGTGTGTATGCGGCCAAAGGGCGGGTGGTGCGTCTAGCGCTCAGCGCGGGCACGCGGGACGGTGTGCCAACGCAAGGCTTTCAGGGCGCGGACCTGGACTTTGACCTGAACCAGCTGGGCGGCAAAGCCAGTGTGGCGATGCACAAGGGGGTGTTGGACCTGCTGGGGGTGATGGATGAACCCGTGATCGCTGTGGATGAGCTGAGTGCCGCCATCGAGTGGACGCGCAAAGGCGACGATCTCAAGCTCAGTATTCCCAGCCTGCATTTCAGCAATGCCGACGGCCAGGCCGATCTGCAGGTGAAGTGGCAAACCGCCGACCCCGGCCCCGCAGGCGCCAAGGCGCATAGCCGCTATCCCGGTGTGTTGGATTTGCAGGGGACGGCCAGCCAGGTGAGTGGCACGCAGCTGTACCGTTACCTGCCCAACGTCATCGAAAAAGAAGTCCGCACCTACCTGCAAACCGCCATCGTGGGCGGTGTGGCGAATGGGGTGAAGTTCAAGGTCAAGGGGGATCTGGCCAAGTTCCCGTTCACCGATGCCAAACAGGGCGACTTCCGCATCTCTGGCAATGTGCAAAACGCCAGCTTTGCATTTGCCCCCGCGTTTTTGCTGCCCAAGGACAGTCTGCCCTGGCCGGTGCTGTCCCAGCTGTCGGGCGAGCTGGTCATTGACCATGAAACCCTGCAGGTCAACGGTGCCAAGGGGGGCTTCGCCAACAGCGCTGGTCTGCGCATCACCAAGGCCGACGCCACCATTAACCACCTGTTCCATGGCGCCACGCTGGCTGTCAACGCGGAGGCCAGCGGCCCCGTGGCGGAGGTGTTGGGCATTGTGAATACCTCGCCGCTGGGCGGCATGTTGGGCGGTGTGCTGGCCAAGGCCTCGGCCACCGGCAATGCGGACTACCGCCTCAAACTGGGTGTACCGATCACCGATGTCAACCGCACGACGGTGCAGGGGCAGGTCACACTGGCCGGCAACGAGTTGCAAATCACCACAGACACTCCACGCCTGACGCGTGCCCGCGGCACGCTGGCCTTCACGGAATCAGGCTTCACGGTCACTGGCACCCAAGCCCGCGCACTGGGTGGCGATGTACGTATCGAGGGCGGTTTGAACATGCACAGCGCCGCACCGGTGCCGGCGGCCACGCGCGTGGCTGCTGCGCCCGTGCTACGTATGCAGGGCACGGCCACGGCTGAGGGCCTGCGCCAGGCCAAGGAGCTGGGCCTGGCCACGCGCCTGGCGGGCTATGCGAGCGGGTCCGCCGCCTACACGGCTGTGCTCGGGCTGCGCAATGGCGTGCCGGAGCTGCAGATCAGCAGTTCGCTGACCGGTATGGCGCTCAGCTTGCCGGCCCCGTTTGCCAAGACGGCGGAAGCAACGCTGCCTGTGCGACTGGAAACTTCTCTGCTACGCACCCCGCAGGCTGCAGGTGCTGCGCTGCGCCTGCAAGACCAATTGCAACTCAGCGTGGGTACCCTGGCATCCGTGATTTACCAGCGCGACATTTCTGGCAGCGATGCGCGCGTGTTGCGCGGTGCCATTGGCGTGGGGCTGGCGGCCGATGAGTCGGCGCCGCTGCCCGACGAGGGGGTAGTGGCCAACTTGAACGTGCCAGGTGTGGACCTGGATGCCTGGACCGAGGTACTGAACCGCACCACGGGTGGGAGCCCCGCCAGCAATGCAGCGGCATCTGGGTCGTCTGCCCTCATGGGCTACATGCCCACAGTGATGGCGGTGCGCGCGCGTGAACTTACGCTTTCGGGCCGCAAGCTCAACAACGTGGTGGTCGGTGGTGGGCGCGACGGCCTGGTCTGGCGTGCCAATCTGGATGCGACGGAGCTCAGTGGTTATGTCGAATACCGCCAGCCCACGGGCAGCAACGCGGGACGCCTGTACGCCCGCCTGGCGCGGTTGGCCGTGGGCCAAAGCACGGCGCAAGATGTGGAAAGCCTGCTTGACGAACAGCCCAGCAGCATTCCGGCGCTGGACATTGAGGTGGAAGACTTCGACCTGCGCGGCAAAAAGCTGGGTCGGGTGGACATCGAGGCCGTGAACCTGGGTACCACCGGAGCCCGTGAATGGCGCCTGAACCGCTTCAACATCCAGACGCCCGAGGCCAGCCTTACCGCCAGCGGCAACTGGGCGAACATGAACAGCGCCGGCGCGACCGGCAGCACGCGTGAACGCCGACGTACCGTGCTGAACTTCAAGCTCGACATCAACGATGCTGGTGAGCTGCTGAACCGCTTTGGCATGACTGGCGTGGTGCGCCGCGGCAAGGGCAAGGTGGAGGGCCAGGTGGCGTGGCTGGGCTCCCCCCTCACCGTGGACTACCCCAGCATGGCCGGCAAATTCAATGTGAATGTGGAGACCGGCCAGTTCCTCAAGGCCGAGCCCGGCATTGCCAAGCTGCTGGGGGTGTTGAGCTTGCAGTCGTTGCCACGCCGTCTGACGCTGGATTTCCGCGATGTGTTCAGCGAGGGCTTTGCATTTGATTTCTTCCGGGGTGACATCGCCATTGAGCAGGGCATTGCGCGCACCTCCAACCTGCAGATGAAGGGCGTGAATGCTGCGGTGCTGATGGAAGGCCAAGCCGATATTGCCAAGGAGACGCAGAGCCTGCGTGTGGTGGTGGTGCCCGAAATCAACGCGGGCAGTGCCTCGGTGATTGCCAGCATCGTCAACCCTGTGGTGGGGCTGAGCACGTTTTTGGCCCAGTTGATTTTGCGGGGTCCGCTGGTGAATGCGGCGACCCAGGAGTTCACGGTAGACGGCACTTGGCTGGAGCCGCGTGTCACCAAGGTGGAGCGCCGCTGAGGCGCGTGTGTCGATGAATCCAGGAGTGTTGCCATGAAAGTTGCTGCCATCCAGATGGTGTCCACCGGCGTGCTGTCGGAGAACCTTGACCAGGCCGGCAAATTGCTCGCCCAGGCCGCAAAGGGAGGGGCTGAGCTGGCGGTGCTGCCAGAGTACTTTTGCTTGATCGGCCAGCGGGATTCCGACAAGCTGGCTATCCAAGAGCCTTTTGGCAGCGGACCCATGCAGGACTTTTTGGCGCAGACGGCACGCGACCTGGGTCTTTGGATCGTCGCGGGCACCTTGCCGCTGAGTGCAGGCCAGCCTGACCGGGTGTTCAACAGCTCGTTGGCCTTCAACCCCCAGGGCCAGTGCGTGGCGCGCTACGACAAGATCCATCTGTTTCGCTACGACAACGGGGTGGAGAGCTACGACGAATCCCGTGTGTTGGAGCGTGGAAGTACGCCTATGACATTTGCGCTGCCGTCCCATGACGGCCACACCTGGCAGGTGGGTATGAGCGTGTGCTACGACATGCGCTTTCCCGAGCTGTACCGCACCTATGCGCAGAGGGGAGTGGACCTGATCCTCGCGCCCAGCGCCTTTACCCATGTCACCGGGCAGGCGCACTGGGAAGTCCTGCTGCGCGCCCGTGCCATCGAGAACCTGTCGTTTGTGGCCGCAGCGGCCCAGGGCGGTGTGCATCCCAGCGGACGGCGCACCTGGGGTCAGACGCTGCTGATCGATCCTTGGGGCCAGGTGCTGGCTGAGCAGGCACAAGGGGCTGGCGTGGTCTTGGCCGAGCTGGATTCGGCGCGTCTGCAGCAGTGCCGTTCACAGCTGCCTTCGCTGCAGCACCGTGTGCTGTGATGCAGTTTGCTATGAAATTAGTAGCTGCTTGCGCAATGATTGCGCGGGCTGGCGGTCTTGTTGAGCCCTTTATTTCGGCGCGGTGTCGGTGGGTTGGTCCCGGTGGTCCTCGGGTAGTTCGCCGCTTTGGCGGCCTGAAAACATGGTCCACCAAATGATGGCAATGAATATCAGTCCGGCCCCCAGGGCCTCCAGCAGTAGCAATGTCATGGTTCGTGTCCTGGCGTGGTGCGCAATAGCTGCCATTGTAGGAATGCTGGCGGCCTGCGGTAGTGTGTCTTTGCAGGAGCCGGCCCCGGTGGAGACGCCGCGGGCGGCTGCGCCAGCCGCCGCGGTGGTGCCTGGCACGCTGGCGCAGCCGCGGGCACGCTGGGTGCCCGTGCCTTGGACCGAGCTGCCCGGTTGGGGCCAGGACAATCTGTTCGAGGCTTGGAACGCCTGGATCAAGAGCTGTGAAAAGCCGCAGGCACCGCTGGCCGCGCTGTGCTCGGAAGTACGGCGCCTGAGCATCGGTACCGCTGACGAGCAGCGCGCCTGGATGCAGCAGCGCCTGCAGCCCTACCGTGTGGAGTCGTCGCAAGGCGAGGCCACGGGGCTGCTGACTAGCTACTTTGAGCCTGTAATTGAAGCCAGCCGCGTGCCCAGCGCGGCATTCAGCGTGCCGCTGTACCAACCGCCGGCCACGCTGGCCCAGCGCAAACCCTGGTACACGCGCCAGGAAATCGACACGCTGCCGGAGGCCCAAGCCGCGCTCAAGGGCCGGGTCCTGGCCTACATGGCCGACCCGGTGGATGCCCTGGTGCTGCAGATCCAGGGCTCTGGTCGGGTGCGCATGACCCAGGCCGACGGTGGCCAACGCTGGGTGCGCCTAGCCTATGCCGGTACCAACGACCAGCCCTACCGCAGCGTGGGCCGCTGGCTGCTGGACCAGGGCCTGATCAAGGACGCTTCCTGGCCTGGCATCAAGGCCTGGCTGGTGCAAAACCCGGGGCGCCAGCAGGAGTTGCTGTGGGCCAACCCGCGCGTGGTCTTCTTCAAGGAAGAAACCCTGTCCGATCTGGAGGCCGGATTTGGCCCCCGTGGCGCGCAGGGGGTTGCACTGACGCCGGGACGCTCCATCGCAGTGGACCCGGGTAGCATTCCCTACGGCACACCCGTGTGGCTTGCCTCGCCTGGGCCTCAAACCAACCTGCAAAAACTGGTGCTGGCCCAAGACACAGGCAGCGCCATTACGGGGGCTGTGCGTGCCGATTACTTCGCGGGTTGGGGCGCCGATGCGGGCGATTTGGCCGGGCGGATGCGCCAGCCGCTGCAGATGTGGGTGCTCTGGCCGAAATAGGCTGGATGGCGTTACCATGGCAGCACAGCAACCTTGAAGCCTTCAAAAGGACGGACCCCATGAGCAAAGAGATGCGCGAGATTGACGAGCGGACCAACCTGGCCGCCAACAGCATGTTTGAACTGTTGCTGTTTCGCTTGGGGGAGGCCGCCAATAACGACCGACGCGAGCTGTTTGGCATCAACGTGTTCAAGGTGCGCGAAATTCTGGTGATGCCCGAGATCACCGCCATGGTGAACTCGCCACCCGAGGTGATGGGCGTGGCCAACATCCGCGGCCAGATGATCACCGTGATCAATCTGCCCATGGTGGTGGGCTGCAAGCCCACCAAGGGCCTGGGCATTCTGCTGGTGACTGAGTTTGCGCGCACCACCCAGGCGTTTGCGGTGGAAGAGGTCAATGAAATCGTGCGCCTGGAGTGGAAGCATGTGCTGTCGGCCGAAAATTCGGGCGGCGGGCTGGTGACCAGCATCGCACGCCTGGATGGTGCCGCTGAAAACACGCGCCTGGCCCAGGTGCTGGACGTGGAGCAAATCCTGCGCGACGTGATGCCCCAGGAAGTCAAGCTGGAAGATGCCAAGGGCATCCCCAAGCTCCGGCTGGAGCCAGGCCAGGTCATCCTGGCGGCCGACGATTCGGCTGTGGCCCGCATGATGATCGAAAAGGGTTTCAAGTCCATGGATGTGCCCTACATCATGACCAAGACTGGCAAGGAAGCTTGGGAGCGCTTGCAGGTCCTGCAGGCTGCGGCCACGGCCGAAGGCAAGTCCATCAAGGACAAGGTGGCCCTGGTGCTCACCGACCTGGAAATGCCGGAAATGGACGGCTTTACGCTCACGCGCAACATCAAACAGGATGGCCGCTTCAACCATATCCCGGTCATCATCCACTCATCGCTCACCGGGTCGACCAACGAGAGCCATGTGAAAAGCGTGGGGGCCGATGCCTACATCGCCAAGTTTGTGGAAGAGGAGCTGGCCGCAACGATCCGCGACGTGTTGCACCGCTAAGTACGGCTCAGCGATCCACCTCGGTACGGGAGCCTTCGGGCTCCCGTTTTTGTTTTACATGCGGCACTGCACCAGCCGCGGGCCGTGTTCCAGCACAAACTCCCGAAAGGCCCCATTCACCCCGCTGAGCGCCGAGTCGCGCCGGTGCAGCAGGCACCAGTCCAGCATCTTGGGCATGTCCTCCATGTGCAGCACGGCCAGCTTGCCGGCCTCGATCTCGACCTGGAAGGTGTGGGCCGACAGAAAGCTGATGCCCATGCCCGCCATCACGGCTTGCTTGATGGTCTCGTTGCCCGATAGCTCCATGGTCACCCGCACCGGCAGTGATTGGGCCTGCAGCAGATGGTCAAAAAACTGCCGCGTGGCGGAACCTGGCTCGCGAAAGATAAAGGGTTCGTCGCGCAGCGCATCCCAGTGGATGCGGCGTTTCTTGGCCAGCGGGTGGTTGGCGGCGGCCACCACGCAGTGGGGGTTCTGCGCAAAGGTCTCGGCCTCTACATCTGCTTCGGATGGCGGATAGCCTGCAATCGCCACGTCCAGCTGGTGGTCCTGCAGCATGGCGAGAATGGTCTCGCGCCGGTCCACCGTAAGCTTGAACTTCACACCGGGCCAGTGTTCGGCAAACGCCATGAGCAGGGCCGGCGCAAAATAGTGCGCCGATGACACCACACCCAGGTGCAGCAGGCCGCCATGGCCGCCGGCAGCGTCGTGGAACGCGCCAATAGCCTCCTCTGCGATCGTGACCTGGTTCAGGATGCGCCGTGCTTGGCGCAGCATCTCTTCGCCGGCCTGGCTCAGGCTCACTTTTTTGCCCGCCTTCACCAGCAGCTGCAGGCCCAGCTCGGCCTCCAGCTGCTGCACTTGCATGGACACGGCGGGCTGCGTCACGCTCATCTGCTCGGCTGCCCGTGAGTAGCTCAGCTGCGTAGCCACGGCCTCGAACAGGCGCAACTGGCGCAGCGTGAGGTTTTTGAGCCGCAGGTCGCGTTTCCCACTCTGTGGCTCAGGGTTTGCCACCGGAAGTCTGCGGGATTTCCCTAGGGCTTTGCGTGCGGGCGCTAAGGCGGTGGAGCGAGTTTTCATCGGTGTTTTCCCTAGGGATTGGGCGGCTGATCCCCGTGTGCTTCCCGGGTGGCCGGGTACGGAGGCATGGGTTGGGGCGCATTCTAGTCATCTATCAGACTTTCTGATCGATTTCATAAAAAAGTCTGCGTTGTGCCTATAGCTTTGCCTGCCTACAGTTACACCAATTCTTCGTAACTGCATTGCCCATGACCACTCGCTCCCAACCCGTCCCGTTCCCCGTCTGGAACCAGGACCACGCCGCCAAGCTGGACCAACCCAACCTGCTGCTGTACCGCTCCAACCTGCTGGGCTCCGACCTGCGCATCACCAACTATGGCGGTGGCAACACCTCGGCCAAGATCAACCAAAAGGACCCGCTGACCGGCAAGGATGTGTCGGTGCTGTGGGTCAAGGGCTCGGGTGGCGACGTGGGTTCCATGAAGCTCGATGGCTTCTCCACGCTGTACATGGACAAGCTCAATGCGCTGCAAGGCATTTACCGCGGCTCCGACTTTGAAGACGAGATGGTGGGCTACCTGCCGCACTGCACCTTCAACCTGAACCCGCGCGCCGCCAGCATCGACACACCCCTGCATGCCTACCTGCCGTTTGCGCATGTGGACCACATGCACCCAGATTCGGTCATCGCCATCGCCGCCATGGCCAACAGCGAAGCCATCACGAAAGAAGCCTTTGGCGGAACCATTGGCTGGTTGCCTTGGCGCCGTCCCGGCTACGAGCTGGGCCTGCAACTGCAACGCTATGTAGCGGCTCATCCCGGCCTCAAGGGCCTGGTGCTCGGTGGCCACGGCCTGTTCACCTGGGGGGATGATTCGCGCAGCTGCTACGAGAACACCGTGGCCGTGATCGAGCAGGCCCAAACCTGGCTCGCCGCGCAAGCCCAAGCCCGCAAGGCCGTGCCCTTTGGCGGCGCCAAGGTAGTGTCGCTGGAAGCCGCCGACCAGGACACCATCCTGGCACGCGTGCTTCCCGTGTTGCGCGGCCAGGCCTCGCAGAGCGGCCACAAGCTGCTGCACGTGGACCGCCAGCCCGTGGTGATGGAGTTTGTGAACAGCCAGCAGCTGCAAAGCCTGGCGGCTCTAGGTACTTCCTGCCCTGACCACTTCCTGCGCACCAAGATCAAGCCGCTGATCCTGGACGAATCGGTCTACAACCTGGGCGGAGCCGAACTGTCCAAGGCTATCGCCAGCAAGCTGGCCGACTACCGCGCCGACTACACCGCGTATTACGAACGCTGCAAGCGCGCCAACAGCCCGGCGCTGCGCGATCCCAACCCCGTCATCATCCTGCTGCCCCGCATCGGCATGGTGGCCATCGCCAAGGACAAGGCCACGGCCCGCATTGCTGGCGAGTTTTATGTGAACGCCATCAACGTGATGCGCGATGCGAACGCGATTGACACCTATGTGGGCCTGCCCGAGCAGGAAGCGTTTGACATCGAGTACTGGCTGCTCGAAGAAGCCAAGCTGCAGCGTATGCCCAAGGCCAAGCCCCTGGTCGGCAAGGTAGCCCTGGTCACCGGCGGCGCTGGTGGCATTGGCCGCGCGATTGTGGAGCGTCAGTTGCAAGAGGGCGTGTGCGCCGTGCTGCTTGACATCGATGCCGCCGCGCTGGAGTCCACCGTGGCCGAACTCTCCAAGAAGTTTGGCAAAGACGTGGTGCGCGGTGTGGTTTGCGACGTGACCAGCGAAGAGTCGGTCATCGCGGCCTATGCCCGTACCGCCATCGAATACGGTGGTGTGGACATTCTGGTGTCCAACGCGGGCATTGCCTCTGCTGCCCCGCTGGAAGACACCACGCTCGCGCTGTGGAACCGCAACCAGAGCATTCTGGCAACAGGCTATTTCCTGGTGGGTCGTGAAGCCTTCCGCCTCATGAAGGCGCAGGCCGTGGGTGGCTCCATGGTCTTCATTGCCAGCAAAAACGGCATGGTGGCCAGCAACCAGGCCGTGGCCTACTGCGCGGCCAAGGCCGCCGAGATCCAGCTCTCGCGCAGCTTTGCGCTCGAAGGCGCACCGCTGGGCATTCGCTGCAATGTGGTGAACCCCGACGCCGTCATCCGTGGCAGCAAAATCTGGACGGGTACCTGGAGCCAGGAACGTGCTGCGGCCAACAAGGTGAGCGAGGAAGAACTCGAAGCCTTTTACCGCGACCGTTCCATGCTCAAGCGCAGCGTCTTCCCCGAAGACATTGCCGAGGCCACCTACTTCCTGGCCAGCGAACTCGCAGCCAAATCCACCGGCAACATCCTCAACGTGGACGCAGGCAACTTGGCTGCCTTCCCCCGTTAATTTTTAGAAGCACGCAATGTCCGTCATTTCCCAAGACCAGATCCAGGCCCATAACGCCACCCAAAAGCGCCACGCTGATACCGACTACGAGTATCTGGGCGAACAGCTGGCGCGTCGCAATATCGACATCGACGCCATCAAACACAAAGTGGCGCAGTTTGGTGTGGCTATTCCCAGTTGGGGCGTGGGCACCGGAGGTACGCGCTTTGCCCGTTTCCCGGGTCTGGGCGAGCCGCGCAATGTGTTTGACAAGCTGCAGGACTGCGGCGTCATCCAGCAACTGGCGCGTGCCACCCCCACCGTGTCCTTGCATATTCCATGGGACAAGACCAGCGATTGGAATGCGCTGCGCGAGCAAGCCCAAGGCTATGGCTTGGGTTTTGATGCCATGAACTCCAACACCTTCTCCGACCAGAAGGACCAGGACCACAGCTACAAGTTTGGCAGCCTCACGCATGCCGATGCCGCCACCCGCGCCCAGGCCGTGGCGCACAACATCGAATGCATTGAAATCGGCAAGCAACTCGGCAGCAAGGCGCTCACCGTGTGGGTGGGCGACGGCAGCAATTTCCCGGGCCAGCAGCACTTCCGTCGCGCCTTTGACCGTTATCTTGAAAGTACACGGCAGATCTATGCCGCGCTGCCCGATGACTGGCGCATGTTTCTGGAACACAAGATCTGCGAGCCGGCGTTCTACAGCACCGTGATTCAGGACTGGGGCTCCAGCTACCTGGCTGCCAGCGCCCTGGGCGTCAAGGCGCAGTGCCTGGTGGACCTGGGTCACCACGCACCGAATGTGAACATTGAAATGATCGTGGCCCGCCTCATTGCCGCCGGCAAACTGGCCGGGTTCCACTTCAATGACAGCAAGTACGGTGACGATGACCTGGATGCTGGCAGCGTCGCCCCGTACCGCCTCTTCTTGGTGTTCAACGAACTGGTCTCGGCCGCCCATGAAAACGTGGCGGGCTTCGACCCAGCCTACATGCTGGACCAAAGCCACAACGTCACCGATCCGATCGAAAGCCTGATGACCAGCGCCGCCCAGGTGCAACGCAGCTATGCGCAAGCCCTGATCGTGGACCGCACCGAACTGGATGCAGCACAGACGGCCAACGATGCGCTGATGGCGACGCGTGCCCTCAAACGCGGTTTTGAGACCGATGTCAGCCCCATCCTGCAGCGCGTGCGGCTGGAAGCCGGCGGCGCCATCGACCCTGTGGGCGCCTACCGCGCCAGCGGCTATCGACAGCAGGTTGCCAAGGATCGCCCGGCAGTGGTGGGTGGTAGCGGCGGCATTGTTTAAGGGCAGCGCGGTGCGCGACTGTCCAACCCCATCGAACACCAGGCAGCGGTGGTCACCGCTGTCGGTATCGAGACCGGCCTCAAAGCGGCCATTTTTCTGTGAAACAACATAAGGAGACAATTGTGAAGAAACAACTGAAGACCCTGCTGGCCGTCGCGCTGAGCGCCGCCCTGGTCAGCCCCGCCTTTGCCGCCGACAAGATCGCCCTCGTGGTGAAGAGCTTGGGCAACGGCTTCTTTGACGCTGCCAACCAGGGCGCACAAGAAGCCGCCAAGGAGCTCAAGAACATCGAGATCATCTACACCGGCCCCGCCAAGGCGACCGCCGAAGGCCAGATTGAAATCGTCAACTCGCTGATCGCGCAAAAGGTCTCCGCCATTGTGATTTCTGCCAACGACCCCGACGCCCTGGCCCCCGTGCTCAAGCGCGCCATGGACCGCGGCATCAAGGTCATCTCGTTTGACTCCGGCGTGCGCAAAGACGGTCGCATGATGCACCTGAACCCCTCCAGCAACCCGCTGATCGGCGAGAAGCTGGTGAAGATGACCGCCGACGCCATCGGCTCCACCGGTGAAGTGGCCGTGCTGTCCGCCACCGCACAAGCCACCAACCAGAACATCTGGATTGAAGAAGCCAAGAAGGTGCTGGCCCAGCCTGCCTACAAGGGCCTGAAGTTGGTCAGCGTGGTCTATGGTGACGACCAGACCGACAAGAGCTACCGCGAAGCCCAAGGCCTGTTCAAGAGCTACCCCAACCTGAAAGCCATCATTGCGCCTACCACGGTGGGTGTGGCGGCAGCAGCAAAGGCCGTGCAGGATGAAAAAATGGTCGGAAAAATCTTCGTGACCGGTTTGGGCCTGCCCTCTGAAATGGCTGGCCACGTGAAGAGCGGTGCGGTCAAGTCCTTTGCCATCTGGAACCCCATCGACCTGGGCTACTCCTCCATCTACGCGGCCAGCCAGTTCATCTCTGGCAAGGTCACGGGCAAGGCGGGTGAAAAAGTGTCTCTGGGCCGTGTGGGCACCGTGACACTGGACGACAAGGGCGAAGCCGCCATGTCCGAGCCTTTCACGTACGATGCCTCCAACGTCGAGAAGTTCGCGAAATTTTTCTAACACCCCCAGGCTGCAGTGCTGCGCACTTTCGCCACCCCCCTTGCAGGGGGCAACACCAGCAGCCCGGCCCAGCCGGTTCTGCGGTGTTTCTGGTGAGGGAGCGCTCCGGCTGACGGAGTCGTTGAACGGCTAAGTTCGTGGGGCATCGCTCTCGGGTAGATGCCCCTATTTTTTGGAATGTTGGATTCTCATCATGTCTGATGTATTGCTGAGCCTGCGGACCATCCACAAGCGCTATGGCGCAACCCACGCGCTGCGCGGAGTGGACCTGGATTTACGGGCCGGAGAAGTGCTGGCCCTGGTGGGCGAGAACGGCGCGGGCAAGTCCACGCTGGTCAAGATGCTCACCGGCGTGGTGCCGGTGGACGAGGGGGTGATCACGCTCAATGGCGTGACCCAGAGCTTTGCCAACGCACAGGCCTCGCAGGCTGCAGGCATCTTGGCCGTGCACCAGGAAACGGTGATGTTCGAAGAACTCAGCGTGGCCGAAAACATTTACGTGGGGCGCCACCTGATGCGCGGCCCCTTCATCGACTGGAAGTCCATGAACACGCAGGCCCAGGCCGTGCTGGACCAGATTGGCGCGCGCTTCCAGGCCACCACCTTGGTGAAGGACCTGAGCTTGGCCGAGCGCCACCTGGTGGAGATTGCGCGGGCTCTCTCGCAAAAGGCCTTGGTGGTCATTTTGGACGAGCCCACGGCCGCCCTGTCGCAGGCCGAGATCCGCGACTTCTACGGCATCGTGCGCCAGCTGCGCGACCAGGGCGTAGGCGTGATCTTCATCACCCACAAGTTCGATGAGATTTTTGCCGTGGCGGACCGCTACGTGGTGCTGCGCGACGGTGCCGCCGTGGGCAGTGGTGCAATTGCCGATGCGACCGAGCAGGAGCTGGTCAAGCTCATGGCCGGACGCGCCATCGACCAGATTTACCCGCACATTGCTTCCGTTCCTGGTGAAGTGGTGATGACGGTCAAGAACCTGTCGCACCCCACCGAATTCAACAACGTGGCCTTCGAACTGCGCCGTGGTGAGATTCTGGGCTTCTACGGCCTGGTGGGCTCGGGCCGCAGTGAGGCCATGCTGGCCATCATGGGCCTGAACCCCGCGGCGCGTGGTGAGTTTGTGGTGTGCGGCCAGACCCTGCATGCGCGCCGCCCCGGCGACGCGATTGCCGCCGGCATTGCCTATGTGCCCGAAGAGCGCCAGCGCCAGGGCGGCATCCTGGGCTTCTCGGTGGAGCACAACATCAGCTTGGCCGGCCTCTCGCGTTTTGCGCGTGGCGTGTGGCTGTCCAAGGTGCGCGAATCGGCGTTGTGCCAGCGCATGATTGAACGTCTGCGCATCAAGACCCATTCACCCGACACCCTGTTGTCCGGCCTGTCCGGCGGCAACCAGCAGAAGGTGGTGATCGCCAAGTGGCTGGGGCTGGATCCGCGCATCGTGATTCTGGATGAGCCCACCAAGGGCATCGATGTGGGCGCCAAGCAGGCCGTCTACCAGCTCATTGCCGAGATGGTGGAGCAGGGCTTGGCCGTGATTCTGGTGTCCAGCGAACTGCCCGAAGTGATGCACCTGGCGCACCGCACCATCGTCATGCGCCGTGGCGTGCAGGTGGCGGAATTTGACCGTGCCCACGCGCACGCAGAACAGATCGTGGCCGCGGCCTCGGGCCTGACCGCTGTGCCGGTGCCCCGTGTGGCCGAACCCGCAACGGCGCAGGAGGCGCTTGCAGCATGACATCTCTGAAATCGATTCGGCGCGAATGGCTGCTCCTGGCCATCATCGTGGCCATCGCGCTGGCCGTGGGAGCCCGTGCGCCCGTCTTCCTGACCTGGCGCAACGGCATGGACATTGCCAATGACTCGGCCATCCTGGCCATCCTCGTCATGGGCCAGATGCTGGTGCTGCTGACGCGCGGCATTGACCTGTCAGTGGCCTCCAATTTGGCGCTGACCGGCATGGTTTGCGCGCTGATTGGCAAGGCCTGGCCCGGTGCGTCGGTGCCGGCGTTGCTGGTCATCGCCCTGGGCGTTGGCGCCTTACTGGGTGCCGTGAATGGCTGGCTCATCACGCGCTTTGAACTGCCACCCATTGTGGTCACGCTGGGTACCTTGTCCGCCTACCGCGGTGCCATCTTTGTGGCCAGCAAGGGTGCCTGGGTGTCCGATCAGGACATCCATGCCGTCATCAAGGGTCTGCCGCGCGAAGTGTGGCTGGGTCTTCCCGCGCTCGTGTGGTTTGCGCTGGTGGTGTTGGCGCTGGCCGCCGTGTTTTTGAAGCTGCGCCGCGAAGGCCGTGAAATCTATGCGCTGGGCGGCAACCCGCATGCGGCGGCCTATGTGGGCATCTCGGCCAACAAGCGGCTCATGATGGTTTACACGCTGTCGGGCATGCTGGCCGGTCTGGCCGGGCTACTGTGGGTAGGGCGCTATTCCATTGCCTACACCGAGTTGGCCGCGGGCTATGAGCTGACCGTGGTGGCGGCCTGCGTGATTGGCGGCGTGAGCATTGGCGGCGGCGTGGGCACGGTCTTGGGCGCGGCGCTCGGTGTGCTGTTCATCGGCGTGGTCAACGGCGCGCTGCCGGTGATCCAGGTCTCACCGTTTTGGCAGCAGGCGATTGCCGGTGCCGTGATTTTGATTTCGGTGACGGTGAATGCCCGTGCCGAGCGGCGCGCAGGGCGCCAGATTCTGGAACATAAAGCGATGACAAGCACGACCGCCCAAGGAGCCGCAGCATGAAGGCCTGGAACACATGGGAGCGGGTGCTGCTGGCCCTGCTGGTTGTGCTGCTGGTGGTGTTTGGCATCGCGCAGCCGGGCTTCATGACGCCCGACGCGCTGGCCGACAGCACCTTCAACTTCAGCGAAAAAGGCATCCTCGCACTGGCGCTGGCGCTGCTCATCATCACCGGCGAGATTGACCTGTCGATTGCGGCCATATTGGCGCTGAGTTCGCTGGCCATGGGCTATGCGATGAAGGCCGGTGCTGGCCCGCTGGGCATGACGCTGGCCGCCTTTGTGACCGGTGGTGTGGCTGGTGCCGTGAACGGCGTGCTGGTCACGCGCTACAAGCTGCCGTCCATCGTGGTGACCATCGGCACGCTGTCGCTGTACCGCGGCCTGGCCATGGTGGCACTGGGCGACCAGGCCATCTCGGGCTACCCCGAGGTGTTCTCCACGCTGGGCAACAGCTATGTAGGCGAGGTGGTCGGTGTGCGCTGGCTCATCATTCCGATCGAATTTGCCATCCTGTTGGTCGGTGCCATCGCGGTGGGCGTCACGTTGCACCGCACGGTGCTGGGCCGCCGCCTGTATGCCATCGGTGCGAACCCCGTGGCCGCGCGCTTCTCGGGCATTGAGGCGGACCGCTACCGCATGGCCTTGTTTGTATTTGCCGGCCTGATGGCAGCACTGGCTGCGGTGATGCTGACGGGCCGCATTGGCAGCACACGCCCCAATATCGCGATGGGCTGGGAGCTGGACGCCATCACCATGGTGATCCTGGGTGGCGTGGCGATTGAAGGCGGGCGTGGCAGCATCGTGGGCAGCATGCTGGCCGTGCTGCTGCTGGGCCTGTTCACCTTTGCCATGGGCATGGCCAATGTGACCGGCATTGTCATGAGCATGGTGATTGGTGCACTGCTGATTGTCTCCATGGTCTTGCCGCGCTTGCTCAAGCGCCAGGGAGCCCATGCATGAGCGATTTGGCACCTACCGAAAAATATGCGTTCCGCATGTTCCTGAACCCGGGCTGCGTGACGGAGTACAAAAAGCGCCATGACGCAATCTGGCCCGAGCTCAGCGCCCTGCTGAAGGATGCGGGGGTGAGCGACTACAGCATCTACCTGGACGAAGAACACCACGTGCTGTTTGCCGTGCTGCGCCGCACGGTGGGCCACACCATGGACAGTCTTCCCAGCCACCCGGTAATGCGGCGCTGGTGGGCCTACATGGCCGATATCATGCGCGCCAACTCCGATGGTTCGCCCGTGGCCGAGCCACTGCCCTGCCTGTTCCACTTGGAGTGAGGTGGTGAACGACGCACTGACGCTGGTGATCGACATCGGCAAAAGCCACGCCAAGCTGTTGATGGTGGACGCTGAGGGTACGGTGGTGGAGCGCCATGGGCGCGACAACGCCAGTGTGCCATCTCTCTTGGGCTACCCCGCGCTGGATGTGCAGGGTCTGGAAGACTGGATGGCGCAGACCCTGCGCACCTCGCCCAACACCCCGCGCTGTGGCCGCGCCATTGCTTCGACCCACGGTGCCGCGCTGGTGGCGCTGGGCGACGAAGGCTTGGCATGGGCACCCTTGGACTATGAGTTTGATGGCCTGGCACAGCACGCCTTGCTGGCGCAGGCGTTTGATGCTGCGGCCGATGGCTTTGCGCAGACCCTGTCGCCCGACCTCCCGGCGGGCTTGAATGCCGCGCGCCAGCTGTTCTATGTGCAAAACCTGCACCCTGAGGCCTGGCGGCGCACGCGCTGTTTGTTGCCATACGCGCAGTACTGGGCTTGGCGCCTGAGCGGCCAGCGCGCCAGCGAGGTGTCTTCGCTGGGCTGCCACACGCATCTGTGGCGCCCGCAGGATGGCGGTTTTTCCGCATTGGCGCAGGCCAAAGGATGGGCCGCACTGTTTGCACCGCTGCGCTCTGCCTGGGACGTGCTGGGCACCGTGCGCCCTGATATCGCCAAGGCCTGGGGCCTGCCTGCGCACTGCGAGGTGCATGTGGGCGTGCACGACAGCAATGCCTGTTTGGCGCGCTATCTCGATGCCTCACTGGCAGATGCCTATGCGTTGACCGTGGTCTCGTCCGGCACCTGGACCGTGCTGATGGCACCCGGCGCGCCTACGGCCAGTCTGCAGGCCGAGCGCGACATGTTGGCCAATGTGGACGTGCTGGGCCGCGCCACACCGACGGCCCGTTTCATGGGGGGGCGCGAGTTCGCGCACGTGTTGGCGGGTGCATCCCCGGATGCCGGGACTGTGGCCGATGTGGCGCGGTTATTGCGCAGCCAGACCCTGGCTTTGCCTTCGTTTGCCACGCAGGGAGGACCGTTTGCCCGGTGCGAGGGCGTGGTACTGCGCGCCGGCACTCCGTTTGCACTGATCGACCTGCCCGAAGGCGAGCGCTCTGCGCTGGCGGCGCTGTACTGCGCGCTGGTCACCAGTTGGCTGGTGCGCCAGCTCTGGCCGAAGACGGGCACGGTGGCACAGCGGCTGGTGGTGGAGGGGCCCCTGTCTCACAACGCCTTGTACATGGGTTTGTTGCCGAGTTTGCTGCCCGAGGTGGCTTGCTACGCCAGCGTGGACGCGTTGGAAGGCACGGCCCGTGGCGCCTGGCAACTCACGCGCTGGGACCAACCCGCAGACGCGACCTTGCTGCGTGCCGCCACACCGCTCGATCTGCCAACACTGACGGCCTACGCGGCGGCCTGGCAGCAGCGCGTGCTGCAAATCTCTTCTTGAACCAGCCGCCCCGGCGCACCAGGCGCGGGGTGGCGATAACAACCGGTGTTGGACATGAGAATTCAAAACCAGATCATTGGCTTGGGCGTGGTGGGGGCGGTATTCGTTGCCTTGGTGGGTCTGTCCGGGCTGGCTGCCACCCGGTCTATCCAGGGTGGGCTGGACGATGCGCTGCAAGCCAGCGTTTCGCTGAGCGAGAGCCAGACCGTGGGCACGCTGCTGGACTCGGTACGCGGTGACGCCCAGCTGGCCCTGTTTGCGGGCCGGCAGCGCAACCCGGACCGGCTGATGGAGGCCGAGAATGGTTTCAAACTGCACGCCAAGGCGTTCCAGGACGCGGTGACCAGCCTGCAGGCGCGCACGCTGCCTGCCAATGGCCAAACCGCGTTGCAAACCCTCACACCGCTGAGCGCCAGCTACCTGCAACAGGCCGCCAAAATTGTGGACCTGTCGGCCTCGGACACGCCACAAGCGGAAAGCCTGCTGGGCGATTTGCAAAAGACCTACGGGCAATTGACGGGGCCCGTGGCCACCTTGGGGCGGGAAATCTCGGCCGCTTCGGTGGCCCAGGTAGGCGCGGCAAACGCTACCATCGTGACCGCAGAACGCGCTGTGGTGCTGGCCCTGGGCGTGGCGGTGCTCATCTTGCTGGCCGCCGCCCTCTGGCTGGCGCAACAAATCAAGCGTCCCATGCTGCATGCGGTGGAGGTGGCCGGCAAGATTGCCCACGGGGACTTGTCCAGTCCTGTCCGGGTGTTTGGCAGCGCTGAGTTTGTACACCTGTTTCATGAGCTGCACACCATGCAGAGCGGCTTCGCCGACATCGTGGCCCGGGTGAAGCAGAACTCCGAATCGGTCGCCACGGCCAGCGCCGAGATCGCCCAAGGCAACCACGACCTGAGCGCCCGCACCGAACAACAAGCCAGCGCCCTGGAAGAAACCGCAGCGAGCATGGAAGAACTGGGCTCCACCGTCAAACAAAACGCCGACTCCGCCCGCCAGGCCAACCAATTGGCCATGAATGCCTCTACGGTAGCGATTCAAGGTGGAGAAGTGGTGGGCCAGGTGGTGGAAACCATGAAAGGCATCAACGAATCCAGTCGAAAGATTGCAGACATCATTAGCGTGATTGACGGTATCGCCTTCCAGACCAACATCCTGGCCCTGAACGCTGCCGTAGAAGCCGCCAGAGCCGGAGAACAGGGACGGGGCTTTGCGGTGGTGGCCTCCGAAGTCCGATCTTTGGCAGGACGCTCTGCCGAAGCCGCCAAAGAAATCAAAACCCTGATTGGCACCAGCGTGGAGCGGGTGGAACAGGGAACGGCCCTGGTGGACAAAGCCGGATCGACCATGACCGAAGTCGTCACCAGCATCAAGCGGGTGACCGACATCATGGGAGAAATCAGTGCGGCCAGCAACGAACAAAGTGCGGGCGTATCGCAAGTAGGAGAAGCAGTGACCCAGATGGACCAGGCCACGCAGCAGAACGCAGCATTGGTCGAAGAAATGGCGGCGGCCGCATCGAGCCTGAAGGCGCAGGCGCAGGATCTGGTGCAGGTGGTGGCGGTGTTCCGGCTCAGTGGCAGCCAGGACGCTTCTGCTGCCGTGTTGCTGCCCGCCTGAACGTCAACGCAAACTAACGCGCACCTGCACCTCGGTCCGGGTTTGCCCACTCTGCTGCTGCCCCCCCGTCAGCCCGGTCCCGCTGGACTGCGCGCTCTGTTCCGACTCCCCCACCGTCGTCCACTCATCCAGCGGCAGTGCCAACACGCTGCTGGTGCTGGAGGACGCCACAGCGCCGGGGATCGTGGTCGCAGAACGCAGCGCCTGCTGCGCCGCCAGTTCCAGCTCCACCAGCGTGCCGCCGTCCCAGCGTGGCGTGGCGCTGAAGCCCGTGCCGGCCTCCAGCAACACCGTGCCCACGGTGGTGACCACACGGCCATTTCGCACAAAGCCCTGCAGCAGGCGGATGGGCGTGGTGGTCTGCAGGCCCAGGCGCACGGGGCGTCCGTTGAGCACCAGCGCCTGCTGCATGGCCGAGCCGCTGTTGCGCGACTGGTTCATTTGCACCCCACCCCGGTTGCCCAGCTCCACGCCGGCGCGCTGGCTCTCGTCGGACTGCACCTGGCGCACCTCGATGAGCAAATTGCGCAGCGGTAGCGTTGCCGGTTTTGCTATCGAATCAGGAGCTGTCTGCGCATATACGACGGGGGCTAGAGGCCAAAATGATGCAAGAACCAGGGCGTGGCGGCGTTTCATGGGCGGCTCCGGGGTGGGGTCGTGGCGGTGGGCTGGGGCTGCAAATGGCCCAGCGGCAGGGCGCTGCTGGCCTTCACCTCGCCCAGCGAGAAGCTGGTGTGCACGTCTTTCACATTGGGCAGGTTGATCAGCACCTCGCGCGCGAACTGGCTGAAGGTGTTGAGGTCGCGGCTGACCACCTGCAGCTCGAAGGTGCCGGTGCCGCTGATGTAGTGGCAGCTGATCACCTCGGGGATCTGGCGGATGGCTTCTTCCAGCGCGTGCAGCACGTCGCCGCTGTTGCGGTTGGCGTCCAGCCGCACAAAGGCCAGCACGCCCAGGCCCATCTTCTGGCGGTTGATCTCGGCGCGGTAGCCGGTGATGAAGCCGCTTTCTTCCAGCGCCTTCACGCGGCGCCAGCAGGGCGCCGCACTCAGGCCCACGCGGTTGGCGAGTTCGGCGTTGCTCAGGCGCCCATCGTTTTGCAGTTCGTTCAGGATGGCAAGGTCAAATCGGTCAAGTGTTTCCATAAACTCTATTATGGAGAAAGAATCATTCTTTGAAAGCCCATATTTAGGCAAAGAACGCAAAGACATATCCGCCTTGCAGGCATACACTTTGCCGCAGCTATAACGGAGACAAGCACTATGAATGCACCCCTCAGCCGCGATCTGCCCGAGCACATCCGCACGGCGCTGGACACGGTCACCCTGGACGACAAATACGCGCTGGACTACGGTCGCGCTTTCATGAGCGGGGTGCAAGCCCTGGTCAAACTGCCCATGCTGCAGCGCGTGCGTGACCAGCGCCTGGGCAAGAACACGGCCGGTTTCATCAGCGGCTACCGCGGTTCGCCGCTGGGCACCTACGACCAGTCCCTGGTCAAGGCCGAGAAATACCTCCAGGCCCACCACATCCACTTCCAGCCCGGCGTCAACGAAGAGTTGGCCGCCACCGCGCTGTGGGGCACGCAGCAGCTGGGCTTTGCCCCGCCCGGCAGCAATAAATACGACGGCGTGTTCGGCATCTGGTACGGCAAAGGCCCGGGCGTGGACCGCTGCTCGGATGTGTTCAAACACGCCAACATGGCGGGTACCACGCCCTGGGGCGGTGTGATTGCCGTGGCAGGCGATGACCACATCTCCAAGAGCAGCACTGCCGCGCACCAGAGCGACCACATCTTCAAGGCCTGCGGCACGCCCGTGTTCTTCCCGGCCAACGTGCAGGAGATTTTGGACCTCGGCCTGCATGCCTTCGCCATGAGCCGCTTTTCGGGCGTGTGGGCCGGCATGAAAACGATCCAGGAGATCGTCGAGTCCAGCTCCACCGTGATGATCGACCCGGACCGCGTGATCACCCGCGTGCCGGCCGACTTCGAAATTCCCCCCGGCGGCCTGCACATCCGCTGGCCCGACCATGCGCTGGAGCAGGAAGCCCGGCTCATGGACTACAAGTGGTACGCCGCGCTGGCGTACATCCGGGCCAACCGGCTCAACTACAACGTCATCGAAGGCAAGCACGACCGCTTCGGCATCATCGCCAGCGGCAAGGCCTACAACGACACGCGCCAGGCCCTGCTGGACCTGGGGCTGGACGATGCCACCTGCCAACGCATCGGCATCCGCCTGCACAAGGTGGGCGTGGTCTGGCCGCTGGAGGCGCAGCTGACGCGCGAATTCGCCACCGGCCTGCAGGAGATTCTGGTGGTGGAAGAAAAGCGCCAGGTCATCGAATACCAGCTGAAAGAAGAGTTGTACAACTGGCGCGCCGACGTGCGGCCAACGGTGCTGGGCAAGTTCAACGAGGTGGAAACACCTGACCACTACGGCGCTGGCGGTGAATGGTCCATGCCCAATCCCATGGCCAACACGCTGCTGCGCGCCAACGCCGACCTCAACCCCGCTCTCATTGCGCGCGCCATTGCCCAGCGCATCAAGAAGCTGGGGCTGGATGCAGATACGAGTGCGCGCATCGACGCGCAAATGGCGATTCTGGAGGCCAAGGAACGCGCGATGCATGTGATCGAGCTCTCGGGCACCAAGGGCGCGGACCGCCAGCCCTGGTTCTGCTCGGGCTGCCCGCACAACACCTCCACCAAGGTGCCCGAAGGCTCACGCGCCATGGCCGGCATCGGCTGCCACTTCATGACCATCTGGATGGACCGCAGCACCGACGGCTTCACGCAGATGGGCGGCGAGGGTGTGCCCTGGGTGGGCCAGCAGCCCTTCACCCACGAGAAGCACATCTTCGCCAACCTGGGTGACGGCACCTACTTCCACAGTGGTCTGCTGGCCGTGCGCCAGAGCATTGCCGCGGGGGTCAACATCACCTACAAGATCCTCTACAACGACGCTGTCGCCATGACCGGTGGCCAACAGGTGGGCGAGCGGCCTGAAGGCCACTCTGTGGTGCAGATCGCCCAGAGCATGCGTGCGGAAGGCGCTATCAAAATCGTAGTGGTGACGGACGAGCCCGAAAAATACGACGATGTGGTGGGCCTGCCCGAAGGCATTGCCATTGAGCACCGCGACGAACTGGACCGCATCCAGCGCGAGTTCCGCGAGATTGCGGGCACCACCGTCATCATCTACGACCAGACCTGCGCCACGGAAAAGCGTCGCCGCCGCAAACGGGGCACGCTGGTGGACCCGGCCAAGCGCGTGGTCATCAACGAGCTGGTCTGCGAAGGCTGCGGCGACTGCGGCGTGCAGAGCAACTGCATGAGCGTGGAGCCACTGGAGACCGAGTTTGGTCGCAAGCGCCAGATCAACCAGAGTACCTGCAACAAGGATTTTTCTTGCGTCAAGGGCTTCTGCCCCAGCTTTGTCACCGTGGAGGGCGGCAACCTGAAGAAGGCCGCCAAGCCCAAGGCGGGTGACGCACAGGCCGCATCCTGGCCGACCTTGCCCGAGCCGCTGATTCCCGATGTGGCCACCGTGCCCGGTGGCGTCTGGGGCACCATCGTCGCCGGCGTGGGCGGTACGGGCGTCATCACCATCGGCCAGCTGTTGGGTGTGGCCGCCCATCTGGAAGGCAAGGGCATCGTCACCCAGGATGCCGGTGGCCTGGCCCAAAAGGGCGGCGCCACCTGGAGTCACGTGCTCATAGGCGCGAGCCAGGACGCCATCCGCACCACCCGCGTGGGCACCGCCTCGGCCGATCTGGTGCTGGGATGCGACCCCATCGTGGTGGCAGGCAAGGAAACCCTGGTGCGCATGCGCCCGGGCCGCACCCATGTGGCGCTGAACGCAAACAGCGCGCCCACGGCCGCCTTTGTGAAGAACGCCAACTGGACCAACCCTGGCGAACAGTGTGTGACCGACATCACCAAGACCGTGGGCGAGGGCAATGTGGGCGTGTTTGATGCCGACGCGGCAGCAACCCACCTGCTCGGCGACAGCATCTATACCAACCCCATGATGCTGGGCTACGCTTGGCAAAAGGGATGGATCCCGCTGGGGCTGGCGTCCCTCATGCGCGCTATCGAGCTCAACGCTGTGGCTGTGGCCAACAACAAGGCCGCGTTTGAGTGGGGTCGCCGCGCCGCGGTGGACTGGCCTGCGGTGCAGCGAGCCATCAATCCGGGCCAGGTGATTGCCTTCACGCCGCGCCAGCACCAGTCGCTGGATGCCCTGGTGCACAAGCGCGTGGAGTTTTTGACGGGCTACCAGAACGCGGCCTACGCCCAGAGCTACGCCGATTTTGTGGCCAAGGTGCGCGCTGTCGAGGCGGCCGCGGCAGGTGGCGACAAGCTGCCTCTGTCCGAAGCCGTCGCGCGCTACTTGTTCAAGCTCATGGCCTACAAGGACGAATACGAGGTGGCCCGCCTGCACACCGACACGGCCTTCCGTGCCAAGGTGGAAGGCATGTTCGAGGGCGACTTCAAGCTGGCCTACCACCTGGCGCCGCCCCTGTTGGCCCGTAAGAACGACCAAGGCGAACTGCAGAAGATGCGTCTGGGCGGCTGGATGCGCCCAGTGTTTGGCGTGCTGGCGTCTCTGAAAGGCCTGCGCGGCACCGCGCTGGACGTGTTTGGCTATACCGCCGAACGCCAGGAAGAGCGCGCCCTGATTGCCGAGTACCGCGAGGCCATCGAGTCCCTGCTGCCCACCCTGGGCGCTGGTAACCGGGATGCCGCCGCCGCCTTTGCCCGCGTGCCGGAGCAGATCCGCGGCTATGGCCACGTCAAGGCGCGCCACCTCGTGGCTGCACGGCAGCAGTGGAACCTGCTGCTGGACAAATGCCGCCAGGCACCCGCTGTCAAGCAAACCCAGGCCGCCTAGGGCCTTGCCCGCCCGGCCAGGGCGGGCCTTTTCCCCGGCTTACAATGACCGGTTGCTCGCCTTGGGGCGGCATGGCCGTGCGCGGCTGCCCCTGGGGCGAGAGCGCTTTTGTCGTTGGTCCATTTTTGTGGAGTTTTGCCCGTGTTTATTTCTTCTGCTTTTGCCCAAACCGCTCCTGCCGCCGCTGGCGGTGACATGCAATCCACCCTGATGAGCATGCTGCCCTTGGTGCTGATGTTTGTGGTGCTCTATTTCGTGATGATCCGCCCCCAGATGAAGAAGCAGAAAGAGCACCGCGCCATGATTGACGCGCTGGCCAAGGGCGACGAAGTCGTTACCGCCGGTGGCGTACTCGGCAAGGTCAGCAAGATGGGCGACAGCTACGTCGGTCTGGAAGTGGCCAACGGCGTTGAAATCCAGGTGCAACGCAGCGCCGTGGTGCAAGTGCTGCCCAAGGGTTCCATCAAGTAATTTCTCTCAAAGCGACGCGCGATCATGAACCGTTACCCGGTGTGGAAGTACGCGATCATCCTGATCGCGCTCGTGGTGGGGGGCCTGTACGCCCTGCCCAATGTGTTTGGTGAAGCCCCTGCGGTGCAGGTGTCGGTGGCCAAGTCCAGCCTCAAGCTGGACACCGTGGCCCTGGCCAAGGTGGAAGAGGTTTTGAAGACCGCGGGCCTAGCGCCTGAGGCGTTGAGCCTGGACGGTGCCTCCATCAAGGCCCGTTTTGCCGATACCGATGCCCAGCTCAAGGCCAAGGACGCGCTGCAGAAGGCGCTGAATCCTGATGCGGCAGACCCCGCCTATGTGGTGGCGTTGAACCTGCTGTCCCGCTCGCCCGCCTGGTTGACCTCGCTGCGCGCATCGCCCATGTACCTGGGGCTGGACTTGCGCGGTGGCGTGCACTTCATGCTGCAGGTGGACATGCAGGCCGCGCTGACCAAGAAGGCCGAGTCGCTGGCCGGCGATATCCGTACCAGCCTGCGCGAGAAAAATGTGCGCCACAGCGGCATCACCCGCAACGGCCAGACCATTGAAATCCGGTTCCGCGATGCAGCGACGGCCGAAGAAGCCAGGCGCGTCATCCAAGATCAGTTTGCCGAACTCGATACCGTGCAAACCGCAGACGGTACCGATGTGAAGATGGTGGCCTCCATCAAGCCTGTGGCTGCGCGCAATGTGCAGACCCAGGCGCTCAAGCAGAACATCACGACGCTGCACAACCGGATTAACGAACTCGGCGTGGCCGAACCCGTGATCCAGCAGCAAGGTCTGGACCGCATTGTGGTGCAGCTGCCCGGCGTGCAGGACACGGCCAAAGCCAAGGACATCCTGGGCCGCACCGCCACACTGGAAATCCGCATGGTGGACGAAGGTACTGAGGCGCGTGCTGCTGAGTCCGGCGCCGGCCCTGTGCCCTTTGGTTCCGAACGTTACCTGGAGCGCAACGGCCAGGGCGTGGTTGTGAAGAAACAGGTCATCCTGACCGGCGAAAACTTGACCGACGCCCAGCCCGGTTTTGACAGCCAGAGCCATGAACCCACGGTCAACCTGTCGCTGGACGCGAAGGGCTCACGCATCTTCCGCGATGTGACGCGGGAGAACATCGGCAAGCGCATGGCCATTCTTTTGTTTGAAAAAGGCAAGGGTGAAGTGGTGACGGCTCCCGTGATCCGCTCCGAAATCGGTGGTGGCCGTGTGCAAATTTCTGGTCGCATGACCACGGTGGAGGCGGCCGATACGGCGCTGCTGCTGCGCGCTGGTTCCCTGGCGGCGCCCATGGAAATCATCGAAGAACGCACCATCGGCCCCAGCCTGGGCGCGGAAAATATCTCCAAAGGCTTCCACAGCGTGACTTGGGGTTTCCTGGCTGTGGCTGTTTTCATGTGTGTTTACTACATGCTGTTTGGCGTGATCTCCAGCATTGCACTGGCATTCAACCTCTTGCTCTTGGTCGCCGTGCTGTCCATGTTGCAGGCTACGTTGACATTGCCCGGCATGGCCGCCATGGCCTTGGTGCTGGGGATGGCGATTGACGCCAACGTGCTGATCAACGAGCGCGTGCGCGAAGAGCTGCGCAACGGCGCCTCGCCGCAGGCGGCCATTCACGCCGGTTACGACCGCGCCTGGGCCACCATCATCGACTCCAACGTCACCACGCTGATCGCCGGCCTGGCCTTGCTGGCCTTCGGTTCTGGCCCGGTGCGCGGCTTCGCCGTGGTGCACTGCCTGGGCATTTTGACCAGCATGTTCTCCGGGGTCTTCTTCTCCCGGGGCGTGGTGAATTTGTGGTACGGTAGGCAAAAGAAGCTCAAGACTGTGTCGATTGGCACGGTGTGGCGGCCTGATTCCGGCAGTCAGGTGACGACCAACTAAAGGGAAACGGGCATGGAATTCTTCAAAATTCGCCGTGACATTCCGTTCATGCGGAATGCCTTGGTATTCAATCTGGTCTCGCTGATCACTTTTGTGGCAGCGGTCTTCTTCCTCTTCACGCGCCACCTGCACCTGTCGGTGGAATTCACCGGCGGCACCCTCATGGAGGTGAGCTACTCACAGCCCGCCGACCTCAACGCGATTCGTAGCGCCGTGGACAAGCTGGGCATCAACGATGTGCAGGTGCAGAACTTTGGCACCGCCCAGGACGTGCTGATCCGGATGCCGGTGCAAAAGGGCAGCACCTCCAGCCAGCAAAGCGATAAGGTGCTGGAAGCGCTCAAGGCCAGCGATCCGTCGGCCACCCTTCGCCGCACCGAATTTGTCGGACCCCAGGTGGGGGATGAATTGGCGGCCGATGGCCTCAAGGCCCTGGCCTTTGTGGTGGCCGGCATCATGATCTATCTGGCGGTGCGCTTTGAGTGGAAGTTTGCCGTGGCCGCCATCATCGCCAACCTGCACGATGTGGTCATCATCCTGGGCTTTTTCGCCTTCTTCCAGTGGGAATTCTCCCTGCCCGTGCTGGCTGCGGTGCTGGCGGTGCTGGGCTACTCGGTGAACGAGTCAGTGGTGATCTTTGACCGTATTCGCGAGAACTTCCGCCGTTATCGCAAGATGAACACCGAAGAGATCATCGACAACGCGATCACCTCCACCATCAGCCGCACCATCATTACCCACGGTGCGACCCAGATGATGGTGCTGTCCATGCTGCTGTTCGGTGGTGCCACGCTGCATTACTTTGCGCTGGCGTTGACCATCGGGATTTTGTTTGGTATTTACTCCTCAGTCTTCGTGGCCGCGGCCATTGCCATGTGGCTGGGCATCCAGCGCGAAGATTTGGTCAAGGGTGGTCCCAAGAAGGAGATCGATCCCAACGACCCCAATGCAGGCGCGACTGTTTAAGCGATAACAAGCCATGGCAACCGGACCCGTGCTCTCTCCCCGATTGCAACTCGCCCGCGCAGTGCGCGAACGTTTTTTGGCGGAAGCCGGTAAAGCCGCGCTGGAAATCACCGGTGCGGTGCAGGAGCGGCTGACGACGCTGATGGACGAGCTGGCCAATGCCCGCGAGTCCCAGACCCGCCGAGACACCTGGATGGCCTACAAGCGCTGCCGCCCCCTATGGCTGGACGCGACCATGAAGGCTTGGCGCGAGTGCCTGGATCCGCCCAAACAGAAGAAGGCGGCCTCGCTGGAAACTGCGGGGCTGGAGCTGGTGGGGACCGAGGTGGTGGAGAACAAGATCCTTGCGTCGCGCTTGGTGCTGGCCGTCAATGAAAAAGTGCTGCCCCAGCTGGACGACCTGCGGGTGCGCATCAAATATCTCGAGGGGACCGACGACCTGGAAGGTAACGACCTGTTGCGTCCCGAGGTGCTGGTGCTCCTGATGGTGGAGCAATGGGCCCAATCGGGTATGCCGGGTGAGTCCTGGCCCATGGTGAACGATGTGGTTCAGAAGCTGCTGATCGAGCGGCTGGTGATCGCCTACAAGAACGCTAACGACGTACTGATCAGCAAGGGCGTGATGCCCACCATTGAGCTGAAAGACCGTGTCAAGGCGCCCGTGCGCCAAATGGGAGCCAATCGCCCCCGTCCCCCGGCAGCGGGTGCCCAGCCGCAGGCCCCTCAGCCTGGTGAAATGGGTCCCAGCGGCTATGGCGATGTAGGTGGTTACGGTGGCGCGCCTCAGGGCGGAGGCGGGTACCAGCAGGCCTATGCGCCCACCGGTCATGCAGGTCTGGATGGTGGTCCTGTGGGCGGTGGTGGTGCCATGCAAGCAGGCAATGGCGCTGCGCCAGGCTATGGTGGTGGGCAGGGATACGCAGGCCACTCAGGGCCTGAGGCTTCTGGACCAGGGGCTGCGGGTGGGGCGCCACGTTCCGGTGGTGGATTCTTTGGTGGGCGCTTGGGCTGGGGTGGCGGTGGCAATGCTGCATCTGCAGGACCGGCACAGGTGGCAGGCAGTGGTCCGCAGAGCGTCACGCCCTCTACCCCCACTCCGTTTTGGCGCCAATCGTCCGGCTCCAACAGCATGCCTGGCCAAGCCTATGGCACGTCGGAAGAGACCCGCATGCTCACCACGAATACACCGATTGCGCGCGCGCGCAGCCGGGCCCAAGGGGTGATTGGCCAGATTCGCAGGCTGTTTGTCAGCCATGGCGGCGGTGACTTTGTCGGCACAGCCCACCACACGCCCTCGCCGGCGTTGGCTGCAGCCATGGCACCACGCATGGATGGTGCTGGCGGCATGGTGTATGCCGCAGGCGGAACGCTGTACGAAGACTACAGCCCGGCCGGCGTGGCCCGTGTGGCAGGCGACCTGCGCGAGAAGTCGGCTGAACTCAAGAAAAAGGCCGAGACCAAGGGCGAGAAAGCCACGATCGAGATCGTCGCCTTGATGTTCCAGGCCATTTTGGCCGAGGAGCGCATTCCTCCGGGCATCCGCGTGTGGTTCGCGCGCCTGCAAATGCCGGTGCTGCGCGTGGCGCTGGAAGACCCCGATTTCTTTGGCACGGCCGATCACCCGGCGCGCCAGCTGATCGACCGCATGGGTTCCGTGGTCATGGGCTTTGACGCTGCAGGCGTGCAGGGCAAGGCCATGGAGAGCGAGATCAAGCGCATCGTGCAGGTCATCGAGCAGTACCCAGAGACCGGCAAAAAGGTGTACCAAATTGTGTTTGAGGAGTTCCAGAAATTCCTCTCCAAGTTCCTCACCGAAAAGGGCCCGACCCAGAAAGTGGTGAGCGTGGCGCAGCAGGTCGAGCAGAAAGAGACGCTTGCCATCCAGTACACCATCGAGATGCGCAACATGTTGAAAGACATGCCCGTGCGCGACGAGATCCGGGACTTCCTCTTCAAGGTTTGGGCCGAGGTGCTGGCCGTGGCCGCCGTACGCAAGGGGCCGCAGCATGCAGACACCTTGGTGCTCAAGAAGTCAGCCACCGACCTGATCTGGGCTGCCAGCGCCAAGCCCAACCGCGCCGACCGTGCGCGCGTGATTCAAGACCTGCCCAATCTGCTGCTGCGTTTGCGCTCCGGCATGACGCTGCTGGCCATGGCGCCCAGCGAGCAGGAAGGCCATGTGAAACGCATCAGCGATACGCTGGCGGACGCCTTCATGTCCAAGACCCAGGCCATTCCGCAGGCCAAAATCGATGCCATGGCGCAACGCTTGGGCAATCTGGAAGACTTTGTGTCGGAAGACGGCATGGGTGACCTACCGCTGGATGCCGAAAGCATCGAGATGATGCTGGGCATCGATGCCTCCGCGCTGGAGGTGGTGGCCAACGGGGGCTCCAAGCCCACAGCCGCCATGCTGGCCTGGGCGCAGGAGCTGCAACTGGGTTCGTGGTTCACGCTGGACCACAACAACCAGATCACGCAGGTGCAATTCGCCTGGCGCAGCGACCGCAAGCATCTGAACCTGTTTGCAGCCACATCGGGCAAGAGTTTCCTGATTCAGGGGGGACGCCTGGCGGCCTACTTGCAGGCCGGCTTGCTGTTGCCGCAAGAAGAAGAGGCCCTCACTGTGCGTGCCACGCGTGATGCGCTGGCCAAGCTCGAGGCCAACCCGGAACGCCTGCTGGCCTGATAGACGGCGTGTGGGCGCCGGTGCCAACGCGCTGTCGGACCGCCCCAAGGCGAATTAACCCCCTGGATGGTTGCAACCCGCGCAGCGGCGGAGCGTGGTGGCGTAGTTAGTGGGCTACGCGATCGCCGGGGTTGTCACACAGCTCGTCGAGCACCAGCGCATCGGGTTCAAGCCCAAAACTCCAGAACACCATCAAGATAATCGTTTTCAGGTCGTCCAAGGCGACGGGGCTGCCCGGTGCGGCCATGGCGCGGTCAATGACGACCTCGCGCATGTGGGCGGGCAGCACGCCGTTGGATTCCAGAAAGCTGATGAAACCCAGGCACTGGGGACCCAGGTGGTTTTGTTCGTACGGCGGGTAGATGCGCACGCTGGAGGCCAGCGGCAGGCGCAGCCATGGATCGGCTGGAACTGTGGGCAGAGTTTCCGGCACCGGGCGGGCTCCGCGGGAGGCCGCGCTGAGCCCGTTGAGCCATGTCATGGCTTCCTCGATTTCGTCGGCCTCAAAGCCCACGGCGCTGAGTTTGCGCTGGAGATGCGCCGGTTCAGGGTAGCCCTCATCGGCATAGTAGTTTTCGTAAACGAAGACAAGCACTTCAAACATGGGAGCCAATATAGCGCAGAAAAAACGGCTTCGCGCCAGCGGGCGAAACTGCCCCTCTTTTCTCCGGATTGAAGGGTCTGGCGGATTGGATTGGGGGCTAAGCCTGGCCCATGCGCTGGAACCGCCCGCCCGGCAGGCGCGCTACCTGGCCCTGTAGTTCCAGACCCATGAGCAGGGCCTGCAGGCTGGCCGTGTCCAGGCCTGTGCGTGCCTGCAGGGCATCCAGGCCACTGGGGTCGTAGCCCAGTGCGTCCAGCACCGAAGCTTCGGCATCATTCAAAGTGCTAGCCCCCGTGGGTTCTTGGTTAGCTGCTCTCAGGTTGATAGCGAATCCTGTGCTGTCGGGCAGCTGCAGCTCCTCCAGAATGTCCTGCGCGCCCTCCACCAGCTTTGCGCCCTGCTTGATCAAGGCATGGCAGCCACGCGCTTGCGTGGCGTGGATGGAGCCCGGAATGGCGAACACGTCTTTGCCTTGTTCCACGGCTAGGCGCGCCGTGATCAGGGATCCGGATTTGAGTGCGGCCTCCACCACCAGCGTGCCGCGCGCCAGGCCCGCAATGATGCGGTTGCGTTTTGGGAAATTGGCCGAAAGGGGCGGTGTGCCCAGCGGGTATTCGCTGAGCAGCAGACCACGCTGGGCGATGCGGTGCGCCAGGTCGAAGTGGTCTTTGGGATAGACGCGGTCCAGTCCGGTGCCGACCACGGCAATGGTGGCCAGCTGCCCCTCGGGGGCGCCGTCCAGCGCACCTTCATGTGCCGCACCGTCCACGCCCAGTGCCAGGCCCGACACCACGGTTAGGCCAGCTCGGGCCAGCGCTTCGGAAAACTGCCGTGCGTTGGCCCTGCCTTGGGGGGTGGGGTTGCGGCTGCCGACCACGGCGATGCCGGCGGCAGCACACTGGGCCAACTGCGCCCACTGACCAGACGCGCCCATGGCGTACAGCAGCAGGGGCGGGTCCTCCATGTCCAGCAAGGCCTGGGGATAGTTAGGGTCGCCCAGTGCCAGCACGCGGCGTTGCGTGGGTTGTGCGGCCAACCAGGCCAGGGTGGTGTGCAGTTGGTCTGCCAGTTCCGGCGGCTCCTGCAGCAGCCCGGCGGCCCGGGCGCCTACACAAGATTTCAGTGCGGCGGCAGACTGGGTAAACACGTGCTGCGGCAACCCGAAGGTCGCCAGCAGCTTGCGCGCCGTGCTATTGCCCACACCGGGGCTGAGCTGCAGGCGCAGCCAAGCGCTGAGTTCGTCGGGCTCCACAGTCAGGAGTACCGGGGCGGGTTGGGTTACTTGGGGTTGATCAGACGGTCACCCACACGCACGCTGTCCGTGATTTCCAGGATCAGCGCGTAGGACAGGCGGTCGTAGGTGCGGAACACCATCAGCAGGCCGTTGCGCTCGTCGGGCAGCTTCATCAGTGGGTGGGCCGGATCAGACTTGTCCACGATCTTGGCGCCGTCCTTCAGGATGGCCAACACATGGCCTGGCTCCATACCGTCGTTCTTGCCGCGGTTGATGGCTACCACCTGGTTCTGGCCGGCATTGGCCACGGCGCTACCGTAGACCGACACGATGCGGGCCGCGACTTGTGTGCTGGGTGCGTGGGGCACGTAGGCCGTGAGTTCGCGGGGCGGCTCGGGGAGCATGCGGTCACCGACGCGCATCTCTTCCTTGGCGGCCACGATATCGATGGTGGCGGGCACGATGGCGCTGGCCATCTTGCCTTCCTCGCCTTCCACCTCGGTCGTGCTCTCTCCGCGGACCAGCGTGGCCTTGCCCACGTACTGGGCTTCATAGCCCAGAACTTCACCTGTGGCGGGGTCTTTCAGTGGCGTGGCGTTGCGGAACACACGGAACATCTGCTGTTCCTTGCTCAGGTCGTCCATCAGCGGGCTGCCGTTGGAGCTGCGGGCATAGGCGCGGTCGCCGCGGGTCAGCAGCACGCGGCCTTCCTGGGTGGACACAATGCGTGGGGCGACCTTCAGGCCGGCTTCGTCCACGATCAGGGGTTCGGCCAGGAAGGCCTCAATGATGCGGGACTTGAGGGTGGGCAGGGCTTGGTCGGCCAGCGATTCAAAGCGGGTGCGGGGGCTGACGCGCACGGTGTCGGTGGGAGCGTCCTCGGTCGAACTGCCCACGCGCAGCGTGGCCATGCCGTTTTTGCGCTCCAGCACCAGCACCTGGCCAGGGTAGATGCGGTGCGGGTTTTTGATGTCGGTGAGGTTCATGCCCCAGAGCTCGGGCCAGCGCCAGGGGCTCTTGAGGTAGAGGGTGGAGATCGCCCACAGCGTGTCACCACTCTTGACGGTGTAGCGCTCCGGTGCATTGGCGGCCAGTTCGCTCAGCGGCACACCTTTTTGGGCCACATCGTTGGCGGTTTGCTTCTGGGCGGCCGAGATCGGGAAGTTCTGGGCCCAGGTCGCGTTGCCGGCCAAAGTGGCCAGTGCAGCCAGGGCGGCGATGGCCACGCTGGATTTCGCCTTGAGGTGTGTCGTCATAGGGTGCGAATCGGTGAAGGAACTTGATAATTTACGCGCGATTTTGCGCTCAAGCCCTTGATTCGGCAACGTTTTTAGCCCTTTGGGGCTGCGAGGGAACCCAAAAGTGGCGAAAATAGCGACATCTTTGAAGATGTTGCCATGGCTTTACTCCCGATTCTTTGCTACCCCGACCCCAAACTCCACACTGTGGCCAAACCCATTGCCGCGGTGGACGCGCGCATCCAGCAGCTCGCGGCGGACATGCTGGAAACCATGTACGACGCCAAAGGCATCGGCCTGGCGGCCACGCAGATCGATGTGCACGAGCGCCTGATCGTCATCGACGTGTCGGAAGAGCGCGACCAGCCCATGGTGCTGATCAACCCCGAGCTGGTCTGGACGAGCCCGACCACCCACCTGAATGAAGAGGGTTGCCTGTCGGTGCCCGGCATCTACGACGGTGTGACCCGCTTTGATGCAGTACATGTGAAGGCGCTGGACGAAAAGGGCAACAGCCGTGTGATCGAGGCCGATGGCCTGTTGGCCGTCTGTGTGCAGCACGAGATGGACCATTTGCTGGGCAAGGTGTTTGTGGAATACCTGTCGCCCCTCAAGCGCAACCGCATCAAGACCAAGATGATCAAGGCCAAGCGCGAGGAATCGCGCTAAGTGGCTGCCGCATCCGGCCAGGCCGCGCGGCCCTTGCGCGTCATCTTTGCCGGTACGCCGGAATTTGCCCGCGTGGCGCTGGAGCGGCTGCATGCCGCCGGCCACACCATCGCCCTGGTGATGAGCCAGCCGGACCGCCCGGCCGGGCGCGGCATGAAGCTGCAGGCCTCTGCGGTCAAACAGTTTGCGCTGGACCATGCCATTCCTGTGGCTCAGCCGCGCAGCCTGCGCCTGGACGGGAAATACCCTGAAGACGCCGCTGCGGCGCGCCAGGCTATTGCCGACGCACAGGCCGATGTGATGGTGGTGGCCGCTTATGGCCTGATCTTGCCGCAATGGGTGCTCGACGACATGGCGGCCGGCGGCAAGCTCGGCTGTCTCAACATCCACGGTTCCTTGCTTCCGCGTTGGCGCGGTGCTGCGCCCATCCACCGCGCGATTGAAGCCGGCGATGCCGAGACCGGCGTCACCATCATGCAGATGGACGTGGGGCTGGACACGGGCGACATGCTGCTCAAAGAGGCGCTGCCCATTCTGGACACCGACACTACGGCCACGCTGCACGACAAGGTGGCCGATTTGGGTGCCGCCATGATCGTGCAGGCGCTGGATCTGGCCGCGCAGGGTGCCCTGCAGCCGGTCAAACAGCCCGACGCGGGTGTGACCTACGCCCACAAGATCGAAAAGCACGAGGCGCCGATCGACTGGCGCCTGGATGCTGCGACCATCGTGCGTCGGGTGCGTGCCTTCAACCCGTTTCCTGGCGCCAGCACGGTGCTGAACGGGGAAACCATCAAGGTCTGGGGCGCGCAGGTCGGGCAAGGAGTCAGTCGTGTGGATGCAGGACAAATAGTGGCGCTAGCCCCCGAAGGTATTGCGGTGGCAGCTATGAATTCCATAGCAATTTTGACCGAGCTGCAACGCCCTGGGGGCAAACGTCTGCCGGCGGCCGAGTTCCTGCGCGGCTGCCCGCTGCAAGAGGGCCAGCGCTTCGAGCCGCCCCCGGCTTCTGAGGCGCCTTGATGTTTTTCCTGCGTAGCAACTACACACACCCCGCGTTCCGCCGCGGCTTTGAGGACATGCTGGGCGTCTCGCCCGGCATCGCCGCCTGGGGCTTGATGACCGGCGTGGCCATGGTCAAGTCTGGCATGAGCACGGTGGAGGCGCTGTTCATGGCGCTTACCGTGTTTGCGGGCAGCTCGCAGCTGGCGGCTATTCCGCTGCTCATGGCGGGCGCACCTGTGTGGATCATTCTGGTGACGGGCTTTTGCGTGAACCTGCGCTTTGTGGTGTTCAGCGCGCACATGCGGCCCTACCTCATGCACCTGCCGCGCTGGCAGCGCCTCATCACGGGTTACCTGTCGGCCGACCTGACCTATGTGCTCTTCGTCAAGCAGTTCGCCCACCCCGCCACCGATGAGGCGGGCCGCGCCGAGCAGATCGCCTACCTGGCTGGCAACGGCGGCATCAACTGGTTCAGCTGGACATGCAGCAGCGTGCTGGGCGTGGTGCTGGCTAACTTTGTACCCACGTCCTGGGGCCTGGGCTTTGCGGGCATCCTTGCGCTGGTGGGCATGATGGCCTCGCTGGCCACCAGCCGCCTGCGCTGGGTGTCGGCCGGCGTAGCCGGGGCGGCGGGCGTGGCGGCGTTTGCGCTACCGCTCAAGCTCAACATCCTGGTGGCGATTGCCGTGGCGGTAGCCGTGTGCCTGTTGCTGGACAAGCGCCCCGATACCTCGCATCCGCCGCACCACCCAACGCCGCAACCGCCCAGGGAGCCTGCATGAGTCTGGACAGTTTCTTGGTTGGCACCACCGATGGCTGGACCCTGCTGACCACCTTCGGTCTGGCCTGTGTGACCGTAGTGGCGCGCTCCTTCTTCTTCATCACGGACAAAGACTGGTCGCTGCCGGCCTGGGCCCAGCGTGGCCTGCAGTACGCGCCGATTGCGGCCTTGTCGGCCGTCATCGTGCCCGAAATCGTGATGTCGCAGGGGCAACTGATCCACACGCTCAAGGATGCGCGCCTTTACGCGGTGCTGGGCGGTTTGGCATTCTTCGTCTGGCGCCGTGGTGCCGGTCAAGCGGTGTTGGGCACCATTGCCTCGGGCATGGCCGTCTACCTGCCATTGCATATCGGCCTGGGCTGGTAAGCATGTGGCCCCCACGCTCCGCCGCTGCGCGGGTCGCTGCCCCCCGAGGGGGCTAACTCGCCTTGGGGCGGCCCGGCGGCGAGTTGCCGCTCCGGTTCCGTTGTCGTTACGTCCGGGCGCGTCCGGCGCACTTCTACAATGCCGTCAGTTGCCGCACCCGTGCGCGCCTTTCAACTCCCCGAACCTGAGGTTTCCCCATGCAAGTGATCCGTTTTTCTGACCTGGTTGCCCAAGGCAAAGTCGCTGGCAAGCGCGTGTTCATCCGTGCCGACCTGAATGTGCCGCAGGACGACGCTGGCAATATCACTGAAGACACCCGTGTGCGTGCCAGCGTGCCCGCCATCCAGATGGCGCTGGACGCCGGTGCCGCCGTCATGGTGACCAGCCACCTGGGCCGCCCCACGGAAGGCGAATTCAAGCCCGCCGACTCGCTGGCCCCTGTGGCCAAGCGCATGGGCGAGCTGCTGGGCCGCGAAGTGCCTGTCATCGCCAACTGGACGGACGGTGTCGACGTGAAACCCGGCCAACTCGTGCTGCTGGAAAACTGCCGCGTGAACAAGGGCGAGAAGAAGAACGACGAAGCACTCGCCAAGAAAATGGCCGCGCTGTGCGACATCTTTGTGCACGACGCCTTTGGCACCGCCCACCGCGCCGAAGCCTCCACCTACGGCATCGCCCAGTTCGCGCCCATCGCCTGCGCTGGCCCGCTGCTGGCGGCCGAAATGGACGCTATCAGCAAGGCTCTGTTGGCGCCCAAGCGCCCGTTGGTCGCCATCGTCGCCGGCTCCAAGGTGTCCACCAAGCTCACCATTCTGAAGAGCCTGGCCGAGAACGTGGACCAGCTGATCGTGGGCGGCGGCATTGCCAACACCTTCATGCTGGCTGCGGGCCTGAAGATCGGCAAGAGCCTGGCCGAACCCGATTTGCTGGACCAGGCCAAGGCCGTGATCGAAGCCATGAAGGCGCGTGGCGCTGCGGTGCCGATCCCCACCGATGTGGTGACCGCCAAGACCTTTGCTGCCGACGCGCCCGCCACGATCAAGGCCGCCACCGATGTGGCCGACGATGACCTGATCCTGGACATTGGCCCGCAGACTGCCCAGGCCCTGGCTGACCAGCTGAAAAAGGCCGGCACCATTGTCTGGAACGGCCCCGTGGGCGTGTTCGAATTTGCCGCGTTTGAGAATGGCACCAAGGCCATCGCCCAGGCGATTGCCGAGTCCAGCGCCTTCTCCATCGCTGGCGGTGGCGACACCTTGGCGGCGATTGCCAAGTACGGCATCGAGAAGCAGGTGGGCTACATCAGCACAGGCGGCGGCGCCTTCCTGGAGGTGCTGGAGGGCAAGACCCTGCCCGCGTTCGAGATTCTGACCCAACGCGCTGCGGGTTAAGTTGCTATTGAATTAGTAGCTGCCCACAAAAATTCTGCGGGGGCTAGAGGCACTTTTTGGCATGAACGCCGGAAGGTGCCTTTGTTTTTTGGAGGGTTAGAGCGTGAGCGGCGCCGGCGCGGTGTCCAGGCTCGCGCAGCACACCTGGCCGCGACCGCTGTGTTTGGCGCGCTGCAGTTGGGCGTCTGCCAGCGCCAGCAGGTCGCTGGCCTGGCCGCTGTGCGGGCTCACGCGTGTGCCCAGACCCACGCTGACCGACACCACCTCGCCACCGGGCAGGCCGCTGTGCGGCAACTGCAGCTGGCGCACGCGGCGCTCCATGTCTTGCGCCAGGGCCAACGCGTCCTCGTGCGAGGTGTCGGGCAGCAGACAGGCAAACTCCTCGCCGCCAAAGCGGGCCACCACATCCGCCGGGCGGCGCAGCACCGATTTCAGCGTCACCGCGATCAGGCGCAGGCAGTCATCACCGGCCTGGTGGCCGTGGCGTTCGTTGTAGGCGCCAAAGTGGTCCACATCTAGCAGCACCAGTGAGAGCGACAGGCCACTGCGTGCCGCGCGCGCCCACTCGGTGGCCAGCTGCTGGTCGAAATAGCGGCGGTTGAAGACGCCCGACAGGCCGTCCAGCAGCACCAGCTTCTTGAGCAGGTCGGACTGGAATTTGACGGTCAGGTGGGTGTGCACGCGGGCGCGCACCACGGCAGGGTTGATGGGCTTGGCGATGAAGTCCACCGCGCCCAGGCTCAGGCCGTGTGTCTCCTGGCCGGCGTCGGGGCGGGCGGTGACAAAGATGATGGGGATGTCAGAGGTGGCCTCTTGTGCCTTCAACTGGCGGCACACGGCAAAGCCGTCCATGCCCGGCATCAGCACGTCCAGCAGCACCAGGTCCGGCGGGTTGCTCTGGCACACGGCCAATGCCTGTTCGCCCGACGTGGCCATGAATACCTGGTAGTCCTCTGCAAACGCCTGTACCAGCAGCTGGATGTTGATGGGCTGGTCGTCCACCACCAAGAGCTTGGGCTTGCCGTGGGTGCTGTCCAGCAGTGCGGCAGTATGGGTGGCGGGGGCGGGCATGGAGGAAATGGGGCACAGGCGTCGGGCGGGCAATCATTCAACCACGCACCGCGCCCAAGCGCCCTCGGGGCTAACCCCTGCTCTGCCTTTCTTGTGCCTGCGCTGTAACTCTTACAGGACCTTACGTGTGAAAATAGGTAACACACTCTAGGAGACCGTTTCATGCCCAGTCGCGCTACCAAAATCGTTGCCACCCTCGGACCCGCCTCCAGCGACGCCGCCATCCTGGAGCAAATGATCCGTGCCGGCGTCAACGTGGTGCGACTGAACTTCAGCCATGGCAAGGCACAAGACCACATCGACCGTGCCCGCCTGGTGCGCGAAGCCGCCCAACGCGCCGGTCGCGAAGTGGCCATCATGGCCGACCTGCAGGGCCCCAAGATCCGCGTGGGCAAGTTTGCCGAAGGCAAGGTGTTCCTGGAGCCTGGTCAGAAATTCGTTCTGGACGCTGCGCGCACAGAGCTGGGCGATGTCAACGCTGTGGGCCTGGACTACAAGTCCCTGCCCAACGAAGTCAAGGCCGGCGACGTGCTGCTGCTCAACGACGGCCTGATCGTGATCACCGTGGACGCGGTGAAGGGCGAGCAGGTGCACACCACCGTGAAGCTAGGTGGCGAGCTGTCCAACAACAAGGGCATCAACAAGCAGGGTGGTGGCCTCACCGCCCCCGCCCTGACCGGCAAGGACATGGAAGACATCCGCACCGCGATGAGCTTCCAGGCCGACTACGTGGCCGTGAGCTTCCCCAAGAACGCCACCGACATGGAAATGGCGCGCCAGTTGTGCAACGTGGCGGCTGCGGAATACAACCACAAGCCCGGCCTGATCGCCAAGATCGAACGCGCGGAAGCGATCCCCCGCCTCGAAGAAATTTTGTTGGCCTCCGACGGCATCATGGTGGCCCGGGGTGACCTGGCTGTAGAGGTTGGTAACGCTGCCGTACCTGCGCTACAAAAGCGCATGATCAAGCTGGCCCGCGAGCACGACAAGGTCGTCATCACCGCCACGCAGATGATGGAATCCATGATCACCAACCCCGTGCCCACGCGCGCCGAGGTGAGCGACGTGGCCAACGCCGTGCTGGACGGCACCGATGCCGTGATGCTGTCCGCCGAGACGGCCGCCGGCAAGTACCCGCTAGAAACCGTCATTGAAATGGCGAAGATTTGCCTGGCTGCCGAAGGCAGCGAGCACGTGAAGCTGGACGCCGACTTCACCGGCAAGACCTTCACCCGCATCGACCAGTCCATCGCCATGGGTGCCCTGTTCACGGCCCACCATTTGGGTGCCAAGGCGATTGTGGCCATGACCGACAGCGGGAGTACCGCGCTGTGGATGAGCCGCCACCTGATCCATGTGCCGATCTACGCGCTGACGCCCAAGGTCACCACCCAGCGCAAGATGACGCTGTACCGCAATGTGCGCCCGTTGTTGATGGGTTCCAGCGCCGACCGCGACACCGCGCTGCTGGAAGCCGAAAAGCACCTGAAGACCCGTGGCATCGTGCAAAAGGGCGAGATCTACGCCATCACCTGTGGCGAGCCCATGGGCGCACCCGGCGGCACCAACATGCTGAAGATCTGCGCCGTGAACTGATCCGGTTCACACCATAAAAAAGGGGGCCTCAGGCCCCTTTTTTTGCGTCCGACCGCGGGTAAACCCTTGACGGTTAGAATCGCTCAACGGTAAAAGTTACCAAGCGGTTACCAAACCAGCCGCTGCGAGTTTTTAACTTCCTGGGGATATCCATGGCACTCGTCTCGATGCGTGAGCTTCTCGACCACGCGGCTACGCACAACTACGCGATTCCCGCGTTCAACGTCAACAACCTGGAGCAGGTCCAGGCCATCATGGAGGCGGCCAAGGAAATCGGCGCCCCCGTGATCATGCAGGCCAGCGCCGGCGCCCGCAAATACGCAGGCGAGCATTTCCTCAAGCACCTGATCCAGGCTGCCGTGGAAAGCTACCCCACCATTCCCGTGGTCATGCACCAGGACCATGGCCAGAGCCCGGCCGTCTGCCAAGGTGCGATCGACCTCGGTTTCAGCTCCGTCATGATGGACGGCAGCCTGGAGGCCGATGGCAAGACGATTGCCAGCTATGAATACAACGTCGAAGTGACCCGCAAAGTAGTCGATATGGCGCACAAGCTGGGCGTGACGGTGGAAGGAGAGCTGGGCTGCCTGGGCTCGCTGGAAACCATGCAAGGCGACAAGGAAGACGGCCACGGCACCGATGCCATCATGACCCGCGAACAGCTGCTGACCGACCCCGAAGAAGCCGCCGATTTTGTGAAGCGCACGCAGCTGGACGCACTGGCCATTGCCATTGGCACCAGCCACGGCGCCTACAAGTTCACGCGCCAGCCCACGGGCGACATCCTGGCGATTGAGCGTATCAAGGAAATCCACGCCCGCATTCCCAACACCCACCTGGTGATGCATGGCTCCAGCGCCGTGCCGCAGGACCTGCTGGCCGCCATCAACCAGTACGGTGGCGCCATGCCCCAGACCTGGGGCGTGCCGGTGGAAGAGGTGCAGCGCGCCATTCCGTTCGGCGTGCGCAAGGTCAACATCGACACCGACATCCGTATGGCCATGACCGCCGCGGTGCGCAAGTTCCTGTTCGAGAACCCTGACAAGTTCGACGCCCGCGAATGGCTCAAACCCGCCCGCGAAGCCGCCAAGCAGCTCTGTAAGCAGCGCTACATGGAGTTTGGCTGCGAAGGCCAGGCCGCCAGCATCAAGGGCCACAGCCTGCAGGTGGTGGCTGGGCAGTACGCGCGCGGGGAGCTGGCGCAAGTCGTCCAGTAAGCCATTTTTTCGCGCTGACCCGAACGCCCCTGGCGCACCCCGTGCGCCGGGGGCGTTTTGGTTTTGGGGTGAGGCTAAACTCGTTGCTCCAATAAACCCGAGGGAGGAGACAACGTGAAGACAACATGGATGTGGTGGATGGTTGGGGCTGCAGCGCTGCTGACGGGCTGTGAGACTACCCAGCCCAAGCAGTTTGCACAGCCAGACGACTACGTGCCTTTGAGTGCGCTTCGTATCGAGAGCAAATTTCAGAGTGCCCAAGTGAATGCGGGCAATCTGGCAGTTGAAGCTGCCAAGTGCGTGCCGCAGGTGGTTGCGTCTGGCACGGGCGTCAAGGACACGGCGGCCAAATTGCCCTTGCCAGCGGGCACCACGATTGGGTTGGGCCACCTGAGTTCCGCCAGCCAGTTCCAGATCACCCGCTCCACCGGCATTTGTCTGCGCCAAAGCGAGGCGCGCTATGCCATCCTGGCAGCAGAGGCCTTTCTCGACACCGTGAATCCCGTGGGTGTGCCTCCAGACATCCTGGACGATTGGTACAAGCAGATTGCCAAGAGTTTGGCAGAGTCGGGTTCTGCCAAGGTCGTGTACGCCTATTCAAATGGCAATGCCACCGTAGCCTCCTACTGGCTGGGAAGCGGTTCAGAGCGCTATGTGCTGTACTACAGCCAGGAGTTCAAGAAGGCCGGTGCTTGGGATGAGGTGGGCTATGGACTGATCTTTCGCCACCCCGGCATCAGCTCGATGTCCGAAACCAAGCGCAACGGCGTGGACAGAAAGACCTACCTGCTTAGCCACCGGAACTAGGACGTGGCCCGGGGCCGCGTGAACTTGCGATAATCGAGGGCTCTGCCTTCCCGCATGGGGGCAGAGCCCTTTTATTTGTTGGATGCCATGACCTCTGCACTGCACACCTCCGCCCTGTCCCTTCCCCTGCTTGCCCGTGGCAAGGTGCGTGACAACTACGCCGTGGGCGATGACCGCATCCTCATGGTGGCCAGTGACCGTCTCTCGGCGTTTGACGTGATCATGGGCGAGCCCATTCCCGGCAAGGGCGTGCTGCTGACGCAAATGGCCCTGTTCTGGTTCGACAAGCTGGGCAAGAATGGCGCCAACATCTGCCCTAACCACCTGACCGGTGAAGCACCCGAAAGCGTGGTGCTGCCGTCGGAGGTGGCGCAAGTCACCGGCCGCTCCATGCTGGTCAAGCGCCTCAAGCCCATTCCGGTCGAGGCCGTGGTGCGGGGCTACCTGGCCGGCAGCGGCTGGAAGGAATACCAGGAGAACGGCGCGGTCTGCGGCGTGAAGCTGCCCGCCGGTTTGCAAAACGCCAGCAAGCTGCCCGAGCCCATCTACACCCCTGCCGCCAAGGCCGCCGTGGGCGACCACGACGAGAACATCACGTTCGAGAAAACCGTGGAGATGATCGGTCTGGACCTGGCCACCCGCATCCGCGATATCAGCATCCAGATCTACCAAACCGCGGCCGCCTTTGCGCTGACCAAGGGCATCATCATTGCCGACACCAAGTTCGAGTTTGGCCTGGACAAAGACGGCACGCTGGTACTCATGGACGAGGTGCTGACCCCGGACTCCAGCCGCTACTGGCCGCAGGAAAGCTACCAGGTGGGCACCAACCCGCCCAGTTACGACAAGCAGTTTGTGCGCGACTGGCTGGAAGCCGCCCTGGTGGACGGCAAGCCCTGGGACAAGACGCCCCCCGCGCCGCGCGTGCCGCGCGAGGTGATCGAGAAAACCGCCGCCAAGTACCAGGAAGCCCTGACGCGCCTGACCGCCTGATTCAGAAGGTTTTGGGGCTCTAGCCCCCGTCAGCATTGCACAAGCAGCTATTGTTTTGGTAGCGTTTTGGCAGTGCCGGGTGTAACAACCCGGTACCACCACGCACGGCGCGTGGCGCCCAACAATCGGTTTCCCATTTACAACGAGGAGACTGACATGGCGGGCAAGAAAATCCTGATGATTTGCGGTGACTACTGCGAAGACTACGAAACCATGGTGCCGTTTCAGGCGCTGCTGGCCGTGGGCCACACGGTGCATGCGGTGTGCCCCGACAAGAAGGCGGGCGACCACATCAAGACGGCCATCCACGACTTTGAGGGCGCGCAGACCTACAGCGAGAAGCCTGGCCACAACTTCACCCTGAACGCCACCTTTGCCGAGGTGCAGGCCAGCAGCTACGACGCACTGGTGATTCCCGGCGGCCGCGGCCCCGAGTACCTGCGCACCTACCCCGCCGTGGTGGCTGCGGTGAAGCACTTCTTCGAGGCCAACAAGCCTGTCGCCGCGGTGTGCCACGGTGCGCAGCTGCTGGCCGGCGCCGGCGTGCTCAATGGCCGCACCTGCTCGGCCTACCCGGCCTGCCGGGTGGAGGTGGAGATTGCCGGCGGCACCTACGCCGACATTGCCATTGATGCGGCCCACACGGATGGCAACCTGGTCAGCGCCCCCGCCTGGCCCGCACACCCGGCCTGGATTGCGCAGTTCCTGACGCTCTTGGGTACACGTATTTCCCATTGACGTCTTGGGGGCTGGCCCGCACCATGCGGGGCAGCCTACCGAGGAGACCGCCATGTGCCAAGTGTTCATCAGCGCCGACCCCGCCCTGTACGAAAGCCGCGCCCGTTCGGTGCGGCTGCACGGCGTGGCCACCAGCATCAAGCTGGAAAACCTGTTCTGGCAGGTGCTCGACGAGATTGCCACGCGCGACGGCATGAGCGTGCCGCAGCTCTGCACCAAGCTCTACGACGAGCTGGTAGAGGAGCGCGGTGAGGTGGACAACTTTGCGTCCTTTCTGCGCGTGTGCTGTGGCCGCTACATGGCGCTACAACTTAGCGGCGGCATTCCGCAGGACGTGGACATTCCCATCCGCAGCCTCAACGCCGAGCGCGTGCTGGCTACCGAGCGCTACCCCGCTGCCAGTGGGGGAGCGCAGCGGCGGGCTGCTTGAAGGGATTTTGATCCAGCGCAAACCCGGTCGGGAACCTTGGTGGCCCCCGGCGCTCTACCTGCCACCTGCGCTGTGCAGTGATGGAAGAAACGTATGCAAACACTGATTTCCCGGGGCCGTGCCGTGGCCGCCTTGACCTTCACCTTGTCGACCTTGCTGCTGACCTCCGGCACCTGGGCGCAGGACAAAGACCCTCACGCGGGCCACACCATGGCAGCCAGCGGTGATGCATCGCCTGCCAGCGTGGCCTATGAAGCCGCCAACGCCAAGATGCACAAAGACATGTCCGTGGCTTTGACCGGTGATGCGGACCGCGATTTTCTGGCGGGCATGATTCCCCATCACCAGGGCGCCATCGATATGGCCGAAGTGGTGCTGAAGTACGGGAAGGACCCCAAGGTGAAGCAGCTGGCCCGCGGCATCATTCGCGCGCAAAAACACGAAATTGCGATGATGACAGCGTGGCTGAAGGCTAAAGAGGCCGCCAAGTAGGTCCACTATTCCAAGTGAATGGCGGGCGCGTGCAGCGGCAGGGTGATGTCGAAATGCGTGGCCTTGCCCACTTCGCTGCGCACCTCGATTTTTCCGCCCAGCGTGTGTTCCACCAGGCTGTGCGTGATGCTCAGTCCCAAGCCCGAGCCGCCTCGGCCAAACCGGGTCGAGAAAAAGGGGTCAAACACGCGCGGGATGTTCTCGGGCGCAATGCCCACGCCGTCGTCTTCCACCACGAGCCGCACCCACCCCGATGAATCCGTGGCGGCCTGGATGCCGATATGGCCTTGTGCGCGACCTTCCAGTCCGTGGATCACGGCGTTGTTGACCAGGTTCATCAGCACCTGCTCCAGCGCGCCTGGGTGGCTGTGCATCTCTATGTCACCGGGAATGCTGCATTCCAGCGTTACCGACGTCTTTTTCAGGGTGGGGGAGAGCAGGAGCAGGGTTTCCTCCACCAGTGACGCCAGCAGAAACTTGCGGGGCTGCGCGCTGGACTGGTCAATCGCCACTTGCTTGAAGCTGGAGATCAGGTGCGCCGTGCGCACCAGGTTGCGCTCCACCAGGTCGGAGCCACTGCCAATGGCCTCCATGAAGTGTTGCAGGTCCGAGCGCTTGATGCCCTTGGCCACCTGATCCTCAAACGCCTTGCACTGGTCTTTCAAGGTGGTCGCGGCCAACATGGCATTGCCAATGGGCGTGTTGAGTTCATGCGCCACGCCTGCCACCAGGGCGCCCAAAGCGGCCATTTTTTCGGAGGTCACCAGAATGCGGTGGTTGTCTTGCAGCGCCTGGTTGGCTTTCTCCAGGTCCGCGGCATGCTGGGCCAGCAGGGCCTCTGCCCGTGTTCGCTCCGTGATGTCATCGGCCATGCACAGGATGTATGCGGGTTGGTGCTGTTCGTCGTAAATGGGGATTTTCCGGGTGTGCACGTAGCGGACACCAAAACCTGGAATGTCGGTCCGTTCAACAGGAATTTCCAGCGCAATGCCGGACGCCATCACCGTGTGGTCTTCCTGCCAATACCGCTGCGCATCTGCCTCACCAAACAAATCAAAAACGGTTTTGCCCAGATGCTGGTCACGTGACAAGCCCAGCCAGGCTTCGCGGGCCTTGTTCACACGGATGTAGCGAAAGTCCTTGGCCTCCTTCACGTAAAGCATGGTGGGGATGTTGTCCAGCAGTGTCTCCAGAAAAGCGTTGCTTTGCTTCTGCTCCTGGTTGCGGGTCACCAAGTCTTGGGTGATGCTGGGGAAGATGCTGAGCGCGCGCAAGGCGGCCTCACCCAAATTGGACGGGGTGACGATTTCCGTCTCCAGCACGATCTGCGAGCTCTGCGGGCTTTCCCCGTGCACCATCTGCAGCGCTGCCTGGATGGCCGCATCAGCCATACGGTCCAGGGGCTGGTGCACCGAGGCGTGCATGCGGCCTTGGGCCATGGCCACCAGCCCTTCGGGCATGGCATCAAAGCCCGTGACCAGCACTTGCTCCACCAAACCCGCCTGGCTCAGCACTTCGTTAATGCCCAGCGACGCTTCGTCGCTGGTGCTCATGATCGCGACCAGGTCGGGATGGGCGGCCAGGGCTTGTCGTGTCAATGCCACCGCCTGGGTGCGCAGGTCGGTCTCGGAACTCCAGTCCAGTGCACCGTCAAACACCAACTCAATGTCAGGGTACTTCTCCAGTGCGCGCAGGAACCCCTGGGTGCGCAGGCGCCCGGCCTCCATGCGTTGGTCGCCTTGCAAGTAGGCCACTTTGCCGCGCCCGCCCAGGTGCTGGCAGACATAGTCCGCCATGGCGAACTGGCCGCCAAAGTTGTCGGCACTGATGGTGAGAAAGTGGTCGTCTCCACCCGGTGAACCGTCCACGGCAATCACATGGACGCCCTGTTCGCGTACCTCGTGCAGAACGGCAATCAGGTCGGGCTGCTCGGTGGCCACGGGGCGCACGATGAGGGCCTGGATGCCCTGGTGCAGCAGGGCGCGGATTTCCGCAATCTGGCCTGGCAGAGAGCGCACAGGCCGGTTCAGTACCTCAACTCCCTGCGCTCGGCTGCAGATCTGGAGGTGGTAGTGGAAATACGTCCAGCACAGTGCATTGAGGTGCACAAAGCCGATACGGACAGGAGCTTGCATCAAAGGGGGCGCACAGGGACGCATGGATATGCGGGACACCCTACTGCAAATTACCCCCTTCTGCAACAGGGCGCCCCCGGGGGGGAGGCGCCTGCGGGATCAGTTCAGCGCCATGCTGAGTTTGCGGCGGTAGGCAGCGACAAGTTGTGCCTGTGGATCGGCCTCGGCCACGACCTTGCCCACCACTTCAATGCCGCCAGCCGTCTTGCCTGCATCCGCCGGGCTGGCCTTGGGCTTGGGCGGTGTCAGCAGTTCCAGAATGGCCACAAAGGTCTTGCGCGGCACCGCGTCGCCCCAGGCCTTGTCGCGCATCACAATTTCCAGGAGTTCGTCCATGGCGCCCGTCCAGTCACCGGCCACCATGAGCACGCGGGCTTTGGCCAGGCGGGTGTCAAAGTCGCGTTTGTTGGTGGCAATCAGCGCGTCGAACTGGTCGGGCGTCCATAGGCCGCGGTCGTCGGTCACCACGAACTTGATGGCGTCCAGAAACTGGCCCAGCGCCTCAAAGCGCAGTTGGCGGGGAATCTCCGTGAGCTTGGGTGCCAGCGCGGCTTCGGCGTCTTCGAGTAGGTCGTTTTCGATCAATAGCCGCACGTAGTCGTAGCGCGCATCGTCGTTGCCGGGGTTGATGGTCAGCGCCTCCAGCAGCTTGTTGAGCGCCGCCTGCGGGTCGCCAGCGGCCGCCAGCGCCTGGGCATCTTCGGCGTCGGCCTCGGCTTCCAGTGCGGCCTCAGAGGGCACGTGCTTGTCCAGGAATTCCTTGATCTTGCTCTCAGGAATGGCGCCCATGAAACCATCGGCAGGTTTGCCGTTGATCATCAGCACGCAGGTGGGAATGCTGCGGATGCCAAAGGCCTGGGCCAGTTGCTGCTCCTGGTCGGAGTCGATCTTCACCAGTTTGAAGCGCCCGGCGTACTCTTCCTCCACCTTTTCGAGCAGCGGGCCAATGACCTTGCAGGGGCCGCACCAGGGCGCCCAGAAGTCTACCAGCACCGGGACCTGGTGGGAGGCCGCGACGACTTCGGCCTCAAAGTTTTCGATGGTGACGTTGATCATTTGGGGTAGCTCGGGGTGAAAAAGTAAAATTCAATTCTGGCCAAGTGCGCAAACCCTGCGCCGCCAGCCCACCTGGCGCTCTGCAAAGCGCATTTCAGCACTATGAAAACCATTCAAATCGGCGTCGTCATGGGTTCCAGCTCGGACTGGGACACCATGCAGCACGCAGTCGATATTCTCCAGCAGTTTGGCATTGGCTTCGAAGCCAAGGTGGTTTCTGCCCACCGCATGCCTGACGACATGTTTGTCTACGCCGAACTGGCCGCCGAGCGCGGCCTGAAGGCCATCATTGCCGGTGCTGGCGGTGCCGCCCACCTGCCCGGCATGTTGGCCGCCAAGACCACGGTGCCTGTGCTGGGCGTGCCTGTGCCCAGCAAACACCTGAACGGCGTGGATTCCCTACACAGCATCGTGCAAATGCCCAAGGGCATTCCCGTAGCCACCTTCGCCATCGGCGCCGCTGGTGCGGCCAATGCGGCGCTGTTTGCCGTGGCCATGCTGGCCGCGAACAATTTTGATATGCGCATGGAGCTGGAGGCCTTCCGCCGTGACCAGACCCAAAAAGCCCAGAGCATGACCCTGCCGGTGACGGGCAGCGCGCAATGAGTGGTGTGTCTGACAGCCTGACCCTGGGAGGGGCCAAGGAAACGACGCTGGGCGTCATGGGGGGCGGCCAGCTGGGCCGCATGTTTGCCCACGCCGCGCAGCAAATGGGTTTTTTCACCGCGGTGCTGGACCCCGACGCCAACAGCCCGGCCGGCCGCATCAGCCACCACCACATCCAGACTGCCTACACCGACCCCGCGGGCCTGGCCCGGCTGGCGGAAGTGTCGGCAGCTATCACCACCGAATTCGAAAATGTGCCGGCCGAAGCCCTGACCCAGCTGGCCCAGAGCCGCCCGGTGGCGCCCAGCGGTGCGGCCGTGGCTATTGCCCAAGACCGGGCAGCAGAGAAGGCGCACTTTGTGAAGTGCGGCGTGCCCTGCGCCCCGTACGCCGTCATTGAGACGGCCGAGCAACTGGCCGCCGTGGATGCGAATCTGCTCCCCGGCATTCTGAAAACCGCCCGCATGGGCTACGACGGCAAGGGGCAGGTGCGTGTCAAAACGCCGGCCGAGCTGGCTGCGGCCTGGGCTGACCTGCAGGGCGTGACCTGCGTACTGGAGAAGATGCTGCCGCTGGCGCTGGAATGCTCGGTCATCGTGGCGCGTGCCGCCGATGGCAACTGCGTGAACCTGCCCGTGCAGCGCAACCTGCACCGCGACGGCATCCTGGCCGTGACCGAGGTGTATGAGGGAAATCTGCCTCCAGCCCTAGTGGAGCGTGCGGTGGCTGCTGCGAAATCCATAGCAGAGGGTGTGCAGTACGTCGGCGTGCTCTGCGTGGAGTTCTTCGTGCTGGACGAAAGCAACCCCGCCGCAGCGGGCTTGGGTGGCCTGGTGGTGAACGAGATGGCGCCGCGCCCGCACAACAGCGGCCACTACAGCATGGACGCCTGCGATGTCTCGCAGTTTGACCTGCAGGTGCGCACGCTGGCGGGCCTGCCGCTGGTGCAGCCGCGCCAGCACAGCCCGGCCATCATGCTGAACCTGCTGGGCGACATTTGGCCGAACGAAGGCCGTGATGGTGGGGTGCCCGACTGGGCCGCCGTGCTGGCGCTGCCCGGCACCCACCTGCACCTGTATGGCAAGCTGGATGCCAAACCCGGCCGCAAGATGGGCCACCTCAACATCACCGTTGCTACGGTGGAAGGCGTGCGCGCCACCGCCCTGGAGGCGGCGCGCATCCTCGGCATCGCCGCGTTCTGAGACCGCTGCGCCCATGATTGTCTCGGCCTACCTGTTTGCGGATGGCGTGGAGCTTGCTCCTGATTCGATAGCTGCTGCCGCACAGACCGTGCGGGCTGGAGGCCTGATTGGCTTGCCAACCGAGACGGTGTATGGCCTGGGCGCCGATGCCTCAGCCCCTGTGGCAGTCGGCAAGATCTTCACTGCCAAGGGCCGCCCGGCCGACCACCCGCTCATCGTCCACGTGGCCGCGTTTGATGGTGGCATGGGCGGTGTGGCGCATTACTGCTCCAAGGTGCCGGCCTTTGCCCAGCAGCTCATGTCGGCCTTCTGGCCCGGTCCGCTCACGCTGATCTTGCCGCGCCGTGATGGCGTGGGCGAGGCGGCGGCCGGTGGGCAGGACAGCATCGGCCTGCGCTGCCCGTCGCACCCCGTGGCGCAGGCGCTGCTGGCCGCACTGCGCAAGCCAGCCGAGGGCGAGACCGAGGTCTGGGGCGTTGCCGCCCCCAGCGCCAACAAGTTTGGCCGCGTGAGCCCGACCACCGCCGAGCATGTGCACGACGAATTTGGTGACCAGCTGCTGATCCTGGACGGCGGCCCCTGCGACGTGGGGATTGAGTCCACCATCATCGACTGCACGCGCGGCGCGCCCGTGCTGCTGCGCCCTGGTGCCATCAGCGCGACCCAGGTGGCGGATGCCTGTGGCCGTCAATTGCTATCAAAAGAAGAGCTGGATATGCAGAACCAGCCGGGGCCACGGGCCTCCGGGACCCTGGAGTCGCACTATGCGCCCAGCGCAACCGTGCGCCTGATGGATGCCAAGGCGCTGCAAGCCGCGCTGGACCTGCTGGCCAGCGCCCAGGCGCCCGATGCCAGGCCGATCATCGCGCTCTACCACCGCAGTCCGCTGCATGTGCGTTCGCCCCTGGTGGCCGCCCACCGCATGCCCACCCACGCCGCCCCCGCCGCGCATGAGCTGTTTGCCAAGCTGCGTGAGATGGACGCCCAAGGCGTCAAGCTGATCTGGGTGGAAGCGCCGCCCGATGCCACGGAGTGGGATGGGGTGCGGGATCGGCTGAGCCGCGCTGCGGCCTGATGCGCCGTTCTAAACCGGAACCTTGGCGGGCGTGGGCCCTTTGGCAAATCCCGTGAAGTCGCCGCCAGCGCGCAAGCATTCCAGCCCGCTGATCCAGACATCCTTGGCCTTGAAGGGGTCATTGACCAGAATTTCGTCCAGCTTGACGCCGCCTTGGTGCAGCAGGAACAGTGTGCGCGTGAGCTCGGCGGGGCCCGCTGTGTAGTGTCCGGTTTTGTTGGTCACCGCGACCACTTTTCCGTTGTTCACTGCAATTTCTCCAGCACCCTGTACCGGCGCGCCTGACAGGAAACTGGAGTGGTGGAATTCATTGACGATGTGGGAGTTAGAGTAGAAGGTGTTGTCCATTCCCACCACGTAAATCGCCCAGCCCTGGCCACTAAAGTGCGTGTGTTTGTTGCCCGTGTGGTAGTGGGCGCCGCCGGCATCTTTGACCAAGCCGCCGGTGATGGTGATGACGTAGTCCCGGCGTTCCACCTCATCGCAGTATTTGACGCGCTCTGTCTTCTTCAGGTTTGCCGTGTTGCCGACCCGGCCGTCGTTCTGGAAATACACGCCCATGGGGTCTTCATCACTCTGGGGGATCAAGACCTGTTGCACCCAGGTTTCAAATTTCAGCCGGGAGTTGGCGAGTTTGTATTTGGTGAAGCCAGCATCGAAATTCATTTTCGGCGCATGGCTACCGGTCACACGTTCTACCAGGTAGCCTTCGTTCAGGCGTTTGCCGACACGTCCACCACGGGTAACCACGCCTTTGGCATCCGCGGTGTACAGACCGGAGCCGATGTTATTCATCTTGGCCAACATTCCCCAGCGCTGGGCCGGCGTCTTGTGGTCGGTGTTGGCGTAAATGGACTCCACCATCACGGTAATTCTGGCGTGCACAGCGTCCAACAACGCCAGGATATGGGGGCGGGCCGCTCGGGTGGTTGCCGCCGGGTTGGCCGCGATCCAGCTGATGCACTCCTTGCGCAACTGGCGAAGGGGTGGGAGCCCGTTGACGTTCATCTGGTCACGCCAATATTCTGCGTTCTGGAGGTAACGCAGGATGTTGTCGATGATGGGGTCTTTCTTCTTGGTGATGGAAGAAATACCGGTTCGACCAATACGGGTCTTGAATTCCTTGGCTTGTGGAATACCGTGCACGTCAGGCATAGAGTCCCCTGTGTTCGCTGGATGGGCGGGGAAATACTACTCGAAGTCGCCAACAGGTTGCGCTGCAGGCGTTCGCGACAGGTGCCCCCAGACGCTGCTGATGCAAAAAGGGGATGCGCAAGCCCCGTGCTCGCAGGGAATGGCTGAATGATGTTGCTGGACTAGAATGATCTCGGCCATTCGGTTGTCCCTCCTGCCCGCAGGGAGGCGCATGAATGTTCTGTGCAGCATGCCCTTCGCGATTCAGGAGTAGACAATGGGAAGTAAAGGCCCTAACGGCATGGTGTCTCCGGACGAGTTTCGGGCACGCACCAGTCTACGATTCAGCAGCCGCAGCGGTACCACCCTCAAAGTCGATGCTGCATACGACGCCTACTACGGTTATCGCACTGACGAGAACAGAGCCCAACTCTACGCGGCGTTGCGCGAGTACTTGGCCAGCCACGGCGGTTATTGGGCGCACTGCGAGCGCGACAAAGTGAGCGGCGGCTTGTTGGAGTGGTTGTTCAAGTTCACCGCGCCCGCCGCAGCCCCCACAGTTCTTGGTCGTAACGACAGCTTGGACGCGTCGGCTCGCCAGAAGATAGACGAATACGAAATCCCCCATTCCCGTTTTGGGGTGCTCTACCTGCTGGGCAATATTGATATCGAATTGAACATGATCAATATCGGTATGGAGGGCGTGGCCGCGGTCGGAGGTGCTATCGGATCCGGCTTTGCCACGGATATGCACAAGCTCCACGTCAAGGACTCTTCCAAAATGAGCGGGTTGGTGGTGCGTGGCAAGGAGATCACTGCGCAGCAAATCGTCACCGGTGGCAGTGCAGCGATCAAACTTTCGCCCAAGGTTGCCCCCAAACTGGCAGGCATCAAGAGCCATCAGAGGGAAGCACAACTCAAGAGAGCATTGGATGCCACGGTGACCGTCAGTGCACCGATTGACAGTCGCACGTCAAAGCCGTCAACGCTTCCCGCGCCTATTCCTGTGCCTGTAGAGGCCTTTCCCACGACCGTTGATGCATTGATGTCGGCTGCCGTCAATGTGACGGAGGCTTACAGCCATGGTCGCTACTATGGCCATGCGGCGATGGTGGGTATGGCAGTCGCTGCGCCAGTGGTGCTGACTGGGACCTTGCTCATGGACGCGGGCGCCAAGTTGTGGCGGAGCATTCGCGATGCCGTGGTCCATTTCAAGGACTGGCTATGGAACAAGTTGGTGGCCAAGATCGGTATGTCCGGTCATGGCACCACCATCGCCGGCATTGTCAAGATTGCGGTGAAATTCCTGGTCGATGTCTTGATGAAGTCAGCCGCACCTTTGGTGGGGAGTGTGATGGAAATCGGGGCTGGACTGGCACGTACTTTTGAAGCGGCAAAGAATCGCATCAACTCTTACTTGGATCGCAAGAAAATTCGGGTCGTTGCGGGCCATCCTGAGGAAATCGCCAACAGCATTGAAGGTGCGATGAACGAAGGTGTCTTTTTGGGGCTGGTCTCGATCTTGAAGGGCGTGGGCAAGACCGCCGTGCAGGCTTTTTTGCCGGGCCTGGGTAGTCTGGTGTCCGCAGTTCTGACCGCCATTGAGTGGCTGATCAAGTTCATTTGTCGGCTGGTGGAAAACTATTGCGTCAAGAAGTTTCTGGAGATTGCGCGCGACTACTACGACATTGAGAAGCGCCGCGCCACAAAAGAACCATCGACTGACCCGCATGCGAAGGTGCAGCGCCCCGAACGTCTCAAGCCCAATGTGTCACCGGGCGGCATCATTGCAGACACCGAAAGGTTCACCGAGTTTTTCAAACTGGGGTGTGAGGCGAGTCCCTTGGTCCCGATGCTGACGCTCAATTCCGGCATATGCGGCAGTCTGATGACACTGGCAAGGATGTTTGATGACACCGGCGCAATGATCAAGGCCGCGCCGCACGGAAGCCAGAAAATGGAGCAATATGACATTGCAGGCCGTTACTTTGCGCGACTGAAAGAGTTTAGTTCGGGGTATCTCAAGAGTTCCGGCTTCAAATTTCGTGCTCGCGACCCCGGCAACCAATATGTGACAGGCCTGTTGCACCACGCGGTGGCGCACCACAAGGGTAAAGTTACCTTGGGTGGGGCCGTGTTGGGATTTGTTGCTGCTCCATGATGCATGCGCTTGCTGTTGCCCTGGCGTGCAGTCCAACATACCCAAACGCTACAGCCCTAGATTGAGGACCTAACGATGGTTTCTGTCAGCTCGCTTTTCAAGACGACTGCGTCCGATCCGTCGGCGTTGATGCGTGCGATCCAAACCGTTGCGGCAGATGATTCGCTGACGCGATTCATGTCGCAAGAAGAGTGGATGCTATTGGCGAACTACCTGAGCGTAGAGACGTTGCCGCGCGGACATATTTTGACGGCCAAGGGGGCGCTGGATCGAACGGTTTACTTCGTCGAGTCTGGCACCCTGCGCATACTGTACGGTGCAGAATCAGACAGGAATGCCATTGCCATTTTGGGGGCGGGGAGCGTGGTGGGTGAAGGGGCATTTTTTTCGCAGCGGGAGCGAAATGCAACGGTTCAGGCCACCACGGTTTGCCGTGTCTGGAGCCTTGCAGTGGGGCGGTTCGATGTGCTGCGCAGGGAGCACCCCACTGTCGCACTTTCCCTGGCTTTGGCACTGGGGGCGACGGCAGCCGGACGCATGCTGGATCTGACCAAACGGTTCGTTGTGGTCTGAAGGCCGTGACGCTCAGGGGGGCGGAGCTTGGGGATGGGTGCTTGGAGGGGAGGGTGTCAGTACCTCGTCTGCGAGCAACTCTGCCAACAAGCCTACCCACCAGTCACGCCGCTTTTGTGCGGCCTGGATAGCGTCGTCGTCCATCTCGGAGAATAGCGTTTTGATACTCAGCCCCTCACATACCTCCAGGAAGTCGGTCGAGGCTTGACCTAGTTGGTCCGGGCGCATACGCCGCAGCACGGACAGCAACATGGCGGAGTCGATGGCGACCACCATGCGCAAGCGTGTCAGGTCGGCTCTCAGTTGGGTCACAGTGTCCATGGCGATGTCCTTGTGCTGAAAATTGACCGGTTCGGTGGTTACCCCAAGCAAGTGACGCCTGTATGTCAAGTGTCCAGGATGTTTAAAACGTTACTATCTATTGCATAGCAGCAGATTGTGGTGTACAAAGCCCATCCTCGGGTGCATGGTTTTTGCTTTGTGTTCATGCGTGGTGCTGATCGCGGCTTCTTGCAACTTCGTTTTCAACCTTTTTGAGGGGACTTTATGGCTGATAGTTTGCAAAATTGGGTGGGTCGCAACCGTCCACCACGGGTTCAGATCACCTACGACGTTGAAATTGGCGATGCCGTAGAGAAAAAAGAACTCCCCATGGTGGTGGGTCTGCTTGCCGACCTGTCTGGCCAACCCGCCATCGCACTGCCCAAGATGAAGGATCGTCGTTTTGTCGAAATCGACCGCGACAACTTCAACGGCATCATGGCCAAGATCGCTCCCCGTCTGGACCTCTCCGTTCCCGATGCCATGAAGGGCGAAGGCAATATCAAGGTCGAACTCAACTTCAAAGAGTTTGACGACTTTCACCCCGAAGCCATTGTTCGCCAGGTCCCTCGCCTGGCCAAGCTGCTGGAAGCACGCCAGCAACTACGCGACCTGTTGGCCAAGCTCGACGGCAACGACGAGCTCGACAGCCTGCTTGAAAACATCGTCCAAAGCACCGAAGAGCTGAAAACGATCCAGTCCCAGGCCAATGCCGATGCGCCTGCATCGGATGCCTCTTAACAGCTTTTAGGTTTGTGCGAGCGCACGGGCTTCAACATTTGGAACGGTGATTGATATGGCAACTACACAAGAAACAGGCGGCGCAGGCGCTGCCGGCAGCACCAGCGAATTGGGTCTTCTGGACCGCATCGTGGTGGAGGGCAATATGGCGGTGGAGCCTTCCCAAAACCCCTATGCCAAAAAACTGATTGGGCAATTCGCCTCGCAGATTCTGGACGAAGGCATGAAGGCCAGTCCGGACAAGGGCGTGGTCGCGATGATCAATGAACGGATTGCAGAGATCGACACGCTGCTGTCGGACCAACTCAACGCCATCATGCATGACAAGGCTTTCCAGACGCTGGAAGCCTCGTGGCGTGGTCTCCATGACATGGTGTTTGGCACAGAAACCAGCTCGCGCCTGAAACTGCGTTTGCTCAACGTCACCAAAAAAGAGCTTCTGAAAGACTTGGAGTCTGCGGTTGACCACGACATGAGCGTGCTCTTCAAGAAGGTGTACGAAGAGGAATACGGCACTTTCGGTGGTCACCCTTACTCGTTGCTGATTGGTGATTACCAATTCGGTCGCCACCCCCAAGACCTCGCCTTGTTGGAGCGTATCTCCAAAGTGGCAGCTGCAGCCCATGCACCCTTTATCGCTGCGGCGGCCCCAGCCCTGTTCGACATGAAGTCGTTCACCGAACTTGGTGTTCCACGCGATCTGTCCAAAATCTTTGAAAGCGCAGAGCTGGCCACATGGCGCGGTTTCCGTGACTCCGAAGATTCACGTTACGTCTCGTTGGTGCTGCCCAGCTACGCTGCGCGCTTGCCCTACGGTGCCAAAACCATTCCAGTGGACAACTTCAATTTCGAAGAGGATGTGGATGGCAAAGACCACTCCAAGTACCTCTGGGCCAATTCCGCCTACCAACTCGGGTTGCGCATCACTGATGCGTATGCGCAGTTTGGCTGGTCCACTGCCATTCGTGGCGTGGAAGGCGGGGGCAAGGTTGAGGGCATGACCGCCCATGCCTTCAAGACCGATGAGGGTGATGTGGTTCTCAAGTGCCCCACGGAGGTTCTGATTACAGACCGCCGTGAAAAAGAGTTGAACGACCTGGGTTTCATCGCTATCGTCAACTCCAAGGGTTCGAACTTCGCCGCATTCTTTGGCGGCCAGACAGTCAACAAGCCCAAGCTGTACGACAAGGACGCGGCCAACTCCAACGCGCAACTGTCTGCGCGTCTGCCCTACGTGCTGGCAGCTTCCCGTTTCGCCCACTACCTCAAGGTCATCATGCGTGACAAGGTGGGTAGCTTCCAGACACGCGCAGAAGTCGAGATTTATCTCAACAACTGGATTTCCAATTACGTGCTGATCAACGAGGGTGCGCCGCAGGCAATGAAGGCCCGTTTCCCCCTGAACCAGGCGCGTATTGATGTGTCTGAAGTCCCTGGCAAGCCCGGTGCATTCCGTGCCGTGGTTTTCCTGCGTCCTCACTTCCAGATGGAAGAGCTGACCGCTTCCATTCGCTTGGTGGCGGACTTGCCGGCCCCCGCGGTTTGAGGCCGCCTCGTTCCATTAACCTAACCTATCTGGACTACCTATGCTGTACCTAAGTATTGACACCATCAGCGGCAACTGCACGGAAAAGGGCTATGAAGACTGGATCATGCTGGATTCCTTCAGCCTGGGCGTCTCCAACTCATTGACATCCAACGCAGGTAACAGCGAACGCACCAGTGGTGGCGTGCAAATCTCTGAAATGAATTGCTCTAAGACAATGGATGTCGCATCTCTGCTGCTCGCAGAAGCGTGTGCAGGCAACAAAAATCTTGGTGAGGTGATATTGACCGTGACCCGTACCGACGGTGATGAGCAATTGGAATTGGTGAACTACACCCTGAGTGACGCCATGATTTCTAACATCTCGACATCCGGGTCTGGGCACGGTGACTTGCCTAGCGAAAGTTTCTCGATCAACTTTACAGCGATTGATGCGACTTACACCAAGCAGAAACCAGAAGGCACTGCTGAAGGTACGGCCAACTTCTCGTGGGATATGAAGACGCGCGAGAACAAGTCTGCCGCTGGCAGCTAATCTCTGAATTAGCGTTGTCGAGACTGCTGGTACACCATGGCAGAACTCATCCGTGGTGCCAGCATTCCGCTGTTCGAGCGCTTGCAGGGCGGTGACGCCGGGCAGTTTGGGCAAATTATGTCGCCGGCTCAGCTGGAGCTTTCCATCGGGCGAGAGCTGTCGCGCTTGTTGAATACCCGGTCCAGGCTCGTCATGCGCGAGTTTCTGGATGGTGGGGGTACTACGCTGGACTACGGCATCCCGGATATTTCGGCCCTCTCCTCGCGTTCCCAATCCGACCTAGATTTACTGCAGTCAGCGATCACCAAGGCCATAGCGATGTACGAGCCCCGATTGAAAAATGTCGTCGTGAAGGCGGCATCCTCGGCCACCGATGCGACGACCCGTGTAGCAATCAGTGGCGCGGTCACGATCGATATGAAGCTTCGGCCGTTGAGCTTCGAGCTTCAGCTGGATCCGCGCCACGGTGGTCTGGCAAAGGCGAATTGACGGTGGCTGAAGTCATACATAGTGATCTGCTCCAGTACTACAAGCGTGAACTAACTTATTTACGCGAGCAGGGCGCTGACTTCGCTGCGCGGTACCCCAAGGTGGCGTCAAGCTTGGCCTTACACGGGTCTGAGTCTCTGGATCCGCATACGGAGCGGCTTATTGAGTCCGTGGCTTTTCTGGCCGCTCGCGTACACCAGGATCTGGACCGCGAATTTCCCCAGGTGGCTGCTGCACTGCTGGACAATCTTGGCCCCTCGCTGGTGCAGCCCGTTCCCTCTATGTCGGTGGCGCAATTTCAGTTGGATCCTGCACAGGGCAAAGTTACCTCCGGCTTTCAGGTTCCCCGGCATTCGGCGTTGTATGCCAATGCGTCGGATGGACAGCAATGTCGGTTCCGTACTGCATGGCATTCGGTGCTGTGGCCGGTGCGTGTGTCTGATGCCGTTCTGGAAGGTGGTGGCAGTACCCTGCGGTTGTCCTTCGAGTGTGGTGCGGATTCCGACTTTGCAGAGTTGGAAATCGATAGCCTGCGCCTGCACTTGCACGGCGACTGGATGACGACAATCCCGCTGTACGAATTTCTCGTGGCAGATGTGGCGTCCGCGAGCCTCACGCCCGAGGGTGAGCCCTCTCGTTTCCTCCCCGCGAATTCTTGGCGTGAGGTAGGGTATGGCGAAGATGAGAATGTGCTGCCGCTTCCGCCCAATGCCCAGCCCGCGTACGGATTGATGCAGGAGTATTTTGCATTTCCACGCAAATTCCATTTCTTTGACCTGTGCAACCTGCGTGGCAGGCTGGGGAAAGGACGGCGGTTTGAGTTGCGGTTGGCAATGGGGCAACCGGCGCGGGGCGTTGCAGGACTCTCTGCCGATCAGTTCCAACTCGGATGCACGCCGATTGTCAATCTGTTTCCTCGTACCAGCGAGCCGTTGCTGATTGACCAAAAGCACTATGAATATCGCCTTGTGGGCGATCGTCAGCGCGAAGCCAGCACCGAGGTGCATTCCATTGTGTCGGTGACGGCATCGGATCCGAATGCGCAGCGTCCGATGGTCGTTCCGAGTTTTGCTGCACTGAGTCACGTGCGCGCAGACGCTGCCACCTGCTATTGGTCGGCGCGTCGTGAGCAAAGTTTGCGGCGCGACATTTCCGGCACCGATATGTTCCTGTCGTTTGTGGACCAGACCAAGGCGCTGACCACGCCTTCGCAGCCCGTAGTCTATGCCAATGTGCTTTGCACCAATCGACGTCTCGCCGAGCAGGTTCCACGCAACGCGCGCATGGTTGCCGAAGGTATTTCGGATACGGCTGGCGTGCGTTGCCTATACGAACCCACCGCCCAGCGTAACCCTCCGCTAGGCAGCGAAACCTTATGGCGACTCGTGTCACTGTTGACGCTAAGTCACCAATCGCTGGTAGATGGCTCCACCGGAAAAGACCAGTTGCGGGAAATGCTGAGTCTGTTTGCTTCGGATAGCACGCGTGACCATGAGCAAATTCGAGGCATCCGCAGCCTTAAAGCGCGTAGCGTGACGGGCCATATTGGGACCGAGGCTTGGCGCGGGTACTGCCGGGGTACGGAAGTCGCTCTGGAATTCGATGAAGAAGCGTTTGTTGGTGGATCACGTCTTCTCATGTCTGCGGCATTGGCGCGTTTCTTTGCCCTGTACACCTCGGTCAATTCATTTGTACAGCTGCGGGTTTACCGCGGTGACGAAATATGGAAACAATGGGAACCGATGAGCGGCCGCCAGCTGGTTCTCTAGTCGACGGACTAGTCACCCGGCCCCAGGGCTATAACCTCTTCCAGGCCATCAGCCTGCTGGAGCGGGAGATTGGCCGCGCGCAGGCTGAGGCTGTTTCTCAGTCGCGCGATGCCATGCAATTGCCTGTGCGTTTGCGTTCGGTAGTTTCCCTGGGTTTTCAGGCTAGCGATGTGAGCAAGGTCACGCCGGGAACGCCAGAGGACGATCGGTTTGTTTTGCACACGGCAGTGATGTCCCTGGCGGGGGCGCAGGGGCCCTTGCCACTGCCATTTACCGAAATGGTGCTGGAGCGCACGGCGGCGCGTGACCATGCCACCGCAGAGTTTCTGGATATCTTCAACCACCGTTTCCTAGCGTTCTTGTACCGAAGCCGCAAGAAACACAATATGGGGCTCAACGGTCTTGCACCTGCTGCATCGCCCTTGGCTTCTTGTCTGGACGCGCTCAGTGCGCTGGGGCTCAAGGCCGGTGTTCGTGCACCAGATGGTGATGCGGGATGGCTCGAGCATGCTGGTTTGATGGGCGGCGCTCCGCGGTCTATCACCGGCTTGCTGGCCATGCTGTCGCACAGACTGAATGTACGTGCCTCGGCGCAGCAGTTTTGCGGTGGTTGGCGCGCGTTGGAGCGGGCCGAAGTTTTGTGTCTGGGAGGGCGGGGCCGTTCGCCCCGTCTTGGGCACTCTGCTGTGTTGGGTGAGCGGGTTTGGGACCAGAGTGCAGGAATTCGCATCTCCTTTCACGCATTGCGCCTGACAAGGCTGCAGCAATTGATCAAAGGGGGAAGTGATCACGCCTTGTTGGGTTGGATGGTGCGTCGCTATCTGCCGCAGGATCTGGACGCGGAGATCGTGCTGCAAGTGCAGCCCGGCGATGTTCCTCCAGCGAGACTGAGCGCCGCGCAGCCTCTGCGTCTGGGATGGACTTCTTGGCTGGTGTCGCGCCCCGCGTTTTCGGTCGATCTGCCTCCGGTGTGTTTCAAGTTGGCAGAGCCTGTGGCCGTTGCGCCATGAACCAGGGCGCCAAGCTATGGAAATAGACACACGTACTCTGTTGGCGAAGTTGAATCCGGAGTGCAAGCGCGCGCTGGAGCGTGCCGCGGAGTTGTGTGTGCAGCAAACTCACTACAACGTGGAGGTGGAGCATTTCTTCTTCTTGCTGCTCGACAGCCATGCGCCAGATTGGGCCACTCTGCTGGCGCATTTTGCGATCCAGCCCGAGGCCATCGCGCAGCAGTTGCAGCAGGCGATGGACCACTTCAAGCGTGGGAATGCGCGGACTCCAGCGTTGTCTCCTCACTTGGCGCCCCTGTTGCAGGAAGCCTGGTTGCTGAGTTCCATGCTGCTGGGAGAGCAACGTATCCGCTCGGGGACCGTGTTGCTGGCGGCGCTGGAGGTGGACGCATTGCGTGGGGTTCTGCTGGAGTCTGCCCCTGGGCTGCTGCAAATTCCCCGGGAATCCTTGCGCAACGGCCTGTCGGAATGGCTGCGAGGCTCCGCAGAGGAAGGTCGGGGTCGCCAGGGTGTTGGCGCTGTTGACAGCGCTGTACCACCAGCGCCTCAGGTAGGAGTGGCCGCGCAAATGCCAAGCCGATCGAGCGAACCGGGCAACACGCCGTCGCTGGACCAGTACACCGTGGACTTGACAGAGTGGGCGCGGCAAGGCCGCATCGATCCGATTCGTGGTCGTGACGCTGAGATTCGCCAACTCATTGATGTGCTGCTCCGCCGCCGCCAGAACAACCCCATCCTGACCGGTGAGGCCGGCGTTGGAAAAACTGCGGTGGTGGAAGGATTTGCACAGCGCGTGGTGCAAGGGCAGGTACCTGCCGTGCTGCAAAACGTGTCCGTGCGCTCGCTCGATCTGGCATTGCTGCAGGCGGGGGCGGGCATCAAGGGCGAGTTCGAAAACCGGCTGAAGTCGGTCATCAATGAGGTCAAGGCGTCGGCTCAACCCATCATCCTGTTCATTGACGAGGCACACCAGTTGATTGGTGCGGGAGGCGCAGAGGGACAGGGCGATGCTGCCAATTTGCTCAAACCCGCGCTTGCCCGGGGAGAGCTGCGCACCATTGCGGCGACTACCTGGGCCGAGTACAAGAAATATGTGGAACGCGACCCGGCCTTGGCGCGGCGTTTCCAGGTGGTCAAGGTGGATGAGCCCTCCGAGGAGGTGGCCATTGAGATGCTGCGCGGCATGGTAGCCACGCTGGAAAAACACCACAACGTGGAAATTGTGGACGACGCGGTCCGCGACGCGGTCAAGCTCTCCCACCGCTACATTTCTGGCCGGCAACTGCCGGACAAGGCCATCAGTGTGCTGGACACCGCCTGCGCTCGCGTAGCGGTGGGGCAGAGTGGTGTGCCGCCTGAGTTGGAAAATCTGGAGCGTGATATTGCCAACGCAGAGGTGCAGCTCCGTATCTATCGGCGTGAGGCCGCTGCGGGACGAGACCACCATGCGGCAATCCTGAGCCTCACGGCCGATCTGACGAAATACCGACAAGATAAAGCGCGGCTGGACGAAAAACTTGCAGAAGAAAAGCACGCGGTGACCGAAATCATTGCCTTGCGCCGCCGCATTGCGGAACAAGCTGATGCCAATACCCCTGTCGAAGGGGGTGATGATGCGCCATGGGCCTCTGCCACGCTGGTGAGGCTTGAGAAAGGGCTGGAAGCGATCCGCAGTGATGAACCTCTGGTCCCGGTCTGTGTGGACTCTGCAGCTGTGGCTGCTGTGGTTTCCGGCTGGACGGGCATTCCGATTGGCAAGGTCCTCGCGGACGAGCTGCACACGGTGCTCAATCTCCAGGAGCGATTGAGGGAGCGCGTGGTTGGGCAGGACTCGGCGCTTGACACCATTGCCCGCCGCGTGAGGACTTCGCGTGCGGACCTGGATGATCCTGGCAAGCCGGTGGGCGTTTTCTTGTTGGTGGGTCCCAGCGGGGTGGGCAAGACGGAAACTGCCTATGCACTGGCGGACCTGATGTATGGCGGTGATCGCAATATGGTGACCGTGAATATGTCCGAGTTTCAGGAGGCGCATTCGGTATCCAACCTCAAAGGAGCGCCGCCTGGCTATGTTGGCTATGGCAAAGGTGGTGTGCTGACTGAGGCCGTACGGCGCAGGCCCTACAGCGTGGTGCTCCTCGACGAAATGGAGAAGGCCCACCCGGATGTTCTCGAGCTGTTTTTTCAGGTGTTTGACAAGGGCACCATGGAGGACGGGGAAGGTGTCCAGATCGATTTCAAGAACACCTTGATCTTGTTGACATCCAATGCCGCGCAGGACGTTATCACCCAAGCCTGCGCCGGTAGAGAGCGTCCCTCAAGCGAAACATTGGTTGGGGCATTGCGTCCCGAATTGCTGCGACAGTTTTCACCGGCCTTTCTGGGCCGCATGACATTGGTGCCCTATTACCCGCTGGGTGATGCGCAGATCCGCTCGATCGTGCGGCTCAAACTCGACAAGCTGGTACAGCGATTTGCCCGCAACCATAAGGCTGCTTTGACCTGGGGAAGCGATGTCGAAGACGCCATTGTGGCCCGCTGCACCGAGGTCGATAGTGGTGCGCGCAATGTGGACCATATCCTGTCCCATGCCCTCTTGCCCGAGTTATCACGGCGGGTGCTGGAGTGCATTGCTACGGCGGAGGACTTCAACACGGTGGAGGTGCGGCTGGGTGACGCGGGACTTTTCGAGTTCAACTTTTCTTTTGAGTCCAGAGGGTGACCGGCCATGCGTGAGGGCTTTACCCAACAGAACTCTGTGATGCGTGTGACCACGCCATTCGGTGCGGATGCGCTGATTCTGGACACCTTTCACGGCGTGGAAGCAATCTCCCAGCCCTTCAAATTCTCGCTCTCCATGCGTGCGGAACAAGCCACATTGGACCCCGCCACCATCATTGGTTGTGCCATTACCGTCACCCTCCAAGTTCCGAAGGGGCCTGCTAGGTACTTCAGCGGCATTGTTTCCCGTTTTTTGCATGCAGGAGGCGATAACGCGTTTTCTGTGTATACCGCGGAAATGGTCCCCGCGCTCTGGCTGTTGACGCTGAGCCGTGATCGCAAGATTTATCAGAAGAAGACAGCCGCTGAGATCATCAAGGAAGTACTAGGAGACTTTGCGGTGGTGTTCGACGCGCAACTGACGGGAACCTATGGCAGCCGCGAGTACTGTGTGCAGTACGACGAAACCGCCTTCGACTTCATCTCGCGGTTGATGGAAGAAGAAGGCATCTTCTACTTTTTCACGTTTGCGAATGGAGCGCATACCCTGGTCTTGGCGGATGCTGCCAGTGCCCACAAAGATTGTGCCGATGCAAAAGCCATGCAGTATTTTCCCGACCAGGATGGGCGCAGGCGCATGACCGTGGTCAACCAGCTGGAAATGGAAAGTAGGCTGGTATCGCAGAAGTTTGAGTATGGCGACTTCAACTACCTCACACCCACGACCGCCTTGGCGGCCAACGTCGAAGGCGCCCTGGGCAAAGGCAAGCAGTTTGTGTACCCCGGCAAGTATGTAGTCGCTGCCGATGGGACGCAACGTGCCACCATGCGCTCCCAGGCTAGCCAGAGTCAGGGCGTCGTGTGCCGTGGCAGCAGTTACTGCTATCCGTTCACAGCAGGGACCAAATTCAAGCTGACTGACCATCCTCGCGATGCCCTGAACACCTCTCTGGTGTTGCGCTCGGTGACACATTGGGCCAGCCCGGCACAGTATTGCAACGCGTTTGAAGCCTTTGACGCCACCGTGCCGTTCCGTGCGCCGGCGCTCACGGCATTGCCGCGTGTATCGGGCAGCCAGACCGCCTTCGTGGTGGGGCCCTCCGGAGAAGAGATCTGGACCGATGAGCATGGGCGGGTCAAGATTCAGTTCCACTGGGACCGTTTGGGCGTCAAGGACGATAAAAGTACCTGTTGGGTGCGTGTCGCGCAGTCATGGGCCGGAAAGGGGTGGGGTAGCTTGTTCTTGCCCCGCATAGGACACGAGGTGGTGGTCAGCTTTGTCGACGGCGACCCCGACCGACCGTTGATCACGGGCAGCGTATACAACGCCGAAAACAAGCCACCCGTCACTTTGCCGTCCATGCAAACCCAAAGCACCATCAAGTCGCGTTCTTCCAAGGAAGGCGCCGCAGGCAACGAGATGCGTATGGAGGACAAAAAGGATGCAGAAGAGTTTTACTTTCATGCCCAAAAAGACATGAAGGTGGAGATCGAAAATGATCTGGCGACCCTGCTTCACAAAGGGTCTGAAACCCATACGCTGGAAAAAGGGGATCGTACGGTGGATGTGCAGACCGGCAAGGAGACCCATAACGTGAAAGGGACGCGCGAGCTGACCATCACGGGTAATGAAACCCACAGCAACAAGGCGGACTTCAAACAGGTGGTCGACGGCAAGTACGAACTGAAGGTGACGGGTGATTTGCTGATCGATGTGACAGGGTCCATCACGATCAAGTCTGCCAAAGACATTTTGAGTAAGGCGGGCACCACCCTGGCGAACGAAGCGGGTACTGCCTTGACCAACAAGGCGGGAACTGAGCTGACCAACCAGGCCGGAACCGGACTTAAGAACAAGGCGGGAACCACGCTGGACAACGAAGGTGCCATGGTCAACAACAAGGCTTCCGCCACACAGACAGTGGACGGCGGTGGCATGCTGACGCTCAAGGGCGGTATGGTAAAGATCAACTGATATGGACGCCACCCCTTCCATGGCCACCACAGAAACCATCGAGCAATTTGATGCAGAAGGTCGGTTGACGCAGCGCGCCAGCTTGCGGGCTGGAGTCTTGCACGGTGATTGCAGTGTGTTTAGCGCCAACGGTAGCGTGGTGGAGGTCATGGCCCCCTATGCAGAGGGACTTCTGAACGGTGTGCTGGTGACGCGGGATGCGTCAGGTCGGTTGCTGCAAGAGGCCAGTTATGCAGCCGGAGTACAGCAAGGCGTCACGCGCATCTACGCAGCGGGCCGACTACTCATGGAGCAAAGCTATCAGCAAGGCAAGCTGCATGGTCTCAGTGTGATGTATTCGGACGCTGGCGAGGTGTCCGCTAAAGAGATGTATGTCCAGGGACTGCTCGAGGGTGAGGCGGTCTACTTCAGTGAGGGGCGCATGGTTCGCAAGGTTGTCTACCGTGGCGGATCTCAGAATGGAGATGCTGTGGATTTCAGCCGTGATGGAAAGCCCCTGCAGAAGGCTTCCTACAAGGACAACCTGCGGGACGGCACGGTGACACGGTTCTGGCCGGATGGAAAGATTCTGGAAACGCAGGACTACAAGGCTGGAAAGCCCGTGTCAGCGCTGCGCAGCTTCGACCAGAACGGCGAGGAAATACAGAGCGCTAGCGCCAAACCCGGCATCATGCAGCGGCTCGAACAATTGGTGAAGGGTTGAACATGGGCATTCAAGTCGCCATGGGGGCCAATCTTCAATGCAGTTTTGGTGTTGCCCCAAGTGCGCTCGTGGTCTTGCCCGCCAACCGGGTGATGACCGGCACCCCTGCGGCCAACATCATGGACAACAAGCCTATGGTCAATATCATGCCGTTTGGCATGTGCAATTGCCCTGCCAACCCCATGGTGGCAGCAGCAACTGCTGCGGCCCTGGGTGTCTTGACTCCGATGCCATGTGTTCCTGTCACCGCCGCGCCTTGGGCTCCCGGGGCCCCCACGGTAATGGTGGGCGGAATGCCGAGTCTGCAGAATTCTTCCAAATTGATGTGCAACTGGGGCGGTGTGATTCAGGTGCTGGTGCCTGGACAAACCACCGTCATGGTTCCCTGAAGCGAGACTTTGATGCAATACACTTTTTCCATGACGACCCGGATGATGACCTTGACCGTGGTTTGCCTCGTACTGCTTTGCATTTTGCTCTTTCTGGTCGGTTTGGAGATCGGACAGAAGATGGCAGGCGAGACCATCAAGGTCGCAGTCCCAGACGTTTCCAAAGCTTTACCCGCACCCCCCAAGGTGCCAGGAGTGGCCGAATTCGCGGCCCCCATGGTGCCTGCAACCAAACCATGAACATGACCAAGAACCATGAGAAGCCGCGCATGCCGCGTGGGCCACTAACTGCTGCACGCCAGGCGTTGCAGTGCATTGCCCTGTCGGCTGGTGTGTTCCTGGCCGTTCCCGCGCAGAGCGCAGCGCCTGCGCCCGTTGCAGCCAAGCCCGTCGTTGTTCAGGAGGCCGCGGTGCCGGTTGCTCCGGCGCTTCCTGCTACCACGTTGGTCAAAGTGGCGGACGGGCGCTTGCTGGCGCCCGATATCGCACGCATTGTCAATCGCGGCGAGTTGATCGTGGCCATGCTGGGCGTGGATTCCCCTCCATTTTTTTATACCCGCAATGGCGAGCTGGTGGGGTTGGAAGTGGATTTGGCCAAGGCTATTGCCAAGGAACTCAAAGTAACCGTCCGGTTTGACCGCAGCGCACAAACCTTCAATGAAGTGGTGGCGGTAGTGGCACGGCAGGAGGCGGACTTGGGCATCAGCAAGCTGTCGCGCACCTTGGCGCGCGCCCAGACGATCAGTTTTACCGATCCCTATCTGCGCCTGAACCATGCCTTCATCCTGAATCGTGTGAAGTTTGCAGAGCTGGCCAGAGACCAGCCTCTGCCCACCGTGATTCGAGGCTTCAAAGGTTCGATTGGCGTAATCGCCAAGTCTTCATTCGCAGACTATGCGGTCAAAAACTTCCCCAACGCCGAAATACGCGAGTTCCCCAGTTGGGGCGATGTGCTCAAGGCTCTGGAAAAGGGCCAGATCATGGCGGCCTACCGTGACGAATTTGAGATCAAGCGCCTGCTGAAAATTGACCCCACTGTGTCATTGACGTTGCGCACTGTGACATTCAAGGATCTGGAAGACAGCCTGGGGATTGCAGTGGGCATTCAGGACCCGACCCTGCTGGCGTTCGTTAACCAGTTCCTTGCCGAGGGAACAGAAAAGTTAACGATCGACAAGGTTCTCAAAGCAGTGTCGCAATAAGGCTAACGGACGTTTTCCATGATTGATTCCAAAAAACTATATGCGCTCGCACTCAACCCCTGGGTTGTCGTCTCTATGCTGGCCGCCGGATTCGCTTTGGGGCTGTACCAACCCGGCATAGCGCGCAACCTTGGCATTGTCGGTGACGTGTATGTGGACATGCTCAAGATGATTGCCCTGCCGTTCATGGTGTCCGCCGTGATATTTAGCTTGCAGCGCTTGTTCCGAGAGGGCGGGGCAGGGAGCTTGTTGGCGCGTGTAGGTTTGGTGTTTGTCATGTTTTCCATCGTGGTGGCTGCCCTTGGGGCTGCCACATTGCTGGTGATGCGACCAGGCGAAGATCTTTCCGTCCAGACACGCCAGACCTTTGGGAAGATTGTGGGCAACGATCTCAATTCCAGTGACACCGTCATGAGCTTGCAGGGTGTTGATGCGCCGGCCAAGTCCGTCAATTTCGCGGATGTGCTGGTGAGCATCGTCCCCTCCAACATTTTTGCTGCTCTTGCGGGTGGTGAGACGCTGAAGGCGTTGGTGTTTGCCTTGATGTTCGGTTTTGCCGTAGGCCAGGTCCCTTCGCGCATTGCGGATGGGTTGACCTATTCGCTGGAAACGATTTACCACGCCTGCCAAACACTTATGCGTTGGCTGAACTATCCGCTGCCTTTGATCTTGTTGTGCATGAGTGCCTCGCAAATGGCCAAGACAGGTCTGGGACCTCTTCAGGCCATGGCGCAGTTCGTTTTGGCCTTCACCGTGGCGTCGGCCTTGGCTCTTGGCCTAGCCACTCTCATCATCTGGAAGCGATCCAACGCCAGCCTGAGTCAGACCTTGGGCGCCTTGCGTGGGCCCTTTGCACTGGCCCTCGCTACCCGCAGCAGCGCCACGTGCATGCCCATCATGATCGAGGGTTTGGTCGATCGCCTGGGTTTTGCGCGTTCCCGGGTCGAGTTGCTCGTGCCGCTGAGTGTGTCTTTGTTGCGCGTTGGTCCGGTAATCTACTACGTGGCGGCCACCCTTTTCATTGCACAGCTGTATGGCCGCGTGTTGGGTCCGAGCGAATTGGCCATCGTCATCGCAGCGTCCATCCTGGCCGGTTTTGCGTCTGCGGGCATGACGGGGCTGTTGACAGTGTCCTTGGTTGGTTTGACCTGCAGTTACCTTGGTTTGCCGTTTGAGGCCGCCTTCATCCTGTTTCTGGCCGTTGACCCCGTTTGCGACATGCTGCGTACCTTGGTTCTGGTGATTGGAAACAGCGCCGCGGTTTCGGTGGTCTGTGCAAAACCTCTGAAGATATAGAGGGCGCAAGATGTCACGCATTGGTGTGTTCGGCGGCATGGGGCCTTTGGCCACGGTCGATTTCATGGAGAAATTGGTTCGCCTGACGCCCGCTACGCGGGACCAAGACCACATTCCGATGCTGGTGGCAAGCCTGCCCCATACCCACGACCGCTCCAGTGCCATTTTGGGCCTTGGTCGCGACCCGCTGCCGCAGTTGCTAGAGGGAATAGACCTGCTCAACCACGCGGGCGTGGGGGTGATTGCTATTCCTTGCAACTCTTCCCACCACTGGTTTGCGCAGTTGCGCGAGCGCAGCCGAGCCCCGTTGCTGCATATTGCGGAGACCAGCGTCGCTGCCGTGCCAAGAGTGCCCGCTACACGCGTGGCCATATTTGCGACGCGTGGGGCCTTGCTTTCCGGCTTCTACCAAAGGGCTTTGGAGGTGGAGGGTATTGATTACCTGCTGCCAGATCCGGAGGGCGCGCAAAACGACGTGGACCTGTGTATCCGTGAAGTAAAAGCCGGGCAGTTTAATGCGGCAGGTACTGCGCTGGCGCTGGCCTGCAGCAGTGTCGCCACCGCCGGAGCCACTGCATTGATCATGGGGTGCACCGAAATCCCCATAGCATGCCGCCATGCGGACACTGCGGAGCTGGCATTGGTGGACAGCTCGCTGGAGCTCGCGCGTGCCACAGTGACATATGCCCTCGAGCGGGGCTGGAACAGGCCGGGATGGGATTCCTGAAGACGTTAGCCTCCAGCCCCCTGCTTCTGCTGCTCTGCCTGTTGGCGGGTGCTGTGGCGGGTGGTGCTGCCCCCAGCGTCGCGGCGCCAGCCTTTGTTCTGGGGCAGGTCTATTTAGCGCTGGTCAATATGGTAGCCATCCCGCTGATGGTGGTCGCCACCTTCTTTGGCTTGCGCCAGACCTTGGCGCTACCGCTGCCAGCACGCAGGAGTCTGATGATTGTGGTGATTGCCTTGGGGTTGGTGCTGCTGTCAGCCGTGTTGGGAACAGTCTTGGGCTACCTCGCCAACCCAGGGAGCAGCTTGAGCAGTGCCAACCTGGCATATTTGGGTGGCGTGGTGTTGAACTCGGCTGCAGGCAATGTTGAGTTGTCCCTGTTTGAGATCGACGCCCCGAATGCCATCACCGGTGCGCACGCTTGGGCGGCGTTTCTTCCTGACAACTTCTTTCGGGCCCTGGCTCAGGGTCAGCCACTGGGTATTCTGATTTGCGCCATTCTTTTCGGGTTGGCCTTTGCATCCACGGGCAAGACTCAGAGCAACGCGTTGATGGGAATTTTTGAGGCCATTTACCGGACCTTTGAGACGATTATTTCTCGGGTGAATTTGCTCATACCGGTGCTTGTTTTTGGACTCGCAGCACACTTTGTTGCCAGCGTGGACGGTCAAGTGCTGCGGTCCATGGGTTCGTTTATTGCGGTCTTCACGGCGTCATCCCTGCTGCTGGCCGCACTTGCGACAGCATTGATATGGCGAAACTCTGCAACGTCCTTGTGGACTGTAGCTTCTTACCTCAAGACACCGGTGCTCATTAGCCTGACATCCGCCAGCTCTACGGCAGGAGTGCCGGACACCATTCGCGCCATGAGTGCCAAGCTCGGTTACAGCCGCGGCATTGTGGAGCTGGTAGTGCCTGCGGCCTCTATCTTTGTTCGGGCTGGATCAGCGGTCTACTTTGCGTTGCTGGCAGTTTTTGTCGCAAATATTTACGGACACTCCCTGGAAGGTATGGAGTTGGTTCTGATTGCCGTAGGTGCCACGCTGTCGGCGTTTGCCTCTGCCGGGGCCAGTAGCTTTGCCATAGTTGGGTCGGGTAGCGTCGTTCTCTCCATGCTGAACCTCCCTATCGAGGCCGCACTGGCGCTGTTCCTGGCCATTGATCTGATTTGTGAAGCTCCGCGCAATTTGTTGTCCACGCTGTGCTGTTGCGTATTGATTGTCCTGGTCTGTAAGGGACTGCCGTCGGAGCGCATTGAAGTCAAGCCAAACGACGAACGTTCCATGGTGGGTCCCGTCAAGTTCACGTTTACGCGCTTGAGCGCCTCGTTACTGGTGCTTAGTTGCCTGGTATTGGCCGGTTTGATGGTTCTTGCTGGGATAGGGGTGGGGCAGAGGTCCGCGGGTTCCAATGTGGGGCAGCCTGCAACTGCCCTTTCCGGGAAATTGCTAGTAGATAATCCCTCGAACACAAAATGATTACCTTTCTAAAGCACGCCCTTCTAGCTTTTGCACTACTCCAACTATCGGCCTGTGGAGTTCTGGAGTACATCATTCCCAAGGGCATGATGGATTTTGCGTCGCCGAAAGGGACAAAACTGGGATGGGACAGTGTCACTATCTCTGCCGCTAACGACGCCAATCTCAACAGCCCTGTAGCGCTGGACGTGGTGATGCTCAAAGATGATGCGGCCCTGAACATGTTGGCCGCCTTGCCGGCTGCCAAGTGGTTTGCGACGCGCGGGGAGATGGAAAAAACTTTCCCTCAGGCCATCACGTACAAGAGCTATGAAGTAGCTCCCGGACAGATACTTCGCCTTGCTGCCAGTGACTTCGGGACGTCGCGTGTAGCTGGAGTTCTGATGTTTGCTGACTACCTGACGCCAGGTGAGCATCGAATTCGGGTCGACCAACTGCAAGGAACAGTGTTGGTTCAGTTGGGAGCCAAGGATTTCACAGTGACAGCGCAGCCGCTCAAGTAACCGGGAGATCTTCCATGTTGATCGACACCACGACTTTTCTCATGGACCGGCAAATGGGGGCGGGCAATGAATAATCCCAGCCCGCCACGCCCGCGAATTCAATGGCATGAGGGCATGCTGCTCTCGCCGCAGCATTTTCAGCAGGAGTCCGGCCGCGTGGATGCCTTGCTCGGATGGCAGATGCAAGTGGCGGCTCCCTTTGCATGGGGTGTGCGACGGCTCAAGATTGACACTGCGCTGCTGGCGGCCGGCCTCCTGCGAGTGATCCAACTGGAGGCGATCTTGCCGGACGGCACGGCGGTGGTTCACTCTGCGCAAGAAGCCTTGCACGGCGTGCTGGAACTTGATTTGGTCCCTTACGCTGCGGCCATGTCCAGTGGGGCGGTAGATGTCCATCTGGTGTTGCCCATCGCGCCTGGAATGCGATCCAGCGGTGCGCCCTCGCGTTTTCGCTCCATCGCCACGGTGGCGGTGGAAGACGAGGTGTCGGAAGCCCTGCCGGCCGACGTGCCGCGGCTTGTGCCCAATCTCTCGCTCTCGGCGGGTGCAACGCCCTCCGGCCTGTACACCAGCCTGCGCCTGGCCACTGTGTTCAAGGATAACGAGGTCATCAAGCTAGGTTCTGCACTGCCTCCCCTGTTAGAGGTCGCGAAGGAAGGTGCGCTGTGGGAGAGTCTCTCCCAGTTTGTCTCGCAGTTGCGTGGCAAGGCAGCTTTTGTCGCCAAGCAAACAGCGGTGCCTTCGTCGCGCACGGAGGACCGTTTGGCGTATTTGGAGCAGAGGGAGCGGCTGCGCAATCTGATGACAGGTTTGCCCATGGTAGAGGCGGTCATGCGAACCCCAGCCTTGCACCCTTACCATTTATTCTTGGCCTTGTGCGGCCTGTTGGGGCCTCTAAGTTTGTTGCGCCCAGGCGGGTTGCCACCGGTACCGCCGGAATATGACCACGCAGATCCATTGGCGACACTCACCCCCGTGTTGAATGCTCTGCAAGGTGCGCTGGATGAAATCAGCCAGGACTACCGCGAGTTCAAGTTCGAGTTTCGTCACGCCGCTTTCGAAATTGTGTTGCAAAACGAATGGATTGCTCCCCAGCTCATCATCGGTTTGCGGGGGCAGCCTGAGCGGGAACTGGTCGCATGGATGGATGGTGCGATCGTGGGATCTCAATCCAGCTATGGCTCCCTGCGCGAGCGCCGGGTTCTGGGGGCTGAGCGCCGCTTTATTGAATCCTCGCCGGAGCTTGGCGTGCGCGCCAGTGCGGGCTACACCCTGTTTTCCGTCAAGTTCGATGAAGCCTTGATATTGGCCGGTCAGGCGTTGGTGATCAGCAACTCTGCGGAGAGCGCCACGGCGCAACGTCCCCAAGAGATGGTGCTGTTCGTCAAAGGCTGAAACTGAAACAGGAGCAACTTGCGCATGGCCCGTCCGATCAAAGAGAAGCACGAAGACGACCATTTGATCGCGCAATTTCGCGCGTTCTTCGCGGAGGTGTCCAAAGCACAAACGCGTGCGATCGAGATGCGCGAAATTACGCCGGATGCGGCGGCCGCGGCCGTCAGCAAGGATCTGGAACAGCTGATTGAGTTGCAGACCCTGGAATCCAAGCGTGAAGGCAGTCGCTCCGAATTACAAAGCATTGCCGATGCGCGCTACCTGAAAGCCGCGCTGGCAGACGAGATGCTGCTCAATACGGAGTGGATAGGTCGCGACCGCTGGACTGACCATCTGCTGGAGGCGTCCCTGTTTCGCACCAGTGTGGCAGGAGACCGTATCTTTGAAAAAATCGAAGAGCTGTTATCCAATCGCGAGCCTTCGCTACGTCCCATCGCAGCCCTGTATTTGTTTGCGCTGGCGCTGGGTTTTCAGGGCAAGTTCCGCGGCTCCGCTGCTACAGAACGGTTTGCCGGCTTCCGAGCCGAGCTGTTTCAGTTTGTGTACCAGCGTCAGGCTGACCTATCGGGCCGCGATCGTGTACTTTCCGAACGCGCCTACGCCAGTACCTTGTCGCATCTCTCACCCCGCAAGATGCCGACCCTGAGCCGATGGACGGTCATTTTTCTTGTAGGAATACTCGGATTGTTGGCGGTGTCCGAAATGCTTTGGCTTTGGGAGTCGTGGCCGGTGCGTGATGTGCTGCAAAGTGGCGGCACCTTGAGCCAGGAGACGGCGAAATGAGTATCTTGCGGGACAACCTGTTTCTCATGGCGTTGGGCCTGCTGACCTTGGTGGTTCTGGCAGTCCTCGGCTTGGTGCTGTATTTCGCGATGCGCAGCGCCTCCGCCAAACCTGGCAGCGATCCCAAGCTGGCGAAGTTGCGTTTCGACTCCTTGCGCAATTCGTTCCGCCAGGCGGTGGAGCTGATTGAGGGCAATATTGCCTCGCGCTCCGAGCGCTACGGCATTCCATGGGTATTGGTGCTGAACGAAGGTATGGAGCCACGTGGCCTGCCGATTGAACAGTCGGGCGTGCCCAGTGCGTTGAGTTCAGAGGCGGCTTCCGCGGCTACCTCTCAGGGTATCTCCTGGCATTTCTTTGACAAGGGGGTTGTCGTGGAGATGCAGGGTGCTTACCTGGGCTCTCCCGACGACGAGAACGCTGCGGAGAAGCCATGGGACGAGTTTCTAAGCCTTTGCCACAAGTATCGTCCCCAGCGCCCTTTTGATTCGGTGGTGATTACGGTGCCCGCAGCAATGCTGATGGACACCAGCCCAGATGCTGCATTGGAACTGGCCAAAATGGCACGGCTGGCGCATCGCCGTCTGTGGTTGGCGCAAAACCGGTTTGCCATGCGCTTTGCCGTATACGTCGCCATATCGGGGTGCGAAAAAATCGACGGATTCTCAGCGTTTGCGCGTACTCTTCCAGAGCCCATGCGGGCAGGCATGCTGGGCTGGTCTTCACCCTACGATCTTTCCACCACCTACCAAGACATCTGGATTGCCGAGGCGCTGGATGGCGTGGTTCGGACCATTTCAGATACATCAGCCGAGTTGTTTGCCAGCAAGCAGGCCCTTGCGGATACCCGCAGCTTTTTCCTGCTGCCCAGCAGGATTGAAGGTTTGCGCGCGCAGTTGCAGATCTATACCGACGAGCTCATGCGTCCTAGCGCCTACCATGAGCCCTTCTTCTTTCGGGGTCTTTACTTTACGGGTGACAGCAGCCAGTCTGCGCAAGCAGCGGGCGCGCACACCCTGGACTCCGATGCCGACTTGGCACTGGATTCTCTGGATACAGCAGACCTGGTGTCCCAGCTGATGCAGGAGCCGGCCTTCCTGCGCGATCTGTTCGAGAAAAAGATATTCATGGAGTATGGGCTGGCGCGTCCCTCGCGGCAGCCTTTGGCGCGTCCCATGCTCACGCGACTGGGGCAGTTCACGGCCTTCTTGGTGCTGGGTGGATGGAGCATCGGCCTCGTTGTCGCAACCCTGCAGCTCAGCCACCGCAGCAGCCAGCTCAGTGCCACCCTGCAGCAGATCGAAACAGACGCCCGCTACCGAACCCAGAAGATGCGCAATGCCGAAACCATTCCATCCGATTGGTACAAAGCCCGTACTCTCACGCTTCTGGGTGTGATTGAGGAGCTGGGGACACAGAAGATGTTCTCGGTGTTTATGCCGGGATCCTGGCCGATCTGGGAAAACCTGGACGCACGTGTTGTTGAGCGGGTGGAGCGCGAGTTTGGCGAGATTGCGATCGGCACCCTTCGGCGAGAGCTCTACGCCCGTGCGTCCGAGCTCACGGGTGTCCCTCAGGATGAGAGCACTTCGGAGCTCATCATTGGTGGCGAATGTTTGAATCCGGTTCCCGCGCCAGGCGCCACGCACAAAGCCGTGTTGGCGGTAGAAGACACCGCCGAGTTTGCGGCCATGTTGCAATACATCTCGTCGGTGGAGCGGCTGGAGCAGGCGGTTGAAGCGATGAAGCGCCTGCAAAAGGGCGGTGCCAATGATGCCAACGACCTGCGCCTGCTGGTCAAGTACACGCTGGGTGCTGAGCTGCCCAGCAATATTTCGCAGAGTCTGCGTTTGCTGCGCAAGAGCGATTCCGGTCCTGGCACCTCCAATGGCCTGAGTGTGATGCACATGCAGCAAGCTGTGCGTTGTTCCTTGGTCAAGGGCATGAATTCGCTGGACCAGCGCGTCTTTGTCAACAACGACCTGATGGTGATCGAGCGGCAACTGACCGCCCTGAGCTACCGGTTGCTGTCCACCGACTTCCGGGTTGCCGGGTATGCACAAACGGTGGCTGGCTACAAGGAAATTTTGGACATCATCCGTGAGCAGGAGAGCATGCTGGCCACGGGTCGTGGTGGTTGGATGCATGAGCTGAATTTCGACCTGGGCAAAGCCTATGCCGCGGCGCTGGATCGGATTGCGCAGGCGACGCGGTTGTTGGGCCCCGAGGCTGCCGAGCAGGTTCGCCAGCGTGCTGTTAACGAATTCCTGAAATTCTCTTCCGAGTTTTCTGCGCGTTCCAACCCGGAGCAGCAAAGTGACATCGTCTGGCAGGAAAAGGAGGCGCGGTATAGCCTGTCTGTCCAGCGTCTGGGGTTGCGTGATGCCATCACGGGTCTGCTGGCACAGCCCTTCATGACTCCGCCGGGAGACCGCGAGATTCCGGAGATCCCCGCGCAGGGCGCCTTGCTTTGGGATGTTGCCAAGCTGGACCAGGCACTGGCCCTCGGTGACATGCACAAACGTTTCATGGCCGAAGGCCTGTTGAAGTTCCCTCCGGCGAACCGCCCGGGTGTGGTGGCCTTCCTGAATGTACAGTTTGCGCGTTTGATCAACGACCGCATCGTGGATGCCCTGTCGGTGAGCGGCCGGGTGGACCCAGCCAATGTGACCGATGCCAACGCGTTTGACGTGGCGCGCGGACGGCTGGTCAAGGTGGAGGCCTTGTTGTCCGATCTAGGCGCCAATGCCACTGCCGATACGCTGCAGCGCCTGGTGTCAGCCGATGCCAGTGTGCGCCTGCGCCAGATCGATAAGAGTCTCAATCAGTCTGACCTCTATGCGATTCGTGGGCGTGACTTTAGCTATTGGTCCGGTGATCGTGGACCTCTGTTGCAGGCCTTTGGCGTCCCGGATATCCAGGCCATGCAACAGTACTTGGCACTGCAGTTCAACCGTGCCGATGCTCTGGGGCGGCAGGCGGAAATTTACCTGCCGTCGCTGGACAAAATTTCGACCGATGGCCAGCTGGCCAGCCGTTGGCAGGCCATCAACCGCGAACTGGAACGCTACCGCAGCAAAAATCCCAACAGCAGCCTGGGCTTGTATGAGCAGTTCCTGCTCACCACCGGTGTAGAGGCGGATCGCAATAGTTGTGCCGAAAAGTTAGCTGGCAAGTCGCCAGGCAGCCGACCGGCTGACTACTTTGCGGAACGCCATGTGCAGGTGTACGGTGCGTTGCTCAAGCGCTGCAATGAGCTGCGCTATGCCGAGCAGCTGGAGCAATGGACCGCATTTGCCAACACATTCAATGGCCAGGTTGCAGGACGAGCTCCATTTGCTACACCTGGTACCAAGGACGCCATCGATGCGGACTACGAGGACGTCAACCAGTTGCTCAAGACCTCCGAAAAGCTGGCGCGTGTCCTCAAGGACCCGCAGGCCACAAACCGTGCAGCCCCGTCGTCCCAGGCGGTGCGCAAATTCTCCGATCAGTTTGAGCGTGTGCGCGCCTTCCTCGCGCCCTTATACCCACCCGAAGATGGCATGGTGCCTGGCTACGACGTGATGGCGGAATTCCGCGCGAACCAAGCGGGCGAGGTGGAAGGCAACAAGGTCATCGATTGGTCGTTGGACGTGGGGCCACAAACCATCAAGTTGCGTGATACCCCGCGCCTGATGCGCTGGGAGCCCGGCATGCCAGTCACGCTCAATCTGCGTTTGGCCAAGGACATCCAGGGCAACGCCTTGCCCGATCCCCAGCAGCCTGCAATGTCTGTCGACGGAAAAACAGTGACTTATCGCTTTACCGACACTTGGTCTCTGGTGCGCATGGTGCAGCGCCAGCGCGAATCAGACCCTAGCGGACGTGGTGATCTGCGCACGCAGCTGCTGCGGATGGAGTTCCCCATGGGAACCGGTACCGAACCCGGCAAGGGTGCCCAACCCGATACGCGTGCCAAGGTATTCCTGCGGTTAACCCTGTACCCGGTCGGGAAGCGCACGCCGCAGGTCTGGCCGGTTTCCTTCCCCGTCAAGGCGCCAGACTTCAACGGCCAGTAACTGCGAGTCCATGAACGACGTTGATGCATTCCTGCCGGACATCGAGGGCCTGCTGGTTCCCATAGCGGGTGAACTGCCTGCCGGCCCCTCCATGCGCTATGACCCGCAGTACATGGCGATTCGGGTGGCGCGGGAAGAGGAAGACCCCCGATTGCCCATGCGGGAATGGGAGCGTCCTTTGAAGAAGGCCGACTGGCGTACAGTGGCCGACAACGCATCGGCCCTGTTGCGGGGGCGATCCAAAGATTTCCAGGTGGCTGCCTGGCTATGCGAAGCGTGGACCCAGCAGCACCAGCTTCAGGGCTTCCACGCCGCAGTGCGGCTCATCACCGGCCTCGTAGACCATTACTGGGATACCGCCCACCCTCAGATCGAAGCCGACGACGATGAGGCTCGCATCGCGCCGCTGTATTGGATGAATGAGAACCTGCCGCGCGTGCTAATGCTGCGCGTGCCGCTGATGCATTTGCCGGAGCGCATGCCCAGTGCCGTGAACGTGTTCGACTGGGACCAGGCCTTGGCCCTGGAAAATCGCAAGCCGGAAGCCAAGAAGGCGACCCAGACCAAGAGTACTCCCTCTTCCAAGAATGTGGTGGTGGACAGTCCCATCCCTACGCGCTCGGAAATCGTGGCCGGCTCCAACGGCGCCCAACTGCAGTTCCTCATCGACAACCGCAACCTGCTGCTGGCCAGCATGGCCGCCTGGGAGGCCTTCACGCAGGCACTTAACCGCAAGATGGGGATGCAGGCCCCCAGCGTGGCCAAGGTGCTAGAGGTGCTGCAGCGCATGCAGCGCATGTGCGACACCCTGATCGCAGGACGTGAACCCCAGGTCAAAACACCTGCCCCGCTCGTGGTGATTGCCCCTGTCCTGCCTGCCGCCCCGGCGCCTGTGACAGTACCCACCGCATTACCTGTTGCTGAGCCCGCCGTGGTGCCGGCGCCGCCTCCCCTTTCCCTACCTGAAAGTGACAACGCCATGGGCCCCATCAACAGCCGTGAAGATGCCTACCGTATGCTTGAAGCCGTGGCGGATTACCTGCAGAGAACCGAGCCCCACAGCCCGACGCCCTATCTGGTCAAGCGCGCCGTGACCTGGGGCCGTATGTCGTTGGCGGACCTGATGCAGGAAATAGTGCGCGAGGAGGGGGACATTACCCGATACTTCTCCCTGCTAGGCATCAAAGAGCCCCGGGGTTGAGCCTAGGGCGTGACCATGCTGTCTGATGCCGAAGTCATCCAGCGCATGCGCGAGTTCCTGGCAGCGCAAGCGCCGTTGCAGGGACTCCGCGGCCTGGGTGCACCATCCCACATGCTGCAAGGGTGGCCGGAGCCCCCTGAAACCGCAGCAGCGCCCGCCAGCGATGTGGCGCCGGTTAACCTGAATACCCTCCCCGACAAACCCCCTGTGCCACCACTGCTGCCCATTCTGGAAGAGGTACAGCTGGAGAATGCCCAGGTGCTACCCGAGATTGACCAGACGCTGGAGCAGATCGACGTCACCATGGGTGGCATTGACCAAGCGAGTGTGTCGTTGGAGCCCGCTCCACTGCAGATTCCTAAGATCGAGGAAGCCATGACCGAAGCGGGTGGCAACGTCAAGAAGACCCTGGACTCCCTCTGACGGCCGCCCGCCATGCAGCTTGTCACTAAGGCCACGGACGCCATCACCGAAGGCGCCAACCAGGTGGTGGATGCGGTCCTGAAGGCCAAGACCACGCTGGAAGAGGAACTGGTGGGCGGCATCGAGGAAGCCACGACCACGGTGAATCTGGTGGTGGAGAAGGTCACTGGCATCGCGCAAGCCATCCTGGGCCTGCAGGACACGCTGAATCCCCAAGCCCTGTCGGGGCCATTGCTCACAGCACTGCAATCTTTGCCACCGCAAGCGAAAGACGTGGCAGATCAGCTCAAGGACATGGGGGAGCGCCTGCTCGCCGTGGGCGAGAACCTGGCTGGCGTGACGACGGATGTCCAGAACATTGCGGAACTGGCCCAGAGCCTGCCGCAGCGTGTGATTGACCTGCGTCCCGACGTCACGGCGGTGCCCCCGCGTGTGGAGTCCGTGATCTCCCGCGGCCAGGGCGTGATGGACAAGGCCCGGGCACTGGGGCCCCGCCTGCAGGCCTTTGCCGGGCAGCTGGCGCCGCTGCAGCAACGCGCCCAGCAACTGCGCAGCACCCGCCCCGCGGACCTGATTGCGGCGCAGGCCCAAGTGGCAGCCCAAGTTCAACAACTGGTGGGCAGTGTGCAAACCGAGATTGAACGCACTGACGCCGAGCTGGTCGAAACGGCCACCGGCATCCGCGAGGAGGTGGATGCGACCGAACAGCTGGTGGTGGACATGGTGGAGGATGTGCGTGGAAAGGTGGACAGCCTGATCGATGAGATCAGCGGTTCGCTGGACCCCATCGTCGAACGCGTGGATGCGGCCGTCACCAGCATCGATTCGGAGCTTCAGTTCATCCGCGGCCTGGGCGATACCCTGAAGGACAAGGTGCACGAACTCATCGAAGGCGTGCTGCACCCCATCCGCGAGGTGGAGTCTGCCATCGACACCGTGGTGCAGCAGATCGAGACTGTGGCACAAACCGTGGACTCGATTCTGGATGCGATCGAGTCCGCCTTGCAGCGCCTGGAACGCATCATTGACAACCTCAAGCGCAGCCTTGAGGAAGTGGTGGCCGCGGTGGACCACGCCATCCATGGCCTGCAGGACACGCTGGCGGAGGTCGTGCGTGAGATCGACAACCTGGAGATGCTGCTGAACCGCCTGCCCGAAGAATTTGACGTGGTGGAGCAGCAGATCGACCTGTCCAAAGTGGCCATAGGCCAGGTGCAGGACACCATACGCCAGTACATGGCGGTGGCCGACCGCGCCTTGGCGCAGGCCGCCCGCGAGATGGACCAGGCCGATGCCCTGTGTGACCACGCCATCGAAATTTGCACCAAGTACATCAACCGTTCTATGGCCATGGTGGCCGCACGCACTTTGTTCATGGGCGTCAAGGGCATGGTCCCTGGCATCAAGGCCACCATTGCCACCGCGCGTGCCACGGTGAAGTCGGCCGGAGACACCTCCATCGGCTTGTTGGACCAGGCCATCACGCAGGTGGAGGGTTTGCGCCCTGTGCTGGCCCAGGTGGTGGAGCTGGTACGTCAGAACATCGCCCAGGTGATCCTCATCCTGGACCAGGTGAAGGCGGCCCTGCAAGAGGCCAGCGTGCAGATGGACACGGTCTCCGAGCAGATGCACACCGTGGTCGAGCAGGTCAAGCTGCAGCCCGATCCCATACTGGCCCAGGTGCGCCAGGCACGGGACGATTTTTTGGCAGCGGCGCAGCCCCTGGAAAAGATCCAGCTGGTGCACGACAAGGTGATCGAGATCAAAGAGACCAAGGTTATGCCCGTGCGCAACAAGATCGAGGCCATGCGCACGCAGTTGCTGGACACGGTCTCCAAGGTGCAGGCGCAGATGCAACCGCCGATGGACCTGGTCAAGCAGCAGATGCGCGTGGTGCACCAGCAGATCGACATCGTGACGGCCAAGGTGCACGAGCCCCCTGCCAAGCTGATGGTCATGGTGGAAGACCTGCGTCAGCAGTTCCATGTGCAGCTGGAAAAGGCGCAAGGCGTGATGGATGGGCTGTTGGCCCAGGCCCGCAATGTGGTGCGCCAGGCTAAGGCGGTGGTGGACCGTGCCGCCGGCATCAGCGGTGATGCCGTGCGCATGTCAGCACAGTTCGAGGCCGGACTGACGCAAGCGCTCAGCACAGCGGACCGATTGAGCGAACAGGGGCAGGCGGTTCTGAATGCAGCCCAAGGTCAGGTCGACGGGGTGCAGGCACGCATCGATGGTGTGAAAAGCCAGGCCACATCAGCGCTCGATGCGGTCCGCGGCAAGCTGGAGGAGGCCAGTGAGGCCGTGGTGGGCGCGCAGGACAGTATGAAGACCGCAGGCAACAGCGCCAAGGACGCCTCGCAAAGCACAACGACTGAGGCAGATGCCTTGCAGTCGTCGGGCCAGCCTCTGCAGGATGCGCTGCAAGAGGCGCACGACGCTGCCGCCGCCGCTGGCGACAAGGTGAATGCTGCTACCGAAGGCCCAAGTTCGCAGATGAGTCAGGCGCTGGATGCTGTCAAAACCATGAAGGACGATGCGCTTGCCGCGGTGCAGCCCGCGGCCGATGCCGCGCAGTCCGTGCAGGCGAATATGGAGAAAAGCCTGGCCTCTGCAGTCGCCCCGGTGGATGCGCTCAAGGAGAAGGTCCAAGAGGCCTCGGCGCAAATGGCGGAAAAGACCCAGGCCGCAAAGGCCGAGGTCACCAAGCTGCGGGACCAGGGTCAGGCGTTGATGGACGATGCCAAAAAGAAAGTGGAGAGCGCCAAGCAGGAAGCCCAGGTGGCGCGTGCCGATGCGGTGAAGGCCGAAGCCACCATGGATGCAGCCGTGGTCGCGCAGGGAGGTGCATCGAATGCCGCCAAGGCTGCTGCAGCGGCTGCAACCCAAGCCGCTGCGGCCGCTCCCGCTGCAGCCGCTGCGGCCAGTCCTGCGGCGAGTGCCGGGGCTGCCGGTGCGGCACCTGCAGCCGGCGGCGCCCCCGCTGCCGCGGCAGCACCTGCGGCAGGAACCGGTGCCGCGCCAGCTGCAGGCGCCCCACCCAAGGACCCCGCAACGGCACCCGGTACGCCAACGGCTGCAGCACCTGGCACGCCGGCCGGAACCGCAGCAGCGGCCCCGCCCGCGGCTGCAGGCCAGGCAGCACAACCGGCTGGCGCTGGTCAGGCCGCAGAGGGCGCGGCAGCTGCTCCCGCAGGCACTGCCGCAAGTGCGGGCGGCGCCCCACCACCCGCCGCGCCAGGTGCCGCACCTGTCGCAGCTCCCGGAACTGCGGCGCCGGGCGCAGCGCAGACACCCGCATCTTCCGCTGTGCCGGCAGGTGCAGCCGTCCCTCCTTCCGCACCTGCCGGTGCCATGCCAACGCTGCCCGAAGGTGTGGCTCTGCCAGAGGTGGCCGTGCCTGAAATTCCACCGATGCCGGAAATCCCTTCCCTGGAGCTGCCGACCATGCCATCGGTCGACGGGCTTGCGCTGCCCCAAGACCTGGGACTGCCGGAGTTGAAGTTGCCCGATGTGGGTGCCAGCCTGGGCCTGCCACCGGGGTTGACGCTGCCCGAGGGCTTCACCCTGCCAGAGGGGGTGGCCATGCCCACGTTCAGCGACGCCGCGGCGGCCCAGCAATGGCTGGACGTATTGGTGAAAACCGGCGCGCCGCCGGCCTAGCTGGGCAAGGCGCTAGTCGGCGTCCAAAGACTGGTTCACACGCCGCACCAGCCACCAGACAGCGCCCAGCGCAACCGGAATCAGCGCGCCCACCCAGAGCTGTGGGTCAAATGCCAGCCCACCACTCTGGAGTGCCAAGGCCGTTTGCCACAGCAAGCGGATGACGAAATAGGTGGCGGCCACAATGGTGAGTCCGGCCACGGTTTGCTGCAGGCGCCGCACCAGCCGCTGGGTACCGCGCAGGTTGGCAATGGTTTGCCGGTTTTGCGCTTCCACGATGGCCTGGATGCGGGTGTGCAGCAGCGCCGTGGTGTGGGCGATGCGTGTCGACAGATCGCCCATGCGTTTTTCGGTGGCAGTGATGGTGGCCATGGCGGGAGCCAGCCGCCGCTCCACCAGCTCACTGAGTGCGCGGGTTTCTGGCGCGGCCTTCTCGCGCAATTCGCCCAGCCGCTGCGCGACGATGGCGGCGTAGGCCCGGCTCGCATCGAAGAGCGCACGGTGCTCGGCAATGTTGCGCTCCAGCCGAGCCGCCAAGGGCGTGAGCTGGTCCAGCAGTTCTTGGTTGTTGGTCAAAATGCCGCGCAGCTGTGCACTCACGTGCACCAGCTCGCTTTCCATCTCCGCAATCTGCGGCAGAAGCTGTTGCGCTGCGGGCAGGCCACGCAGCGCCATGATGCGGTAGGTCTCGATGTCCAACAGGCGCTGCGCGATGCGGCCCGCACGCGGCTCGCTCATGCCCGGCGTGGCGACCACCAGCAGGCGTTCAAAGCCATCGGGTTGCAACGCCAGGTCGGTCACCACACACGAGTGGGGCGGCGTGCCCATCAGGGCCGCCACTGCCGCGCCTTCGGCAAACCAGTGGCCATAGGCCGTGGCCCGCGTGACGGCATGCGGGGGCTCGCCCCATAGCATCACCAGGTGCATGGCCGCCAGCGTGGTGCCGGGAATGTTTTCCAGCCAGGCGTCTTCCGGGAACAGCTGTGACACGTACTGCTGCGGCACGTCGTTGATCAGCGTGGCCGGTGGCAGGGCGCGAATCAGCGTGTAGCGTGTGAACTCGGTGTGGCGTTCCCAGCGCAAGGTGCAAGGGCCCACGGGTACGCGCAGTTGCTGTGCCTGCAACATGGACACATCCAGGTCCTTCTGTCCGGGCAGCAGGGCCAGGTGTTCGCATTCGGCTTGCAGGTCCACCTCGGTATTGCGCACCACCACACACAGCACATGCACGGGCAGCCCCATGCGGGGTGGCGGGCGCAGCAACACCTCGTTGTGCAACACGGCACGCAGCGGATCGTCCTCGGGGAGGTGCCGTTTGCCAGGGGCCGCGTAGTGAGAGTTCATGGTGGGCTCGGGAGGCTTGCCTTAGGGGGCCGCACTGCGCAAGCGCAGGGACAGTTCCCTGGCGATATTGCGCGTGATTTTCAGGGCCGCAGCCGGATGCTGTTCCATCAGTGTAGCAATGGCCTGACGGTCCAGCAGCCAGGCAGCGACATCGGTGTCGGCCCGTGCGCTGGCCGAGCGTGGTTTGCCGTCGATCAGGCCCATCTCTCCCACAAACTGGCCCGGCCCCAGCGTGGCCAGGCGCTCTGCGTTCTGAAGCATGTCGGACAGGATGCTGACTTGGCCACTCACGATGAGCCAGATGCCATCGGCAGCGGCACCGCGTTCGAACAGAGCCTCTCCTTGGGTCACGCTGCAGCGCTGGCCCAGTGCCAGCAGGCTTTGCATCTCTGCTGGTGTGAGCTCATCGAGCAAGTGGTTGCCGGTAACGGGCTGTGTCTGCGTTCCGTGGGACAGGCCAGCCTCGTCCAGCACCTGGTTCTCGCAGAGCTCCAGGCCACGGTCCAGGTCCGGGTGGTAGGCCACGCCCTTCACCGAAGCCAGGCTGGTACGCAACGCCTGCGCGGAGCTGTGGGGCAGGCCGCATACCAACACCTGGTGCTGGTCGGCCAGCAGCGTGCGGATCAGCCCGCGGACCGCGGCCACCCCACTGGGATCCACGGCGTGCACCCGGCTCAGGTCCAGGGCCACCCAACGGGCCTGCGCGTCGATCTCACTGGCGAGCTGTTGCAGGCGGGTGGCGTTGCCAAAGAACAGGTGACCGGAGAGTGGCAGGATGCCCACGCGATGGGCGTGCTGACCTAAGACGGCCCAGGCATCGGGCTCGCGCACGCGGCGAGAACGCTGGGTGTCCAGGTACACCCACTGCGCGGTCATGTCGCCTGACACCCGCTTGAGCACGGCCACGCTGGACAAACCAATGCCCACCAAGCAGGCCCAGACCAGGTCCCCCCAAAAACCGATCAACGTGATCACCACAGTGATCTGGAAGCCCAGGTCCGATACCTGCGTCGCGCGGGTTTGTCGGTCGCCCAGCAGTTTGCCCAGTTGCCCGCGGAACACCGGATCCACGAGGGGGCCACACTGCAGTAGCAACAGCCCAGCGCTCAGGCCCACAGGCAGCGCCACCAACACCGGTGCGGCCAGGTAAATGGCAGCAAACACGGTGGCGAAACTCATATACACGGCCAGCCTGCCGCGCCCGCCCGCCCGGTGGTTGGACAGGCTGAAGACCGGACTGGCCGTGCAGGGCACTCCCCCCACCAGCGCGCTGGCCATGTTGGCGGCGCCCAGCGCCACCAGCTCGCGGTTGCCATCGGTGCGGATTTGGAACCGACTCTCCATGAGCGCCCCGGCCGTGAAGGTCTCCAGCACCATCACCAAGGCCAGGGTCAAGGCGCCCGGCAGCGCAATGTGCAGCCACTGGGGTAGTTCGGCGATGCTGCTGTGCAGCCCCTGCCAAAGGGCGACGACAGGTACATGGCCTGTTGACAAACCCGCGAAGGTGGGCATTGGGTGAGCCTCCAGCGCCCAGGCCATGGTGACGCCCAGCACTGTTGCCACCACCACAGGTGGCAGCGCCTGCGCCGCGGGAAGGCGTGTCTGCAACCCTTGCCAGAGCAGGTAGGCGCCCAGCATGCCCAGTGCAGTCAGGGTGGCCAGGGACTGGGCCTGCCAGAGCTGTTGCAGCGCCAGCCAGGCCAGCAGCAAAGCCGTGCCGTTGCCAATGCCCGCTGCCACGGGCGAAGGAATCATCTTGAAGACGGGCCCCAGCCGCAGCACCCCCGCCAGCAGCACCAAGGTGCTAGCGGCGAAATACAGCAGGGCACCACCGGCCAGCCCGGTGGCCAGTTGCGCGGATGTCAGGCTCTGCGCCGCCCCGGAGGGTACAGGGCCACCCGAGGCCAGGCACAGCTGCAAGACCAGCGTGGCGTAGGTGGTGAGCGAGGCGGCCCGCGGCGCGGGCAGCAGGGCCGCGTGCCCACCCAGTAGCAGGCGCAGCAACGGCACCACGCTGGCCGCCACCAGGGCGGCCCAGTAGCCCGCGGACAGTGCCGCCGTGCCCAGCAGGCCCACCAGAATCAGTATGGGTCCGATGGAGGTGGACAGCCCCTGCAGCGCGGTCTCCAGACCGGCACGCACGTCCTGCATGGGGGAGGGGGCGGGGCGTGTCATGCGGGCTAAGGGGGTTACTGGTCGTTGGCCACGAAATTCACCAGCGCCTCCATGGCGGGCCGTGCCTCACCCGCGTTGGCGTGGTTGATGAAGGCCACCACCACATAGCGCTTGCCGCTGCTGGCCAGCACATAGCCCGCGCGAGCCACCACATTGCTGAGGGTACCGGTCTTGAGGTGGGCGCTGACGCTGCCTTTGACCTTGCGCAGCGTGCCGTCCACCCCCGAGATGGGCAGGGAGGACATCAGCTCTGGCATCACGGGCGACACATAGGCAGTCTGCAACAAACGAGCCAACCCCTGGGCGCTGATGCGTTCCTGGCGTGACAGCCCCGAACCGTTGTCCAACACCGGCACGTCGTCGGGGCTGATGCGCTCGCGCCACCAGCGCTGCACTACGGCGCGGCTGGCGGCAAAGCTGCCTTGTGGCAGCGTGGGGTCGGACTGCGCCTCGCTGGCCGCGGCCGCAGGCGCGCTGCCGCTGCGGCCCAGCGTCAGAAATACCTGCTGCGCCATCACGTTGTTGCTGTACTTGTTGATATCGCGGATCACCTCGGCCAGGGGTGCCGAGTTGCTCACAAAGGCGGGCTTGCCGGCGGCTAGCGCGGTCGGCACCAGGCCAAAGCGCACCGCGCCCATGACCTTGCCCCCCATGCTTTCCCACAGGCCCTGCACGGCGCGCGGGGCGTAGCTCTTGGCATCCGCATAGGCCACGGGCCAGACCTTTTCGCCACAGCTGGCCGGGTAGCTGCCCAGGAATCGGATGCGTACGGGGTCGGCAAAGTCGGCCTTCAGTGTGCCGCGGTAGTCGCCGCAATCGCCTGCGCCCAATGGCACCGTGGCGGGCAGGACCACACCGGCCAGGGGCGGGTCGTACTGCACCTGTGCCACGTTGGCGCTGCGGTCCGGGGTGAACGTCATCACCACCGATTTGAAGTTGATCAGCAGTGCATCGGGCGCCGCGTTGTAGGGGCGCAGAGGCTCCCCGTCGAACCGGGCAGGGTCGGTCTCTGGCACGTCCAGCGCGCTGCGGTCCAGCACGATATCGCCTGCAATCGTCTTGATGCCCAGGCCCTGCACGCGGCGCAGCAGCAGCCACAGGCGCTCCAGCACCAGCTTGGGGTCGCCCTGGCCTTTGATGTAGAGGTTCCCGTTGAGGATGCCGTTTTGCACCGTGCCTTCGGTGTACACCGGCGTGGCCCATGTGTAAGCAGGCCCCAGCAGGTCCAGCGCGGCGTAGGTGGTCACCAGTTTCATGACCGAAGCGGGGTTCATGGGCGTGCTGGCGCGGTGGGCCAGGCGGGCGGGGGCGCCGGGGTTTTGGGCGTCCAGCACCAGGAAGGACACTGCGTCACGCGGCACCTTGGCGCGGGCCAGGGCGGCGTCTACGTCGGGGGGGAGATTCTGGGCGACGGCACTGAGGCTGAAGAGCAGGCCGATGCTGAAGCCGGTTGCGAGTGTGCGCAGGGCGAGGGGAGGGAGCAGGTGCATCGCCGGATTATCCGGCCAGCGTCGATAATCAACGCCTTTCCTCCGCGTTGGCGTATTTGCAATGCTCCTGATTTAGGAGCTGCTTGCGCAATGAATACGGGGGATAGAGGCACTTTTTACTCATATTCATGAATCTGCTGGCCATCGACACCGGTACCGAACATCTGTCCATCGCGGTCTGCCACGGCCCCACGGTGTGGCAGCACACGGGTCCAGGGGGTGCACGCGCCTCCACCGACCTGATTGCCGGCGTGATGGACTTGCTGGCCCGGTCCAGCCTGGGCTTGCAGGCGTTGGACGCCATCGCATTTGGTGCGGGGCCGGGTTCGTTCACGGGGCTGCGCACCGCCTGTTCCGTGGTGCAGGGGCTGGCGTTTGGCGCCAGCGTGCCGGTGCTGCCCGTGGATTCGCTCATGGCCATGGCCGAAGACGCGCGCATTGCTGCGGCGCCCGACGCGCCAGCTCTGCGGGTGTTGGCTCTGCTGGACGCCCGCATGGACGAAATGTACGCCGCCCAATACGCCTATGCCGATGGCCAGTGGCGCGTCCTGCAGGCCCAGCAACTGCTGCGCCCCGAGCATCTGGCGCTGCCCGCGCCAGATGCTGCGTTGGGCCCCTTGTTGCTGGCGGGCAATGTGTTTGACGTGTACGCCGACCGCCTGCCTGCCGCCGCGCTGCAGGCCGCCACCGTGGTGAATGCTTTACCCACGGCCGCGGCGATGCTGCGTTTGGCGCCGGCCCTGCTGGCCGCGGGCCAGGCGGTAGATGCATCCCATGCCATGCCCAGCTATGTGCGCGACAAGGTGGCAAAAACCACCGCCGAACGCATGGCCGAAAAAGTCGCCGCGGCTGCTTGAGTCCCCACGCCATGTCGTCCCTCCCACGCGCACCCGAAGCCCTCTTTGAGCCGCTGCTGGCCGATCGCCTGGACGAAGTGCTGCGCGTGGAAGACCGGGCCTACGCCCACCCCTGGAACCGCACCAATTTTCTGGACGCGCTGCACAGCGGCTACCAGGCCCAGATGCTCATGGCCGATGGTTATGTGCTGGGCTACTTTGTGGCCATGAAGGGCGTGGACGAGGTACACCTGCTCAACATCACTGTGGCGCCTGAATTCCAGGGCCAGGGCTGGGCCCGCGTCATGCTGGATGCACTGGCCGTGTGGGCGCGCGGCCAGGGTGCGCAGTGGCTGTGGCTGGAGGCCCGTGTGAGCAATCTCCGCGCCCTGCATGTGTACGAACGCTATGGCTACCGCCGCGTGGGCCAGCGCAAGGCCTATTACCCGGCGGGCGGTGGCCAGCGCGAGGACGCGGTGGTCATGAGCCTGCCTCTGTGAACCTGACGAGAACCTCCACCCCATGGCCCTGAACCTCGACGACCGCCAACGCGCCATGCTGCTGGAGATGGGCGTGCGCGTCTGGCTGCCCGGCATCGCCTTTGAGACCGAGCCGCCCAGCGTGGTGGACCATACTGCAGCCAGCGCCGCGCCCGTGCGTGCGCCTACGCCTGCCGTGCGCCCCGCACCGGTAAGCACCGAGGCGCCAGTGGCAGCCCCCGTGCGCGCCGTGCCCACGGTGCAGCCCCTGACTACCGGCGATGGCTTGGGTTTGGACCTGGCTGCTCTGGGCTGGGAGGCCCTGGCCGATACGGCCGCCAGTTGTCAGGCTTGTGGTCTGTGCGCGGGCCGCAAAAATGCGACCCTCCAGCCTGCCACTGGCCAGCGCGACTGGATGGTGGTGGGTGACCCGCCCGAAGAAGACGAAGACCGCGCAGCCCAGGCGTTTGTGGACAACCCTGGCGCGCTGCTGGACAACATGCTGAAGGCTGTGGGCGCCAGTCGCGCGAGTGAGGGCGCAGAAGGGGCCTATGCCACCAATGTGGTGAAGTGCCGTCCTCCGCATGGGCAAATTCCCCAGGCGGCAGACCTGGCCCAATGCGCGCACTACCTGCAGCGCGAGATTGCGCTGGTGCAACCCAAGGTCATTCTGGCAATGGGCCGGTTTGCTACCCAGACCCTGCTGGCCGAACATGGCGCGCTGGCCACCCAGCCGCTGGGCAAGCTGCGCGGCACGGTGTACCAGTACCGTGGCATTCCCGTCATCGTGACGTACCACCCCAAGGTACTGCTGCGCGCCAGCGCCGACAAGGCCAAGGCCTGGGCCGACCTGTGCCTGGCGATGGATGTTCGCGACGCCTCCGTAAAATAGCGCTCCATGACCTTTCTTGACCAGTTGCGCACCGCCGAGCGCCAAAACGGCTCGTTGTTGTGCGTGGGCCTGGACCCCGAACCCGCCAAGTTCCCCGCCCATCTGAGGGGCGACGCCAGCAAGATCTATGATTTTTGTGCCGCTATCGTCGATGCGACGGCCGACTTGGTCATCAGCTTCAAACCGCAGATTGCCTACTTTGCCGCCCACCGCGCCGAAGACCAGCTTGAAAAGCTCATGGCGCACATGCGCCGCACGGCACCCCAGGTGCCTATCATCTTGGACGCCAAGCGCGGCGACATCGGCAGCACGGCGGAGCAGTACGCCAAGGAAGCGTTCGAGCGCTACGGTGCCGACGCAGTGACGCTCTCACCTTTCATGGGGTTTGACTCGGTGCAGCCCTACCTGAAGTACCACGGCAAGGGGGCCTTCCTGCTGTGCCGCACTTCCAACCCTGGGGGAGATGACTTGCAACCCCAGCGCCTGCTGGATGTGCCGGGCCAGCCGCGCCTGTACGAACACATCGCCACGCTCACGCAAGGCCCCTGGAACCTGAATGGCCAACTCGGCTTGGTGGTAGGCGCCACCTACCCCGCCGAGATCGAGCGCGTGCGCGCCTTGGCACCCACGGTTCCGTTGCTGATCCCGGGCGTGGGTGCGCAAGGCGGAGATGCCGTGGCCACGGTCAAGGCGGGCTGGAAAGCGGCCAACGGAGAGACCACGGCGCCCATCGTGGTGAATTCCTCGCGCGCTATTTTGTATGCCGCCAGCGGCATGGACTTCGCATCGGCAGCCCGGCAGGAAGCGCTGCGCACCCGCGAAGTATTGCAAGCCGCTACGCGCTGAAACCCGCTTGGGGCGGGCTTCGTCGTCAAGCGCACCCTCGGTAAATGTTTGTAAGAGCGCTGGGCAATCCGGTTGGATGGCCCTAGCCTCGGGCGCTACTTACAAGCTTCGCGCCGTTGGGCGACTTCGCCATGCACTCCGCCGTTGGAGATATTGCTACCGCCCCTGATACGCAATCCGCGGATGCAGATGCGCGTGCCGCTTCACTGGCGGCAGCAGTGCTCGCCTCCGCAGCGTTGTCAGCGTGTGGTGGCGGTGGCGACTCATCTCCCGGCAGTTCTGCTTCGGCCCCCGCCATTGGAGGACGTGCCGTAGCGCTGCAGTCCGCCAGCTTCGCTGCCGCCACACGCGCCGTCGTCCCCACGGCAGAGCAGGCGGCCCGTTTCCTGATGCAAGCGCAATTTGCGGCTACCGATGCCGACATCGCTTCAGTGCGCGCCAATGGGTATGCCGCGTGGATGGAGCGCCAGGTGGCTTTGAACTACGGCACCACCGGTTGGGACTGGCTCAACAGCCAAGGCTACGGGGATGTGTACAGCACTAACAACTATTACAACCAAAGCTATCCCGCGGACTACATGGCGTGGAGCCAGCTCATGGCCTCCAGCGATCCCATGCGCAAGCGCATGGGGCTGGCGCTGTCCGAGTTCTTTGTGGTGTCGCTCTCGGGCCTAGAGTTTGGCTGGGTCAGCCACGCTGTAGCCCACTACTGGGACACGCTGTGTGCCCATGCGTTTGGGAATTTTCGGGATCTACTGGGCGCGGTGACCCTGCATCCGGCGATGGGGTATTACCTCAACACCAAGGGCAACAAAAAAGAAAACGCCTCGGGGCGCCAACCCGATGAGAACTTTGCCCGAGAGGTTATGCAGTTGTTCAGTGTGGGTCTGTACTTGCTCAACGCGGACGGCAGTCTGAAGCTCGACGGCGCAGGAAAACCGCAAGAAACCTACACCACCAGTGATGTCAGCAACCTGGCCCGTGTGTTCACGGGCTACGACCTGGACATGCGGCAGAACGGCACTGTCACAGTCAATGGCAACACGGTGGGCAATACGGCCTTTGCGCGCCTGCCCATGCTGCTGACGGCCAGCAACCACTCCAATCTTGCGGCCACGTTTCTGGGGGTGACCATTCCCGCCAATACCCCGGCTGCAGCGGCATTGAAGACTGCGCTGGATACGCTGTTCAACCACCCCAACACCGCACCCTTCTTCTGCAAGCAGATGATCCAGCGCCTGGTCACTAGCAACCCCAGTGCGGCGTATGTGGGCCGTGTCGCGGCCGTGTTTGCGGACAACGGGGAAGGTGTGCGTGGGGACCTGGCTTATGTGTTTGCCGCCATCCTGCTGGACCCTGAAGCCCGCAATTCCCCTGGCTTGAGCGACCCAGAATTCGGCAAGCTGCGTGAACCCATGCTGCGCCTGGTGCAGTGGGCGCGGACCTTCGGTGTGGGTTCGGCCAGCGGTGGCTGGAAGATCGGTGATTTGAGCAATGCGGGCATTTACCTGGGGCAAAGCCCGTTGCGTTCGCCCTCGGTATTCAACTTTTTTCGCCCTGGCTACGCCCCACCGTCCACGGTGGCACCGCCCGCCGTGGGCATGAGTGCAGGCACGGTGGCCCCCGAGTTCCAGTTGGTGACCGAGACCAGCGTGGGGGGCTACCTCAACTTCATGATGACAGCGATTGACAGTGGCGTGAACTATTCGTCCGACATCAAGGCCGCTTACAGCACTGAAATCGGCCTGGCCACCAGCCCGACCGCAGGCAATCCCAAGGCACTGGTGGACCGGCTCAACCTGTTGCTGTGTGCAGGGCAGCTTTCAGCTGCGACGGTGACCACCATCACCAACACGGTGGGCAGCATGGCAGGGATCGTTGCTTCCAGCAGTACCACCGCGACCAACTTGCGCCGGCGTGTCTGCGCCGCCGTGCTGATGGTGATGGCCCACCCTGAATACCTGATCCAGAAATAGGCGGATGGCCATGCAACTCCCCCAGTCCGAACTTACCCGCCGCGCGTTCTTGCGCCGCTCCGGGCAGCTCGCCCTGACCGGCACCGCGCTGCCGCTGGCACTCAATTTGGCCGCCATTGGTGAGGCCGCAGCTTTCAACGCACCCAGTGGGGACTACAAGGCGCTGGTGTGCGTTTTTTTATACGGCGGCAATGATTACGCCAACACCGTCATTACCTATGACGACCCGAGCTACAACCAGTACAGCACCATACGTGGTGGCGGTGCGGGGCAGACAGCGGGCGGCATTGCGCTGGCCAAGTCCGCGCTGACGCCCACCTTGCTGGTGCCGACGGTGGTGCCCCAGGACGCCTTGGGCCAAAACCGCCAGTACGCCCTGCATCCTGCCATGACGGGGCTGGCCAACCTGTTCAATACCGGTAAAGCTGCCGTGCAGCTCAACGTGGGGCCGCTGGTGGTGCCGCTGACCCGGGCCGAATACAACAGCAACAACCGAACGCTGTACCCACGCCCGCCGCAGCTGTTTTCCCACAACGACCAGCAGTCCATCTGGCAGTCGTCATCGCCCGAAGGCTCCAAGGTGGGGTGGGGCGGCAACATGGGTGATCTGGTGCTGCAAAACAGCCTCAACAGCAGCTCCACCTTCACCTGCATGTCGGTTGCGGGCAATGCGGTGTTTTTGTCGGGCGATACCGCACTGCAGTACCAGGTCAGTACCAGTGGTGCGATCAAGATCAAACCCGCAACCGATGCCACGGTCTATGGCTCTGCTGCGGTGCGCAGCACCATTGAAGCGTTTTTACGTGACAGCCGTGTGCACAAGATGGAGAACGAATACAACGCAGTGACCGCGCGGGCCTTGAATGCAGAGGCCTCCGTTACTGCGGCTTTGGCACTCACGCCGCCCAGTACCGTATTCCCCGCGGACGGGCTGGGACCGCAGCTCAAGATGGTGGCGCGCCTGATCAATGGCCGGGCACAGTTGGGCGCACGGCGCCAGGTGTTCTTTGTGTCCCTCGGCGGGTTTGATTTGCACGACAACCTGGTCAGCCAGCAGTCGGTGCTGATGGACCGTGTGAGCAAGGCCATGACGGCCTTTTACGAAGCGACAGTGGAGATGGGCATTGCCGACAAGGTGACTGCATTCACCGCGTCAGACTTTGGCCGCACACTGGCCTCCAACGGGGACGGCTCCGACCACGGCTGGGGCAGTCACCACCTGGTGGTAGGAGGTGCGGTAAACGGCAAGGCGTTTTATGGGGTGCCCCCGCCGGTCAGCGTGAGCGATGCGAAAGACGGTGGTGGCAACTACCTGCCTGAAAATGCATGGCATGTGGGGCAGGGTCGTCTCTTGCCCCGCACTTCGTCCGACCAGTATGCGGCCACGCTGGCCAAATGGTTTGGTGTGACGGATGCGGAGATGCCAGGCGTGTTGCCCAAGATCGTGAACTTCGGCACTGCCGCAGGCCGGCCGGACTACCCGACCGACCTGGGGTTCATGCAGTAGGTTTGGCGATTCCCAGCTCGGCCAGTTCCGCGTCGGTGAATACGCGGGACCGCGTGTGAAAGGCCTTGCCCTCCGGCCCTTCGAGCGAGAAGGTGCCACCATGCCCTTCAATCACATCGATGATGAGTTGCGTATGCCGCCAGTACTGGTACTGCGCCAGCCCAATGTAGAACGGGCAGCCACCAATATCGCCCAGGTACACATCGCCCGCACCCATGGTGATTTCGCCGGGCAGGTAGCAGTTGGCGGCACTGTTGTCACAGCAGCCGCCACTCTGGTGGAACATCAGCTGCTCGCCGTGTTTGCTTTGCAGAAACGCGACGAGCTCCAATGCGGCCGGCGTAGCGACGACCTTGTCGACCATCAGAAGAAGCCCAGCTTGTTCTCGCTGTAGCTCACCAAGAGGTTTTTGGTCTGCTGGTAGTGGTCCAGCATCATCTTGTGGGTCTCGCGGCCGATGCCGGATTCCTTGTAGCCGCCAAACGCTGCGTGCGCGGGGTAGGCGTGGTAGCAATTGGTCCACACGCGGCCGGCCTTGATGGCACGGCCCATGCGGTAGGCCACATTGCCGTTGCGGCTCCACACGCCGGCGCCAAGGCCGTACAGCGTGTCATTGGCAATGGCCAGCGCTTCGGCTTCGTCCTTGAAGGTGGTCACGGCCAGAACGGGGCCGAAGATTTCTTCCTGGAAGATGCGCATCTTGTTGTGGCCCTTGAACAGCGTGGGCTGCACGTAGTAGCCACCTTCCAGGTCGCCACCCAGATGGGCTTGGCCACCGCCGATGAGGACTTCTGCTCCTTCCTGCTTGCCCAAGTCCAGGTAGCTCAGGATCTTGGTCAGCTGCTCTTTGCTGGCCTGTGCGCCCATCATGCTGTCGGTGTCCAGCGGGTTCTTCTGCTGGATGGCGGCCACACGTTTCAAGACGCGCTCCATGAACTTGTCGTAGATCGATTCTTGAATCAAGGCACGCGATGGGCAGGTGCAGACTTCACCCTGGTTGAACGCGAACAGCACCATGCCTTCGATGGCCTTGTCCAGGAATGCATCGTCCTTGTCCATGATGTCGGCAAAGAAGACGTTGGGGCTCTTGCCACCCAGCTCCAGCGTGGCGGGAATCAGGTTGTTGGCGGCGGCCTGCGCAATCACGCGGCCGGTGGTAGTGGAGCCGGTGAAGGCGATCTTGGCGATGCGTTTGCTGGTGGCCAGGGGCATGCCGGCTTCACGGCCATAGCCGTTGACGATGTTGAGCACGCCGGGTGGCAGCAGGTCGGCAATCAGCTCGGCCAGGATGAGGATGGAGATGGGCGTGCTTTCAGCGGGCTTGAGCACCACGCAGTTACCGGCGCCCAAGGCGGGAGCCAGCTTCCAGGCCGCCATCAGAATGGGAAAGTTCCAAGGAATGATCTGGCCCACCACGCCCAGGGGTTCCTGGATGTGGTAGGCCACGGTGTTCTCATCAATGTTGGAGAGCGCACCTTCTTGCGCACGTACGCAGCCCGCAAAGTAGCGGAAGTGGTCCACGGTGAGCGGGATGTCAGCGTTCAGCGTTTCGCGGATCGCCTTGCCGTTGTCCACGGTCTCGGCGTAGGCCAGCAGCTCCAGGTTTTGTTCGATGCGATCGGCAATCTTCAGCAGGATGTTGGCGCGTGTGGCAGCGTCGGTCTTGCCCCAGGCATCGGATGCGGCGTGGGCGGCGTCCAGTGCCAGATCAATGTCTTCGGCCGTGGAGCGCGCGGCCTGGGTGTAGACCTTGCCGCTGACCGGGGTGATGACGTCAAAGTACTGACCTTTGACCGGGGGTACAAACTTGCCGCCAATGAAGTTGTCGTACTTTTGCTTGTAGTTGATCTTGGCGCCAGTGGCGCCGGGTGCTGCGTAAATAGCCATGGTTGTCGTCCTCTTGTGTTTGCTATGGTTCCCCGCATCGGTCGATCCGGCAGGTGCAGAGCTACCTCAAGACGCGTGCCATCTGGGTCGGCCTGCTCATCTCCTTGATTTCATTGGGTTTTTTGAAAGCCCTGATCTAGCGCAAGCTGTCCGCAAGCTAGGGCTGTCACGATTCGCCACAGTGACAGGTGTCACAAAATGGAACAGTTGGATGCGTGCACGGGCGTGTGCCATTGCCTCACCCACCGCCCACCCCCCATACTGCGCCAAAGCGGGGCGAACACGACCCCGCGCAGGAGACAACGTGCGACAAACCTCCCCCGTGCTGGCCTTGCGACAGGCCCGCCAGCAATTGCTGGAAACCGGCCAATGCCCTGTGGGCGTGCTGGACGAGCGCCTGGTCCGTTCCTGGCACCGCAGCCTGGCCGCAGGCTTGGCGCCCGCTGGCCGCGCCGCCACCGACCACGCGGGCAGCGGCAGCTTGCGCCAGGCGCTGGCCAATAGCCACGCGCTGCTGGCCCACTCACGCCCGGTCATGGAGTACGTGTTTGACCAAGTGCGCCACAGCCAGAGCGTGGTGGTGCTGGCCGATCAGCACGGCATGCTGATGCACACGCTGGGTGACGTCAGTTTTGTGGGCAAGGCCGAGCGCGTGGCGCTGACCAGCGGCGCCTCCTGGCACGAAGCCCACCGCGGCACCAACGCCATCGGCACCGCGCTGGTGGAACGCAGCGCGGTGGAGATCCACGGCGGCGAACACTTTCTGGAGCGCAACGGCTTCCTCACCTGTGCGGCCTCACCCATCCTGTCGGCCACGGGCGAACTCGTGGGCGTGCTCGACATTTCGGGCGACCACCGCCATGGCCACGGCCACACGCTGGGCTTGGCCAGCACGGCAGCCCGCATGATCGAGAACCGGCTCATGGTGGCCACCTGCAAGCGCAACATCCGTTTGCATCTGCACGCCCAGCCTGAGGGCATTGGCAGCGTGGCCGAAGGCATCGTCGCGCTGTCGGACGATGGCTGGATCGTGGGCGCCAACCGCGTGGGGCTGGCGTTGTTGCGCCTGAATGCCGGGGACATCGGCGCCACGTTGCTGGAGCGCGTGCTCGATGTGCGGCTGGACGATCTGCTGTCCCGCCACAAACGCCGCCCCCAGCAGGCCCAGTCGCTGCGCCTGCACAACGGTGCCGTGTTGTTTGCCCAGGTGCAGGTGGATGCCTCGGTGCTGCCAGTCGCCAGTGGGTCGGCCCCAGCCTTGGGTGGCACCCCCGTCAGCGATGCGCTGGCTGCGCTGGACACTGGGGACCTGCGTTGGCGCAGCGCCGCCGACAAGGCGCGTCGCGTGGTGGCCAAGCCCATTCCCGTGCTCATCCAGGGCGAGTCGGGCGTGGGCAAGGAGTTGTTCGCCCGCGCCTTGCACGCCAGCGGTCCGCGCCGTGGGGCGCCCTTTATCGCTATCAACTGCGGCGCGATTCCCGAGAGCCTGATCGAGTCCGAGCTGTTTGGCTATGTGGCCGGCGCTTTCACCGGTGCGCGCAAGGAGGGAAGCCTGGGCCGCCTGCGCGAAGCCGAGGGCGGCACCCTGTTTCTGGACGAGATTGGCGACATGCCCTTGCCCATGCAGACGCGGCTGCTGCGGGTGCTGCAGGAGCGCACGGTCACGCCAGTGGGCGCAGGCAAGGCGGTGGCGGTGGACTTTGCCCTGGTGTGCGCCACGCACAGCAAGCTGGCCGAGGCGGCGGAGCGCGGCACGTTCCGTCAAGACCTGTACTACCGTATCAACGGCCTCACGGTGCAACTGCCGGCGCTGCGCGAGCGCAGCGACTTCGCAGCGCTGACCGAGCGCCTGCTGGCGGACTTGAGCCCGGAGCGCGACGTGCAGCTGGCGCCCGAACTGCTGGCCCGCCTGAGCGCGCACGCCTGGCCCGGCAACCTGCGCCAGTACGCCAGCGTGCTGCGCACCGCCTGCGCTATGCTGCTGGACGGAGAAGACACGCTGGATTGGGCGCACCTGCCTGACGACCTGGTGGAAGCGCTGCAGGTGGGGGACACCGTGAAGACAGAAATCGTGGAGTGCCCCGCAGCCCACGCGCCCCAAAGCCTGCAGGCCATGGGCCATGCCGCGATTCAACAGGCGCTGGAGGCCGCGCGCGGCAATGTGTCCCTGGCCGCCCGCCAGCTGGGCATCAGCCGGCAGACGCTGTACCGCAAGTTGCGCGGTTAATTGCTATTCATTTTATAGCTACTGGCGCAATGGATACGGGGGCTAGGAGGCTTTTTGGTCTTGGTTTGAAGCGCCCAGCACCAGCCCCTCGTGCTCAGCCACCCGTTGCAAGGCGTGCTCAAAAAGGGCCCGGGCCGAGCCGGATACGGAATGCAGGTAGGCGTGCAGCCGTGCGTCTTCGGAGCTCTTGTTCAGGCATTCCTGGCTGTATTGCTCAAAGCTCACCAGCTGCGCAATGATTTCCGCCACATGGCGCGGACACTCGCACAGCACATTGGTGGAGATGTTGGCCATGCGCGCCAGGGTGGCGTCGTCGTACTTGCGCGGCGGAATGGTGGCGCCCATGCCGGCTTGGCCCATGGCCTGGGGTGCGTCCATCAGCATGGCCGCGCTGATCAGGTCTGCCAGCTCGTAGTCGGACACCGGCTCTCTGCGCACCACCATGCCCGCGCGCTTCATTGATTCGACAACCCGCTCCTGCCCAAAGCGGTACAGCACGATGACCTGGGGGATCTTGCTGCGCTCGACCAGGCGGTGCAGATCCACCTGTACCAAGGCGTGCAGGGAGTTCACCCGCACCATCAGAAATTGCGGCTGAACGGTCAGCGCGGATGCCAGTGCGGCGTCTAGGTCGGGGTAGATGTCCGTGGTTTCCAGGGCAAGGGCCGCGGCAATCTGCTTGAACTTTCTGGATGCGAGGCGGGCTGCCAATGGCAACCCGACGACGGCGACGCGGGCTGCTTGTCGCTCGGCCTGTTTGCCCGCGGTCCGGCGCTGGGTGGCGGATTGTTGCTGCAACAGGTCATTGAGCCGCGCCGCCGTGTCGTTGGCGATGCGGCTGATGGCGTGGCCCTGCTCGGTCAGGCGCTTGAGCAGCGTGGCACGCAACACGTCGTCGTCGGTGTAGATCCTTTGCTGGCCACTGGTCAAGCGCGGGCTGAAGGCTGCATAGCGCGTCTCCCAGACGCGCAGGGTTGGCACGGGCACGCCACTCAATGCGGACACCGCGCCGATGCGGTGGTTGGCCTGGGAATCGGAGTGAACGGGCTTGGGGTGGGGCATGGCAGCTCAATTGAGTAGGTATTGAATAGTTTATCAAGACTATTTTTGAATTTGAGTAGATATTTTTTTGCTTGGTGCTAAATTGCCTGCATGAAAGTTAGTTACATGCTGCTCAATAAAACCGGCAAAGCCCGCAAGATTCCGCCCGGCCAGGCGTGGAAATGGAACGTGCATGTGGAAGATGCGTTGCAGCTCACCCATGTGCTGGGACATTTGAAACGGGAGATCCGTGAAAACCGCTTGGCGCTGGCCAATCTGGTGATCGAGCGGCACACCCTAGAGGCGGAAACGCCGCCTGAAGTCCGGTTTGCCTACAAGGGCCCCATCATTTACGACGCGGGCATCCAGCCGCATCGCATCTTCAACCGCCACGCCACCACAACTCTGGAATGAACCATGACAACTGATATCCAATCCCTCCACCGCGTCGCCCCCAGCAACCGCCGGGTTTTCATGCTGCACACCGTCGTGGGCGCCGCCGCCGCGGGCGTTGCCCTGCGAGCCCAAGCGCAAGCGATGCTGGCTGAGACCGACGCACAAGCCGCTGCCCTGGGCTACAAGGCCGACGCCACCAAGGTGGACAAGACCAAGCAGCCCAAATACGCCGCCGGGCAAGCCTGTGGCTCCTGCGCGCTGTTCCAGGGGGCGGCCAATGCACAGGCTGGCGCCTGCCCCTTGTTTGCCGGCAAACAGGTGGCTGCCAAAGGCTGGTGCAGCGCCTGGGCAAAGAAGGGCTGAGCGGGTGGACGCAGCAAGGTACCCCCATGACGGCGCTGTTTGACCACGACTACCATGCGCTGGTGATTGGCGCGGGTGGGGCGATAGGGCAGGCGTTTGTTCACGCGTTGCAGCAAGATGTTCGCTGCGCCCACGTCGAAGTGGTGTCCCGCTCGCAGGGCAATGGTTTTGATTTGCTGGACACTGCGGCGCTGCCTGCATTTGCAGCAGCCAGCGCCGCTGCGGGGCCCTACCACCTCATCGTGGACGCCACGGGGGCGCTCTCCATCGACGGTGTGGGACCCGAGAAGTCGCTGGCGGCGGTGCGACCGGAGGTGCTGGCGCAGTCGTTCGCATTGAACGCCATCGGCCCGCTGATGGTATTGCGGCACTTTGCGCCACTGCTGGCCCCAGGGCCGAGCATCTACGCCAAGCTTTCAGCACGGGTGGGCAGCATCAGCGACAACCACAAGGGCGGCTGGTATGGCTACCGCGCCGCCAAGGCGGCCCTCAACATGTATTTGCAAACTGCGGCCATCGAACTGCAGCGCAAGTGGCCCGAGCTGCGTGTGGTGGCCTTGCAGCCAGGCACCGTGCGCTCGGAACTCTCCAAACCTTTTTCAGCCAACGCGCCGCACCTGCTGGAGCCGCAAGACTCGGTGGCCGGCATGCTGGCGGCCTTGCGTGGGCTGCAGTCCCGACAAGGCGCCCATTTTGTGGACTACCAAGGGCAGGCGATCCCCTGGTAGGGCTCAAGGGGCAAGGCGCGTCTGTCGCCACCATTGTGCAAAGCTGGCGCACAAGGGGCTGACCGGTGCAAACAGCGGTGCGGCAGTGAGCGCTTCGGTATGCGGAGGAACCGGTGCCCCCTGCAGCAGGCGCTGAACCTCGCCCATTGCGGCATCGATATGCGGGTCAGACTGCCAACGGACCGAGCGCGCGGAGCTGAGCGCATGGGCCAACTGCTGCGCGGTGCTCCACCACAGGTGTGGTGTGCGGGCGGTCAGCCCTTCGGTGACAAAACGCCAGCGCAGACCGCTCCAGGGCATGCCGGTGTGACTGTCTTTCAGGCCGATGGCGACGGTGCATGTGCTTGTCTGGAGATGTGCGGGCAGTGCCCCCAAAGACCAGGGATGGACCAGCCACACCTCCCGATCGCGGGCCAGGCTGTCGTCGGGTGCCGTCCAGCGTGCATCGGTCGGGACGGTGAAGCACACCGGGGGCGTGGTGCCCGCATCTTGGCTGGTCGGTGCTTCGCCATTCACGGCCTCGGGGTTGCGGGCCAGGGCGTCCATGGCCTCGTAGCTGGTGTCGATGGCCGTGCCAAAGCTGTGCCAGGGCGGTGGTGCGTACTTGGCCACGTTCTCGGCATTGAACACATATGGCTTCACGCTGCCAGTGCCGGCTACCCACTGCCAGCTCAAGTGGTTGCTGGCGACATCACCATCCAGCAAGTACGCCAACATCCACTGCGCGCCCGTGCGCCAGTGCACCTTGCGCACATGCACCAGGTAGCTTGCCAGCCACATACGCGCGTGGTTATGCACATAGCCGGTGGCGTACAGCGTGCGTACCGCCAGGTCGATGGCGGGCACGCCGGTGCGCGCTTCCTGCACATCGGTTGGCATTTCTGTGCAGTACACAGAGTCGGGCAACGGACCCGCATGCAGCGACGCGTGAATACCATCGCCGCGGTGAGCCCATACATGCCGGTAGTAGGCCCGCCAGCCCAGCTCGAACACCAGCTTGTGCTGTGTGTCCAACGGGTGGCGGGCATGGATGGCGCTGTACACCTCGCGCAAGCCCAACAGCCCGTGGGTCAGGTAGGGCGATAGCTGCGTCACAGCGCCTTCCAGGGCGTTGCGGGTGCGGGCATAGGCCTTTGGGTCCACGGTGGCAAGCCGGGCCAGCGCGGCGCTGCGTGTCGGCTCAAACGGCGTCATGCTTTGTCGCCGTGCCAATGGATGCAGCAGCAGTGGTTTGCAGCGACCGGTGGGCGGCTGCTTGCGCCGCGATCGCGGCCCGGGCATCTTCGTCCAGTCGGGCCAGGTTCTTGAGCTGCATGGCCATGCGCGGGTTTTTCTTCAACAGGGTTTCGTGGCGTGCCAGAAAGTCCCAATAGAGGGTGGTGAAAGGGCAGGCTTGCGGTCCTGTGGTTTGCGCGGGGTCGTACCTGCAGCCCGTGCAGTGGCTGCTCATGCGCTGGATGTACTTGCCGCTGGCGACATAGGGTTTGCTGGCCATGAGCCCACCGTCGCCGAACTGGCCCATGCCCAGGGTGTTGGGCAGTTCCACCCACTCCACCGCATCCACATACACGCTGAGGTACCAGCCATGCACCGCTTGCGGACGCACGCCGAGCAGCAGCGCGTACAAGCCGGTCACCATCAGGCGCTGGATGTGGTGGGCGTAGCCATGCTGCAAGGTCTGCGTGATGGCGTCCTTCAGGCAAGCCATGTCGGTGTCACCAGTCCAGTACCACGCAGGCAAGTCGGCCTGCGCATCCAGCGCATTGCGCTCCAGATAGCTGGGCATGTGCGTCCAGTACATGCCACGCACATACTCGCGCCAGCCCAGAATCTGCCGGATGAATCCCTCTACCGCCGCCAGCGGTGCCTGACCCGTTCGATAGGCGTCTTCTGCGGCTTGCACCACTTCGCGCGGGTTTAACAGCTTGAGATTGAGCGCGCAGCTCAGGTGCGAGTGGTACAGCCATGCCTCACCCGCCCACATGGCATCTTCATATTTGCCGAAGAGCGGCAAGCGCTCGGCGATGAAGGCCTGCAAGGCATGCTGCGCCTGTTCGCGCGTCATTGGCCAGCCAAAGCTGTCCAGCGTGCCCGGGTGGTCCGCAAACTGCACGTTCACCAGCGCGATGACTTCCTGCGTCGTGGCGTCTGGCACAAACCGGGTGGGTGGCGGAACGTTCTGTGGCCCGTGCTTGCCGAAGGACTCGCGGTTGTCCGCATCAAAGTTCCATTGCCCGCCCGCGGGTGAGCCCCCGTCCATCAGGATGCCGTGCTTCTGCCGCAGCGCGCGGTACCAGTATTCCAGTCGCAGCTGTTTGCGACCTTTGGCATGCGCTGCGAACTCGCGCACGGTGCTGAAAAAGTGTGTGTCGTCGCGCAGGTCCAGTGGCAACTGGTGCTGTGCCGCCACCGCACGCAGGCTTTGCAGCACGCGCCAGTCGCCGGGGGCTGTCAGCACGATGCCTGCGGGTTGGTGCCGGGCAATGGCCTGGGCCAGTTGCTGTGCCAGCGTGCCCTGGTTGTCGGGGTCGTCGAGCCGCGTGTAGGCCACGGGCATGCCATGCGCTTGCAGCGCGTGCGCAAAGTGGCGCATGGCGCCCAGAAATACGGCGATGCGCTGTTTGGCCGACCACACATGGGTGGATTCCTCGCCCACCTCGGCCATCCACACCAGGTCTTGCGACGCGTCAAAACCCTGCAGTGCGGTGGACTGCATATCCAGCTGGTCACCCAGCACAACGACTAGGTGGCGGACCCGGCTGGGCACGGCCGCCGCTCGCGCTGCATTCACGGCGTTGGCCTCAACGACTTTTGGGCGCGGCAGGCATCCGAACAGTACCGCACGCTGCCCCAGTTCTTGGCCCAGGCCTTGCGCCAGGTCATGGTGCGGCCGCACGCGGCGCAGGGTTTGCTGGGCAGGAAGTGCTTGTTGCCTTTGAAGTCGTTTTTCATGGTGGGTATCTATGCGGCTCAGGCAAACAGGTCGCCCTGTGGCGATGGCGCTTCGGGGGCTGGGGTTTGGCGTTGGCGGGACGTCACCCGGCGTTGTGCCGAAGGTGGCAAGCCGCTCTTGCGCGAGCCATGGCGCGCTTGCACTTCACCGGCTTCTTCGCGGGCTTGCGTGGTTTGGCGCAGGCCGTACATGCGGTCTTTGGCGGCTTTCAGGGCAGCCTTGTCATCCACGATGGGGGCGGGGTAGTCCACGCCAATCACGCAGCCTGCCATGCGCTGTACGCTGGCATCCATCTCCCATGGCTTGGCCAGGTAAGGCAGGGGCACGCGGGCCAGTTCTGGCACCCAGCGTCGTATGAAAACGCCCTGGGGGTCCTGGTCCTGCGCCTGTTTGGTGGGGGAGTACATGCGCAGCGTGTTGATGCCGGTGGTGCCGCTTTGCATCTGCATCTGGCTCCAGTGGATGCCTGCCTCGAAGTCCAGAAACTGTCGCCCCAGAAACAGACCCGTGGGGCGCCAGTGCAGCCAGAGCTGGTAGCTGGCAAAGCTGACCAGCATGGCCCGCATGCGGAAGTTGAGCCAGCCCGTGGCGCGCAGCGAGCGCATGCAGGCATCCACCATGGGGTAACCGGTGCGGCCCTCACACCAGGCTGCAAAGTGGGCGTCGTTGAATTCGTGCTCGCGCAGGCCGTCGCAGACCCGGGCAAAGTTGTGGAACTCGATGCCCGGCTCGTCTTCGAGCTTTTGCATGAAGTGGCAGTGCCAGCGCAGGCGCCCGGCAAAACCGCGCAGGGCATAGGCCATGGTGCGGTCCGGCGTGGTGGCAATGGCTACCTCGGCGGCCTGGTGCACGGTGCGCAGGGACAAGGTGCCGAAAGCCAGATGGGGACTCAGGCGGCTGCAACCGTCCTCGGCGCTCAAGGGGCTGGACAGTGCCTTGCGGTAGTCATAGCCACGCACCTGCAGAAAGCTTTTCAAGGTGCTGCGTGCCGCCTTCTCGCCGGCAGCTTGCAACGCCTTGTGGTGGGGCGCCAAACCCAGGGCACCCAGCGTGGGCAGGTCGGGTTGGTTCAGCGGTGCTGCGGGGGTGAACCTGCCTTGCAGCACATGCAACGGTGCATCCATACGGGCCTGCCAGCGCTGGGCCCAGCCGCTGCGGCTGCGCAGGCGGCGCACCACGCCGGACTGCGGGAACTCCTGCCAGACCACCTGTTTGCCTTGGCACCACCGCGCAACCTCACGGTCGCGCACGTAGGACCAGCCCGGGCCCGTTTCTTCGTGGCTCAGCACATGGGTAAAACGCAGCCCATCCTGCAGCTGGGCCAATACGGTCGTCATGCTGCCGTGGCGCACCAGCAATGGCATGCCGTGCGCGGCCAGCGCAGCACGCAGTTCCATGAGGCAGCCGAGCGCAAAGTCCACATGGCTGGCATCGCACTCGGGGCTTTGCAGCCATTCGGGCTCGAAGACAAAGAGTGCCAGTGCGTCTGTATGGGCCAGGGCCGCTGCCAGTGGCGCGTGGTCGTGCACCCGCAGATCGCGCTTGAACCAAACCAAGGCACGGGTCGTACCCATGCCGCGTTCGTCGTCGTGCATGCATGTCTCCGGGTGCGGGTTGTGCTTCAGCGTATTGCGAAGCAGCCCAGCATTGTGGCGACGTGGCAGGAGTGGCGGGTGCCAGCAGGAAAAGGCCTCCACGCGCCAAGGGCGTCGTACCAGCAATCGCTCTTTTTTGCTACCAAATAGATAGCGTAAATCGCAATGACTGCGGGGGGCTGAGGTGGAAAACGGCTTAAGTACCCGGTTGCAGCAGTGGTTTCAGGTATTTTCCGGTGTAGCTAGCCGGGTTGGCTGCCAGGTCTTCCGGTGTGCCCACGCCCACCACCATGCCACCACCCGCGCCGCCCTCGGGGCCGATGTCGATGAGCCAGTCGGCGGTTTTGATCACGTCCAGGTTGTGCTCGATGATGACGATGGTGTTGCCCGCGTCGCGCAGCTGGTGCAGCACCTTGAGCAATAGGGCAATGTCGGCAAAGTGCAGGCCCGTGGTCGGCTCGTCCAGGATGTAGAGCGTGCGGCCGGTGTCGCGCTTGCTGAGTTCCAGCGCCAGCTTCACGCGCTGGGCCTCGCCACCCGACAGCGTGGTGGCGGCCTGGCCCAGGCGGATGTAGGACAAGCCCACGTCCAGCAGCGTCTGCAGCTTGCGCGCGATGGTGGGCACGGCCTGCAGGAACTCGTAGGCCGCCTCCACCGTCATGTCCAGAATCTGCGCGATGTTCTTGCCTTTGTAGAGCACCTCCAGTGTCTCGCGGTTGTAGCGCTGGCCCGCGCACACGTCGCAAGGCACGTACACATCAGGCAGAAAGTGCATCTCCACCTTCACCATGCCGTCGCCCTGGCAGGCCTCGCAGCGTCCGCCGGCCACGTTGAAGCTGAAGCGGCCCGGGCCGTAGCCGCGTTCACGCGCCGTGGGCACCTCGGCCATGAGTTCGCGGATAGGCGTGAACAGGCCGGTGTAGGTGGCGGGATTGGAGCGCGGGGTGCGGCCAATGGGGGACTGGTCGACGTTGATGACCTTGTCGAAGTACTGGATGCCGTCGATGCTCTCGTGCGCCGCAGGCTCGTCGTGCGCGCGGTAGAGCTGGCGCGCCACAGCGGCGTACAGCGTGTCGTTGACCAGCGTGCTCTTGCCTGAGCCGGACACGCCAGTCACGCAGGTCAGCAGGCCCACGGGGAAGTCCACGTCCACGCCCTTGAGGTTGTGGCCGCTGGCGCCCACCACGCGAATGGCCTGCATATTGCCCTGGGTGGCAAGGTGGTGCGCCTGGCGTTCGGCCCAGGCAAGCGCGGCCTTGCTGGGTGCACCTTTGCCGCCCACGGCCTTGGCCACGGGTTTGGCTTCTGCCACCACGGGCAGCCAGGGCGTGCGGCGCTTGGGTACCTCAATCTGCAAGGTCTTGGCCAGGTACTGACCGGTCAGTGATTCGGTGTTCGCCTTCACCTCGTCAAACGTGCCCTGGGCGATCACGCGCCCGCCGTGCACGCCCGCGCCCAGGCCCATGTCGATCACATGGTCGGCAGCGCGCATCATGTCTTCGTCATGCTCTACCACCAGCACACTGTTGCCAATGTCACGCAGGTGCTGCAGCGTGCCAATCAGCCGGTCATTGTCGCGCTGGTGCAGGCCAATGCTGGGCTCGTCCAGCACGTACATCACGCCCGTCAGGCCCGAGCCGATCTGCGACGCGAGACGGATGCGCTGGCTCTCGCCGCCACTGAGCGTTTCCGCACTGCGGTCCAGGCTCAGGTAGTTCAGGCCCACGTCGTTGAGGAATTTCAGGCGCAGGCCAATCTCGCGAATCACCTTCGACGCGATTTCGCCGCGCGCGCCGGGCATTTGCAGCGTGTTGAAGTACTCAAAACTCTCGCGCAGCGTGGCGTGGCTGATCTCGTAAATGGCGCGGGCCTGGTCTCCTTCTCCGACCTTCACGTGGCGCGCTTCCTTGCGCAGGCGCGAGCCCCCGCAGTCGGGGCAGGGCTGGGTGCTGCGCAGGCGGCCCAGGTCTTCACGCACGAGGGCCGAATCCGTCTCGCGGTAGCGCCGCTGCATATTGGGAATGATGCCCTCGAAGGCGTGTTTCTTGCTGACCTTCTTGCCCTGCGAGGCGCCCGAGTCCATCACGTAGCTGAACTTGATCTCTTCTTCCCCCGACCCGAACAGGATGGCGGCTTGCACCGCTTCGGGCAGGCTGTCGAAGGCGGCGTCGATATCGAACTTGTAGTGCTTGGCCAAGCTCTCCAGCATGCTGAAGTAGTAGCCGTTGCGCCGGTCCCAGCCCTTGATGGCGCCGCTGGCCAGGCTTAGCGTGGGGAAGGCGACCACGCGCGTGGGGTCGAAGAACTCGTGGTTGCCCAGCCCATCGCAGGTGGGGCAAGCGCCCACGGGTGAGTTGAAGGAGAACAGGCGCGGCTCCAGCTCGGCAATCGAGTAGTTGCAGACGGGGCAGGCAAACTTGGCGTTGAATAGGTGCTCTTTAGGCCTCTGGCCCCCGTCACCATTGCGTTGTGCGCTATCAATTTCGGAGTCATTGGGCGCATCCATCTCCAGCGCAATGGCGCGTCCATTGGCCAGGCGCAGCGCGGCTTCAAAGCTTTCGGCCAGGCGTTGTTTCAGGTCGGCGCGCACCTTGATGCGGTCCACCACCACGTCGATGTCGTGTTTCTCGGTCTTCTTCAGCTTGGGCAGGTTCTCGGCCTCATAGGCCTCGCCGTTGATGCGAAAGCGCACATAGCCCTGGGCCTGCATGTCGGCAAAGACGTCCAGAAACTCGCCCTTTTTCTCCCGCGCCAGCGGTGCCAGGATCATCAGGCGCGTGTCTTCGGGCAGGGCCAGCACGGCGTCCACCATCTGGCTCACCGTCTGGCTCTGCAGCGGCAGGTTGTGGTCCGGGCAAAAGGGCGTGCCGGCGCGGGCAAACAGCAGGCGCAGGTAGTCGTGGATCTCGGTCACCGTGCCCACGGTGGAGCGCGGGTTGTGGCTGGTGGCCTTCTGCTCGATGCTGATGGCAGGCGACAGGCCCTCGATCATGTCCACATCGGGCTTGTCCATCAGCTGCAAAAACTGGCGCGCGTAGGTGGAAAGGCTTTCCACATAGCGGCGCTGCCCTTCGGCATACAGCGTGTCAAACGCCAGACTGGACTTGCCGGAGCCGCTCAACCCGGTGATGACCACCAACTGGTTGCGGGGAATGTCCAGATCAATGTTTTTCAGATTGTGGGTGCGCGCACCCCGCACACTGATGTTTTGCTGCTGCAGGGCGCGGGCCAGGTATTTGCCGTCGTCAGTAGGAGAGTTCAAGTTCGTGGCCGCCAAAAGAGTAACCCGCCATGATAGACAATGTCGGGTTGCGCCGCCCGCCCCGGGTTTGTGCCGCCTTTTTGCCACGAGTGCCCGTTTTGCCCACGCCTGCCCTTCCCGATACCACCATGACGCCGCAAGAGCGTCGTTCCAGCGCCTCGCTGGCCCTGATTTTTGCCCTGCGCATGCTGGGGCTTTTCCTGGTTTTGCCCGTGTTTGCACTGGAGGCGCGCCGCTACCCCGGTGGCGATGACCCCGCGCTGGTGGGAATGGCCATGGGCATTTACGGCCTGACCCAAGGCGTACTGCAGATTCCGTTTGGCATGGCGTCCGACCGTTTTGGCCGCAAACCGGTCATGGTGCTGGGGCTGGTGATTTTTGCGGCTGGCAGCGCGCTGGCAGCTTGGGCGCCCACTCTGCCCTGGCTGGTGGCCGGGCGTGCGATGCAAGGCGCTGGGGCCATTTCGGCGGCGGTTACCGCCTTGTTGGCCGACCAGACCCGCGACGTGGTACGTACCAAGGCCATGGCCTTGATCGGCGCCAGCATTGGGCTGATGTTCGCGCTGTCTCTGGTGCTGTCGCCGTTGTTGGCGGCCTGGGTGGGCCTGCATGGTCTGTTTGCCATTACAGCCACCTTGGCGGTGGGGGGCATTGCGGTGGTGCTGTGGTGGGTGCCACCGGAGCCCCTGCAGCATGCCACGCAAGCGCGGGGCCGCTTGCGCGACGTGTTGCGCCATCCGGCGCTGTTGCGGCTGGATTTCGGGGTGTTTGTGCTGCACGCGGTGCAGTTGGCGATGTGGGTGGCCCTGCCCGCCATGCTGGTGCAAGCCGGGCTGGCGCGTGATCTGCATTGGCAGGTCTACCTGCCCGCGGTGCTGGCCTCGTTCCTGGTCATGGGTGCCACACTGTTTCCGCTGGAGAAGCGGGGGTACTTGCGCGCCGTATTTTTGTCGGCAGTAGGGTTGGTGGCTTTGGTGCAGTTGGGGCTGATGGTTCTGACCCGGGCCATGCCTTCAGTGGCCTTGCTGGCGGTGCTGCTGTTCGTGTTCTTTTGCGGGTTCAACGTGTTGGAGGCCAGCCAGCCCAGCCTGGCTTCGCGCGTGGCACCCGCGTCAGCCCGCGGTGCGGCGCTGGGCGTCTACAACACCCTGCAGTCGCTGGGCTTCTTTGCCGGCGGGGCGCTGGGCGGATGGCTGGTGAAGTGGTCAGGGCCGCAGGCCCTGTTTGCGGCCAGCACCGCGGCCATGCTGCTGTGGCTTGCCGTGGCCTGGCCCATGCGGGCCCCGGCCCCGCGCGCGGCGGCATAATCTGCGACTAATTTGGAGAAACTCCCATGGCATCCGTCAACAAAGTCATTCTGGTCGGCAACTGTGGCCGTGACCCTGAAATCCGTTACTTGCCCTCCGGCCAGGCCGTGGCCAATGTGAGCGTGGCCACCAGCAGCCGCCGCAAGGACCGCAATACCGGCGAGACCGTTGAAGACACCCAGTGGCACCGTGTGACCTTTTATGACCGCTTGGCCGAAATCGCCGGTGAGTACGTAAAAAAAGGTCGCCCCATTTATGTGGAAGGTCGCCTGAAGTACGGCAAGTACACCGACCAGTCCGGTGTGGAAAAGAACACGGTGGACATTGTGGCCACCGAGCTGCAGTTGCTGGGCGGCCGTGAAGGTATGGGCGGACCGTCGGACGGCGGTGACGAAGGTGGTGCACCGCCTCCCCGCCGCATGGCACCTGCCGCACCCCGTGCAGCTGCCCCGGCCCCCGCACCGCGCCAGGCACCGGCTCCCCGCCCCGCCAGTGGCTTTGATGACATGGATGACGATATTCCGTTCTGAAAACTGCTCGCGGCGAACAAATAAAAAGCGACCCTTCGGTCGCTTTTTTCATGGGGGCATCGCGTGGGATCAGAAGGTACGACCCTTGGTCACCGTTTCCCGCACGATCTTCCAGGCATCGCCAACGCGTACCAGCGACAAGGTTTTCTCCACGCTGTCGCGGTAGTCCACTGAACCGTACTCCTGCTTGAACGAGACTTCGGCGCTCTTGGCGTCGCAGGCCTGGGGCTTGATCTCGCTCACGGTCGTCTGAATATCGCCCTGCTTGCCGATGCGTTTCTTGCGCAAGGTCTCCCATGCACTGCGGCTCAGGCCCATGGCAGGAACAAAGTTGTCTGCGTACTGCCCCAGATAGCCGGTCGTGTCTTTGGTGTTCCAGGCGGTCAGCCAAGTCTGCACCGACTGCGGCACCTGGGCACAGGCCAACGCTACCGGATCGGGAGGGGGGGCTTTGACGGGCGCGGGTACCACCGGCTGGGGGGCGGGCTCCACCAGGAGCGGCTTGGCCACGGCGACCGGCACCGGGGTCTTTTCAATCGAGGGGAGCGTGTGGGTACTGCACTCCATCAGCTCGTCATCGTCCTCTTGGCCGCCTTTCACCTCGGGCAAGGTGCTCGAGAGGGGCTGCAGTTTCAGGGCTTCCAGAAGCGATCCCGACGATGCGAGCACCCGGGCGTGGGCCAACTGCAGGTCGTACTCGGCGTTGGCGAGGGCCCGGCGGGATTGGTAGTACTCGTTTTCCGTGTCCAGCAAGTCCAGGAGCGAGCGCTGGCCAATATCGAACTGCTGCTGGTAGGCCACCCGGGCTTTGGAGGTGGATAGCTCGTGTTGTTGTAGCAACTTAATCTGGGAGGCAATGCGTACCGAGTCGTTGTAGGCAATTTGCCCGGTCTGCCAGACATCGCGGCAGGCTTTGTCACGCAGGTCGAACGCCGAGTTGAGCTTGGCCGCGTATTGCTTGATGCGGGTGATGTCCGATCCGCCGCGGTACAGGTTGTAGTTCAAGACCAATTCGAGCGTGGAGTCGCGGTAGTCGCCGAGGGTGCCACTCTGGTTGGTTTCGTAGCTTTGGCGTGCCCGGAACTCCAGCGTGGGATACATGGGTGCCTTGCGCAGGTTCATGTCGGCGCGGTAGGCGCGCAAAGTCGCCACTGAGGCCAGAAAGTCCGGGTTCTTCGCCACGGCGCCGCGCAAAAAATCGATGCCTTGGGGCATCTGGCTGGTCAGTGGCGGCGGCGGGGGCAGCTCGGCGGCCGGTGTGTCACCGATCAAGCGCTGGTAGCGGGCTGACACGTCATGCAGGTTGCTGACCTCCGTGAGCCAGTTGGACTCGGCCAGCGCCATCCGGCCCGAGGCTTGCTCCAGGTCGACACGGCGGCCCACGCCGGCTTGCACTTTTTGGCTCAGGCGGCCATGGACCTCCTGGTGGGTCACCAGGTTGTCGGCGGCCATTTCCACCAGTTCGCGGTAGCGGATGACGTCGAGATAGGCACGCGCTGCTTCCAGCCCGGTCTGGTTGCTGGCCGATTGCAGTTCATAGAACGCTGACTGCTGGGCATAGCTCAGACGGCGTACGTCGTTCCGTGTGGCGAAGCCGTCGAACAGTGTTTGGCGCAGCTGGATGGAAGCACGGTTGCCGTTGTAGGACTGGGTGGAGGACAGGTAGGGTTTTAGTGTCTGGTTGGTTGAGGTGGCGGCCTCCAGGTCCACCTTGGGCAACCAGGCACCTTCTGCGGATTTGCGCTCTTCCTGCGATGCTTCGAAATTATGGAAGCGCAGTTTGACTTCCGGGTTTTGCAGGATGGCGCGTTCCACCGCATCCTTCAAGTTGGTCGGAGATGGCTCTGGGGTGGTCTGTGCATTGGCGCCCACGGTAAGGGCAACAAGCGCAATCGCTTGGCTGATTGCGGTCAGTCGATTCATAGTAGAAACTTCTTTGAATTCAAGCTCGCCGGGCTTGTGGGTGGGGCGGAGCGCTGTGCTAACCTCACCGCCAGCGTCCATCGTTTGATTATCTGCCAGCGATCCATTTTTAGCATACCTTGCTTGCAGGGGCCCATTGGAAAACCAAGATCAATTGCGATGAATTTCACGTTATCAGGATTTTTCTGCGGTTGATGCCTGCAGACGGAAGCCGACTCGAATGGTGATGGCCTTGCGCGCGCTCTACAAGTGGGCTGCTACTGTCCTGGTGCTGGCGCTGCTGTTGGGGGCCGTGGGGACTGCACAGGGGGGGGCGGATTTCGACCGCCTTCTGGCCACATTGACGCAGCGCTGGGGTAGCGGCCCGGTGCCCAAGTTCACAGCCTGGCGTGGCCTGATTCAAAGCAACATGGCCGTCAGTGATGCAGAACGCATCAAGCGGGTGAACCAGTTTTTTAACCAGCAAATGCAGTTTGCCGACGATATGGTGGTCTGGGGGCAAGTGGACTACTGGGCGACCCCTATGGAGTCCATAGGGCGTGGTGCGGGAGATTGTGAAGACTTCGTCATCGCCAAATATTTCACGCTGTTGGAGACGGGTGTGGCGCCCGAAAAGCTGCGCCTGATTTATGTGCGTGCCAAGACCGGGGGCTCCGATGGCGCGCCCACGCAGGCCCACATGGTGTTGGCCTACTATGCCCAGCCCGATGCCGAGCCGCTCATCATGGACAACCTGATCCCCGACATTCGTCCCGCCTCGCGCAGGCCGGATTTGGTACCCGTCTTCAGCTTCAACCGGGCGGGTGTGTTTGCCGGTATTGGCGGCGGTGAGGCCGCTGCGCCAGGGGGCACCGGGCGCTTGTCCCGTTGGGAAGATTTGCTGCGGCGCGCGAAGGCCGAAGGTTTTGAATAGATTGCTTGCAAGAGGAAAACGAAATGTCGATGTACCGTCAACTATGGCTCGCGATTGTCGTCAGCATGTTGCTGGCCCTGGGAGGTGGTCTGCTGGCGTCCATGCTGAGTGCGCGCAGCTATCTGGGTTCCCAGCTCTCCATCAAAAATACGGACAATGCGACGGCTTTGGCACTGTCCCTCAGCCAGGGTAGTCCCGATGCGGTAACCGTCGATCTGGTCGTGGCTTCGCTGTTTGACAGCGGGCACTACGAATTGATCCGTGTCACCGATCCCGCCGGCAAATTGATTGCCGAGCGTGTTGGAGATGCCAAGGATCTTGATGCCCCTGCCTGGTTTGCGCACTTGCTGCCCATCACCGCCACACCGGGGCAGGCCCAGATCAGCAGTGGCTGGAAGCAGTTTGGCACTGTCACGTTGATCAGCCACAGCCGTTTTGCCTATGGTGCATTGTGGAAAAGCGCCTATGAAATGGTGCTGGCGTTGTCGCTAGCCGGTGTGGTGGGCGGGCTGCTGGGGTCCATGGTCCTGGGCCGAATTCGCGGGCCACTGCACACGGTGATTGAGCAGGCCAAGGCCATCACCCAACGGCGCTTCGTCACGGTGGAGCTGCCCAAGGTGCCAGAACTCAAGCAATTGGCCATTGCCATGAATGCTACGGTGGGGCGGCTGAAGGCCATGTTTGAGGAGGAGGCTTCGCGGCTGGAGCTGGTGCGCAAAGAGGCCAATTTTGATCCTTTGACTGGGCTAGCCAACCGGTCTCACTTCATGGCGCGTTTGCGCCAGGCGATTGATGCTGAGGACTCGGTGGGCGGAACCTTGATGATGGTCCGGCTGGCTGACCTGACGGGGATCAACCGGCGACTCGGGCGTGCTTCAACAGACGATTTTTTGAAAGTCGTGGGACATACGATCAACGCGGCCTGTGCAACTTCGAGCAACGGTGTGGCTGCACGTCTCAATGGTGCAGACTTCGCCTTATTGCTTCCTGCCGACAAAGCAGGGTATGCCGCGGGCGTTGAGCTGTTGCAAAGTTTGGTGTTGGCTGCTGCGCCTTTTGTCGATGGTGCTGCGACTGCTTGGATTGGTGTTGGCCGGTTTGCTGCTGGTGCGGATGTTGGCGGTCTTCTGTCCCAGGTGGATCTGGCGTTGGCCGCAGCCGAAGCCGGTGGGGAGGACGGTGTGCGGGAAGCCCAGGCGGATGCTGCGGATGAAATGCCTCGTACTGCAGATCAATGGGCCACCATGATCAAGCGCGCACTGGAGCACCAGTGGGTGCGACTTATTTCATTTCCAGTGGTCAACGCCCAAGGTGCCCTGTCGCATCGGGAGTGTCCGTTGCGCTTGATGTTTGACGAAAAAGGCGAGTGGTTGCCAGCTGGCCGATTCCTGCCCGTGGCCGAGCGTCTCAAGTTGACGCCATCGCTTGACCTAGTTGCCGTAGCTTTGGGGCTGCAGGAGCTCAAGGCGGACCCTGACTTGCCCGGATTGGCCATTAACCTGTCTGCGAGTTCACTGGAAGACGCCGCATTTCAGCCGCGCTTGATGGCACTGATCGCGGCAGAAAAAGCGTTGGCGCCCAGGTTATGGCTGGAGATGGCAGAAGGCGGCGCTTTGAAGCATCTTGAAGCGTTCAAAGTACTGTGTCGCGCCTTGAACGCCGTAGGCTGCAGGACCGGGTTGGAGCACTTTGGGCACCACTTCAGCCAGATCGGTCAGCTGCACGACCTCGGCTTGGACTATCTGAAGGTGGACTCCAGTTTTGTACGTGGGGTGGAGTCCAACAGCGGCAATGCGGCCTTCCTGAAAGGACTATGCGGCATTGCCCACAACATTGGTTTGCTCGTGCTGGCAGAAGGCGTCACGTCGCCCAGCGAATTGGACACCGTGCTGGCGTTGGGTTTTGACGGAGCAACGGGTCCTGGGGTACGGGCGTTGCCCATAACCCACTCCTGAAGCGCAAGTCGCCAGCACGTATCAGTCGACGATCAACCGTTTGTTGGTTAGCAAGTCCTGTATGACTGCATTGTCATTGAGCAGGGTGGTGCCATTGTTGTCTTGCAGCAGGTTCACGCCGGTCAATACGATGGTCTGATTTTCATTGGCGGCGTTGTAGGTCCCACCAGTAAAGCCACCATTGGTGCTGACGTGAACCACAGTGTTTCCGTTGGAAACTTCAAAGTGCAGATAGTTGGACAGGTTGCCAGAAGCGAGTCCTTGATGGCTTTCGCCGACCAACAGATCGCGCAGGTCCAGTACATCCCCCTCCGATTTGCTGAAGTCCATCACCAAGTCAGTGGTGCCAGATAGGCCAATGTTGTTGCCTACGCCATAAGCGTTCCCTGCGCCAGCAGCGGCAACACCATTGGTGCTGCTGCCATCGTTGAGGGACCAGACGAAGACGTCTGAGCCTGAGTCGCCCCGGAGTACATCGCTGCCGGCGCCACCTTCAAGACGGTCATTGCCGGCACCGCCGCGCAACGCATCATTGCTTGCACCGCCGTTCAAATAGTCGTTGCCGGCACCACCGTACAGCAGGTCGCTTCCGGCTTCGCCAAACAAGGCGTCGTTGCCAGCTCCTCCATGTACCAAGTCACCGTAGCCTTTGTTGGTATTGCTGGCGACGGTAGCCGTCAAAGTGCCGCCTGCAGTCGTCATGCTTCCATCGGCTGTCGTCATAAAGGTCGATGCGGCGAGGTTGGCAACACTCGTCAAGGCAGTGCCACTGTCTCCGGCGTATACAACATCATTGCCAGCGCCGGCCTCTACATAGTCGTTGCCGCCCAAGGCGCTGATGCTATCGTCCGATGCGGTGCCAACTATGTTGTTCGCGGCTGCAGTCCCCGTGATCAACGATGTCGCGGCATACGTGTCAGTGTGGCCGTTGATGGTGACGGTCAGCGTGCTGGTACTTGTTAAGCCGCCTGGATCTGTGACGGTATAGGAAATGAAGTCAGTCAGCGACTCTCCGGTGTTGAGCGCGTTCACGCGCGCATCATCGCTGGTCAGTGCATAGGTGTAGTTCCCGTTGGCATTGATCACGAACGTTCCGTAGGAGCCGGCTATGCTGGCCCCAGTGAGTGCGCTCTGACCACTGACTGCGGCAACACTCAACGTATCCCCATCCACATCCGTGTCGTTGCTGGTGACGGAGCCAGTAATCGTGTAGACCCCTGAGTCCTCGGTCACGCTGTTGGTATCCGCTACTGCTACCGGTGCGTCGTTGACGGCGGCTACGGGAATGGACAGCGTGGTGAGCGTAGTGGCTAGTTCGCTGGTAGCGTTTTCCTTGCTGGTCAGTTCCAGCGTCAAGCCATATGTGCCGTTGAAGTTGGCCGGTGGCTTCAAGGTCAAGGTGCTGAGCGACCAGCCGCTGATGTTGATGGACGTGGTCGCGGCGCTGGCTGTGAAGCTATTGGTGCCGTCGGAAAGGACAGTGCCGGTCAAGAGATTCTTCGCGAAAAGCGAAACCAGGGACTCTGATCCATCGGTGTCGGCCAATGCAATCGTAATGGGCGAAATCTTGATCGCTGTATCTTCCACGCCGCTGTTGCTTACAGGGTAGTAGCCGGCAGTGCTGGTTCCGACGACTGCATCGTGGATACCACCGGCGTTCTCAACGGCTGCGATGGAACTGTAGATTTTGAAGTTGGCGCTGGTCAAGTCCTGTGCAGTACCACCATCGATACTCAGGTAGGGTTTGATTGCTCCAATCGAATTGCCGTTGTAAACAGCCCAGTCGAGCGTGTAATAGCCACTGACGGCGGCCGTGTAGGTTGTGCCGGTGATATTGCCCCAGCTGTTGTATTGTTTCTCCAGAACAATGGTGCCTCCGAGTGACAGCAGGGCCGTATCGTCCATGTAGGAGCTGAAGGTGTAGGTGTGGCCCGCGTCGAGGTAGATCAACCCAGTCATCCGGTAAGCACCGTCAGTTGGGATTCCCGATGGATCGCTGTTGGTGTTTACGGTGTAGTTCTGGGGTGCCGTAGATATGGATGTCGTGGCTGGTGTATCGGCATTCAACAAGTTGAGCAGTTGTTCCACCTCTGTCAAGGTGTCTACCGTCGTCGTATCAATATTCGGTACAGCCGTGTAAGTCCGCACAGTCAATCCGTCACCCGCGGGTTGCGTCACAACCGTGGTGGCGCCGTCGATCACAGAGGCCCCACCAATCTTGAGAATGGGATCATCCGCCACGGGCTTGATATCAACCGTCAATGTGGCCGTGGTGCTGGTAAGGCTGCCGTCGCTTCCTTGGTAGGTGAAGCTGGCGTAGTGGCTCTTCATGTTGCCTGTACCAGCCGTTGCATAGTCACTGCCACCGGACTCATTGAGGTCTGGTGTGAAGCGCAAGTGTCCTGCATCAACCTCAGCTTTGGTGATCAACTGGTTGGCTGCAACATTGGTCCATGTCACTCCGTTGGCCGAGTATTGCAGCGTACCGTCCGACGGCAGCGTAATGATCTTCACACTCAGGGCACTGGTGGATGAATCGATGTCGTTGATAGAGAAATTTGTCCACGACAGGGTGATCGCCGTGTCCTCTGTTCCTGAGACCGTGCCGCTGGTGACGGTCGGAGCATCGTTGGTGCCATTGATGGTGACGGTGATGGCCTGGGTGGCGGTGCCATCCAGACTCTTGACGGAGATGGAATCGGTGAGGGACTGGCCTGCGCCCAGGGCCTGGATGGCGCTTTGTGCGTTGTTGGCGGCATAGGTCCATGCACCGGTGCTGGTGTTGAACGTGAAAGTGCCGTAGGTACCGGCCAGCGTGGCCGGCGTCTGGAAGGTGGCCTGGCCGCTGTCCACATCGGAGACGGCGAGTGCGCCGCTGGTGGAGAGGTTGCCGCCGGAGACGGCGACATCCTCGGTCATGGAGCCGGTGGAGGTACCGGTGATGGCGGCGTTGTCATTGGCGCCGGTGACCGTGACATCGATGGTCTGGGTGGCAGTGCCATCCTGGCTGGTGACGGAGAGCGTGTCGTGCACGACCTGACCGGCCGTGAGGGCCTGGGTGGCGGACTTGGTGTTGTCCAGCGCATAGGTCCATGCGCCGGTGGCGTTGTTGAAAGTGAAAGTCCCGTAAGTGCCAGTGAGGCTGGCCGGAGCCACAGCGGTAAAGCTGGACTGACCGGAATCGGCATCGGAGATGGTCAGGGTACCGCTGGCGTTGGGCGTGCCGGTGGTGGCGTTGGCCACGCCGCCGGCCTCGACCACGGCGCCGGAGCTGGAGCCGCCAATCACGGGCACATCGTTGGTGCCATTGATGGTGACGGTGATGGCCTGGGTGGCGGTGCCATCCAGACTCTTGACGGAGATGGAATCGG